>JAPPLU010000047.1 GCA_028874075.1 Chloroflexota bacterium
ACCTCTGTCCTAACTCCTCTCCTCTTCTTTTCCCCAAATAATCGAAAGACCCTGCTACGAGTTGATACCATTATTGTTAAGTGTGATTTGTTGGCGGGGCCAAAATTTGTTAAGCTTGGGCCAGCATCGAAACGATTCGCTTCAGCTATAATTCACTTCACAACGTCGTCCGAGAATTGAGGCGCAAACATGAAAGAGGTCATCGAGGAAGCTGTCAGGCAACTTCAGGATCAGCAACCCTGTGTTCTGGCCACCGTAGTACGCACCAAGGGATCTACGCCCCAAAAGGCAGGATCCATGCTGCTGGTCAGGCAAGACGGGACCGGTGTGGGTACACTGGGGGGTGGCTGTGTGGAAGGGGACATCTGGTATGCCGCCAGGGAGATGCTGCGCAACAACAGCGGGCCTGAGTTCAAGGATTATTTTCTGAATGAGGATATTGCCGCCAGGGACGGGCTGGTTTGCGGCGGCACTATGTACTTCTACCTGGAGCCCATGTATTTGCCGGACTCTTTTCTGGACATAGGGCAGCGGTTGATTGACGCTTACGAGGGTGGCGATCCCGTCGGCCTGGCCACCGTGGTTAATGTGCCGGAAGGAGACCCTAATCTCGGCGCCAAGCTTATGCTGCTTTTGGATGGTTCGGTAGTGGGCACCCTCGGAAACAGGGAAGTGGATGAACGGGCGGTAGCGGCCTGCCGGCAAGTGGCAGACGTGGGGTCTACCGACAGCTTTACCACCGATGAAGGGATGGAAGTTTTCGTCGAAGGGTTTACAACGCCTCCAACCCTGACGGTCATAGGCGGCGGTCACGTGGGCAAGGCCACGGCAGACCTGGCCAACATGCTGGGTTACCGCGTGTTCATTGTGGATGACCGGCCCGAATTTTCGAATCCTGAACGGTTCCCCTACGCCGAGCAAACGGTGGTTACCCAGTACGACCGCTGGTCAGAAGACCTGTCTATAAACGTTAACACCTTTGTGGTGGTTGCCACCCGAGGCCACCGTTTCGACGATATGGCCCTGGAGTCGGCGCTGAAGACCAAGGCCCGCTACATTGGCTTGATGGGCAGCCGGCGGAAGAACCTGATGATTTACCGCCGCCTGTTGGACCAGGGAGTCCCGCTGGCACGTCTAAAGGAAGTCCATGCGCCTATCGGGTTGGATATTGGCGGGCTCCAGCCGGAAGAACTGGCCGTGAGCATCATGTCCGAAATTATAATGGTCAGGAGGGGGGGCAAGGGTGGTCCCATGCAGATGGATGAATGGTACATCGACCGGGTTGCGGAGCGGTTCCACGACGCCATCGAAGTCTGACTGAACCCAATCGTCAAACAGCGAGAACGGTGCTGATATGCCCGAAACGGTAGCGATCCTCCTGGCGGCGGGAGAGTCCAGAAGAATGGGTGAACTGAAGGCCCTGCTGCCCTGGCAGGGCCAAACCCTTATATCCCACCAGGTCTCAGCGCTTATAGATGGAGGCGTCGACCGGGTCGTGGTGGTACTTGGTCACAGATATGAGGAGTTGCGGCCGGAACTGGATGGGAAGTCCCACGTCGAGTGGACGCTAAACCCCGACTACCTGCACGGCAAGACCACGTCAATAAAGGCGGGGCTTACGGCGCTGGGAGGCCGGGCGCCGGAGTTGCTCCTGCTGTTGAATGTTGACCAACCCCGCAGTACTGAGACGGTGAAAGATCTGCTTCAGCAACACCGAAGCAATGGCTCGCTCATTACAATACCCACATTCGAGGGGAAGGGAGGGCACCCGGTGGCTTTTGACGGGGCGCTGCTGGGGGAACTGGAGGGCATTCGGGAGGAAACTCAAGGTATTCGCGAAGTTGTCCGGCGCCACAAGGAAGGCACACTGCGGGTCGAACTGGGCGCTGAGGAAGTGCTTTGGGACCTGAATACGCCGGAGCAGTACCGGGCGGCGCTGGAGAGATCGGGCTAGGTATAAAAGTTCATCAATAAAAGATCCCCAGTTGTGATAAACACAATCAGGGCCCGGTACGCCTACCGGGCCCTGACCTGCTTTCGCTTAGTAGTCTCGCCTTGCCGGTACACTTACCGGACGTACCCTTCCTGAGGTCGCTCACCAAGGATGTTGGTTCACTTGGTATCTGCGCGAGACTTACTTTTTCTGTATTCTCCCTGCCGGTGGTGGAGCATCCCTTCCGGGTCACCCTTCCCATTCCGAGCCGGCAGGGATGTTACAAGGGAAAATCCATTTATGGCACAGTTCGAAAACCTTTACCACTTTCCACCTCCTTACCGTTTTCGGAACAGTCTGGGCATTCATGCCCGTCTTGCTCTATTGGTAGATTATCACGTGGAGATATACTTGTCAACACCTTTTTGATGAATTGGTATAAAGTTCAAACAATTAGAACAGGGGCGGGCAATACCCCGCCCCTGATTACTGCAATCCCGCTCGTAGCTGACCTTCGCTAGGCCGCCTGCGGCATTTCCTTTGGCCGGTTGGGGATCAGGAATGATATCAATAGCCCAAAGAAATAGATGGCGGCAGAGATGTAGAAGCCGAGTTCCCAGCCAAACCACTGCACCGCAAAGAAAATTAGCACGGCCGATATAGCGCCAAACAGCGTATTGTTGCCCCACATCAGACCGAGGAATGATGACTCCAGACGCCGTCCAACCGCTATATCCGCTGCCGCAGCCTGGGTCAGGTTGTTGACGGAGAAATTGAAAGTGCCATAAATGGCGATGAGTATGGTAAACAGGGGAGTATAACCGCCAGCCACCTGGGTGCTCATGATCGTTGCCAGGGTCAGGAACGTGGTAAGCGCCATGACGAAAACGATTATCAACTTCCTGCCGATTCGGTCCGACACCGCCCCTATGATCGGGCCCGAGAAAATTCCCGGAATGACCATTAGCGCCACGTGGACTGCCAAGAGCGTTACGACGTATGGGTCCAGTACATGGTACCCATCTTTCTCCAGGAGGTAGGCCAAGTAAAGGGGGACCAGGAACACGTAAGACCGGTCTGCCATGCCCCTGACCGCGGAGACCGTAAAAATCGCCCACATTCCCGTGCCCCGGAAGGCGTCCTTCATTCCTTGCCAGTTGGTGTTGAACCTCTGTCGGATGTCTATGCCTTCCGGCTTTTCTCCTCCCGCATTCTTAAGCAACAAGAGGATGATCACACTGGAGGTGAACATGATAACTGTGCTGAATCCAACTATGAGACGCCAATTGACCGGTCCCCAGGGCAGGTCCCAGGAAAAGAGCCCTTCCCAGGCAATAACTCCTCCCAGGAATGCTCCCAGCGCCAGGGGGCTGACGGCGTCGCCAATGCTGCCCATAGACCTGTGCAGGGAGATGAATTCGCCGCGACGGTCAGGGAAACGCCTGGCAAGCAGACCCAACGCTGGCGGATGCCACATGGCGCTTCCAATGGAACCCAGCGACAGGGCTGCCAGTATCAATACATAACTGGGCGCAACCGACATCAACAGATAGCCCAAGCCAACGCTGAATGCGCTTATTGACAGAACCCAGGCCACCCGGTGGTGGTACAGATCCACGAAGAACCCACCCACGGTACTGCTGACACCACCAAAGATGGAACGTATCGCGGGAATCAGGAGCCCCAGGGTAGCGTTCACCCCCAGGTCGGCTAGAATGATGGGCGCCAGCAGCGGGATGCTGTGGGCATAGAGGTGCTCAAAGGCATGGGCTCCAATAAGAGTGGTAGCCAATACCGAGTTCTTAGTGCGACCCTCCTGACCGGTGGGGGGAGCGACTGCTGTAGTTGTTGCCAAAGTCGTCACCTGCCTTTACAAGACTGACTCGACAAAGGGTGATCCAATGGCCGGATTCGCCGGATTTGTCGGGGGATTGGGCCGATTATACACCCTGGGCAAAGGTGGCAACACGTTTGTTGCCACCACTTGCAGAAAGGATGCATTTGCAAAGTCCGGATCATTTTGCACGGCTAATATTCGGAGAACATTCGCTGGATTTCCGCTCTGTCATGGGTTTTGCACAAGGCCAGCATCAATAGAATCCTGGCTTTCTGCGGTTGTAGATTGTCGGACACAACGAAGCCTTGTTCGTCTTTCCGGGGCGTCATTACAACCCGCCCGCTGATTGAACGCGAGGCAAGCACCACTGGCATCCCTCCTTCTATCGCCTTTACTGCCGCTTCGATTGCCTTGGGCGGAAAGCTGCCGCCTCCGAATCCGGCCAGGACCAGCCCATCCGACTGGTTAGCTCGTACCGCGTCTACCAGGAGTTCATCGGAACCGGCATAGCAATAGACAATGTCAACGCGGGGCAGCGAGTCCATACCGGTAACGTCAAATTCGGTGGCAGTCGTGTGCCGGCGCAGGGGAGCGCGATACATTACAACCTGACCGTCGGAATCCGCGTAGCCCAGGAATCCCAACTCGTTGGGTTTGAAGGTTTCCACCCGGAAGGTGTTGGTCTTTACTACGTCCCTGGCGCACTGGATTTCGTTGTTCAGGACCGTCAGTACGCCCATGCCAGTGCCGGCAGGGCTGGCAGCAACCCGTATTGCGTCGAGCAGGTTGAGGTCAGCGTCGGTGCCCAGGGCGGTAGGAGGGCGCATGGCCCCAGTTACTACCACAGGCTTGCGGGACTTGACGGTCAGATGGAGAAAGTAGGCCGTTTCCTCCAGGGTGGCGGTACCGTGAGTGACAACTACCCCCTCAGTGTCATCGCTTTCAAGTAGTGAGTTGATGCGTTGTGCCAGGCGCAGCCACTCTTCCGGACCGATGGCAGTGCTGCCAACGCTTACCAGGTCTTCCGCCACAATTTCGGCAATGTCCCAGGCTTCGGGAATTCGGTCAAGGGACTGTTCAATGGTGATGTGCTCACCAAGCTCCGGGTAGAGAATAAAGTCCATGCGGTCGGGTCCCACTCCGGCGATGCTGCCGCCGGTGGCTACAATGGAAATTCGTGGCTTGGGCCGGTTCATTGTTCCTCCTGCTCATTCAAGGAATTCTTATCTGAATCCTTTACTACCAATTATGAAAATCAAACCTTGGAAGGTTGAGGAAAGATCCAAGTGTTTAGATGTGCCGAAATTGGGGATTCCGGGTGCAAATGGAGGTTGTTCTCCAGCTACATTTTAGCTTTGCTGCGGTAAGAAAAACTCATTAACCCGCTCAATTCCACTCAATATCACCCATTTTCAAGTTCCCGGCTGTCCTTCGGCGGTCAGGCAGATCTTCAATGCCGCGGTGCGGGCCCTCTTTTATTGGCTCAGGATGGAGCGAGTTTCTCAGTGTTCCCAGCCTCAGGATAGTGGGACGTCAGGCTAGAGGGCAAGAGGTAGGTGCCAGGGAAATGAAGGGTAGCCTCTGACAAAAGTACTGACAGGGGAATATGGCTATTTGATGCGTAAGGCCGCTGCCAGTTTCAAGCCAAGGTACCGGAGAAAGCCCCGCAGGTTGGTTGCTATAATGGTGGGTGTCAAATGGAAGGCATGTATGTCTGATTCTTCCTGCAATTGTCAGGATGAGATGTCGTGCCATAGAGGTCTTTGCTGTTGCGCGCTCTAATTGTTTCGGACATTCACTCTAACCTGGAGGCCCTGGAGGCGGTAATCGCAGACGCCAATGAGAGGGGAGGCTTTGACACGGTGTGGTGTCTGGGAGATTCGGTTGGCTACGGACCGGACCCCGAAGCCTGCCTGGACCTGCTCAGGAGTTTTCCGCTGGTTGCCGTGGCCGGAAACCACGACCGGGCGGCCCTGGACGTGCGGGAAAGCGCCGACTTCAATAATGCCGCAGCATTTGCCGCCGATTGGACGGCACGGAGGCTGGGGCAGGACTACCGGGAATTTCTTGGCGGATTGCCTGAAGTAACCAGGGCTGGCGAATTCACCCTGGTGCACGGTAGTCTGCGGTCGCCACTGCGGGAATACCTGCTGAACGAAGAGGCTGCTGCCAGTACCTTTGGAAGACTGACAACTAGCTATTGTCTGGTAGGGCATTCCCACATGCCCTTCCTGTGCCTGGAAAACCGGGAGGGACCACTCTTCGTACAGTTTACCGAAGATGAGGTGTTCCCACTGGACCCGCGGCGATGGATTGCCAACCCGGGCAGTGTGGGTCAACCCAGGGACTACGATCCCCGGCCCAGCTATGCCCTCTTTATAAAGGATGTGGGAGACCCAGCCGGTACCCTGGAGCGTCACCGGGTGGAGTACGACCGCGCCGCCACCCAGGAAAAGATGCGGCAGGCGGGCTTGCCTCAAAGCTTAATTGACAGGCTCAATTACGGGGTCTGACGGAGTCGACGGACAGGCAGGTTCGTATTCGCTTGCCAGCCTGTCGCGACGAGGGTGCTCTATTGACAAGTTTGGGTACTGTTGATAGGCTTTTGCAACCTGAAATGTAGCGGTTTTGGGAAGGGTACCTGTGGCCCGCTAGCTCAACTGGCAGAGCAACGGACTCTTAATCCGTAGGTTCTCGGTTCGACCCCGAGGCGGGTCACCAAAGTAGAAACATGGCGAAAAGAGGGAATTGCAGTCTGGGGGGAGTGTCGGAATTGGTAGACGAGCATGACTTAGGATCATGTGCTGCAAAGCGTGGGAGTTCGAGTCTCCCCTTCCCCACCACTCCGATGACCCTAAAAGGCCCCAAGACGGGCCACTATCTTGAATCCGGCGCAATAACCGAAAAGTTCTAGCTTTGCCGCCGGGGGGAGGGCTGTTGGCTACGCTTCTGGAAGTTAATGACCTTAGGACACATTTCTTCACCTTCGAGGGTGTCGTTAAGGCAGTAGACGGCGTTTCTTACGAAGTGGAAGAGGGCGAGACTTTGGGTCTTGTTGGGGAAAGCGGTTGCGGCAAGAGCGTGAGCGCCCTGTCGCTCATGCGCCTTATACCGGACCCGCCGGGCAAGATTGTGTCGGGCGAGTTGCTGTTCGAGGGCGAGGACATTCTAAAGATTGATATGGACGACATGCGCCGCATCAGGGGCGCAAAAATGTCCATGGTCTTCCAGGAGCCCATGACGTCCCTCAACCCGGTGCTGACCCTGGAAAGGCAACTTAGCGAGACCCTGCAACTTCACCGGGGAATGTCCAGGGAAGAGGCGCGGTTAGAGTCTGTTGACTTGCTGGCCCGCGTGGGCATCCCCGACGCAGAACGCCGGGTGAAGCAGTACCCCCACCAGTTCAGCGGCGGCATGCGGCAGAGGGTTATGATCGCCATGGCGCTCAGTTGCAACCCCAGGCTCATCATCGCGGACGAGCCTACCACAGCGCTCGACGTGACTATTCAGGCTCAGATCTTGGAGTTGATGAAGTCGCTGACCAACGAGTTCGGCGTTTCTCTGATCGTCATTACCCATAACCTGGGCGTAGTGGCCCGATATGCCGACCGTATGAACATAATGTACGCCGGCAAGATTATTGAGAGGGGTACGGCCCGGGAGGTCTACAGCAATCCCAGGCACCCATACACTGTGGGCTTGCTCAAGTCCGTTCCCCGGTTGGATCTGCCCCGCCGGGCGAAGCTGGACCCCATCGAGGGGCAACCTCCCGACCTAATCAACTTGCCCGTAGGCTGTTCCTTCCGGGACCGTTGCCGGTGGGCCGTGGACAAGTGCGCAACGGATTCGCCCCCGCTGATGCTGGTCAACGAAGGTCACTGGTCTGCTTGCTGGAGGTCCGACGAGCTGGGGCCCGGCGCCCTGGACTTCCTGGTTGACCCTGACGAATTGGAAGCCTCCACCAATGGCGGCGCGGCTGCCGACTCGGAACCAGACGACGATAACTAGCCCGCGGAGTGTATGAGAATATGACCACCATGATTGAATCCGATCAGCGAGGCGACGGGGCCAGTTCCCAGAACGACGTTCTGGTCGAGGTCAGAAACCTTCAAATGTACTTCCCGGTAACTGCCGGGATCATCTTCCAGCGGGCGGTTGCCCAGATCAAAGCGGTGGACGACGTGAGCTTCTTCGTCCGTAAGGGCGAGACCCTGGGTCTGGTGGGTGAAAGCGGATGCGGCAAGACGACCACCGGCCGATGCATCCTGCAGCTTTACAAGCCTACCGGCGGCCAGGTGCTTTTCGAGGGACAAGAGCTGACCGGCATGTCTACCCGGCAGATGCGGGTGATGCGGCGCCAGATGCAGGTAATCTTCCAGGACCCGTACAGCTCTCTGAACCCCCGAATGACCGCCGGCAACATTATCGGTGAACCGCTGATCGTACACGGACTGGTGAACAGCAAGGAGGAATACCGGGATCGGGTGGCCGAGTTGCTGCATAACGTGGGCCTGAATCCATACATGGCCGACCGCTTCCCTCATGAGTTCAGTGGCGGACAGCGTCAACGCATTGGCGTGGCCAGGGCCCTCTCGGTTGGTCCTTCCTTTATAGTTTGCGACGAGCCTGTTTCCGCGCTTGACGTGTCCATTCAGGCCCAGATCGTAAACTTGCTGGAAGACCTGCAAGAACAGTTCGATCTTACTTACCTGTTTATTGCCCACGACCTTTCGGTAGTGCGGCACATCAGCAACCGTGTGGCGGTAATGTACCTTGGGCACATAGTGGAGATCGCCGACAGGAACGAGATCTACGCCAACCCTCTGCACCCGTACACGCGTGCGCTGCTTTCCGCTGTGCCCATTCCCGACCCGGTGATCGATGCCCAGCGGGAACGGATTCTGCTCAGTGGCGAGGTTCCCAGCCCGTTGAATCCACCCAGTGGCTGCGTGTTCCACCCGCGCTGTCCCATAGCAGTCGACAGGTGCCAGGAGGTCATTCCCGAACTGCGGGAGGTAGAGCCCGACCACTGGGCCGCCTGTATCCAGTCGCCGGGGTATGGCTCTTACTAGCCCCGGAAAGACAGCTTCGAATCGAGGGCCGGCAAATCGCCGGCCCTTTCTTGTGGGTTAGCCGTCCTCCCTGCCTTGGGCCGCCACGTTATTGTTACCGGACTTGGCAGCGTGTTACTATTGTTGAATTATGAATCCTCAATTTATCCGTAACTTCTGCATCATTGCCCACATCGACCATGGCAAGTCCACCCTTGCCGACCGGTTCCTGGAAATTACAGGCACCGTCCGCCCCCAGGAGATGAAGGCCCAGTTCATGGACCAAATGGAACTGGAGCGGGAACGGGGCATCACCATTAAGGGCAAGGCCGTTGCCATGCAGCACCAGGCAAGGGACGGCCAGCTGTATCAACTCAACCTGATTGATACGCCAGGCCACGTGGACTTCAGCTACGAAGTCTCCCGTGCCCTGGCCGCTTGCGAGGGCGCCTTGCTGGTGGTGGATGCCAGCCAGGGTATTGAGGCCCAGACCATCGCCAATACGCTGCTGGCCATGGAGTATGACCTGGAGCTTATTCCCGTGGTCAACAAGGTGGACCTGCCCCAGGCGGAGCCCGACCGAGTGGCCGGCGAGCTTCAGCAGGTATTCGGCTTCCGCGAGGATGAGATCCTGTACGTCTCCGCGAAGGAGGGTACCGGGGCCAATGACATTCTTGATGCCGTGGTCGAACGCCTGCAACCACCGTCAGGAGATACAGAAGGCGCCATGCGAGCGCTGGTGTTTGACTCGGTGTACAACACCTACAAGGGGATCATTGCACACGTCCGAGTGGAAGACGGCAAGGTTTCAAAGCACGACAAGATATTGGTGATGTCTTCGGGACGAGTGGCTGAAATCATGGAGGTGGGCGTCTTCGCTCCACACCCTACTCCGGTAGACGCCCTGTTCACCGGCCAGGTGGGCTACATTGCGACCGGTTTCAAGGATGTGCAAGAGTGCAGCGTCGGCGATACCCTGACCATCGCCAACCGTCCGGCGACGGAACCGCTGCCCGGTTACGTGGAACTGAAGTCCATGGTGTTTGCAGGACTATATCCCTCCGATGGGGAGGAATATAACAGCTTGCGAGCGGCGCTGGAGAAGCTGAGACTGAACGACGCATCTCTGACCATGGAGCCGGAAAGCAGTGGCGCCCTAGGCTTCGGCTTTCGGTGTGGCTTCCTGGGCCTGATGCACCTGGAAATAATTCAGGAGCGCCTGGAGCGGGAGTATGACCTGGACCTGATCGTAACCGCGCCCAGCGTGGCCTACCAGGTTATCCTGCAGGATGGGGATACAATCCGGATCGACAATCCTTCCCGCCTGCCGCAGCCACACGAGATCAGGGAAATCCAGGAACCTGTACTGGGCGTTACCATCGTGGCCCCGAACCGGCACGTTGGCGCCATTATGGAACTGATGCACGGCCGCCGGTCCGAATTCAGGCGAATGGAGTACATCCAGGGCATTTCAGCGAAGGATGGCACAGAGGCCAGGGAAGAGCAGACCCGGGTGGTGATGGAATACACCATGCCGCTGTCGGAGATGCTGGCAGACTTTTACAACCAGCTGAAGTCCCGAACCCAGGGCTATGCGTCGCTGGACTACACCTTTGAGGGCTACCGGGCCGAGCCGCTGAGTAGAGTGGACATATTGATCAACCACCAGCCTGTGGAAGCCCTTTCAATGATTGTCCATCGAGACCTGGCCGTCCCCCACGGACGGGCGCTGGTGGAAAAGCTGAGGACCACAATACCGAGGCAGCTGTTCGAGGTACCCATACAGGCCGCCATCGGAAGCAGGATTATCGCCCGGGAGACGGTACGGGCCCTGCGCAAGGACGTGCTGGCCAAATGTTATGGCGGGGATATTACTCGCAAGCGCAAGCTGCTGGAAAAGCAAAAGGAAGGCAAGAAGCGCATGAAGAGCGTGGGCAGGGTCGAAGTGCCCCAGGAAGCCTTCCTGAGCCTCCTGGGAATCGGCGGCGAGAGCTAACCGGAAAATCGGCTACCCTCGTTCGCCGGCTGGTGTTGCGGTGCTAGCCTCGGGCCCCACTTTTTAACTCCTCCAACTGGACCAGGTGTTCGCGCCAGTGGCCTGCGAAGAGCCGCTCAACCAGCCACTGAGCCGGTCGCGGTTCGTCCCAGTGGCGGTTGCGCTGGTGGACGATGGCCGTGGTGTCTGCCAGGGTAGCATCGTCCAGTTCCGCCAGTTGCTGCTCCAAGCTGTCGAAGTAACTGTTGAAGTGCTCCTTTACCTGCCCCAATGTCCAGCCCGCTGCTTCGTCGGTCATGTATTTCTGATCCGCCCACAGGTCGTATTCGTGCACTTCTCCTGACAACAGCCCTTGCAGAATCTGGGGTACTCCGCCCGGTGGCGTGTAGAGCATGTGGGTGAAAACTTCCCGGGCAGACCAAGACTCTTCATCCGGGCGCCAATCCAGGCAGTTTTCCATGCCTTCAAGAATCTGGAGCAGCGCCGATCGTATTTCAGATACGTTGGTCAGATGTTGGTCCCTGGCAGTGGTCATCTTGTCCTCCAACAAGTGGGCGAGCTGTGAATCAGGGCTTGAATACCATCAGGAACAAGACTATCACCGGGATCAATGTCATGACACCGCCGGCCATGCTCCAGAGTTTGCTCGCCCGCTGATAGTTTCGGCCCTGGTCTACTCCTTCCAGTGTTTCGGCGGCAAATCGTGCCATGCGCCGCTGTTGGGGAAGGAGAACGGCCACCCATATTATGACCATAACTATCACCAGGACAAATGAAGTCCCCAGCCACAGCTCCTGAAACCGGTCCCAGCCGGTCAGCCCGGCCATCCAGATTCCGGTGCCCAGCAGTACGACAATGCCCGGCAGGGTGAAGGTGAAGTCCGACCTCACCAGCGCCTGGGCGGTCGTGGCGACGGTTTCGGGATTCCCTGAGCGGTCGGCTCGCGCCTTCCAAAAGGCAGAGCTTATCTGGTGGCCCATCAGCCAGATGGCGGAAAGGATATGGAGGGTCAACAAGAGGTTAAACATTAACATCTCCAGTTATGGGATTTTCTCTGAGGGAATTGAATAGGCTGTGCCTTTCCAGGCAAGCAACCCCGCCACCACCAGCAGCCAAATCAGCAGGGCCCCGCCGCCCAGCCGGTGCATGGCCGCTGCTGCCGGGTCCCAGATAAAGAGCATTGCGACGGCGGTTGCCCAGCCGGCCCAGCCAAGCCAGCGGGGCAAGGGCCCGGCGAAGACTATCAGAGCGCTCCATGCGGCCAGGGCCAGGGCCGCCGCGGTGAATCCCACCCGTCCGGCGACTGCCCGAACCGGTTCTATGGCGAAGAAAGCCGACTGCTGCACATTTTCGGGCAGGAGCGCAGTCTCGGGGAGCGGCGCTCCGGAAACCTCGGCCAGCGCCATACCTGCCAGGCTGGAATGCAGCCAGAATATGCCCGCGGTCCCCAGCAGCACTGCGGCCAATAGCGCCAATGTCCGGTCAAATGGGCGAAAGACCTGAAAGATGAGGGCGGAGGCAGCCAGCAGCAGAAATGCCGCAATCATGTTGGCAATCTTGCTGGCTATGTACCAGGAATGATTGGCCGAAATCATGGCAATGGAACTGAGAGCATCCGGTTGGTCGGTGCCGCTGGCAATCCTGGTTACTATAGTTATGACCTGGGCAATGCTGTATAGAATCAAGAGGACAGCGGTAATGCGCTCCGACATCCGGTGAGACAGGACTTGCTGCCGATTGCTATTGGGAATGTGGGAAGTCTGAGTGGTGGGTGGCCTTTCCATCAAGAACCCGCCATTTTGGTGGATAAACCGGTGATAAGCGCGGACACAGCGTCCCGCGTATCTTCCCGGGTCAGCCCGTATTCCAGGGAAGCACGCAACAGACCCATGGGTGTGCCGCCGTCGTGCCGGGTGCCCCGGAATTCGTAGGCGAAGACGTCCCGTTCTTCCAAAAGCAACTGGATACCGTCGGTAAGCTGAATTTCGCCCTTGGTGCCAGGGGGTGTCTGCTCCAGGCAGTCAAAAATTTCCGGTGGCAAGATGTACCGGCCCACGATGCTCAAGTTCGATGGAGAATCTTCCCTGGCGGGCTTTTCAACCAACCCTTTGACGAAATGTGTCCGATTCCCCCGGTCTTCGGCATCTACGACCCCGTAGTTGTGGATCACTTCCCACGGTACCTGTTCAACGGCGATGACGCCGCCTTCGTATTGGGCCGAAACTTCCAGCATCTGGGAAATAACCCCCGGTTGGTGGTCTATGATGTCGTCAGGAAGGATCACTACGAAGGGCTCGTCACCCACGGCCTCCCTGGCTGTAAGCACTGCGTGGCCTAGTCCCAGGGGCTGCTCCTGGATTACAAATGAAACTTCAGCCATGCTGGAAACGTGCCGAATTGAGTCAAGCAACTCGGTGGCTCCCGTCTCGGACAGGCGTTGTTCCAGTTCCGGCCTGGGATGAAAGTAGGCTGCAATGGATTCCTTGCCCCGGGCGGTTACAATGATCACTTCTTCCACGCCTGCCTCGGCGGCTTCCTCCACCACGTATTGAAGCATGGGTCGGTCCAGGATGGGGAGCAGTTCCTTGGGAACTGACTTGGTGATGGGCAGAAACCGGGTGCCCAAGCCCGCGGCGGGTATTACGGCTTTTTTGATTTGCATTGTTATCGCCTAATGCTCCAGGAAACCTCTGAACAAGGTCCTTCCTCTGTTAAGGGGTAACTTAAAGGTGGGAGTGAAGACCATCAATGCGCGCTTGTATCCAAGCAGTTGATCTCCCGTGGTTAGTTGACATCCCTCTCTACCAGACGTTCCTTAATTTTAACATCCGTTGCATTTCACAGGTGAACGTACAAGCCCTTGAGAGCTGACCATATTCGCTTCCAAGACTCCTGAAATGGCTGCGACATGCCGAAACCGAAGCTCTGTTCGAGCCGAAAAACCGTACTCCGCGCACGTAAGAAAACGCATTCCGCTCCGAAGCCAGAATCTTCTTGCCAGTCGGTGAAAGCGCCTGGACCGGGATATGCGGCGGTAGAAAGTGTATTTGACAGTGCTGCGGGACTACCCTACCATTGTTCAGGAGACCGTGCTAGACGGGGAGCTAGCGGTGCCCTATACCCGCAATCCGCTATAGCGGGGTGTAATTCCCCCCTTAGGCCAAGCCTGTTGGACCGCTTCTCAGGGTGCGCAGTGCTGATGGCCGGGTCCCACGCGGCGCAGGCTTGTGAACCCCGCCAGGTCCGAGAGGAAGCAACGGTAAACAGGTCCCTGCGGGTGCCGTGGGAAAGCCTGGCCTGAGTTGCAACCCTGGAAATGTCCATAGGGTTTTCGTCAACGGGGGGTGCGCGGTCTCTTATCCGAGTTTCCATTATTTGCTGTGACTGCCATATCTTCCGCTCTGTCATTTCCCACCGCCCGTCCCCGCAAGTACCTGGGACAGCACTTTCTGGTTGATAGCCGGATTTTGACCAGGATAGTGGGTGCTGCACAGCTTGCTAGTGAAGACCTGGTAGTGGAAATTGGCCCAGGAAAGGGTGCATTAACTCGCCGGCTGCTGCCCCAGGTTGCGCGGGTAGTTGCAGTAGAGATGGACGGCGACCTGGCGCAGTCCCTAGCCGTTCGACTGGACAACCCGGCCAACCTTTCCGTGATTTGCGCGGACGCACGGACGGTTGACTTGTCGGAAATGGTGGGAGACAGGTCATACAAGGTGGTAGCTAACCTGCCCTATTATGCAGCTAATCCCATCATCCGGAGTTTCCTAGAAGCCAACCACCCTCCCTCTGCAATGGTTGTAATGGTGCAGCGGGAAGTGGCGGAAGGCATGACCGCCTTACCGGGGAAGATGTCCCTCCTTTCCGTTGCCGTCCAGTTTTACGCCACCGCCAAAAAGGTGTGCAGCGTACCACCAACTGCCTTCCGCCCCTCACCTAAGGTTACTTCTGCAGTAGTACGCCTCGACCTCTTGGCTAAACCTCCCCTGATTGAATCCGAAGCGCCAGGCTTTTTCAATCTGGTGAGGGCAGGTTTTTCCTCTCCAAGGAAGCAGCTTCATAATTCCCTGGGCCACGGGCTGGGAATTGGTTCAACTCCGGCGAGCCAGATGCTTGAGATCGCCGGAGTGGACGGATCCAGGAGGGCAGGTACACTTTCCCTGAGAGAGTGGCTGGATGTTTACCGGGTTTGGGTTGGCAAAGATGGTTGCTAGGGGGATTGGAGAGTTGGGTTGCTAGTCCGTGCTCACGCAAAGCTGAACCTGTGCCTGGAGGTTCTGGGACGCCGTCCAGACGGCTACCACGAGGTCAGGACAGTGATGCAGGGCATTGACCTGGCTGACGACCTGGAGATTGTTCCATCCTCTACCCTGCGGGTCAAGTGCGACTATCCGGCGTTGGATGGAGAGGACAACCTGGTGTGGCAGGCCGCCACCACCCTGTCCGCCAGTTGTGGGAGGTTGCCGCTGGCAGACATTTCTCTGAAAAAGCGAATTCCGGTGGGAATGGGCCTGGGAGGAGGCAGCAGCAATGCGGCCGCGGCCTTGCTGGCGCTGGACAGGCTTTGGGACCTTAACCTCCCCCTGGAAAGGCTGGTGGAAATTGGCTCCCGGCTGGGTTCGGACGTTCCATACTTCTTTTGGGGTGGGGCTGCGCTGGCCAGTGGCCGGGGTGATATCATAGAGCCTATTCCCGCCAAGACAGGGGTTCCCGCTACCGTGATTTTTCCCGAGTCCACCATTCCATCCAAGACAGCCCGCATGTACGGTTACCTGGGTCCAGCTGACTATAGCGATGGTGGCGTAACCCGGCGTTGCCTGCAAAACCTGATGGAAGGCCTTGGGGCCGACGATCTTCTTTATAATGTATTCCAGGAAATCGCGCTTCGGGAGTTGCCTGGGTTGCAGGGAATTTCTGATGCAGTAACCAAAGCCTGTGGACGGCGGCCCCACCTGACCGGGGCAGGACCTGCCATGTTTCTACTTCCTTCTTCGGAAAGGGAACATGCCGAAGTTCTGCGGGCCTTGCAACCCCACGGGGCGCAGGCGTATTTTGTACGCACGCTGGGTCGGTCCCACAAGAATGCCGCAGGTGTGTGCGTATCCGATTTATAGAACAGTATTCACTTCCCTACCCTTGAGAGAAACATTTAATGAACATTCTGGGCGCGATCAACATTCCCTTCAGTCCTTACATTATTGATTTTGGGCCGTTCCTGCTTTCGTGGCACGGGTTCTTTACTTTCGTGGCGGTGGCTGCGGCCGTTTACCTTACGGTCCGCTGGGGCCGCAGGGAAGGACTAGACGGCGACGCAGTGTTGTCTATATCAGTGTGGTGCATCATCGGCGGGATCATTGGGGCCAGGATTCTCCATGTGATTGATTTTTGGAGTGTTTACTCCGCGGACCCCCTGAGAATTCTGATGGTTTGGCAGGGCGGTATAGCGATATTCGGAGCCATTATTGGAGGCTTCTTTGGTGGCTCTGCCTACATCCTGATTAGAAACTCTGAGTGGTTCCTGGGACTCTGGGGCAAGTTATTTCGCTTTGCCGGGGAACCTGAAAGGGCTCCTCTGCCACGCATCGGGCACCTGGCAGACGTGGCGGCGCCCGCATTGCTGCTGGCCATGGCCATCGGCCGGTTAGGGGACATAATCAACGGAGAGCACTGGGCCAAATTTACGGACCTTCCCTGGGGTGTGGTGTATTCGCACTTGGAAAGTCCCGGCGCCTTCCGGGCCGCCAGCCACCCGGCGGTGGCGTACGAGTTGATAATGGACCTGATAATCTTTGCGGTAATATGGCCCTTGCGGCATCGGCTGCGCCCCCAGGGTATGGTGTTCGTTCTCTATGGGGCCCTGTATTCCATCGGCAGGTTTTTTATCAGCTTCCTGCGGGTGGAGTCCAATACCTACTTTGGAGGCGCCCTAAACGAGGCGCAGATAGTTTCGCTGGTAGTGATACTCATCGCGGTGCCGCTGTTGGTCTACAAGGCTCAGTTCGTCAGGCCAAACCGTGGACGTACCGCATCTCCTCAGCGCCGGACAGAGGCTGTGGAGGAATAATCACATAGCTAATGAACTTTTACGGAGCAACGGAATCTCAGAATAGGAACGGGGCCAGTGGCTTGCCGGCGCGGCCGGTGAGTTACGATGAAATCTGCCAGGGCCTGGAATCTCTGTGCGAACTGATCGCCTCCTCGCCGGATGGCTGGCGGCCCGACGCGATAGTGGCAGTGGCGCGTGGGGGACTAGTGCCCGCCACTCATGTGTGTCATTACTTTGACCGTCCGATTTATTTCATCTACAACGATGTACTGTTGGATACGCTGGACGGTCACCAACGAATTCTCATAGTTGACGAGATCAACGATACCGGCAGCGCCTTCCAGCGTATCCAGAGTCAGATTTTCAGCCAGCCGCCCAATGATGGCATGGATGTCAGATATGCCGTACTCTACACCCGGCATACAACCAGCTTTGCTGCAGACTATTTTCTGGAATTTGAACCCTTTTTCCTGAGGGACGCCACCTGGCAGAATTTCCCCTGGGAAAGGCCATAAGTTCTTACCCTGCGGGGCTGTGCCCCAGTAGTCTTTAGCCCGTACCGCCGCCGGGCTGGAAATCCTCCACCATCAAGCTCACCTGTCGTCTTCCCTGCCAGGTATCTTCGCTTAATGTGAAAACCAGGTCTACGAAAGCGGTCTGCTCTGCCCATTCCTTGGCGCGATTGAAGATCAGGGCGGGAAACTGCTGGCTGCCTTCGCTGACCATTAGTTTCAGGTGCTGCTCAGCATTGCCAATTGGCCACTGATTCACCGGCCTCAGATTGCGGGAGAGAAACAGAGGGCGAGGGTTGCCAACCCCGAAGGGTTCTAATTCCGCCATCGCTTTCAGGAAGTGGGATGTTAAATCGGACAGGGAGACCTCGGCGTCGATTTCAAGCAGGGTTTCCATCTCCTGCTGCCCGAGAGCGTCCTGGGCCAACGCCGCCAGCCTGTTCCTCAATTCCCCGAGATTTTTTGAATGTATTGTGAAACCTGCTGCCTGGGCGTGTCCGCCGTGCCGCTCTAACAAGTCGGCACAGGCGTCGAATGCTTGGACGAGGTTAAATTGGGGAATGCTGCGCCCGCTTGCCAGCAGAGTATCGCCATCCAGCTGGGCCAGGGCAACGGCCGGCCGCATGTATTTCCTGGCAAGCTGCCCAGCAACTAGCCCCGCGATGCCTGGAGTTATAGCCGGGTCTTCAACTAGAATGAAGGGCGGAATCTCAGTCAAGCTCTCTACCCTGGAGCGGGCAGAATCGAAGGCGCGGCGGGTCAACTGTTGGCGGTCACGGTTTTGTTCTTCCAGCTTGGCCGCCAGAGTCTCGGCCTCGTCGGGGTTCTCGGTTGTAAGCAGACGAAGACTGTCCATGGCGTGGCCCATCCTACCTGCAGCGTTTAGCCGGGGTGCAATCTGAAAGGCCACGATTTCCGCGGTTATAGGTTTTTCTTCCAGCCTGGCCAGCCGGAACAGCGCCTTCAGGCCCGGACGCCGGGTTTGAGACAGCTGGGCCAGTCCTTCCTTCACCAGGTACCGGTTCTCGTCCAGCAAAGGGACCATGTCGGCGATGGTCCCCAAGGTGACCATTTCCAGCAGATGGCGGGGCATCGGTCGTCCCATCAGCTGGTATAAACCCTGAACCAGCTTGTATGCCAGACCTGCGCCGCACAGGTGAGGGAAGGGGTATTCGCTGCCGGGCATTGCGGGGTTGATATTTGCGGCCGCCCTGGGCAGCACGGCCGGAGGAACATGATGGTCAGTGATTATGACGTCGATACCTAGAGAGCCAGCCAGTTCTACTTCCCGTATTGAAGAAACACCGCAGTCCACGGTTAGGATGAGCTCCACGCCGTTGTCGGACAGAAAGTGGACTGCCTCATCGGACAGGCCGTGACCTTCGGCAACCCGGTGGGGAAGGTACGGTATAGCTTCAATGCCAAAGTCAGCCAGCCCTTCAACCATAATGGCGGTTCCAGATATGCCGTCCACGTCGAAATCGCCCACCACTCCTACCCTGGTCGCTTGCCTTAGGCGGCACAGGGCGTCCTCCATGCCGGATAGGCGCATGGGGCAGTAGGGCAATCGTTGCGGGGGATTAAGGAATAGGCGCAGCTGTTGCTCAGTATCAATGCCACGGGCAGCAAGCACCCTATCCAGGGGCGGAGGAACGCCGCCGACTAAACCAAGATCGCTATCTCTTTCTGTTACTTCCTTCAGCTTCCATTTTGTCATTGCGTTATCAGTTATTCCACCTTTAACTGGACCAGCTCCGTGCCGGTCAAGCTCTTGGGGCATTTGCGAAGGTAATTAAATCGATATTGTGGAGATTGCCAGTGCCAGGGAAGACCGTATCAACCCACAAGAGACCAGAGACAGGCTAACTCATGCGGCATTGAGACCGCTACCGGCAACTGTCAGTGGCATTAGCTGGAGGTAGTTGATGGGGGCTGGCTTGGTGGATCGTTGTTCCTGCGGGCTTCCCGGCGCCGGCGGCGCAACTCCTGCCGGGCCAGGTTGGCGGAGGTAATCCGGTCCACGAAGTTGCTGATGAAAATATAGCGGAAATCGTAGCCCCATGCCGTATCCCATGCGCCCCAAAGGGTGTATAGGAAGAGGAGGAAGGCCAAAACAAAGGCCACCAAAGTTACCTGGGATGGCACCGCTCCTGCTTCCACGCCGGCGCCGGTGAAGTAAGCCACGAAAACCAGGACAACGAGCACCAAGTGTACGATGGTGGCCTGCATACCCTGAAACGCGCCCCATTCCGACTGCTGGTTCCGGAAGGCGCGGGAAATAATGTAGGCGATGATGGGGCTGGGCAACAAAGCGAACCCTACGTTTCCCAAGAGAGGAAACATGGGTACCCCGAACAGCAACGGGGCGGCGTGGGCAACTGCTCCCCCGACCCTTTCCATCCTGGTGAATACGGGTCGGTCTTCCACTTCGTCAGGTTGAGGACGGCGGAACATGGAACTTATGCCCTGTTAACCGCCCCAGGATGGGTCGGTGAAGACTAGGACAGAATTGTGCCCTCCAAAGCCGAAGGAGTTACTCATGGCTACGTTTACTCTTGCTTCTCGGGCTGTCAACGGCGTATAGTCCAGATCGCATTCAGGGTCCGGGTCCACCAGATTTATGGTGGGAGGAATGGCGTCATCCTGAATGGCCTTTACACACAGTGCAGCTTCCAGGGCACCGCCGGCGCCCAACAAGTGACCGGTCATGGACTTGGTGGAGCTGATGGGAACGCGGTGGGCTTCCTCTCCCATGGCAAGCTTGATGGCCTTGGTCTCCTGCCAGTCGTTAAGTGGCGTGGAAGTACCGTGGGCGTTGAGGTAGTCGACTTCAGAAACATCCACATTTGCGGCTTTCAGGGCCAGGCCAATGGCATTGGCGGCGCTCCGGCCGGTGGGATTTGGCTCGGTGAGGTGGTGGGCGTCGGAGGTGGCGCCGTAGCCCCGCAGTTCTGCCAGGGGTGTTATACCCCTCTGCGCCAAGTGTTCCCCGCTTTCCAGTACCAGAACGGCGGAGCCCTCGCCCATCACAAAACCGTCCCGATCGCGGTTGAAGGGCCTGCTGGCCCGGGAAGGGTCTTCATTGAAGCGGGAGAGTGCCCTGAGGGAATTGAACCCGGCCACGGCTATGGGAACTATGGGGGCTTCACTGCCGCCGGCCAAAACAACGTCCGCCTGGCCTCGCCGGATCATCTCCCATCCCTGGCCCAAGGCGTCTGCGCCGCTGGAGCAGGATGATACCACGCAGTAGTTGGCGCCCATGGACCCGGTGACCATAGAAACCTGGGCTGAAGCCATGTCTCCCAGCATCATGGGGATCAGGAAAGGTGTAACCCGTCGCGGGCCCCGATCGCGGAGCACATCGTACTGTTGGGAAAGGGTGAGAATTCCGCCAATGCCGCTGCCGATAATTGCGCCAACCCGGAAGGGGTCTTCGCTGGCCAGGTCTATTCCGGCGTGGCGGCAGGCTTCCTGGGCGGCCACGGCTGCGAACTGCGCAAACCGGTCCATACGGCGGCTTTCCTTGCGTTCCAGGTAGGCTTCGGGATCGAAGCCTCTTACTTCGGCGGCGAAGGTGGTGTCGAAACCGTTCGTGTCAAAGGCAGAGATAAAATCTATACCTGACTTGCCAGCTACGATAGCTTTCCATGTGGACTGAACGTCAAGACCCAAAGGACTTATAACTCCCAAACCGGTTACAAAAACCCTTTGCGCAGATTCGCTCATCTTGTCCTTTGCCTTGAAACTGGCCTGTGTGCCGAGCTATTTAACTGTCCTTGAGAATTTCCGCAAGGCGAGTCTAATGTGGGCCCAAAGGAAATCGGTCAAGGCAGGGCGGGCTTACTCCATACAACAACCGACAGGCCTGGAACCAGCTTCTGGCTGGGTTCGCAAGCCTGTCTCGATCTTTCAGAAGAGCCCTGGCGCTCCTGCCACTATTCCTTAACTGGGCGGCGCCGGGCGGAAGAATCCACTACCACACGGTTAACCACGTCGTAAATCTCGGTGATCTTGGCGGATACGTTGTCCGCCAGATCTTTGCTGCCCACGCTCACGGGATCCGACATGCTCCTGAGGGAGTCCGTCAACTCGTTGACCTTCAAATTAATGCTGTCGATCAGTTCGCGCTGGGCGTTGGCCAAGGGTTGAGACATGCTGCGCAGAGTTTCGGCCAGTTCGTCCACGCGCTGGGATATGTTCTGGCCAAACTCTTTGCCAGCCACGGACACCGGATCGGCGAGACTCTGCAGGTTGTGGGAGGCCTCGGCAATGCGGCTGCTGATGGAGTCGCCCAATTCGTTGCCTGAAGTCGCAACCCGTAGCTTGTATGACCGCAGGATGCGGAAGATGCGACCGTACAGGTTATCGATCGAGACCAACTTGTCGGAGTACTGATCAAAGAGTTCCCTGCTTTCCTGCATGGTCCACCGCTTGTCGTAGTGGACGAACTGTCGGCCCGTGTAAAGGTGATAAGGTCGGATCTCTCCTTCTTTGAGAAGTTCGCCGTATTCGTTAAGAGGCTTGAGCTCCGTCCAGTTGGAGGTGGCTGGCAGGGGCGTCAACAGGTTGGCAGTCTGGTACCTGCTATGCTGAGTGACCCAGTCCGCCAGGTTCATGATGTCCTCTTCGCTGTCGAAGGGGAGGCCGATAATGGTCATTGCAACGACGGAGAACTCCATGGCATTCAGCGTGCGCAGGTCCTGTTCCATTTGTCCCGGTTCCTGGCGTTTGTTGACCGCCAGCAGATTCTCGGCGTTGTTGGATTCAACTCCCAAGTACAGCATTTTGATATTGGCTTCAGCCATGGCAGTCGCCAACTCTGGGTCCTGACCTATTTCCGCCCGGGCCTGGCAGATCATGTACATGTTGTCAGTGTGGCCCTTCCAGTTCTTGAGGCGCTCCAACCGCTCATTGCGGAACTTGACGGCTCTCAGGGGCGGGGTGTGCAAGTCGTCGGAAATGAAGACATTGAACCTGCCATTGCGGGAAGTGTGCAGCAGGCCCTCGGATGCCAGTTCCTGCAACTGGTGGAGACGTTTGATTTCCGTTTCCCGGGGGATCATCCGGTACCCCAGGAACTGCTGAATTACCTGGCAATATGTGCAGTTCTCGGTGCAGCCCCGTACCGTTTCCAATACCCCACCGGGCATGGGATGGTCTGGGGATAGGTCTTTGATGGACCGGTAGTCGGGCAGTTCTGCAAAGGCGGGATTCACCAGGCCCTGCCGGCGAGTCTGAATGACCTGACCGTCCTTGCGGTAGCTGATGCCAGGTACTTTTTCCAGGTAGGCTTCCCGATTTCCCACGGGATGGGTCAGCATCAAGTCGCAGAGGGGGGCAATAATGTCCTCGCCCTCTCTTTGGACGATTACGTCGAAGTTACCCAGGGCAAAGGCTTCCTCGGGCAGCGGGCTCATTTGGGGCCCGCCGCCGATGGTAATCAGGTCGGGATGGTACATCTTTGCCAACCGTGCAAGCTGGTATGCGCGCGGGGCTTCGTTGATAAGGGCGGTCACCAGCAGGACGTCCACATCTTCCAGATCCTTTTCAGGATCCATTAATCCGCTGCGGTCCTCGAACCAGATTTCCCGTTCATAAAGGAAGGGGCCATCTTCCCACTGGCCCAAGGCGGTAGAAAGGAACAGCATGCCCTGCCTGGGGATTGCCATATATTCAAAGTTGCCGCCGGCCGAAGCCGGCTGGACCATTACTACCCGCTTGATCCTGGACGCTGTCGTAGCCATTTCCTCACCTTTAATGTGCTTGGGCAGCAGGGGTTCGCGATATATTATTCAGATACAAGATATTATCGTATTTCCACGTTTTGTTCAATGATGTTGGGCGGCGAGATAGCGTACCGGCCTTCAGGAATTCGGTCTGACTTCTTGACGAGATTTTGCGATTCCAAATTTTAGTGCCGGCTAGGTAAACTTGGGCAGTATTTCAGAAGCTATTGCCTCAATGTGACGCATTCTGTCTTCCCTGGGGCATGCAACGCTGAAGACTATGTGCCTGGCTCCGGCTTCAATGTATTCCTCCAGTCGGCGGGCGCACATTTCTGGCGTGCCCAGTAAGCAATAATTGCGGACAATGTTAAGAAAGTCCCCGCCATATAGATACCTGCCGCCAAGAGCCTCTGCGGCGGCCTCCGCAGCCTCTTGCTCCGTGGGATAGATGGAAATGTACGGAAAATACGCCCATTGGAACATGGAAAGGTCCCGGTCTTCCTCTTCGGCCATGGCCGTGATTTTCGCCAGGCTGTCCCGGTATCGCTCTGGGCTGTAGAAATAGGGAAACCAGCCATCGCCAAACCGTACCGCCCGGCGCATCGCAGCATCCCGTCGGCCGGCCACCCAGATGGGAGGGTGCGGCTCCTGGGTGGGCGGAGGATTTAACGAGCAATTCTCGAAAGAGAAATGGCGGCCTTTGAAAGAGACCTCTTCACCCGACCACAAACTTCTGAGAGCGTCAAGGCACTCATCGGTGCGGCGGCCCCTTTGCCGCACGTTCAGGCCGGCAGCCTCGAACTCCATGGGAAACTCGCCGCCAATGCCCACGCCCAGGGTAAGCCTGCCGCCGGAAGCTATATCCAGAGAGGCCGTCATTCGGGCCAGCACCAGGGGTTGGTAGAAGGGGGCCAGCAGAACGGATGAAAGCAGCCGAATTTTCTCAGTAGCGCCGGCGGCAACGCCAAGGAGAGGCAAAGAAGCATGGGTGGGCCCTGGGGGGCTTCCCCGCATAAAGTGCTCACCCACGGAGATGTACTCGAATCCGAGGCTCTCCAACCAGGCTGCCTCTGCAGCAATTTCAGGGGCGCCCAGCACTGCGCTGGCGCCAAAGTGAAGTCGGGGATGTGTCATAATCTCCACCCTTTGGAGTGGCCTCCACCGCGGGAACCGTTCGAGCGGTTTCGGTCGTTTGGGGCGTGCCATCTATTGTCGGTTTCAGCGGAGGGAGTTGGGCGGCACGCCGGAGTTTATATTACAATAATAGAAGAGAGAACGGCGTTCCTGCGCACTAGGGCAGGGTCACATTGAATGAATTGCCTTTTTGGAGCAGGTCATGACGGTGTTGGTGACTGGGTCAACGGGTTTCCTGGGCCGACGGTTAGTTCACAAACTGATTGAGCACAATTACCAGGTGCGCTGTTTAGTGCGTACTCCCGGTCGCGAGCGGATTTTCGAAAGGGGCTCGGTGGATGTCTACTATGGGGATCTCGACAATGCCGATGCCCTTGCCAGCGCCTGCCAGGGCGTGGAACAGGTTATTCACCTGGTGGCGGTGATTCGGGAGAGTGGAAGCGCTACCTACGACGCCATTAATCATTTGGGCGTTGAGCAGGTGCTCGAAGCGGCGAAGGGCGCCGGAAGTGTAAGCCAGTTTGTCCACATCAGCGCGGTGGGCGCAGTAAACGATCCCAGCCTGCCCTATCTTAGAAGCAAATGGCAGGGGGAGCAGGCCGTAATCAACAGCGGACTGACCTACATCACAATCAGACCATCGCTTATCTTTGGGGAAGGGGATGAGTTTATAAACTCGCTGGCGGCGGCGGTGCGATTGTTTCCGGTGGTCCCCGTCATCGCCGGGGGTCGCAACCGGTTGCAGCCAATCTGGGTAGATGACCTGGCCCAATGCATAGCTCTTTCACTCAGTCGCCACGACCTCCACGGCCACACACTGGAGTTGGGAGGCCCGGATCAGCTCAGTTACAACCAGATTGTCGACATCATTTCCCGTACCATGAATCGGCGGCGCCTCAAAGTGCATGTGCCAATCTGGATTATGAAAATCAACGTGGCAATGATGGAGTTCTTCATGTCGCGGCCGCCAATAAATGCCGAAATGCTAAAAATGCTGCGGGTAAGAAATGTGGCGGAACTGGGCATGGTGGAGCAGACTTTCGGGTTCAGGCCCAGACCAATGGAGGGCAACATAGACTTTGTCAATGAGGTAACCCTCAGGGACGCCATGAAGATCAATATGGGGGTAGTGCCCACCCACATCAGGGATCATTAACCATGGCATCCGGCGGTCAGCTAACAAATTATCGGGAGGCCTTGGACTACCTTTTGTCCCTGGTAGACCACGAGCGCCAGGTGCCTTCTCTCCCTCGACAGAAGCGGATCTACGATTTGCAGCGAATTGCTGCTTTTCTTGTCCAGCTGGGCAATCCCCACCTGTCGGTACGCACTGTCCACATTGCTGGTACAAAAGGCAAGGGCAGCACTGCGGCGATGGTGAACTCGATACTGGGTGTTGCTGGTTACCGTACCGGCTTCTATTCCTCGCCCCATCTTCACACCTTTCGAGAACGCATTCGGCTGAGTGGCGAACCGGTATCGGAGGAAGTGTTTGCGGGGCTGGTGGAGAGTCTGGCTCCGGTGGCAGCGGAGTTGAGGCAGGAGACGGACTTGGGTCCGGTAACGCTGTTCGAATTTATAACGGCTATGGCCTTCCGCTGCTTCGCCGACGAAAAGGTGGACTTTCAGACGATTGAAGTGGGCCTTGGCGGCCGGCTGGACGCCACAAATGTGGTAGCACCCGAAGTCTGCGCTATTACTTCCGTAAGCCTGGACCATATGGCTATCCTCGGCGACACGGTGGAGGAGATTGCCGCCGACAAGGCAGGAATAATCAAGCCCGGTGTCCCTGTTGTGGTCGCCCCACAGAGGCCCGGCGCGCTGGAAGTTATACTGGCAGCCGCCGAGGAGAAGTGCGCTCCCGTCACACTGGTAGGCAGGGACGTTACCTGGACGTTCCAAGGCCACATTAGAGGTGGTCAAGAGGGAAGAATAGCCGGCCGACAGGGCAGCATTTCGGCCAGAGTGCCACTCCTAGGACGCCATCAGCTTGAAAACGTCGCCATGGCGGTGGCTATAACGGAGACCCTCGCCGAAAAGGGATACACCATTACCAAGCCGGATGTTACCGGGGGGTTGATGCGGGTAGAGTGGCCGTGCCGGCTGGAGGTTCTGGCACGGGACCCACTTGTTGTTTGCGACGGGGCACACAACGTCTACTCCATGGAGACTATGCTGTCGTCGCTTCGGGAATATTTTGACTTTGAACGCCTTCTGGTGGTAGCCGGCTTTTCGCGGGACAAGAGTGTCGAAGGAATGGTGGAAGCTATGGCGCCGCACTCGGACATGGTGACAGCTACCCGTTCCCGGCATCCCCGGTCCCTGGCGCCGGCTTCGCTGGCAGGCCTCTTGAGGGAAAACGGCGTACAAGAGGTCCGTCAAACAGAGGATGTCTGCGGGGCCCTGGAACTGGCCAGAGAGGAAGCTGACCCGAAGGACCTCATTCTGGCTACGGGCTCCCTGTTCGTTGCGGCCGAGGCCAGGGAGGCAATGCTGGGAATTGAACCGGAGCTTTATCCAGATCTGCTGCCTCCTGATCTGAGGTAACTTAACCCGGCGACTAAAGTGCTTAAAGGGATGAGGATGGACTGGTTCTGCTCCGCCGTGGAGCTAGTTCGATTTTTAAAGTTTGCATAATGGGAGTTTGGCAAGAGTTGCCTATGGAGAAGAAGAGGGTTGTAATTACCGGGATCGGGGCCATAACGCCGCTGGGTCAATCGGCCGAAGCTTTCTGGGCCAACCTTATTGCGGGCAAGTCCGGTGTTGGCCCGATGACTCTGTGCGACCCAACCGATTATCCCTGCCAAATTGCCGGCGAGGTTACCGATTTTGACCCCGAAGACTATATGGGAGCTCGGGATGCCCGGCGCATGGCCCGGTTTTCTCAGTTGGCCGTGGCGGCTGGCTTGCAGGCGGCAGAGTCTGCCGGGTTCGACCTGGAATGGGTGGATCCTTTCCGGGTTGGGGTATTGATCGGTAATGGCAATGGCGGCTTCCCGACACTGGAAGACAATTGCCGAGTACTGGCTGCCAGGGGAGGGATGCGCATGTCTCCTTTCTTCTTTCCCATGGTGCTGCCCAACATGGCGGCGGCCAACTTAAGCCACTATTTGGGCGCCCGGGGCTACAACTCCACTGCTACGACGGCTTGCGCAGCGTCAAACCAGGCCATCGGCGAAGCCCTGCGCTTGCTGCAGAGGGGAGAGGCGGACGTCATTTTTGCCGGCGGCGCTGAGGCCGGTATCTGCCATTTGGGGTTGGCCGGGTTCGCAGTGATGCGTGCCCTGAGTACCCGGAATGACGAACCGCAAAGGGCCAGCCGTCCCTTTGATGCCGACCGGGACGGTTTTGTGCCGGCCGAAGGATCGGTTATCCTGGCGCTGGAAACGGAGGAACATGCTCTAGCTCGGGGAGCCTGTATCCGGGCAGAGCTGGCCGGATTCGGCTGTACTGCAGACGCCGGGCACCTGGTCCAGCCTGAAGAGACCGGCAGCAGCGCGGCAGAGGCCATGCGGTTGGCCCTTGCGGACGCTGGCGTTGCCCTTGACGAAGTGGACTACATAAATGCCCACGGTACTTCCACGCCACTGAACGACGCAATTGAGACGGTAGCCATTAAGCGCCTGTTTGGTGAATACGCTTACCGGATTCCCATAAGCTCCACCAAGTCGATGATCGGCCATTCCTTGGGCGCCTCCGGGGCACTGGAGGCTGCGGCGTGCCTCGGCACAATTGCCTCCGGCAAGATTCACCCTACTATCAACTACGAAAACCCTGACCCGGATTGCGACCTGGACTACGTGCCCAACAAAGCCAGGAACCGGGAGGTACATGTGGCGTTGTCCAACGCCTTCGGTTTCGGCGGTCAGAACGCCTGCCTAGTTTTAAGGGAATTCGTGGAGTGACGAACACAGTTGTTCAGGCCGGCGTGGGGCCGACTCTCCTGGCTCTTACAAATTTCTAAGTGGGAATTCCTTTCCTTTGCAATGAAATCGGCCGGGAGCATCAATGCTCCCGGCTTCTCAGTTTTTCGCAGGGATTGGTTAGCTGCCGAAATAGTCTGTCCTTCCAGCGGCTGCCGCGGCTTAGTTGCTGCTTGCTTCCACGGCCTCCTGAGCCTTTTCGCCCTGGGCCAAGACGTCATCGAGCATTCGCTGCAGGGCCATAATGTGGCTGCACACACCCCTGGTGTGAAAGAACAGGCATTCGCACTTCCATTCGCCGGATTCGAAACTCACCTGGTAAGTGTTGTGATTGCCCTCGAAGGTGGCGTGGAAACTGTTGATGCTGACTCGTTCCCGTTCTTCAGCGTACTTTCTGGCCTTGTCGATCTTCCCGATGAAGCTGGAGTTCATTCAATCCTCCTTCTATTCACTGCGGCGCTTCTCCTTTAGCCTTGCATACAGCCCTATGGTTAAGGGCATCTAAATTGTAAAGTCAGTGCCACAAAAGGGTCAAGGATTGTGGCAGCCATTTTCTGAACTGCTATAGCCTCCCCAAGCAGCGGCGAAGGAAATCTGACGGGAGGCTTGGCTGAATGGCAAGGGTGACCTGGAATATAGAGAGCCGGTCATTCCTAGCCGGTAACCTAAGGGAGCTTCCGGGTTGGGCAATTGACGCTACCGGGGGGCTGGCATAAAATCCGAACTGCTGGCCTGAAAACAGATTTCTGACAGTCAGCAACATCTCTATCAATCCTGCAGGTGAACCACTTTGATGACCGGCGACGAAATCAGGGACTCTTATATCAGGTTTTTTGAGGGTAGAGACCATCTACACATGCCCAGCGCTTCGCTTATTCCTGCGGGCGATCCCACTCTGCTCTTTACCAGCGCTGGAATGGTTCCTTTCAAGCCCTTTTTTATGGGTGAACAGACTCCTCCCAATCGCCGGTTGACCAGCTATCAGAAGAGTTTCAGGACAACTGATATCGACGAAGTTGGTGACCACAAGCACCTGACGTTTTTTGAGATGCTGGGCAATTTCAGCATTGGAGATTATTTCAAGGAAAACGCCATCTCCTTCGCCTGGGAACTGGTCACAGTGCTGTTTGACCTGTCGCCTGATCGGCTATACGTAACTATCCATCTGGATGACGACGAAGCATTCCAGCTTTGGCGAGACAACATCGGCGTGCCCGAAGAACGCATTTATCGCTACGGCGACAGCGATAACTGGTGGGGACCGGCGGGCACCGAAGGCCCCACCGGGCCCTGCACAGAAATCCATTACGACGGTGGGGAGGAAAAGGGGTGTGGACCCATGGTCCCGCCCGACCAGTTGACCGCCATATTCCGCAAGGAACGGGATACGGGAGAAGTACAGGACATTCCGGGCTGCCATCCCAACTGCGACTGCGAGCGGTTTGTGGAGTTGTGGAACCTGGTCTTCATGCAGTTCTACCAAGACCCGGAACGAAACCGCACTCTCCTGCCCGCCCCAAGCGTGGACACTGGCATGGGCCTGGAGCGGGCTGCTGCCGTCCTGCAAAACAAGCCGAACGTCTACGAGACCGACCTGTTCCGACCCATCATTGACAAGGCTTGCGAATTGAGTGGCAAGTCATACGGCAAGGATCGGGAGACTGACTACGCCCTCCGGGTGGTGGCAGAGCACGCGCGGGCGTCGTCCTTTCTGATCGGAGACGGTGTGGTTCCAGGCAACGAGGGCCGGGGTTACGTATTACGCCGTGTTATCCGTCGGGCCATCCGCTATGGCCGCCGCCTGGGACTGGCCCAGCCATTCCTGACTCAAGTGGCCGAGGTGGTTCTAGCAAGGTTCGGCGCCGTATACGGAGAGTTGTCGGAGAATCATGATTTCATCCTTAGGGTCGTGGGCCTTGAGGAGGAACGATTCGGCCGGACTTTCGAGCGGGGCAACGATATCCTCGGTGGCATGGTAGCTTATCGCGAAAAGACTACCGCGAATGTCGGGCAGATAGCCGCCGCTGCTGACAAGTTGGGGGCTTTGCCCAATGACCATTTGGGCGCCAACGAGTCGGAGAACATGGGCGCTCAACTGGCAGGTGAGGTCCTAGTGGAGTCCCTGTCTGCCTCCAATGGCGGACAGCCAAGCGCCATAGCTGCCATACAGTCCTGGTCGGCAACCGTTACCGGCCGGGAAGCCTTCGTTCTTTACGACACCTACGGCTTTCCCCCGGAATTGACCGCCGAAATTGCCCGCGAGAATGGGCTGGACGTGGACACCGAGGGTTTCGAGTCCGAGATGGAGTCCCAACGGGAGCAGTCGCGTTCGGCCCAGGGGTTCACCGGCGGGATGGAGATGCTGACCGCCTATGAGAACCTGGGAATTACCGCTACCCACTTTGTTGGGTATCAGCACCTGACGCAGGAAACGCTGGTGGCGGCCTTGCTGGTGGACAACGAGGCTGCGGGTCACGCTTCCCAGGGACAGCATGTAGAGGTGTTGCTGGAGGGCACGCCCTTCTACGCCGAAAGTGGCGGACAGGTGGGAGACCGGGGCATCATCGAGGGCGCCAATGGCAGAATGCGGGTTGAAGATACCCAGAGTCCCGTGGCCGGACTTATAGTGCACCGGGGCGTGGTAGAGGCGGGCGACATATCCCTGGGAGAGTTGGTGACGGCGAGAGTTGACATATCTCGTCGGCTGGATGCGGCCCGCAACCACAGCGGCACCCACCTGTTGCACGCTTCCCTGCGTTCGGTGCTGGGCCCCCACGTCAGGCAGGCCGGATCACTCGTTACTCCTGACCGGCTGCGGTTTGACTTCAGCCACGTGGGCCCCCTGTCCCCGGAAGAGCAGCTTTCCGTCCAGAACATGGCGAATGCAAAAGTACGGGACAACCTTGAAGTGTCTACGCAGGAAAGCACTTACGCCGAAGCGGTTCGCGACGGCGCCCTGGCCTTCTTCGGCGACCGTTATGGCGATACCGTCCGGGTGGTGCGGATGTCCAACGGCGATGCCTTTAGCGTGGAAGTCTGCGGCGGCACCCACGTTGGTGCGACAGGGCAGGTGGGTACCATGTTTGTCCTTGGCGAATCGGGAATCGGTGGGGGCATGCGGCGCATTGAAGCCGTCACCGGGAGGGGCGCCGAGCAACTCTTCGTGGAACAGGCCACCAGGCTGGAGGCGCTGGCCCGCCGGCTTCAGACTCCGGTGCTGGACCTGGAGTCACGTCTGGAGACGTTCATACAGGATACGGAGGAACTGCGGCGGCGACTGGCAACCCTTGAGAGAGGCAGCCTGAGATCCGAAGCCGAGGTCCTTTTGGAAGGTGTACAGGATGTGGACGGCGTGAAGGTGGTGACGGGACGTACTTCCGCCAACAGCGCAGAAGCCATGCGGGAGATGGGCGACTTCATCAAGACCCGCCTCTCCAGCGCTGTAATCTGCCTGGGGGCGGTGGTCAATGGCAATCCACTGATGGTAACGATGGTTACGCCCGACCTGGTAGACCGTGGGCTGCACGCAGGCAACATTGTGCGCGATGCCGCTCGCATAATGGGTGGAGGCGGAGGCGGTCAGCCCGAAATGGCACAGGCGGGTGGCCGGCAGGCGGACAAGTTAGAGGACGCCCTGCACCGGGTGACGGAACTAGTCAGAGAAGGGCAGTAGAGGAGGGAGACTGGAAGGGATGCGGTACCTTGCCCTGGACCTGGGGAACCGTCGGATTGGCCTGGCAGTCGGCGGTGAAGAAGGTGTTCCGGTGGTGCCGGCCGGCCATATAGAAAAAAAGACCCTGCGCCAGGACATGGAACGGGTGCTGGCAGCAGTTCGGGACCGGGGCGCAGGCGCGATAGTTGTGGGGATGCCTTACTCCCTGTCGGGTGAGTCCGGTGTCCAGGCGAAGCTGGCAGAGGGGTTTGTTAAGGAGCTGCGGAAGCGGACTCACTTGCCGGTGCACACCATGGACGAGCGGTTCTCCTCCGTGGAAGCCGAGGGCTTGCTGAGGGATTCGGGAGCCCAACCTTCCAGGCGAAGGGGGGACGTGGACGCCATGGCCGCAGCACTAATCCTTGAACGCTTTCTGGCCCTGGGGCAGGGTTAGAGGTAGATTCGGTCGAAATCGCTGGACAGGCTGGTCATCCGGTCGAGGTCCCAGTCGAAACAGAGGATGACCGAGCGGTCTGAAGTAGCTTCCAAAAGGCGCCGGCCGTCCTTCGCGACGACGCTCTCAGCTTGCCGGTAGTCCAGTTCTTCGTCTTCCTGGCCCGAGCGGTTGCAAACGATTATTGGAACCTCGTTGTCCAGGGAACGCTGTTCCCATTCGCCGTCCGGGGCGCACTGCCCGGGGCCCCAGGAGACAGGAGAAACGTAGATCTGGGCGCCCTTGTCCTTGAGTTCCTGGGCCACTTCATTCTTGTAGGCGTCGGCGCAGACCATGACGCCGACCTTGATGCCGTCGCAGTCCACCGGCTCGATAACCGTGCCTGCCGTCGACCAGCCTTCCGCGCCGCGTAGGGCCTTGATCTTGCTATGCTTTCCCACTATCCGGCCGGCAGGGTCAATTACGAAGGCCGTATTGAAGAGTTTGTCCGTCTGCGGGTCACGTTCCGGGTGGGACAGGAATACCGTTAACCCCAGTCGCTGAACCATCTGGCAATATTCATTCATCCAGGCGTCGGGCTGGGGCAATATCCAGTCGGTACCGATCTGCTTCATGAACATGTAACCGGGGATGCACAGTTCAGGAGTAACAATCCAATTGGCGCCGGCGTCGGCCGCCATCTGGGTGGCCCGCTTCACCAGCGCCCGATTCTCGGCCACCTGGCTGGTAACTGGGGCAAGGTGCAGAAGGGCTACGCGAATCCTTGTCATGGCATGTCCCCTGTCAGCGCTGCCGGATATAGGACGAAGAGGGGGACCGGCTTGAGTCCCCTACGCCGGGCAATTATAGCATTGTGCGGTTCGAGCCCTGACCTTGACTCAAGAAGGGCGGAAGTCCAGAATGGTAGCCTGTTTTGCTTGGGATCCGGTTGGGCTAACTGGCATGGGTCCTGATTGTCAATGCCCGGTGGTGTAGCGGTAGCACGTCAGCCTTTGGAGCTGTAAGCCCTGGTTCGAACCCAGGCCGGGCAGCCACGGTTTCCTTCTCTTCAACTTGACCTTTCTCAATCACCTTTTCCATCAGGAGAATGGTACCGCCCGCCCGCACTGGATTTCTGGCTATTGTCGCCTGATCGGTGAAAAGAGATCGGGGCGAAATTTGACGCTGGTCCTCCCCCTAATGGCCTTTACGAATGGGCGGAAATGACCGGTCCCCGACCTGCTGGGCCGTATCAAGTGTTATCGAGCTATGGCTTGCGACCCACACATTCCCCGAAAGCCAGCGCTCCGAAAGCCGCCGAAGAGGTTTGCCAGTTGTCCAATTCACTGCGCCAGAAATCGAACTTCTCCCGAGTGGCTATGCCCAGACCGGTAACCCTTTCGATGAGCTGCTCCGAAAAGAACCAGTCAATTATGAACGAGTAGTAGAAGGCCAGATCTTCCGGCGTACCGTAGCTATCGAAAGAGGCAGAGCACCGGATGTCGGTGAAACCGGACTTAAGCATGACCCCCTTCATTTCCTTGCCAATTTCCGGATGAGCGCCGTTGCCCCGCATCAGGTTGGTGAAGGTGGCCCAGGCTTCCCGCAAGCCGTCGGTTCCCGGCTCGATAAAGCTTGACTCGCCAATCAGGTCACGGGTGGCGAGAATGCCGCCGGGTTTCAGCACTCTCATGGCTTCGGCCAGAGCGGCCGTTGTGTCAGGAATATGCATGATGACGGCGTGGGCGTGAACCACGTCGAAAGAGTCGTCCTCGAAGGGCAGCGAGAGGGCATTGCCCACATGGAAAATTGCGTTAGTGTGGTTGCTGGCTTCCGCCGCTGACTGGGCCAGCCCGATCTGGGACTCTTCCATGTCTATACCGTGAACTTCGCCTGGATTGACGGCTTCGGCAAGTCCCATGGTGATGGTTCCCGGTCCACAGCCCAGGTCAAGCAGCTTCATGCCGGGTTCAAGCAAGGGCAACAGGTAAGCGGCGCAGTTGCCGGCGTTTCTCCGTTCCAGCATCTGAAGAAACTCTTCGCTGTAACCCATCGTATAGTCTTGTGTCGATTGGTTCTGAGTGGTCATTTCGTTGGCTTCTCCCCTTTGATGTGCCTTGTTTCCAGAATTGGTACCTGCAATCAATTATAAAGTATCAGCTATACACTTACACTCGAATAGCGAGGCATTACTCGCCACAAGGCCACGATAACCAGGAGATGCAATTCAGAACCAGGTCAACCTGCCTGAACTCGGCGCGGATTGAATGTCGTTGTGTCCGGCTGGCTGGCAGCACCGTCCGCGCAAACGTTCAGAGTTGAGGGGAGTGCCTTACCCGCCCCACCCATCATACCGACGAAAGCCGGTATCCAGAATCCTGGCCGTCTCGGGTCTTCTGTTTCGTGTTGGTCTTACCGGATTGGGGCTTGCCCCGGTTTGACCGGCTTTGCCCGAACCATATTGCGATCTCCCTGGGGCTGTCCGCCATAAGCTCCCTGGGAAAGGGAAATCCAACCACTGCTTCGAGGGCTGGAACTATTGGCCAACCAATGGCTTCCCGCCTGCCATCGGGGCTTCCACAAAGGACAAATTTTCTATTTCCGTGCCATTTTGGTCCATTCTGGGCCGTTTCGTATCTGAAACAGGGGCCAGGTGGCGCTCCTGTGGCCCATTTTCGGGCCACAGGCCAGATAGGAAAAGGGTAGTCCGAGTGGGCCATTCCGGGCCGTTTTGGGCCGTTTTGGGCCATTGTCCTGACCTGAGTCGATGCGGCGCTCTTGCCCCGGCCTCCAGGACGGAAAGAGAAGGGCGATCTGACCTTGTCAGAGTTATGGTTGGAACAGTCCATGGAAGTATGGTAGGGATGGGTTACCGCAGGAATCAAGAGGCAGGTGTCATAGCTGTTTAGAGTTGAGGCGATTTCCCTCCTGGCTTGACCCGCCATGCTCCCGAGAGCCGGCAGCCAGAAATCCTTGCTTCGCCTGGCCTATGCCAGCCATTTACCTGGCTGGATTTGGGCCTGCGCCGGAGAGACGCGTTGGTGGGTAAGATGACTCACTAACTCTGAACTGCTATCTGTCCGCAGTCTCATTTGACCTGCCAATGGGCCACAGGTATATTACTGTAGTTTCCGGATGGAAGCGCCCGCACCATTAATCCTAATCTGTGCCGGTACTACAGGCGTAGAGGCCCTTCAATGTATGCTTTGATTCTGGCTGGGGGCAAGGGAGAGCGGCTTCGCCCCCTGACCGATACCCTGCCCAAACCTCTGGTCCCGCTGGATGGCAAACCCATTCTCTGGTACCAGGTGGAGTGGCTGAAGCAGGCCGGCGTTACTAACGTGATCTTCCTGGTGGGTTACCGTTGGGAAATGGTGCGGGAGTATTTTGGGGATGGGTCCAAATTCGGAATAAAGCCCACCTATAATGTCGAAACTCGCCCTCTGGGAAGGGGCGGGGCTATACGTATGGGCATGGCCCATGTGCCCGAAGAGGAAGAGACGGTAATTGTTCTGAACGGTGACATTATTACCGGTCAGGACCCGAACGAGGTGATGGACTTTCACTTGGGCAAGAAAGAGGCAAGCCCCGACCACCTGGCAACGATCCAGGTTGTCCCCATGGTGAGTCCCTACGGACTGGTGGACTTGAACCAGGAAAGCGACGTGGTAGGGTTTCGGGAGAAGGTGGAGTTACCCCATTGGATCAACGCGGGTGTGTATGTATTCGACCGGGCAATGGGGCCGCTAATGCCGGAGCTGGGCGACCATGAAGTCAGCACTTTTCCCGATCTGGCATCGCAAGGCCGGATTTCCGCTTTCAAGTCCAACCGGTTCTGGCGCAGCGTAGATTCCTTCAAGGACTTGCGCGAGGCGGAAGAATACGTGAGAGAAACGCAGCCCGGGACAGAAGCTCGCGCTGAGGGCCTGAATAAATAGTGGCGACAATTATCAGCCCGGAAATGGTCAACCAGGTCTCCCAGGCCGCCGCCAGGGTGAGAGAGAACATCGGACGTGTGTTGGTAGGCAAGGAAGACGCGGTAGAGCTAACCCTGGCTGCGGTGCTTAGTGGCGGTCACATCCTAGTGGAAGACGTTCCGGGCATTGGAAAGACCACCCTGGCCAGGGCGCTGGCCGGCTCCCTGGACTGCGCCTTTCGTCGTATCCAGTTCACCCCCGACCTTATGCCCTCGGACATCACCGGGGTGAACTTTTACAACCAGAAGACGGGGGAGTTTGAGTTCCGGCCCGGCCCGGTCATTTCTCAAATTGTCCTGGCCGATGAGATCAATCGCGCCACGCCCAGGACCCAGTCGGCCCTGTTGGAGGCTATGGGCGAGCAGCAGCTGACCATAGACGAGGTCACCATAGCTCTGCCGGCGCCTTTCGTGGTTATAGCTACCCAGAACCCCATTGAACTTGAAGGCACTTTCCCCCTGCCGGAGGCCCAGTTAGACCGGTTCCTGATCAGGTTGCAGGTGGGCTATCCGGAGGAAGAGCAGGAAGAGGAAATGCTGCTCCGGTTTGAAAATGCCAACCCACTGGCAGACCTGACGCCGGTGGCTACCGGTCCCGAAGTTGTCCAATACCAGGCCATGACGCAGCGGGTTTACGTAGACCCGGTGCTGCGGAACTATACGGTCCGCATTGCCCAGGCCACCCGCCAGCACCCGGAGGTGGAGTTGGGCGCCAGTCCCAGGGCGACTATGGGGCTTTACCGGTGCAGCCAGGCCCTGGCGGTAATGCGTGGCCGGGAATATGTTACCCCTGACGAAATCAAGGAACTGGCCCCCTACGCCCTGGGCCACCGGATCATTCTCAAGTCGCAGGCGAGGCTGCGAGAACGCACCGCCGACGGTATCATCAAGGAAGTGCTGGAGCAGGTAACCGTACCGGTCTAATCGGCTGCCAACCAACCCGGTGGGTAGTGAAATGCTCAACGATTTCTGGCTCTTTGCCAGCGCTATTCTGCTCTTCGTCGGCCTGGTTGCCAGCCAGGGGCTGCTGCTAATTGTGGGTTCCCTGGTGCTGATAGTGTGGGTATTGGCCAAGTTCTGGGACCGCTTTGCCTTCAAGCGGGTGAGTCACTCGAGGAGCCTGGGCAGGAACCGGGCCTTTGTGGGTGACTCGGTGGACTATTCGGTCACCCTGGTCAACGACAAGGTCGTACCCCTGATATGGGTGGACATTCACGACGTTTTTCCGCCGGAGCTGGACTTGCCCGGGGCCACGGTGAGGGGTACAGGGATGGAGGTGGACCGGGAACACCGGATCACGACCTCACTGCTGCCCTACCAGCAGGTTACCTGGAAATACAACCTCCGCTGCCTTGCCAGGGGCTACCACCGGATAGGGCCGGTGAGGCTCCGCAGCGGCGATATTTTCGGTTTCACCGCAGCGGAGAGCCGAATCGAAGGGGTTGACCACATCCTGGTGTATCCCAGAATTATTGACCTCAATGAGCTAATCCTTCCCACCGAACATCCCCTGGGAGACACCGGGAGCCGGCGTCCCCTGTACCAGGACCCCAGCAGGTTTTTCGGTCTCAGGGACTATCGTGTCCAGGACCCCATGAAGCACATAGACTGGAAGGCCACGGCCAGGCGTTCCCAGCTTCAGACAAAGGTGTTTGAGCCGGTGGTATCCCTGGATGTGCTGATAGCTCTTAACGCCACCACCAGCGAGTTTGCCTGGCAGGGGAGCAACCGCCGCCTGTTCGAAAGGGCGGTTACCGTTGCGGCTTCCGTGGCAGACCGCTGCTCTCAGATGGGATATGAGTTCGGCCTGATCAGCAACGGTGTCGCAGTCTATTCCGGCAAATGGCTCAGCGTACCCTTCAGCAGTTCCTCCCTGCAGCTGGGGCAGGTGCTGGAGTCACTGGCAATGGCGGGACCCTACTCGGTAATATCTCTGAGTGACGTCCTCCAGCATGAACGGTCTTCCATACCGCCTGGGGCCACTATTGTCGTAATCACCTCGGTGGTAACCCGTGCGCTGTCCAACGAAATCTACAACATGCAGAGCAGGGGTTACCGGGTGATAGTTCTATTTTCGGGCGACGGTGGGCCCCAGTTCCGGTTGCCGGACGTAACCGTAATTTCCCTGGGCCGGGCCCTGGAAGCCTTGGACGTTGAAACGGTGGAACGGGATGAGCCAGTTTTGGCGAGTTAGCGCAATAACCCTCACGGCCCTGTTCCTGGAGGCGACCGGCGCGTACCTGGCCTTCTCCATGTTTACGGCCCTGACCAACACCGCCGATGCCCGCCTCCCGCTGTGGCTGGTCTTCCTTGCGCTGGTCTGGTCTTTCGTCCTTTCGCTTTATATTCAGACCATTCGTTTCTCCCTGAACCTCAGGGGCGTGATTGGCCTGTTCATCAGTGTCCTTTCCCTGTTGGTGCTGACCAACCTGAACTCAGGATTGGGATTCTTTCCGATTGAGCGACTGATATATGGTGATCTTCACCTTGCCTTTACCCTGGCGCTGTCCTTTGTTTTCCTGGTGGGGCTTTGGTGGCGGGGCACCAACCTGGCCCACGACGAGGTTTCCCTGGAGACAGTAAGGACAGGCTTCCAGTGGGCGCTGGCCGTAGTGATAGTGGCTGTAGTCGTGGACACCCTGGTGCCGGCGGATATAGTTGGTGGCTTTACCATCCTGGGGTTCTTCGCTGTGGGACTCATTGGGCTGTCCCTGGCCCGGTTTTCCACGGAATCGGCTGATGCACAAATGATGTCCCGGGAGTGGTTCATTCCCATCGGCGCCGCCGTGGGGGCAGTGCTGCTGCTGGCCCTGCTGATTTCGGGCCTCGGAATGGGTGGTCTGGATGATGTTACGCGGGTGCTGCTCAGGTTGATCGGCAACGTGGGTGAATGGATTCTGAGACCTATTCTGCTGGGACTGGGCTACATAGCCGAAGCCCTGGTGGTGTTCGGCAAGTGGCTCACCACGGTAATGGGTGGCGGCGATCTCAGCGGACTGAACGAGGCGCAGGAGCAGTTGCGTCGCTTCCACGAAAACCTGGAAGACGTGGAAGGCGCCGGATTGCCCCAGTGGGTGTATACGCTGCTGCGGGTAGGCGCTTTTCTCCTGGCCACCCTGATCATTGGGTTCATTGTGTTCAAAGTCTTCCGATTCCGGAGGCTGTTCAAGCTTTCGGCCGATGTCCAGGAAGTTCGGGAGTCGCTATTTACCTGGGGCAAGGCCAATGCCGACCTGGCGGGATTGGTAGAAGGGTGGTGGAACGACCTGGTGGGCAAGGCGATCAACGATGGAAAGGGTGAGCCGGAACCCGAAGACCCCCGGGAGGTCTATCACCGTTTCCTGAGAATTTCTGATACCATGGGCCACCCCAAGGAGGAAGGTCAGACACCGAGAGAACACCAGGGAGAAGTGGGGGAAGAGCTTCCCCCTCAACCGGTGGACCGGATTGTTGGTGGCTTCCACTCGGCCCACTATGGCAACCACCCTGCCGGCAGCGGAGAGATGCAGGTGTTGTTGCACGATCTGGCCGAGTTGCGTCGGCATGAGGCTGAATGGAAGGAAAGGGAAAAGGCCAGGGAAAAAGAAAATTCGGAAGAGGATGAAGAGTAGTCCGTCTCCCGAACTTTTTGGGTTGCCGCCGCAGTCCTATGGTTACCGGAATTGGGGTATGGTCTCCGAGGCAAGTGACTCCATTAACTCCCTGATGCGGGTTACGTCCCCGGTGTTCAAGGCCAGAACAAGGTGCTCTACGCCGGCTTCCCGGTAAGCAGCCACCGCCATTGCCGTTTGTTCCAGGTCGTGGCCCGGAATGCGAGCGCGATTGGCTGACCGGTCGCTGGATGGCCCTCCGCTGGCTTCTACCTCAACCCTGGCCGACCAGGTAAACTCCGCTGGGCTTCGTCCCGCGTTGGCCGCCAGAGTAGAGATCTGTTCCTTCTTCTCCGCGTATTCCTGGGGCGTCACGCCAGAGGGGTGCCAGCCGTTGCCCATTCGCGCTGCTCGCCGAAGGGCGCCCAGGCTGGCGCCGCCAATCCACAGGGGAATGTGCGGTCTCTGGACCGGTTTGGGGGAAAAACGCAGGTCGTCAAAGTTCCAGCGATGACTGTGGTAACTGGGAGCCGGGTTTTCCCATAGTTCCCGCATAACGCGGATGCACTCGTTGGTGAGAGACGCCCGTTCGGACATGGGAATGCCCAGGGCCTCAAACTCCTCGGTCATGGCGCCCACCCCCACCCCCAGGGTTACCCGGCCGCCGGACATCTGGTCCAGGGTAGCGGTGTACTTGGCCAGTTCCACCGGGTTGTGGTAAGGCAGAACAAGCACCGATGTTCCCAGCAATACACGGCTGGTGGTGGAAGAAAGGTAGGTCAGGGTGGCCAGTGGGTGGTAGTAAGGTCTATCGTCCAGGCGCTCTCGGATGTAGCCGTTGTTGAAGAGGTGGTCCATTACCCAAACCGAGTCGTAGCCCAGTTCTTCGGCCAGAGGCCCAAAGGCAAGAGCTTCATGGACGTTTTCGATGCCCCAGTTGTTGGGAACGGTTACTCCGAACTCCATTGGGCGCCTCCCCGGTTTTAGCCTGTCTTGATGGACTGGATCAGCCTGGCAGTTTCGATCGCCGCAACGGCGGCATTGCTGCCGATATTGCCGGACTTACCCCCGGCGCGATTGATGGCCTGGTCCATGTTGTCGGCGGTCAAGACTCCAAAAATGGTGGGGACGCCGGTTTCCAGTCCCACCGACGCGATTCCACCGGACGACTGTCCGGCCACCATGTCGTAGTGGTCCGTCTCTCCCCGAATTACAGCACCGAGGCAGATCACCGAGTCGTACCTGCCCGTCTGGGCCAGGGTCTTGGCCACCACCGGCAATTCAAAGGACCCGGGTACCCAAGCGACACTGATGTCCTCATCGCGGACTCCGAATCTTTCAAGGGTTTCTACGGCCCCGTTCAGCAGCTGCCTCGTAACGAAATCATTAAACCGGGCCACAACCACGCCGACTCTCAAGCCCTGTCCGTCCATTTCTCCATTCAATTCCTGGGGCACGATATTCTCTCCATCGTTCAAATTTTATACACGACTTTCAGACTTCAACTGCGGACCGTCTCGACACCGGCTGCCAGCATCACCTGTTCCAGCATCCGCTCTTCCGTGACGGCGCCGAGAACCCGGTAGTAATCGTTGACTAAGGTGAGGGGAATCGAATTGACGCCCAGGCTGCGGGCCAGGGCAGGGAAGTCCCTTATCTGCACAGCGTCGGCGATTATGTCCGGATTCTCCCTGGCCATGGCAAACCCGGTATAGACTGCCTGCGCGCCTGTCTGCTCTTCAGGACTAACTATGATCTGAAGGTGTACCGGACGCTTTACTTGCCTCAACATTCTGCGGGTGGTGTTTTGTAGTGGACTGACGCCCCGGGAATGGGAGCGGATAGTCTCGACTATGGCGGCCATCTGGTGGCCGAGAGGCGCCCCGTAGAACGTCATTCGCGGATGCTCTTCGTCCCCCACGAGTATGGCGGGTATACGGGCCACAGCCATAGCCTGGGCCACAGCAGAGTTGGCAAAGAAATCATGCACTTCAAGGTCGATTTTGGGCGATGCAGCGGCTACCTCTTCGATCAACTGCTGGGTCTGCTCGCAAGTGGGGCACTCCCGGCCGGGTATGGCGATGGGGGATTTTCCCCTGGTAAAGAGGCGCAACTTTACCGGCGACTTCAGGTCTTTACGGAAAGTGCGTCTGAGCTGATTGCGTTGCTGCGCTGAGATGGCAGGTGGCTGAGTCAAAGCTGAAACTCCGCTCTGGTGGGACGGCTCCGCCTCGCTGCATGATGTTTCCAACCGGGATTGGCGGGCTGGCTAACTGTTGGTATATACAGGGCAACCAGTAGGACAGGGTCAGCCCAGTTTACACGCCCGGTGTGTGGTTAGCTACCCTTTTTCAGCAAACTCCTGATGGCCCACATTCGCTGGAACAGGGTGAAACAGGACACCACGGCGATGGCCAGGAGAATCCACGGCATCAGCGGAAAGGCGGTCAGGCCGTCGGCTATCAGGCCGACACCCAGAATGATGACTCTCTCGGTGCGGGTCATCACTCCATCCCGAGTAAAGGCTCCCAGGCCTTCTCCCCTGGCACGAAGATAGCTGACCACCTGGGAAAAAACCAGGGCCAGCAGAAGGATAGCGACGTAAAAGGTAAGGGAATCACCGCCAAAACCGCCCCGCAGGAAATAGAGGCCCATGCCCACAAAGAGGGCAGCTTCTCCCAGCCGGTCAAATACCGAGTCCATTAACGCGCCGAAGGGGCTGGCTTTGCCCGACATGCGGGCCAGAGCGCCGTCAAACATGTCCAGGCCTCCGCCCACCAGGAAGACGATGCCGCCCGCGAGGAGCCACCCGTTACTTACCAGCCAGGCGGCCGCAATGCACACAACGAAGCCGAGCACGGTGATGGCATTGGGAGTTAAACCTACAGCCTGGAAACACCTGGCCCCCGGCACTTCGATATACTGGGACAGGGCGGCCCGGATATCCTCTCTACCTGGTAACGCCATTGGTCTCCGCTATGCAGTCGTAGTAATAGCTTTCCACCTGGCGGGCCACCACTTTCCAGCGGTATTGTTCCACCATCCGGCGGCCGGTTTCACCCAACCGGCGGGCATATTCGGGATTCTCCACCAACGATACAAGGGCGTTGGCTAATGCCTGGGAATCCCGGCGGGGGAACAAGAGCCCCTGTTCTTCATCCTGGACGATTCCCATGTAACCCTCAATTGCCGAGGCGACAATGGGTTTGCCACAGGCCATGGCTTCCAGCAGGACGATGCCAAAGCTCTCCTGGCCGGTGGCTGGCGAACAATAAATGTCAGCAGAGGCGTAGTACCTGGGCAAGTCCTGGTAGGACACTCCGCCAACCAATTCCACGTCCCCGGGGTTGCGGGCGCTCAGGATGCCGTGGGATTCCCGGTCCAGGTTGCCCGGCCCCACTACGATGAGCCTGGTATTAGGGTGGTCCCATTTCAAACGGCAGTACGCCTCAAGGAGATACCTTAGCCCCTTGCGCTTCTCCATGCGCCCGACAAACAGGATGTTTGTCTTACCGTCCTGGTATTCGGGCCAGGGCACTGCGTTGCTGGTGAAGTGGTCAACGTCGATTCCATTCGGGATGATGCGGTAGTCGCGGGGAAAGAAGTTGTGGACGTAATTGTGGGCGGCAGGAGAAACGGCTATACCGCCGTGCAGGCGCCGGTGCCATCGCTTGATGATGGGCTGGCTGAAACGATAGAGATGCTGCCGGCTGTAGTAAGCATGGAAGGTGCCCACATTGACCGAATTGGAGCACTCCAGGACGCATAAGGGAAGGACCGGGGCCAAGGGTTCGTGAAGGTGGATGAGGTCAAAGCACTCTTCCTCAAGGATTTCCCGCACTCGAGGATAGAGCCACCAGGAAAGGGACACACGGGCTATGGAGCCGCCGCTAGGAAGGGGCACCGATCTCCCCAGGGGCACGAAGGACTCCGCCTCAAAGCACTGGCGGGACGGAGAATGTGGCGCCAGCACTTTGACCTGATGTCCCCTGTTGCACAACTCCTGAGCCAGCTGCGATACGTGAGCCGTAACGCCTCCCGGCCAGGTAAAGTCGTACGGGGAGACCATTGCTATTTTCATAGCAGCCCTTTGCCCACTCATCGCCACCGTTCACCAGGCGCCGGTGATGGCGACTAGTCGGTCTCTTCTTCCACGGCCTCCATGACCGGAGCCGGTGCGCTCTTGCCGGGCACCATGGGGTTACCGTCCTCCCCACTAATGAAGGATTCCACCATGTTGCGGGCCACGTCGTCGGTGTACTGTACGGGAGGAGACTTCATGAAGTAGGCGCTGGGACCTGCAATGGCGCCGCCAATCTTGCGGTCCAGAGCCAGTTTGGCGCAGCGGATGGCGTCGACAACCACTCCGGCGGAGTTAGGGCTGTCCCAGACTTCCAGCTTGGCCTCCAGGTTAACGGGGGCACCGCCGAAGAGTTCGCCTTCCATGCGGATATAGCACCATTTGCGGTCCTTGAGCCAGGGGACATGGTCGCTTGGCCCGATGTGGATCTGGTCGGGATCTATATCAAAATCCATCTGCGACGTTACCGAGCCGGTCTTGGAGATCTTCTTGGAAACCAGTCTCTCCCGCTCCAACATATTCAGGAAGTCGGTGTTGCCGCCAAAATTGAGCTGGTAGGTATTCTCAATGGTTGCGCCCCGATCTTCAAATAGTCGGGTCAGAATCCGGTGGAGAATTGTTGCCCCAACCTGGGACTTGATGTCGTCGCCGACAATGGGGACGCCTCTTTCCATGAAGCGGTTCCGCCAATACTCTTCGCGGGCGATGAATACGGGGATGCAGTTGACCATGGCGCAGCGGGCGTCCAGGATCTGTTCGGCATACCACTTGGTGGCCATTTCGCTGCCAACGGGCAGGTAATTGATAACCACGTCCACGTTTCGCTCTTTGAGAATGCCCGATATGTCGGCGGTGGAGTGGGGTGACTTTTTGACCAGGTGAGAAACGTAACGGCCGATGCCATCGTGGGTCATGCCGCGTTCCACGGTGACGCCCGTGCGGGGCACATCGGCGAATTTTATGGTGTTATTGGGCTGGGTGAAAATCGCTTCGGACAAGTCCTTGCCAACCTTGTTTTCGTCCACGTCAAAGGCGGCAACTACTTCAATGTCCTCAATACGGTAGTCCCCGATCCGGTTATGCATGATCCCGGGAATTTCAGCATCGGTAGGGACTTCAACGTATTTATGAATGCCCTGGACCAGGGAAGAAGCGCAGTTGCCCACGCCGATAATAGCGACGTTAATCTTGCCCAAGTTATATCTCCTTTACGTTTCCCCCCAATGCTGGGACAAACCGGTTAATCCAGAAATTCTATCAGCTATGAAACACTCTAACAAGAACGAGCAATGCCCTCGCCCACTTGTTCCGGTGGCGTTGAGTCGCCAGGCTTCCGCATTCGGGGACTAGAAGAAGCGGAAAATTCCGCTCTGGTCGTCGTGCCTGAAACGCCCACCGAGGAGCTCGGGAGTGATGCCCCGCTCAAGCCTGTCGTCAATAGCCATCTTGATGGCAGCGCTGGCCGCTTCAGGTGTATCGGCGTTGCGGACAAACTCGGACAGCTCAGCGGGATTCACGTTGTCGGTAACTCCGTCGGAAGCGGTTACCAGGCGGTCGCCAGCTTCCAGGGCCAGTTCCATTTGATGCAGGTTCAGGTTTTGCCCGGCGCCGATGGCCTGGGCAGTGCCCATCCTGAGGATACCGCCAATTCTGCCGGAAAGTTGCTGGTGTTCTGCTCCCCGAATGTGGAATATGGGACTGTCACCGGCGCTGATAATGTACAAGGGGCCGCCCAGATAAAGCGCGACCGAGACAGTGGTGAGCAGGAAGCGACCTCCGCCAACCTGGTAGAAGTCGGAATTCTGCTCCTCAAGCACCGCTATAACATCTACCGGAGAGGATATATTCGCTTCTTCCAGGGCCTGGGCCACGGATTTGCTGGCTTCCTCGCCGCCGTGACCGGTAACTCCGTCCATAACGGCGTCAAGGAAGTGATCGTTTCCCAGGTCTCGTATCAGGTAAGAGTCTTCGCCATGGGTGGAATTGTCGAACAAGGTTGCTACAACGCTGGTGAGGCTACCGTTGGCCATTTTCCTTCCTCGTCAATGTCTTTTGGATTGATTTTGCGCTGGTATTCAGATCAAGTACTTTACAGGTCATTAAGTTCTTCGTCAGCAACGAAGGCGTACTTACGCCAGTGGTCCTCCCGCAGCAGCTGGAGGGCATTGTTCCAAGCCCGCCCCATTTCCTCGATATTAGGGAGAGCCAGATTTCGCTGGCGGAGGGCTTCCAAATAGGACAAGAGGCCTTCCTGAAATTCACCGAAACTCTCGCATCCCCGCCTTCTCACTTTTTCCATCAAGTCCTGGCCGGCCTGCCGGCAATCTTCGGTGGCGGTGGGTTCCAGGGATAACCCGCGGGCCATTTCCTGAAGTTCCTGATCGAAGTTCACGACCGGCCGCATGTTGTATGGGTCGCGATAGCCGGTAACGTCGGTTGGCGGCGGCTGGAAAGTGGTGTAGAACTTCAGCATTTCCAGGTAGAAGTCGTGAATGTCCTGGGGGCCACGTCCCACGGGCGTTCGGTCCAAATCGCCGGTCAACAGAGCACCCGGGTCGATTATGCTTATGTGTTTTGCTGCAGGCTGGAAGAAGATATTCTGCGGGCCCATGTCAAGCAAGACGTACCCCGCCTGGTGAAATCGTTCCTCGGCATCCAGCAATTGCTGCTGGACAGGGAATGGTTCATCACCTTCGGCAAAGGGAAGGGGAAACAGGCAGAAGAGATTTTGACCAAGCCCGATGGGAACTCTCAATATCCGGGCTCTCACGTCGCCCACCAGCGGTATGCCCCTGGCCCGCTGGGAAATGGTCACCCGGTATTCCTGGCCGAGATCGTCACCAAAGAATGCGTCGTGGTTGCCCCGTTCGGTGTAGCCGAGCATTGGGCAAACCTGGGGGATGGAGTTGGCCAACTCCTGGTAGACATGGATTGTTCGGTCCGTTCGCTCTTCGACGGCGCCGTGCATACCACGGGAAATCATCTGGGGCACGGGGCGTTTCACCACCACGTCCATACCAGAGTCCCGCTCCTCCGCAGAGCGGACTTCATAATCGGCGCCGCTTCCTAGCAACCCCGTAAGTTCGTACCGATCGAGTTGGGTTAATTCCATGGCGCTGTTTTCCTGCCTCTAAGCGCAATTATAGCATCAATTCGTAGACATATTAACGATAATTACCCAGGTTTACAGGAAAAGGTAACCCAATCTTCCCGCGGCCAGAGTTCCAGGTCGGTAAATCCGGCCCTTAGCAGGGCTTCACGGGTTTCCGGAAGCTGTTCATCGATAATTCCGGACGCGACCAGCGTTCCCGCCGGATTCAGAGCCGGAAGAATGTCGGGAGCGCGCTCCCTGATGCCCCTGGATGAAATGTTGGCGACTACCAGGTCGAATGCGCCCGGGGCTGCGAGGCGATGGGGAAGGCTGCCTTGCTCCAGGTCCACCCAGTCGGTGATGTGGGTACGTTCGAAGTTCTGCCGGGAAGCCTGAATGGCCTGTGGATCGATATCCAGCGCCACGACTCGGTGAGCGCCCAGCTTCACTGCCGCAATGGTGAGAATGCCAGATCCGCAGCCAAGGTCTAAAACAACGGTGGAAGGATTAACCATTTTCTCCATGGCTTCAAGGCAGGTATAGGTCGTTGGATGGTAGCCGGTACCAAATGCCAGGCCCGGGTCAAGCTCTACCAGGATGTCATCATCCTCGGGTTGGTAGTCGATCCAGGAGGGCTTGATTACAAGGCGTTCCCCAACTCTCAGAAGAGTAAAATGCTCCTTCCACGCGTTTTGCCAGTCGGCGTCGTTATCCAGGGGAGTTACCTGCAACTCACCGAGAGGCTCCAGTATGCTGGCCAACTTAACTCCTACTTCTATGTGGGAATAACGCTGGCGCGCATCGCTGGGCAAATAGGTGCGCAACTTAATCCTTTTAGGACCGTCGTCCTCCATTGAGAGTCCGTAGCCGTACCGGTCGAACAGATACGAAATTGGTTCGACGTATTCGAAAGGTACGCTTAAACTGACTTCCTGCCACATGTATAGCCCTTTTGTCCCACAAAAAAACCGGCGGCTGGCGGCTCGGGTTTCCGTTCCAGTCCCATGTTATTGGCTGTTGGGTTGTCCGATTAGCGACTGAAGCCTGACGTATAACTCCAAAGGTGACCCTGTCGGACCTGGCTGTCAGCTCAATGCGTCTTTGATGCGGTCGAATAACCCCTTGTCTCTGTCCGATTTGCCGTCGAGGGGATCTTCGTGATCTTCATCCGCATAGGTCTGGTCCTGCGGGCGCTGGTTCTCGTTAACCGAATCGTTGCTATAGATTTCTTCCTCGACAACCTTCCCGTAGTTGGGATCCAGGGAGATGGCAAGTTCTTCGAGGAGTTTTCGCTGCTTGCCGTTAAGTTTGCCGGGGACTTGCACGTCTACGAAAACGCGCAAGTCTCCTTTTCGACCATTATTGATGTGGCTAATGCCACGGCCACGGACCCGGAACTCAGAGCCGTGCTGGGTACCCTGAGGAACTTTCAGAGTAGTTGTTTCACCTTCGAGAGTAGGAATTTCTTTTTCGACACCCAATGCGGCTTCGGCCACGTTGATGGGAAGGGTGTACAAGAGGTCGAACTGGTCGCGCTGGAATACCTTGTGCGGCTTTACGTCGACCAGAATGTACAGGTTGCCCGGCGGCCCCCCGTTGGATCCCACGTTGCCTTCACCGGTAAGCCTTACCTGCATACCGTCCTGAATGCCAGCGGGGATATTTACTACTGTCTTGCGGTTGCGCCGCTCCATCCCCGCCCCCCGGCAGACTGTGCAGGGCCGCTCTATGGTGGTCCCCTTGCCCTGGCACGTGGGACAGCTGGTTACCTGGGCGAACTGGCCAAATACGCTGCGCTGAGTCCGTCGAACCTGCCCGTTACCGCCACAAGTGCCACAGGTATTTATTGCCGTGCCGGGTTCATTGCCTGCACCGGAGCATTCGTGGCAAATTTCGACCCTGGACACGTCAATTTCCCGTTCAATTCCGAATGCGGCGTCCTCGAAGGCCAGCGTAACCTGCTGCTGCAAGTCGCTGCCCCTTTGCGGCGCTCGGCTGCGCCTGCCGCCGGCGTCGCCGAAGAAGGAATCGAAAATATCGCCGAATCCGCCAAAGACGTCGAATCCATCAAAAGGCCGGTCGTAGCTGCCGCCGTTGACCCCGGCGTGGCCAAACCGGTCATACTGGGCCCGCTTGGTGGAGTCGCTGAGAACCTGGTAGGCCTCGTTTATTTCCTTGAATTTCTCTTCAGCGTCGGGTTCTTTATTGCGGTCGGGATGGTACTCCATGGCTTTCTTGCGAAAGGCCCGGCGTATCTCCTCCTCGGAGTCCTGTCGTGAAACTCCCAGGATCTCATAGTAGTCAGTCTGAGCCATTCCTCGTCACCCTGAAAATGGAGCAGGTTCCAGCAGCCTGCCAGAATGAGTTCTCAAGTGTGTGTGCCGCTACATTATAGCCCAGTATCGAATTCTCCCTCAATCAAATTCGTGGGTCTGGACCAGGATTGAGTAGCTGCACTGCGGTATAAGTGTGTTTGGCAGCTTTTCTCCGGCACCAAATTGTCCGGTCATTAGAAGGCGCTCTATGCCTGATCGCTAAATGAGATTGAAGAACCATTGGCCGAAGACCTTGCGATCCTAGGTATTAGCCTATAAAATCCCTGATCGTGTGTTGAGTTTGCTGGCCCTCATGACGGATTTGATATAGACTTCCAGTAATCAACCTATATATCATCTATATTGTCGTAATCCGTCAAGGGAAGGTTCCGCGCTCCAGATTAGCCTGTACGATGGGGCCGGAAACCCGGCAGATTTGAACCAATACCCGATGAATTGAGAGGCTGAATATGGCGCTGATGACACCGGACCCAACCTTTTATCCCTCTGCCCGACTGGCACAGCAAGCCCCGGCGGAGCGGCTGGGGTACGTTGCTGTTCTGAATACCAACGGCAAACCGGACGCGATGTCCGTGGTCGACCTTGATCCCAATTCCTCCACTTACAGCACCATCGTAAACTCCCTGGAAATGCCCAACGTGGGGGACGAGCTGCACCACTTTGGGTGGAACGCCTGCAGCGCCAGTCTGTGCCCTTATGCGCCTCACCCGCACCTGGAACGCCGCTACTTGATTGTGCCTACCCTGCGGACTTCACGTATCTACGTAATTGACACCAAGCCAGACCCCTTTAATCCGCAGGTGGTAAAGACCGTGGAGTCGGACGTTATCGCCAATAGGACCGGGTATAGCCGGCTTCATACTGTCCATTGCGGGCCGGATGCGATCTACCTGAACGGAATTGGCTCGTCCGACGGCGTTTCCCCCGGCGGAATTCTCAGAATAGACCACAATACCTTTGAACCCCTGGGCGCATGGGAGTTGGATCGGGGACCCCAAACTCTGGCCTACGACTTCTGGTGGCATATTAGCCTGGACGTGGCGATTACCAGTGAGTGGTGCACGCCCGAGCTGTTTGAGAGCGGGCCCTCGCTGGCCGACATCGTGGCCGGGAACTACGGTCATAAGATACATTTCTGGGACCTGCGCCGCCGACGCCACCTTCAGGAGGTGGACCTGGGGGTCGAGAACCAGATGGTGCTGGAATTGCGGCCCTCTCACAACCCCACCAAGGCCTACGGATTTGTGGGTGTTGTAGTCAACAACCAGGACCTTTCGGGTTCTGTGTGGACCTGGTACCAGGATAACGGCAAGTGGGCGGTTACCAAGGTTATCGAGATTCCCGCCCAGCCGGCTGATCCAGATCTGTTGCCCGAGGCGTTGAAGGGTCTGGGGGCTGTGCCTCCGCTGATAACGGACATTGACCTTTCACTGGATGACAAGTTCCTCTACGTTTCCTGCTGGGGGACGGGCGAGTTAAGGCAGTACGACGTTTCCGACCCATTCAATGCAAAACATACCGGGACTGTGGAGCTGGGCGGCATCGTGAAGAAGGCAGCACATCCCAAGTCGGGTCCACTGGTGGGCGGGCCTCAGATGATTGAAATAAGCCGTGATGGCCGTCGAGTCTATCCGACAAACTCCCTGTACAGTTCCTGGGACGATACCTTCTACGACAACATCACAGGCTGGATGACCAAGATTAACGTCAATCCAGAGGGCGGCATTTCCGTTGACGAGGATTTCTTCGTAGATTTCGGTGAGGGTCGGGCCCACCAGGTTCGCCTGGAAGGGGGAGACGCCTCTTCCGATTCCTTCTGCTACCCCTAGCACGTCGCGCTGATGCTGGGCGCTCTTCCGGTTCACGCAGAACCTGCCGCGCTGGCTTCCCTGGGGCCGCTGATAGGATTGGCGGCCCTGGGCGCTTTTCACGGAATCAATCCTGCGATGGGGTGGCTGTTTGCCGTCAGCCTGGGATTGCAACGCCAGGCGATGGGGGCGGTCTTCAGCGCCGCATTCTACATCTCCGTCGGACACATCGCGTCGCTGGCAGTGGTTGCCATCGCGCTGGCCGTGGCCGGCTACCTTATCCCCCTTTTCTGGGTGAGAATCGCTTCCGGCATATTCCTGGTTGGCTTCGGAATCTACAAACTCGTCCTCTACTACCGGCATTTCCGTTGGGTTGGCATGAATGTCAGTGGCCGGGACCTGTTCGTCTGGTCTTTCTTGATGGCCACCTCTCACGGCGCGGGTCTGATGCTTGCTCCGATTATTTTGAACCTGGAAGAAGAAGGGTCCGGCGGCACTGCCGACCTGGGCCACCATGCCGGCCTTCTGGATCTCACGGAAACGGCAGCTACCTGGGGCATTGGGCTGGCGATCCATTCGGTTGCCATGCTGGCGGTTATGCTGGTTACTGCGGTTGTGGTCTACAAGAAACTGGGATTGGCCTTTCTCCGCCGCGGTTGGCTGAACGTAGACCTGCTATGGGCCGGCGCCCTGATCCTGGCAGGACTGGTGACCCTGGGCCTGGCGTTGTTGTGACCACGGAGATAGTTTCAGAACTGCCTCACCGATGGATTCGGGAATAAAGGGTATTCATGGAGGTAGCGTTTCGTATCTGTGGGCTTGGGATTTCCTTGACATAGTCAGGTTCAATTAGTACGATAATTGGTTAAGGGAAGTATTCCCTTAAAGCACATAACCAGACGGGAAGGAAGGGTGAAAGATGGAATTGACCGTTTTCCTTACCGTCCTGGCGGTTGCAGGGATAATCGGAACGGGGGTCGCCGCTTGGCTGGTCTACCGTTCCAAGGTTGACGGCAAACTGGTAGAAAATGCCAGAGAAGAGGCTGGAACAGTCATAGCACAGGCGGAGGAAGAGAAGCGGAGGCTCCTCCTTGAAGCCCAGGAAGAAGTTCTCAAGCTGCGATCCGAAGGTGAACAGGAGATCAAGGAACAGCGACAGGAACTTAATCGACTGGAACGTCGTTATCTCCAGCGGGAAGAACAGCTAGAGAAAAAGGGCGAAGTTCTTGAGAAGCAGCAGGTGGCCCTTACCACAAAGGAATCTGAGGTTGACCAGACCCTGGTAGAGGTGCAGGGTCTGAAGGAGCAGCAAGTAAAAGTCCTGGAAGAAGCCGCCGGATTGTCGGTGGAAGATGCCAGGGAATTGGTGGTAAAGGAAGGCGAAGAGAAGGCCAGGCATGAATTGGCCCGCCGTACCTATGATCTTGAACGAGAATACAAAGCTACCGCAGAGGAAAATGCCCGCCGGATAATAACTCTGGCCATTAATCGTCTGGCTACGGATGTCGTCTCCGAAACCACGACTTCAATCGTTTCCCTGCCCAACGATGAGATGAAGGGTCGTCTCATCGGCCGTGAAGGACGGAATATTAGAGCATTGGAATCCCTTACCGGGGTTGATATCGTTATCGATGACACTCCGGAAATTGTCACTTTGTCTTGCTTCGATCCGGTACGTCGTGAAGTTGCGCGGCTGGCGCTGGAAAGGCTGGTAAGCGATGGCCGCATTCAGCCGGCTCGAATCGAAGATATGGTTAACCGGGCCCAGGTGGATATCGAGCAGACCATCTGGAAGGCCGGCGAACAATCCACATTCGATGTTGGACTTAGCGGGATAGATACAGAGTTGATCCGTCTGTTGGGGCAGCTCAAGTACCGCTACAGCTATGGCGAGAACGTGCTGAAGCACTCCATCGAGGTCTGTCTGCTGTCGGGAATGCTGGCCGCTGAAATAGGCGCCAACATCCAGGTTGCCAAGATCGGCGGATTGCTCCACGACGTAGGAAAGGCCCTGACTCACGAGGTTGCCGGGCCTCATGCCGAAATAGGCGCTGAGCTGGCCAAGAAATACGGCATAAACCATAACTCATATTTGTCTATCCTGGAGCACCACGACGACGAACATTCAACTATTGAGTCTTTCGTCGTCGCCAGCGCCGATGCCATCAGCGCAGCCAGGCCTGGCGCCCGAAAAGAGTCCCTGGACCAGTACGTGAAGCGTCTTAGGGACCTGGAGGATACTGCCGTCGGATTTGGCGGTGTCGAAAGGGCGTTCGCCATCCAGGCCGGTCGTGAAGTTAGGGTGATGGTGAAACCCACTGACATCGATGATGTCGGGTCCGCCGCATTGGCAAGGGATATTGCCCGCAAGGTGGAAGAGGACCTGGTATTCCCGGGCCAGATCAAGGTAACTGTGATCCGGGAAACCCGGAATGTTGAAATTGCCCGCTAATCGCCTTCCGTGGGAGGACCGGGCCGGTATCAAATATCGCAGATCGGTTTACCAGGTATGTAGTGGATAGAACTCAGGCCCAAGTGCCGGCACCCTCGGCCCTTGGGCCTCATCTTTTGATTCCGGCGAGTGGTGGCTGCAAGATTGAAATGCCTCACCGGCGCTGCGAAGCAGTATATCCTTGATTGCAAATTCAGTGTATTCCGGCCCAATCTGGTAGAAGGAAGGCCAAGTTGCGAATTCTAATGATTGGGGACATCATCGGACAGCCGGGCCGGCGCGCCATCGCCCGGATTCTTCCGGACCTGCGCCGCGAGCTGGCTATCGACATGGTGGTTGCCAATGGCGAGAATACTGCCGGCGGGTTTGGTATCACCATTGAGACGGCCGAGGAGTTGCTAGACAGCGGAGTTGATATTCTAACCTCCGGAAATCATATCTGGGACCAAAAGGAGATCATTCCGTACCTCGACGAGGGACTACCCCTGATACGACCTGCCAATTATCCTGACGCTCCAGGACGGGGCTACCTGGTCCAGGACGGAGTTATGGTCCTGAACCTTATGGGGCGGGTATTCATGCCAACCCTGGACTGTCCCTTCAGGACTGCAAGCGCAATTCTTGAAGAGGCCGAAGCAGAACACTCCCCACGTGCTATAATCGTTGACTTCCACGCCGAGGCTACTTCGGAGAAGCAGGGCATGGGCTGGTACCTGGATGGAAGGGTTAGCGCGGTGCTGGGTACCCACACCCACGTGGGCACCGTTGATGCGCGGGTGTTGCCCAAAGGTACTGCTTTCCTAACCGATGTGGGGATGACGGGGCCGGTGAATTCAGTTATAGGCAGCGATACGGACGCTGTACTGGACCGATTCCTTACCGGTTTGCCGCAGCGGCTTTCGGTTGCCAGGGGCCCGGTGATTGTGAATGCCGCCCTGGTGGAAATAGACGACGAAAGTGGCAGGGCCCTTTCGATTCAGAGAATAGACCGCATGGTGGATTAATATGGATGGACTTGTAGACCTGCATTTGCACACGCTGGCGTCGGATGGGCGCCTTACTCCTACACAACTTGTGGACTTGATTGCGAGCAAGGGAGTTACAGTAGCCGCTATCTCAGACCACGACACTACGGACGGCATTGCCGAGGCGGTTCGGGCCGCCGCAGCACATCCCAACCTGGAAATCATTCCAGCGATTGAATTGAGCACCGACATACCCGGTGACGAAATTCACATGCTTGGATACTTCCTGCAGTATGAAGACGAGGAGTTCCAAGGGATTTTGAAGCGTTTCCGGGATGGACGGCTGGAGCGAGGCAGGGCGGTGGTTGAGAAGCTGGCGGCTCTGGGCAAACCCGTTGACTGGGAAAGGGTGCAGGAAATCGCCGGAGATGGGTCCGTGGGACGCCCCCACATTGCCCTGGCCATGGTGGAGGCAGGCTATTTCAAGGAGCCGAAGGAGGCTTTCTACGAATACCTGGGCCGGAATGGCCTTGCCTACGCCGAACGAGAAAAGATGACGCCGGAAGAGGGCGTCGAAATGCTGGCAAAAGTAGGCGGCAGCGCCGTACTGGCCCATCCGGCAAATCTGGAAGACCTGGACACAAAGGTGGCCAACCTGAAGGAAGCCGGGCTGGTTGGCATGGAAGTCCATTATGCCATGTACAGTGAAGAAACCATCCAGCGGTTGCTGGAAGTGGCTAATAGGCACGGATTGATCGCCTGCGGCGGCAGCGACTACCACGGCCTGGGAAACACCGGTGAACAGGAACCGGGGCTCTTGGGGCCGCCTATGGAAACGGTAGAGCGGCTAGCGGGGATTTCCCGCGATCTGGCGAGAAACCGGTAGAGTACCGTAACGGTGTAATGGGTCTGGAACTGTTTGGCCTTTGTCTCTACGCCTATTTGGCCGGGGCCGTTCCTACTCCTTACCTGATTGCCAGGCTGGTCAAGGGGATTGACCTAAGGAATTACGGCAGCGGTAATGTCGGTGGGTCCAATGTAATCAGGCAGCTCGGAAAGAGGTGGTTCGTTCCCCTTACGGCAATTGAGTTTCTGCTTAAGGGTTTGTCTCCTACACTGCTGGCTTACTTGATTCTTGCCGATGATTTTCCTTCGGGTCCCCGGGCTTCCTTTTTGTTCCTGTGCGTGCCCCTCCTGGCATTGATTGGCAACAATTGGTCCGTTTTTCTCCGCTTTCAGGGTGGTCGTGGACTAATGGTAGTGTGCGGGATTACTCTAGCCCTGGTACCTGTCTTATTCCTAGTAACAATAACTGTCTACTTGATTGGTTGGCGGGTCAGCCGCAATTCGGCTGTGTGGGCATTGGTAGCAATTGTCCTATTGCCGATCCTTGCATGGGTGCCCGGAGGCGCCATGACACTGGACTGGCAAGGACTGTGGCTATTGGGACGGGACGGGATTAGTTCGCTGCCCGGACGGAACGAGTCCCTTGTTATTAGCGTCCTCGGCTGCGCCATCCTCGGTGTGGTGGTTCTCAAGCGCCTGGTTGGCAATTCCTTAAGTTTTCCGGAGGATGTTTCCACGAACAGGGTAATTCTCAACCGGCTTTTCAAGGATCGGGACGTAGACGACAGGGAGAAATGGGTGGGTCGGACCCCCGATTAGCCCGGCGTTGAAAGAGGGAGGCATCAGTTGACACAGGCCCCATCGGAACAGACGCGCGACGACAGCCAAAGGCCCGGCGTTTGCTTCTGGCATACGGACGTGGAAACCGGACTGTCGTGCAGCAGGTGCAGCAGGCTGATTTGTGCCCAGTGCCTAGTCCAAGCGCCGGTGGGAATTCGATGCCGGGAATGCGGCAAGGCGCAACCGATGCCCACTTACGATGTCCGGCCGGCCAACTACACCCTGGGAATCGGAGTGGCAATTCTCCTGATGATTCTGGGCACCCCCGCCTGGGTGGTTTTGGACAATCTGCTGCTGGTCTTTGGAGCTTATGGTCCGGTTTCGGGGCTCATGGCCATTGCCTTCGGTTTCGTTACGGGCGACCTGGTGAGCCGTACCGTTAACCGCAAGCGCAGCGTCCTGCTTGCCATTGTTGCTTGTGCGGTTGTCGTTCTGGCATACCTGGTCAGCAGGCTGTTCAGTCCCTTTGGGTTTGGCTTGATGGATCTGCTCTTTCTTGGGGTGGGAGCGTTTCTTGCCTGGCAGCGGCTTCGTCCCTAGTCCTCCTGAAGCTCAGACCACAGTAGATTGGTAGCTTCCCTGGTGGTGCCGTAGCTGAACCCCCGTCGCTGCAGGAAAGGGGTTAATTTCTCGCGGAATTCCAGGGGAGTGCTTCCCCTGGCCACGAGTTTGGCTGCCTGCTTGCGGCCGGCGTTGCAGGCGCTGGCTGTTTCGTCCAGACCTTCAAGTGCTTCGTCTACCAGCTGTTGTTCCACTCCCAGCCGCCGCAATTCCTGCCGCAGGGCACGACTGCCCCTAGGACGCCGCCGTTCCCGGCTGCCGATCCATTGAGCGCAAAAGGAGGCATCGTCCAGGTATTTGAGGTCTTTCAGGTAGTCGACTGTTTTTTCGACCACCGGAGCGGCGAATCGTCCTTCCAGCCGCCGTTCAACTTCTCTTATGGTGCGGGGCCTGTAACTGAGGTAACGTAACGCGGCAGTCAGGCAATCGGTGAACGATTGCCCTTCCGCCGCGTCTTCTTTCCTGGATTCAAAGGGTGGCATTGGGCGCCATGCTCCAGCCCGAGATTGGGGTTATTTCTCTTCCTCCGGTTCCGTAAGGGTGGCTAGTATGGCGTCTACGTCAGCTTCTCCAAGAGGATTGGCCTGGTCTGCGTCGCCAACGTCGGGTGACAGTTTGGTACGGACTCTGGATTCGATGGATTCGGCAATTTCCGGGTGCTGCAACAGGAAATCCTTGGAGTTTTCCCTGCCCTGGCCCAGCCGGGTGTCGCCGTAGGAGTAAAAGGCGCCGGCCTTCTTCAGTATGCCTTCGCTGACTCCCAGCTCCAGCAGGTCACCCATCTTGCTGATACCCTTGTTGAACATAATGTCAAATTCGGTAACCCGGAAGGGGGCGGCGATCTTATTCTTTACTACGCGGGCACGGACCCGGCTGCCGATTATGTCGGAACCCTGTTTTATGGACTCCGTGCGGCGCAGGTCTATCCGCACCGAACTGTAGAATTTCAGGGCACGGCCGCCGGGAGTAACTTCGGGACTTCCGTAGGTAATTCCTACTTTTTCCCGTAGCTGGTTAATGAAGATTACCGCCGTACGAGAGTGGTGGATGGTGGAAGTCAGCTTGCGGAGAGCCTGGGACATCAGGCGGGCCTGCAGGCCGACGTGGGTGTCCCCGATGTCGCCTTCAATTTCGGCCTGGGGGACGAGCGCTGCAACGCTGTCTACGACAATGGTATCAACCGCGCCGCTACGGACCAGCTGCTCGGTGATGTCCAGGGCCTGTTCACCACTGTCGGGTTGGGAAATCAGCAAGTCTTCAAGACTCAGGCCGCAATTGGAGGCGTAGGAGGGGTCCAGGGCGTGTTCGGCGTCAACGTAAGCGGCAATGCCACCCAGTTTCTGGGTTTCGGCCATTATGTGTATGGCCAGCGTGGACTTGCCGGCCGACTCGCTTCCGTAAATCTCTGTTACCCGTCCCCGGGGGATGCCGCCGGCACCCAGAGCTATGTCCAGCGCCAGTGACCCGGTCGGGATTACCTCGGTGCTGAGACGCTGGGCCGCTTCCTGTCCCAGCCGCATGACGGCTCCCCGGCCGTGGTCCTTCTCAATCCGGCCCAGGGCAATTTCCAGGGCGGCCAGCTTGTCTTTCTTCGAATCTGTGGTCATTTCCTTCCCATCCCCTTAACAAGTTATGGGAATCCTAGCACGGGGCCCGGAAGCCCAACAAGTAGCAAGTGTCAGTAGAGAAAAGTCCGAGTTTAAGGTGGCAGGTCAGTCCGTCACCAATGCTGACTAAGGACCTACTTAGTCTGGATGAGGCGTACTACTGCCTTGGCCGGACTTTGAAATCGCTCCAAAGCAGTACTGAATGGAAGTGATGGTGGGACATCGGTGGAAGGCCAACGGCCTTGCCTTCAGAAGTCTCAATAGCCGCCTTTGTACCCGATTGTAACGGCGCCGTCGTTGACGATAACCGGGGTAATGCGTTCGCCATTGGTCAGTTCCAGTAGCGCGGGTATCTGGTCGGGTTGCTTGGCCAGGTCAATTTCGGTATATGCCGTCTTGCTGCGGCGATATTCCATTTTGGCCGCCGCAGAGAATGAACAGTCCGGGTGGGTGTAGATGATAATTTCCTGGGCGCTTTCTGTGGTCACGGGAAACTCCTTGGAACTTTGAAATGGCAGGCTCTCGCTGAAATTGGGGAACCAGCCTGGGACGAATGCCGGGCTTGAACTGTATTTTACGTTTACCTGCTCCAATATTCAACGAAGCACTTGCCGGGGCAACGTTCCGATTCAGGTGGTTTCTCATTGTTGAGGGATTCTAACGGGGTACCAGGGCGGGTTTCAAATCCGCCCCTACGAGAGACCTTACCACCTAAATTTGAATGCTATCCTCGCCGGGCTGGTTACTCATCGGCTGAGGCGATGCAGGAGGCAGTCCTGGCCTCGCAAGACCGGTCATAGTGATGCTATGCCGGACTGTTTCCACTATGCCGAATTGCGCCGATTCGTGATATGCTTCTTCTTCCCAAATGAATCGGCGGGAAATCACACCTGTAAGCGTGGGTGCGAGAGATGGAAGAGGCAGAAGCCCTTCGCGACAAGTTGATTGTACTTTTGCAGGATCACGCCATTGGCGTGGCATACCTGACTCCCATACCCAGGGGCGGTCGCCTGCGGGGCGCGGCTGCCAGGGAAATGGAGAGCGCTCTGGACGGGCTGGCTTCGGCGTCGCCTGAAGGAGTCGAGGTGTCGGCAGACCTGGTCTATGGGAATGGCTGCTTTGCGGTGGGCCGTTACGCCGACGCCGCGAAAGTCTACGCCCGAATCCTGGGCCAGGAACCGGATGACCTGATAGCCAGGTTCAACTTAGGGATTTCCCTGCTCCGGTTAAAGAAGCCTGACCTGGCGGTGTCCGAATTGTCCCGAGTCCTGGAAGGGCAGCCCGATATGCCGGAGGCTCATTACCAGCGGGGCAATGCTCGGGATGATATGGATGATGCCGAGGCTGCCTTGAGGGACTATGAGACTGCCATTGCTCTGGCCCCCGAATACTTACAGGCCCACTTCAACCGGGGCGTGGTACTCGCCAGGATCGGCCGTCATGGAGAGGCTGTTAATGCCTTTGACAAGGTTATTGAATTGCGGCCTTCGCTTTCCAACGCATATTTGAACCGGGGCGCCTCGCTAGATGAAATGGAACTTCACGATCAGGCTATTGAAGACTATTCAGTCGCCATTGAATGGAATCCGGAAAGCGCCGATGCCTACTTCAATCGCGCACGAACCCATTATTACCTGGGTCATATCGAAGAGGCCATTGCGGACTATACAGAAGTAGTAACCATCAGACCGGAGGATGCAGAGGCATTCAACAACCGGGGCCTGGCCTATGACGCGCTGGGTGAGTACGGGCACGCCCTGTCGGACTACAGCGCCGCGGTGGCCCTTCTCCCCGACTTCCAGGCGGCGCTGAATAATCGCGGCGCCGCGTACGAAGCCATGGGCAAGGAACAGGATGCCCTGGCAGACTACCGTGCCGCAATTGCGGCTGACCGGACCTTTGCCGTGGCCTGGTACAACGCTTCCCGTCACTACGCGCGCCAGGGTGAAATAGAGCTTTGCCTGGAACATCTGGATGAGGCGGTGCGCCTGGAAGCCCATTTCGCCGAGGAAGCTCCGGACGATGAAAACCTCGGTTGGGTCCTGAAGCTGATGGACTTGAAGGACAACTTTTGCCGGCAGTAAGTCAGGCCTCTTGAACCGGCGTTAAAACCACAATCCGGGTTTCTATAAGAGAGCAGGACTTGATCCAATCTTGCCCCTGCTGCCATGCAGGTTTCCTCCATTCGGCAAGACGATTGAAATCTGTGTCTAAACTGGATCGCTCAAGGCGTCAAATAGGGGTCTTGAGCATCTTATCTGAAAAAAGAGGAGCCGGGAGCGCGCCAACGCTCCCGGCTTATTTTCCAGGCGGACGGGAAAGGCCTCGCTCTTTCAGGTCTTTTCGGGCAGGTCGGGTTCCAATCCCGCTTCGGGGAAGTCTTCCAGATCGGAATCATCATCCGGCTTTTGCCTTAGTTCCTCGACAGCTGTTGCGCTCATCCGATGTATCAGTACATTGTGGAAGATTACCAGCAGGGCCAGCACTGACAACTCCAAAACGAAAAGCCGATCGGCGTAGAAGTAGGGGAGGGTCTGGCTGACAATCAGCAGCAAGCCGAAACACGCGGTAATTCCCAGAGACGACCTGAAAGCTGAACGGCGCGAAACGTAGACTGTCGCCACGCCCACGGCTATGCCCATCAGGAACAGGACAGGTGTCAGCGCTAAAGTTACTCCGGCGAGAGTCACCATTCCGTCGCCGCCGCGGAATCTGGTAAAAATGGACTTCCAGTGCCCGGCTACGGCTGCCCCGCCGGCGATGATCAACGCATTGTCTGGAACACCGAGGAGGCTGGCAATCTTTACCGCCAGGAGTCCCTTGAAAGCATCGCCCGCGAAGACCAGAATTCCGTTTTTCCTGCTGATATTCCAGAAGACATTAGCGGTGCCGGCCCGAGTGCTGCCGGTGTTGAAGATGTCTATGCCCCGCCGTCTGGCTGCCAGATGGGCCAGGGGAATGGATCCCAGCAGATAGCCCACCACTATGGATGCCAGCAGGCTTTGAATTAGAGCTATTTCAGTCGACAACGGACCCTCACTGCCCAAAGCGTTTCGCCCTACCCCCAGTCACTGAGCCGCAAGGGCTGACAGCTAATATATCACGTCAGCTATGGCAAATATAGGGCGGGGGATACCGAATAAGGTATGATGCAATGGTGGGAACGGGCTGGGTAGCGGGCTTACCGGTTTAAGACATTGAGCTATCCAGCATTCCGGCAGTGAATAGTAGCCTTCAATATATAGCCTGCTGCGAGGCCGACGACTATTCCGGACACGGCTTGTTGGCTACAAGACTGGCCTGCAGCGGCGGAGCGGATGGGGTTTGGTTTTCCTATGCAGGCCTTTCCCCAACGTATAACCAATATCCCAGCTGGCCGGCGCTAACCAGCCTCTCCAGTCTTCCTACAAGCCCAAGCCAATCAGTTTCCGGGGATAGTTCGCCAAATACAGGAGTTTGTTCCTGACTGCCGACCATACCTGCTAAGACAGAGAATGTGGTCAATGCTGCCTTTATCTTCGTCAGCAATTCAGAGACGTGGAGCGAAGCTTCTTCCCGGTATATGTTGACCAGGCCGGCGTGCGACAGTAAGTCGGCGTAACCCTCCATTCCCAGGGCGCCGGTAACGCAGAGCATTTGTCCCAGGGAGGTGTTCAGTTCTTCCGGAAGGAAGCCTGGTTCAACCGTTACGTCGCTCATGCCCAGCCGCCCGCCCGGCTTGAGAAGGGCGGCCGCCTGAGCGATGGCTAGCTCCTTGTCAGGGAACACGCTGAAGGCACATTCAGCGAACACCGCGTCGAAACTTCCCGGTTTCAAGGGCGGCATTTCAGCGTCGCCCTGAATGAACCAGGAATCGGCCGGAACAGGGGCATCTAGAGAAAGGCGCCTGGCATCCACAACCGCCTCCCGCCCGTATTCAATGCCTATGACCCTGCAGTGAAACGAACGGGCGATGGCGCCGGCGCTGGCTCCTCGACCGGATGCCAGGTCTGCTAACCAGTGCCCTCGACTCAACCCCATCAGTCGGCCCAACCTATTGGTCAACCGCAATCCGCCAGGGTGAAGAGAATCACCAAGCAACATTCGCGCCAGGTCGGACTGATAGAGTTCGGCACAGCATGCTTTTGTGTGCAGGTCCGAATTACTGGTCAAAATTTGCCTTCCTTTTGCTGCCTGGTCAGTTCCTCCCGCACCTGTTCCCGGTAGCCTACCGAGTTATAGGCGCAGAAGGGAATGGATCGACCGTCGGGAACCAGGACGGCGACGCAGCATTTCATAACCTGCTTCACGTTGAAGGTGTAGGCATCCAGGAAGTCTTTAATGGCTATCTGAAAGATGTGCTTGTTCAGGTGGTCAATGCCAAATGGCAGGTCCAGGCCCGGCCCGCAGGCGCATTGGAACTGGTCGGTTGTCTTGTCGGACCCAGGCACTGCGGACGCGGACCATAACCCCTCCAGGGCTTCCCGAATCTGAGCGGCATCCGGCACCTTGGGCAGGGCCACGTTGGTAATGTAGTCCAGGTAGTCTTCTATTTTAAGCAGCCGCGGAAGGGGAGTTACCTGTCCCTCATCCACGTAGACGTAGGAGTTGACCTGGCAGGTGGGAAAACAGCAGGGAACGGGTACGAAGTCTTCCAGAAGGAAACGGCCGTTAGTCTGCTCCACTATTCCGTGAATTACGTCTGGAATCGTTACCCGGCGCATGGCATCGAAGGGAATGTGGCGACCCACGTGGGTAACGGGTTGCAGCACCACACCTCGTACCGCCGGGTTCTCCAGGCCGAATTCCAGTATGGCGCCCACCTCATCAAGGTTGATATCGTGTTCAATTGCCGCGACCAGCACGGCGTCCAGCCCGACCCGCTCCATTCGGTCGAGGGCCAATAGCTTGGTTTCCAAAAGGTCCTCGCCTCGGATAGTCCGGTATGTCTCCCGGCGAAGGCCATCAAACTGGAAATAGATGACCGGATTCAGCTTGGCCATGGTTTCCAGGAACTTGTCGTCCCGGGCCAGCCGAATACCGTTGGTGTTGACCATTACCTGGCCAATGCCCCGATCCATGGCTGCTTGGATCATTGCTGGCAGGCCTGGATGGATGGTGGGCTCGCCGCCGCTGAACTGGACTACCTCAGGGTTGCCTTCGGTTTCCACGTAACGATCCAGCATCCCTTCCACCTGTTCGAGGGTAAGGCTGAAGCCGGCGCCGGCGTCGGCGAAGCAAATGGGGCAGTCCAGGTTGCATCCAGTGTTGACCTCAATCAAGGCCAGGCAAATGTGCTGCTTGTGCTCGGGGCAAAGACCGCAGTCCAGTGGACACCCCTTGTCCACCTCGGTGGTGAAGTCCAGCGGGATAGTGCCCGGCTTGTTGAAGCCGATTGAGTCCACGTACATCTTGGCGTCCGAACTGATGATGCCTTCAAACCAGCCATGGTCAGGGCAGCGCTTCCGCATATAGACCTTTTTGTCCCTGATTATCACCTGGGCATCTATGACCCTCTTGCACTGCGGGCAGATGCTGCGGGTGAATTCATGGAAAATGAAATCGGCGTCCTGCTTGCCGCGCAACTTCCCGTCCAATTTCCTCGAGTCAACCATCTAGCCTCCAAGCACTTGCTTGAAATGTACCTAATTCAAACTAGCAAAGAACAAATCAGAGCCATCCCGGGATAGTGTATGGCGGTGAACCTGAACCTGGCAAATCTCGCAGGTGGGTTATACTGCATCCCAGTACTAAGGGCCTGGACGAATTGCTTCCATGCCCTACTTTGTAATTGTCCGGAGATCCGCAAATGACTGAACGCAAATTGCCCCTCGAAGGAATGGTTGTGCTGGACTTAACCCAGATTATGGCGGGTCCCGTTTGTACCATGCTACTGGCCGACATGGGGGCAGACGTAATCAAGATTGAAAAGCCCAACGGCGGCGACGATACCCGGCGAATGGGGCCTCCCTTTACGGGCGAGTGGGCTTCCGGGTTTCTGGCCCTCAACCGCAACAAGCGAAGTCTCGGGCTGAATCTGCGTGAAGAGGAGGGCCGGGAGGTTTTTAGGCGGTTGCTGGAGACTGCAGACGTAGTAGTCGAGAATTTTAGACCGGGGGTGATGGAGCGCCTGGGCCTGGGTTATGCCAACCTGGCTGCGGTGCGGCCTTGCCTCGTCTATTGCTCCATCTCGGGCTTCGGGGCCACCGGTCCCTACCGGAATCGGGGCGGGTTTGACCTGGTCGCCCAGGGAATGAGCGGCCTGATGAGCATAACCGGGTTTCCCGACAGTCCCCCGGCAAAGGTTGGAGTTCCAATCACCGACATTTCCGCTGGCACTCAAGCCGCCTTTGGCATAATGTGCGCCTACGTTCACGCTCTCAAGACCGGGCAGGGGCAAGTGGTAGACGCATCACTGATGGAGGCTGGCATCTTCTACACCATCTGGGAGTCCGCGCTGTATTTCTCTGAAGGGGAAGTGCCGGGACCCCTGGGATCGGCCCACCGGGTTTCGGCCCCCTACCAGGCACTGCGCACCAGTGACGGGTATATCAACATTGGGGCGGCCACGCAGTCCACATGGGAACAGTTCTGCCGCGCTACCGGCCTGGAAACCCTTATAGAAGACGAACGGTTCCGGATGCCTGGCGACCGGAAAGCCAGAGAGAATGAGCTGGCTGCACTGCTGGAGGTAACACTGTCCACCCGGCCCACGGCCTACTGGCTGGAATTGCTAGAGCAGGCGGGGGTGGTAGCAGGTCCCATCTACGATATGCAGCAGGTCTACGATGACCCACAGGTGAACGCCAGGGATATGGTGGTGAACCTGGAGGACGACGAACTTGGGGTCCTCCGCCACATAGGTGTTCCAGTGAAGTTGTCAGAAACCCCCGGGGAGGTCAGGCGCCGGGCGCCGGCACTGGGCGAACACAGCAAGGAGATTCTAAAGGGTGCAGGGTACAACATCAGTGATGTGGAGGCGCTGATTGACTCAGGGATCGTCGTG
>JAPPLU010000008.1 GCA_028874075.1 Chloroflexota bacterium
TGACCAGGCTGATGTCGTCGGCGGGGGGAGGGGTCTGGGCCAGGGCCAGGCCGCTGACGGGAATGGCGGCGATGGCCGAAAGCAGCAGCGCGGCGGCGAAGAGGGTCAGCCGCCGGGTGCTGCCGGACCTGGGTAATAGACGCCGAAACATGGTTGCCTCCTGTCGGCCGGTCTGAGACCGGATGTTCGACAACCAAGTCTGGCGACGGGGCGGCCCGTGCGGAACGTCCTATATGGGGTGACGCCGGCGTCACCCCATATAGGGCATGGGATTTGCGGGGGCCGGTGTGGTGTCATACCCGTGTACAGGGATTTGTAGTTGGTGGCGGACTGTCCAATCCGGTCCGGTTGAACCTGAAATCGGGGGAAATCACCCCCTATCGGACGGTTTCAGCGAACACTTTGGTTCCAGGGCAGCTTCCAGTCCCTTTGGACAGCGCCACGTAGGAAATAGGACAGTGCGCCACCGGCAGAGGAGGCGGGTCATGGACAGTGGCACGAAGGAAATCGGACAGTGCGCCGCCGGGGAGGGCGATGCGATGGTAGAGAGCGAACAGTACCCGGCCAGCAGCCGGAGCCTGGACAGCCTGGACGAGATGCGGCTGGTGGCGCTCCTGGGGGACATGATCGAGCAGCAGGGCAAGCCCGGGGCGGCGGAGACCTTGGGGGTGAGCGTGCGCACCTTGGGCCGGTTCGAGGAGTCCCGGCGGTTGACGCGGACTGTGGCGGCGGCGCTGGAAGCCCACCTGCTCAAGGGGGGCGGGTCGGCGGCGGACCGGCAGCGTCGGGAGGCGGCGGACGTGGCGAAACGGGTGGCGGCGCTGGAAAAGGCCCTACCGGAGGGTCTGGAGGCGCTGCGCCAGGAGGGGCAGAGCGCCGTTGGGGAGCAGGCCAAAGTCCTGGGTGAGTTGGCGCGGCGGGTGGCGGCGCTGGAGGCGGCGGGCAATGGCGCGGCTGTGGCGACAGTCGGGACACCTACGTCAAGCGCGGCGCAGTCGCAACCTGCCGGCCAGGGTGCGGCGGCACAGTCCCCGGTCAGCAGGCCCCGGCGGGTTTATCCCGACCTGGTTACTGACGAAGCGGAACCCGGCGAGGAGCTGGTGTACGGCGACGCGGCCACGGCGGTCATCGTGAAATGGCGGGAGGCCCGGGACGCCTTCGGAGCGGCCAAAGACGCCCTGGACATCCTGAACGCCCGGGAGCGGCGCCTGAAGCTGGAGGTCGAGCTGATCGAAACATACGAACTCACCCTGCCCCCGGCGACGCGGCCCTGGGACTGGGGCGACCGGAGGCAGGAGGTCCGGCGCCGGAACGAGATGCTGTACGAGGTGACCGTGGACCGCAAGATGCTCAGGCTGCGGCGTTTCCTCACCCTGGGTCTGTGGCGGAAATAGGGCGCCGGCGATAGAACCGGAACGGCCATGCGGGTTCAGCAAGACGGCAGCAAACGATTGGCGCGGGCAGGGGTAAAAGGGCGGGTTTCGGGGTTCCCAGGACGGTGGCGGGGGTGAATAATTGAATGCGTTGTCTGGCTTTTTCCAGTGTTTCCAGCCCAGAAAACTGGAGGGTCCATCCCCGACCCGGTTTGTTCGCCAGGGATCGAGCCCTGCTCTCCCGGTGGCGGACCAAGGGGAGAAGCGCCCGCCCGCTGCGTGATGCGGAACCGGGGTCGAGCTCTGCTCCTCCGGCGTCGTCTCGATGCGGGACATCACACCACGCTGGCACAGGTCGTCAGCATCACCATTATCGTCCAGGAGGTGACGAACAGAAACAGGAACCCCGGCCAGGAACTCCGGCCACTCATTTTCACTCGCGGAGCGGCTGACCCGCTTCGCCCTCTCTTTAACCATGCGGTTGGAGCGCCATCGGCGCCCCACCGCTTCCTCACGCCCGCGGCCAGTTGGACAAGACTGGTTCGCGGCCCCTTCCCCTGCGCAGCCCCCCCAGGTCGTTGACCATCACCTGGCCCGTGCTGCGCACTGCTTTTCCGCCCGCCGTCCGGTGAACGCTCGATAGCACCATCACCAACGGCGGCGCGCTCTTTCTCCCCCCTCACTGCTCCGTTTCCTGCGCCAGGCATCCGGCCCGGGACGGAGTCTGCCTTTCATTTCCCCTGGTTCCCCATTTTCAAGGTTCACGGCCCGCGCTCCCCGGATGCCGCGTGGGTCAAGCACGCAAACGTCAAGCACAGAAAAGGAGGCCAACATGACAAGCGTGATGCGGACAATCTCGGCGGCGGTGAAGACCGGCCGGTTCCTCTGGCGGCACAAGCGGTTGACCCTGGCGCTGGCGGCGGGCCTGCTCATCGTGGCGCCGCTGTTGACCGGCAGCGGCGGCGGGACCTTCTTCCTCAATCTCATCGGCTTGGGCATCGCAGCCCTGGTGGTGCGGCGCATTGTCCAGGCGGGGAACCGGAACCGTACCAATTGCCGGTGCAACTGCAATCGGCGGAACGCCAATAATCAACAACAGGGAGGTACGCCATGACCACGATGACACTGGAAACCAAGGCATCGGTCCGCCGGTTAGAGGAACTGGTGGACCGGCTGCTGGCGGCGCTGCTGGGTGGGGAATCTGAATCTCCGCCCAGTTTGGCAAAGACGGTTCACGAAGCCCGGCGGCTGCGGCAGTCGGGCGATCTGGACGCTGCACTGGTGGCGGTGGCGGACATTGACCCAGGTCAGGCCGGCGACTCGGAACTGCGGTGGCTCTACGCCGAGTGGCTGGACATCGCCCGTCGCCGGTTCAAGGATGACGACGCGCTGCTTTACAGCCCGGCCACCGGAAAGGCGGCGGCGTTGGTTCCCACCCAGGGCGACAACGCCACGCTGGAGGTTGCCGCCGTCCTGGGGATGCGCTGGCCGGTGGGCAAGCTGGTCTCCCGGCGCAGCCTGCGGGGACTGAAGCCTCTGCACAAGGGAGGCGCGTCATGGTCGTAGCCAACAGTACCGTGGACTACGCCGAACTGAAGGCGCGCAACCCCCTGGGCGACGCGGTGGAAGCCGCCGGGGTCGTCCTGCACGGCAAGGGGCGGGTGCGGCAGGGGGTCTGCCCCTTTCACCAGGAACAGGAAGGCAGCTTCACGGTGTACGCCAACACCGAGAAGTTCTGGTGCTTCGGCTGCGGGGCCGGCGGCGACGTGCTGGACTTCGTGGGACGCATGGAGGGCCTGACCCTGCCCCAGGTCATCCGTCGGCTGGATGACGGCTCAACACCGCCACCGGCGGCGTCCAACCGCCCAGCTCCAACCCAGCGTCCCACGGCTCCCCCGATTCCGTCCCGGGATCCGGCGCTGCTGACAGAGGCGGCCCGGTTCTACGGCGGGCAACTGCGGCGCAGCCGGGTGGCCCTGGAATACCTGGCCTCCCGGGGCATTGAGTTGGACGCCGCGAGGCGGTTGGGTCTCGGCTACGCCACGGGCAACGGTCTGCGGGAATACCTGCAAGCCGCCGGGTTCACCAGCCAACGGCTCAGGGACAGCGGCCTGTTCCTGGAACGGGGCGCCGAGCGGTTCGCCGGGATGATCACGGTGCCGGACCTGGCCCACGGCCGGGCGCGGTGGCTCACCGGAAGGGCCATACAGCCCAACGCCAGGCCCCGCTTCCAGGCGCTCCCCGGATCCAAGCCGGTGCTGGGCCTGGCCGCCCTCGGCCCGGCGCCCTCGGGTGTAATTGTCGCCGAGGGAGTCTTCGACTGGCTGACCCTCGCGGGCTGGGGCTACCCCGCCGTGGCCGCCCTGGGGACGCAGGGGATGGACAAGGTGGCGGCGGCGCTCAGGGGCTGCCCCCGGATCTTCCTGGCCTTCGACAACGACGACGCGGGCAACACGGCGGCCCAGGAACTCAAGGGACTGCTGGGCAACCGCGCCGCCGTGGTCAACCTGCCTCAGGGCGTCGCCGACCTGGGCGAGCTGGCAACGCTGCCCAACGGCAACCTCATCTTCCGCCGCCTGCTGGCGCACGCGGCCAACGCCGCCCGCTAACAACTCCCAACCAACTTTGGTCTTCTACTGGCCCGCCTTCACCGGCGGGCTTCTTCTTTTCCCAACCAACTCAACCGCATGACGGGGCATCCGGCCCCGCTGACGGCTTCCCTGGCGGGACGCCGCCGCAACCAACGGCACACCCAACATCACAACGCAAAGGAGCGACATCATGGGTAACGGCAACAACAACCAGAACGGCAACGGACACCACCCCAACGGCAGCGTCAACCTCAACGGCAAGGGCCAGAACGGGCACGGCTACGGCGTCGCCGACCTCGGCGGCCACGACCTCCTGTGGGACGGGCTGCCCCCCGCCGTGGTCAGCGCCCTGGAGCAGCCCCTGGACCCGGCCCTGGTCTCCCGGCGCGACGGCCGGGGCAGCCGCCAGTACGACTACATCGAGGGCCACACCGTCATCGACCAGGCCAACCGGATCTTCGGCTACGGCGGCTGGGGCTACGAACTGGTGGGCGACGTGGGCCTGCGCCGGATCGAGAAGGTGGACGTCAGGACCGGCGAGCTCAAGGTCAGCTACGCCTACAGCGCCCCGGTCAAGGTCAGCGTGGTGGGCGCGCCGCCCCGCACCGACATCGGCTTCCACGTGGTTACCGACGACAACCCCGAGGGCCACGAGACCGCCGCCAAGGGGGCGGTGACCGACGGGCTGAAGCGTGCCTTGCGCAGCTTCGGCGACCGCTTCGGCAACGGCCTCTACGGAGACCATCCCCCGGCCAACGGCAGGTCTGGTACGCAGGCGTCCAACGCCCGGGGCAATGGCAACGGCAACAACGGCCAGGGCAACAGCGGGAACGGGCGGCGGGACGGTTCCTACCTCCAGCAGTTGCGGGGCCGTCTCATCACCCTGGGCGCCGAGCAGGGCTTCGACGAGGACCGGGTGCGCGAGGCGGTGAAGAAGCAGACGAGCAGGGACCTGGACGATCTTCCCGCCAAGGACCTCAAGCCCCTGGTGGAGAACGCCGCCCGCAAGGTCAACGAGGCGAAGGCCGCCGAGGGCAACAACAGCAACGGCAACGGGTAGGGCACCCGGGCCAACAACATCCAACGGGGCGGTCTCCAGCGCGGGACGGCCCCGCTTCTCATTTACAGGAAAAAGGAGGCAATGCAATGACGGCAACCACACTCACCCATACCCCCTGGGGTTGGACCAAGGACGTAACCCAACTGGCGGAGGGCGTCTGGCGGGTATCTGCCCCCAGGCACGGCGGGCTGAAGCTGAGCCGGGAGCGGTGGTACTCGCTGCCCGACCTGGTAAGGGACACCCTCATCACGCCGACATTTGCCGAGGAGGACTGCGAGGAACCCATCGTCAGGACGCTCTTGGGCCTGGGCGACGAAAGGGAACGGGAACTGGCCCTGAAGGTAGCGGGCTACTTCGACCGCTACGCTCCGGCGCTGCCCTTCCTGCGCGAACTCACTCCAGGACCGCACTACCACGTCATCGCCTACTGGGGCGGCTACGGCACCGACCCCTTCGGACGCTTCGACACCGGGGAGGAAGCGGAAGCCTACGCCGCCGATAGGGACAACATCCGGGACTACGGGCGGATGGAGGCCATCGAGTGCGGCAAAGTCCACTGCTCACGGGGAGGCGGGTGATGGCTGACACGACGACGCGCCGCCGCCCCCGCAGCCTGCCCAGCTTGACCACCAAGCTCGGCACGGAATTGGGCAGCCTCTACATCACCGTGGGCCTGGACGAAGACGGCCAGCCCTTCGAGGTGTTCGGCAGCCTGGGCAAGGCCGGCAGCCTCCAGCACGGGATGACCGAAATGGCCTGCCGGCTGGTCTCCCTGCACCTGCGAAGGGGCACGCCGCTGGAGGAAATCATCGGCCAGATACAGGGCATCAGCGAGATGCAGCCCTGGCCCAACCGGATGGACGACGGGCGCACGGTGTACGTGCGGGGTTTGGGAGACGCCATCGCCCTGGTCCTGCGGGACTACCTGGACACGCAACAAGTGGAGGTTGAACCGGCGGAACTGCCCGTGGCCGCCGACTGAACAACCATAACCGACCCATAAGGGCGCACGGGGCCGTTTCTCTGCGGAGGGCGGCCCCGCTTTTCATCTACCGGACACCGAACCTTACGGAGGAACGACAACCATGACTATCACGATGGACAAGCAGACCGACGTGTACTCCCGGCCCAACGCTCGCTTCGGCGGCGACGGGACCCTGGAGATCCGGGCCTCGGCGGTGGGCAACTGCCGCCGCGCCCTGTGGTTCGAGGCCACCGGCCACCGGGTCACCAACCCCCGCAGCGACGACTCCCTCACCATGCTGGAGGCCGGCAACGCCCTGGAGCCGGTGGTGCTGCGGGCGATGGATCGGGCCGGGTGGGACATCATCCCCACCGATAGGGACAACCCCCGGATGGTCTCCCTGCGCCTCGGCCCGACGCTGCTGGTCAGCGGCCACGTGGACGCCGCCGGCGTCGCGCCCATCTTCGGGAACGAACCCAGCATCGTGGAGGTCAAGACCCGGGGGCCGGAAGCCTACAAGAAGTGGCGGACCCTGGGCGCGGAGCGCAGCCACCCGGAATCGGTCTGGCAGGCCGCCTTCTACACCTACGCCGCCTTCGACCAGGCCCGGGACGTGGTGATCGCCACCCTGGACACGGGCGGAAGGACCTGGGACTACGAGGTGATACCCGCGCACCGGGTGGAGCGGGCCTTCGAGCGAGCCTGCGCCCGGCTGGGGGAACTGGCGGCCCACCACCTGGTCAACGGGCCGGACCCCTATGCCCTGCCGGAGCGGGACTTCACCGCCGACGACTGGCAGTGTAAACGCTGCCCCTTCCTCAACGCCTGCCTGCCGGGGACGGCGGCGGTGGAACCGGAAACGGAGGATGAAATCGCCGGGGACGCTGAGCCGGTCAGCGACGAAGAGGCGCGGAAGGCGCTGCACGAGTACGAGGAAATCCAGGACACCATCCGGGAGTTCGAGGACGAAAAGCGGTGGGTTACGGACGTGCTCCGGGCTTGGCTCAAGCAGCAGGGCCAGGACAAGGCCAGGCTGGAGGGGCGGGAGAAGACCCGCACCGTGGGGATGGTCAAGTCCATCCGCTACAACGTCAACCACAAGCGGCTGAACGCCCTGCTGGACCCGGAGACCAGGGCGGACATCGTTACCGAGAACGTCTCCCACTACCTACGGGTCAGCTAGTCAAACCCTGACGCTCCTCACGTTGGAGCGCGGCACGGGGCCCCCCACCACTAAAAGAAGGGGCCGCCCCCCCCCCGCCAAACCCAAATAAAAACAAAATTGAGGGACAAAAAATGGGAAGAACAAAAAAAAAGTG
>JAPPLU010000061.1:0-374 GCA_028874075.1 Chloroflexota bacterium
GGATTGGCTGGTGGACCTGATGAACGCGGCTCAGCCGGTCCTGGGAAAACGCGGATCCTACGGCCCTCGCAAAGCCGCAATTTCAAACTGAGACACTACCCATTCCCCTCCTGTCTGTCGGTTGGCAGGGGGGATGGTTGCCCCTATACTGGGCCTTTCAACCCGAATCTCACAACGGGCGGGAAGATTCCCCCGACCATTCACGACTTCCAGGGAGGTGCATAATGCAGAACCAATCCGGCCGCTTGAGCGGCAAGGTGGCCATCGTAACCGGGGCCGGGGCCCCCGGGGGCCGGGGGGTGGGGGGGCGGGGCCCCCCCCAAAAAAAAAAATTTAGCCCGCCCGGCGCCCCCCGGGGGCGGGGGGGGCCCCGC
>JAPPLU010000061.1:384-61751 GCA_028874075.1 Chloroflexota bacterium
ATTTCACTATTTCCTGGGTGTTTAATAATCCATAACAATCCGGGCGGTTTGCGGGTATTGGTGGCCTTCTTACCGGGGGCGGGCGCCTGGGGCGCCGGGGACTTTGTGGGCATCGGCCAGGCCATATCCATCCTTTTCGCCCGTCAGGGCGCCAGCGTGCTGCTGGTGGACCGCGACCAGGACAACGCTGACATAACGCTGGCCACCATTCGGGAAGAAGGCGGCGAGGCCTCGGTCTTCCTGGGGGACGTTACCAGCAACGACGACTGCCGTGACATGGCCCAGGCCGCCACAGACCGCTACGGGCACCTGGATATCCTGATAAACAACGTGGGCATCAGCGGGCCGGGGTCGGTAACGGACGTGGATGAAGATCTGTGGGACACGGTGCTGGACGTTAATCTGAAGAGCGTGATGCTCACCAGCAAGCACGCCATCCCCCGTATGATCGACGCCGGCGGCGGGTCCATCGTCAACCTGTCATCCATAGTTGGCCTGCGGGCTGGCAGCGGGCGCCCCAGCCATCCCTACGCTGCATCCAAGGGTGGCATCATCGGCCTGAGCATTTCCATGGCGGTCCACTACGGCCGGGACAACGTGCGGGTCAACTGCATCGCCCCGGGGCACGTGCGCAGCCCCATGGTTGCCCGCCACTCCTCCGAGGAAATGCTGACCCTGCGCCGCCGGGCCGGCCCCCTGGGCATCGAGGGCACTGCCTGGGATGTGGCCAACGCCGCCCTGTTCCTGGCGTCAGACGAAGCGCGGTGGGTATCCGGGGTTACGCTGCCGGTGGACGCCGGCTTGCTGGCCGCCACGCCCCTGGCCATGTTCCCTCACCTCACCGGCGAGGAATAGGCCGTCAGCCGGTGAACACTGCAATACCACAAAAGAAACAGCCCGGTTGAAGAACCGGGCTGTTACCGTTCATCGCAACTTCCGCCGTTCTAAAAGTCCGCCAGCCCGTTACCCCGGGCCAGTTCCACCGCCAGGCGAATGGACTCCAGCATGCTGACATGCTGGGCAATGCCCTGGCCTGCAATGTCAAAAGCGGTACCGTGATCCACGGAGGTTCGGACAAAGGGCAGGCCCAGGTTGGCGGTAATGCTCTCCTCGAAGCCGTACACCTTGACGGGGATGTGGCCCTGGTCGTGGAACATGGCCAGGACTGCGTCGTAGCGGCCTGAGATGGCCTGGTGGAAGACGCTGTCCGCCGGAATGGGGCCCACCGCGTCGATGCCCCGTTCCCGCGCCGCCGCTACGGCGGGTGCAATCTCGTCCGCCTCCTCGTTGCCCAGTAATCCGCCGTCGCTGTTGTGGGGATTCAGGCCCGCTGCCGCTATTCGGGGGTTGGGAAAGCCCCACTTGACGAAAGAGTCGTGGGTCAACTGGAGAAAGTCGAGAATCCGGTCCTTCTTCACGTAATCGCAGGCCACCCGCAGGGAACGGTGGGTGGTCAGGTGGACAACGCGCAGGTTCTTGGCCATCAGCATGGTGGGCACGATTCTCGCCCCGGACAGTTCCTGCAAAAGCTCGGTGTGGCCGATGGACTCGTAACCGGCCATGGCGGCGGCTTCCTTGTTCAGCGGCGCCGTGGCGATGCCGTCCACGATTCCGGCCAGGGCCAGTTCCCCCGCCTTCGACACCCACTCCATGGCCGCCTTGCCGCAGGGAACGCTGAGCTGCCCGACGGTGATGTCCTCCGGGTTCAGGTTGTGGATGTCCACCACGTCCACCGTGGCCGGATCCTCGCCAGCTCCGATGGGGTCGTCGGTCTCCCGGATGGCCAGGGGCAGGCCGGTGGCCCTGACCGCCTGGTTCATCGCGTAAGTGTTCCCGATAACCATGGGGCGGCAGGAGGCGTACACCCGGGGGTCGGCCAGGGCCTTGACCACCACCTCGGGGCCGATGCCGCAGGGGTCGCCCATGGTAATGGCGATAGCCGGCTTTTCCATTTCAACGTCAACCATAACTAGCTTCGCTCCTGGTTCAGATAGGGCAAAGGTACGGCAAAATTATAGCACGGGGGAGTGGGGTGTCAGTCTGGCCCCAAACTGACCGGAGAAGGCCAAGAAACACTAAAGTTGCGGGCGCCAAGCTAAAAGAGACTGATTAATGGACTTTGCTAAAGTCAAAAACGGCGGTTTCCTGAACACGGTCAGGCTTATGTTGACCCCAGGCAATGGTCTGCAGCTTTTCGACCGTTTCCAGGTCAAAGAGCTTTTCGCCACATTGTCGACAGACACGGGCCGGAACTTTTTCGACCAGAATCCAGCGTTCAGGTAACTCAAGAGAGTAGGTGACTTTTTCTTCGGTAACCGGTGAACTGCACAGGTCACAGACCATTTGTGGACCTCCTGGTCCTGAAATCAATCCATAATTTGGGGTCTGGTTGATAGACCGAGATTACCTTCAGCAAGGGCCTGATCGGGTAGCTGCATTGAATGTGCAAGGGACGGCGTTCCAGAGTGTAGCCAAATATAAGGCAACTGGGTCCATACTTGTCGTCGGGGTAATATTCGATAATTTCTCCCGATGCGATGGCCTGTTCAATTTCTCCCAGAGAGATGTGTCGTAAAATGCTTCTGTCCGTGGCGTGCTGGGTAAACTCGACAAGCCCATCAGCGAACTTTTGCCGGATGGTGAGGATAAACCACTCTTCGCTTGCCATGTACGCAAAATTATAGCATTTACCGTCCCTAATCCCCCGTCTTCGCTAATTGAGTATATTCCAAACCCTTTAACAATCGAGGTTTGCTATGAACTTCAACCCCGAAACCCACCTGGCCGAGCTGCATCGGTCGGTAGCTTTCCTGGAGCGGGACGGCCAGCCCGCCAGCGCAGTTGGGCTCTCCCGCAGTTTCGCCACCACGCTGGAGAACCTGTGGGACGCGGTGACCGACGGTGATCGTATCCCCCGCTGGTTCGCGCCCGTCAGCGGCAACCTGGAACCGGGCGGCCACTACCAGGTGGAGGGCAACGCCGGCGGCGCAATCGTCGCCTGCGAACCCCAATCCCACTTCGGCCTGACCTGGGAGTTCGCCGGGGACGTGAGCTGGGTGGAGGTGCAGGTGTGGGAGGAAGAGGCCGGACGGGTGGGGCTGACCCTCGTCCACACGGCCCTGCTGTCGGAGCACTGGGACACCATCGGCCCCGGCGCGGTAGGCGTGGGCTGGGAGATGGCCTCCCTGGGCCTGGCTCTCCACATCGCCGACCCGTCAGCCCCCAAGCCCGACGAGGAGGAGTTCGCCACCTCTTCCGATGGCCGAACCTTCATCACCGGCAGCAGCGAAGCCTGGGCGCAGGCAGCCATCGCGGCGGGCACGGAGGCGGAGGCGGCGCGTGCGGCGGCGGGCAAGACGGCGGCGTTTTATACGGGGGAGGGGTGAGGAGTCAGGCCTGAATGCAGAACTGACGGAGGTGTGTTACTGAATGCCAAGGTGCATAGTTGAAGACCTGAAACTACACATTGAAGGTCATCTGTTATAACATGCGTACCTAGGCCATTCGTATCTCAGAGCCCTGATGGTCTCTGCTTGACTTTGTGAATGCGCACCAATCTCCTAAACTGAGACAATAGGAATACCATGCGAGGACTTACTAGGATTCTCCGTGTCCAGATACTGCTGATTCCGGTCATATTGTTGGCAGCTTGTACCAGCCAACCTTCAGATATCCCAGTCCCGACTGCAACTGCCTATCCAACTTACACTCCCTATCCCACACCAACAGATAGTCCGATTGCTACACTTTATCCGACTTACACTCCCTATCCGACACTCGTGGCTTTGCCAACACAGACGCCATACCCGACGGCCACAGCATACCCAACCAACACTCCTTACCCGACTGCAACGCCCCGTCCAACTTACACGCCATATCCCACCTATACGCCGTACCCGCCACCTACACCTACTGTGATCATCGTGCCAACAGCGACGCCGAGACCAACAGCGACGCCGAGACCAACCGCAACACGTACGCCAACGGCCACCCCAACTGTGGCACCGACTCCCGTTGACTTGGCTAACGTTCAAAAGGCCAACTTGTGGGTAGCAATATTCCCTTTACAATGGTGTGCTCCGTGTGTAGGTGTGAGTGCTAATCCTGCGTTTGATGTTGCCAGTTTCGGCGACCTGGATGTGACAGTTCGGGCTGGGCGGCGATCTGAGACGTTCTTTAACACCGCTAGGGTCTTTGGAGACGAAGGCTACATAGAACTGAGTCAATCCCTTGACGGGACGTTATCCTCAGTAAGTGGTGTGTCGGCTAGTCACCGGTCTTTTGGAGGCTTGCGTTGCGAGCGGCATAATACTTCCACTTCCGCTGAACTGGTCTACGCCTGCGCGTGGCGTTGACGAAGTAAGGTCTCAATGTCCCAGTAACCCTACATTCAAAGGAGGTGCAGCAATACTGCTCCGCCTCCTTCAAGTTCTAACAGTTCCGCCCCCCTACTCACATTTGTTCCACCCGCACGAAATGCACATCAAACACCCCTCCTGGTAGATGACCGGGGTGTTGCAGTCGGGGCACTTGCGGGCCGTGGGGGCCGCTCCTCCTTTGCCGTTGCCGTTGCCATTGCCGTTGTGGTACATGGGTTCCGGCATGAATTGCATTTGTACGGACTTGGACTCAGTGTGCTCAGACCTCTCGGCGTCGCCCTCGATGTAGCGCTGCAGGGCCAGGGCCACCGCGTCGGGACCGGAACGCACCAGCGTTCCCTCGTCCCAGAACGGGCAGCAGGTGATTCCCCTTAGCTGCTCCACCACGTCCTCGACACTTACGCCGGAACGCAGGGCCAAAGACGCCAGGCGGGAGATGGCCTCCAGCTGGGCCGAGTCGCAGCCTCCGGCCTTGCCCAGGGTGCTGAACACCTCGAAGGGCTTGCCCTCCTCCTGGAAATTGATGGTCACGTACATGTTGCCGTGGCCGGTGTGCACCCGCTCCGTGACTCCCTGGATCTGCCGGGGACGGTCCTTGGGCGCTCGCACCGTGGAGCCGGCCTGGGCGGCCGTTGATTCCTCTCCGGCCGCATTGGTTTGGCCCGTGCTCAGCACCTGGCCTTCCTTGCTGCCGTCCCGGTAAACCGTGATTCCCTTGCAGCCCGTTTCGTAGGCCAGGCGGTAGGCTTCGCCCACGTCTTCCACCGTGGCGGTGGTGGGGAAGTTGATGGTCTTGGACACCGAGTTGTCGGTGTACTGCTGGAAGGCCGCCTGCATCCGAACGTGCCATTCCGGGGTAATGTCGTGGGAAGTCCGAAAAACGTCCTTCACCCATTCGGGCACGTCCAGGTCGTGCAGCGTGCCCGTCTCGGCCAGCTGCTCCATCAGTTCCTGGGAATAGAAGCCCTCGCTGCGGGCCACCGCCTCGAAGTAGGGGTTGCCCTCCACTAACCGGGTGTTGTCCATGACGTTGCGGACGTAGGACAGGGCGAACAGGGGCTCGATGCCGCTGGAGGCGCCGGAGATTATGCTGATGGTGCCCGTGGGGGCAATGGTTACCGGGGCGGAGTTGCGCATCCGCCGCACGTTGCCCGGCTGGTTGTACACGCTCCCTTCCCAGGCCGGGAATGTGCCCCGGGACTCGGAAAGCTCCATGGAGGCCTTGTAGGTCTCGTCCTGGATGCGGCGCATAACCTGGCCGCCAAGTTCCAGCGCCTCCTCCGAGTCGTAGCGGATGCCCAGCTGCACCAGCAGGTCGGAGAACCCCATGATGCCCATGCCGATGCGGCGGGTTTTCTTGCTCATCTCCTCGATTTCCTCGAGGGGATAGTTGTTCATGTCGATAACGTTGTCCAGCATGCGGACGCCGGTCCGGACGGCCCCGGCCAGCCGGTCCCAGTCCATGACCACGTCATCATCGGTGTACTTGACCATGCGGGCCACGTTGAGGGAGCCCAGGTTGCAGGACTCGAAGGGCAGCAATGGCTGTTCCCCGCAGGGGTTCGTGCTCTCGATTTGGCCCAGCTGGGGGTTGGGGTTGTCCCGGTTGATTCGGTCCAGAAATACGATGCCCGGGTCGCCCGTCTGCCACGCCATCTGCACCATTTCCTGGAAGACTTCCCGGGCGTTCAGCTGGCCCGTTATGTCGCCCGTGCGGGGGTTGACCAGGTCGTATGACTGGTCCCGTTCTACCCGCTGCATGAAGTCTTCGGTAACGGCCACGGAAATGTTGAAGTTGACCAGGTGGGCGCCATCCTCCTTGGAATGGATGAAGCGGAGGATGTCCGGGTGGTCCACGTTGAGGATGCCCATGTTGGCGCCGCGGCGGGTACCGCCCTGCTTGACCACGTCGGTGGCGGCGTCGAAGGCGTTGATGAAGCTGACCGGCCCGGAGGCCACACCGCCGGTGGAACCGACGACGTCGCCCTCAGGCCGCAGCCGGGAGAAGGAAAATCCTGTGCCGCCGCCACTCTTGTGGATCAACGCCGTTTCCTTAACCCGTTCAAAAATGGAGTCCAGCGAGTCGCCCACGGGCAGGACGAAGCAGGCGGAAAGCTGCTGCAGCTCCCGGCCGGCATTCATCAGGGTCGGCGAGTTGGGCATGAACTCCAGCCGGCGCATTACGCCGTAGAACTCGTCCTCGACGGCCTGCCGTTCCTCCTCGGTGGTATTGCCGTGGTTGAGTTCGGCCAGGGACAGGTTGCGGGCCACCCGGCGGAACATGCCGTCCGGGTCTTCAAGCACGTTGCCCTCCCGGTCCTTGGAAAGGTACCGCCGCCGGAGCACCACCTCTGAGTTTTCGGTTAGCTCCGTGGAGCGGCTGTTAATCCTTTTTGCGATGCCGGAGGCGACCATTGCCACACGGACGCGCCGCCTGACTTCCTCCCCTGATATATCTGTAAAATTCTGGACCGTTGCCATTTTTCCCTACCCCTTCTCGCCACAATAGACGCTATTTATATCGATTAACTGTTATTTGACAATGAGCTATCTCACACCTGAAGTTTGATTAAGTCTCCCGGTCAGCGCCAGATCAAGAGTAATTCCCCAGTGGAAGTACATCTCCGGAACCCAGCGCGCCGGGCCCGCTATTCGAGGGCCCAGCCTCCCCACTAGCCCGGCCAGCAAGGGACGGGCTACGGACCGGCGTTCCAGGGCGGTGACTGCCGGGCGTATCGCCGCCGCCACCGGCCCCATCACCATACGGTTAATGACGCCCCCATTGAGCTGGGAACCACGGCCCGAAAGGCAAAGCTGGATGGTGTCTGCCAGGTCCTTCAGGGCCCCGTAGGCCAGCCGGTGACCTGAAACCAGTTCAATGGTCAGCCAGTCCCGCTCGGTCCAGCACCGCTCCACTGGGAAACTCTGCGCCAGTTCCGCAGTCAGCTGACTTTCCTGGCCGCTGGGCACGGGCTGGCACTGGACGTGAATGAGGTATTTGGTTTGTTCGGCCATTTGTGTTTGCACTACTCCCGTCACTGATGGTTGTAGCCGGGTTGTCCGGCTGTGAGCCGGAGCCGGTATCCGTACAGGATCATTACTATTGCGTACTGTCGAACTCATAACCCCACATTGCTTCCCTCCGCATAGGCCTCCACATAGGAGGGAAAGCTCCTCCTCCCATCTTCAACGGTATTGAAGACTCGTCGCCCTCCCGGGCTAGACTTGTCGATCTGGATATTGGGGGTAGCCTGCGCCCCCTCAGAGGCGGTCAACCGTGGTTTCTACCGCCGCCACACCCGAACAGACCTTCAAGGGCCATCGTCCGGTTCCTCCCTAATTTTTAACACATCTGTTCCAATATTGCACCGGGCAACTGTCAGTAAATCACCCCCGGGCTTTGGCTCGTTTCCTGCCTGCGCAATGTGCTGGCGGACTTGGCAATTTACTGTTGAATGCATTGGTTTCCTCTTATCTTGAGGGGGTCAACCATTCCATGAACTTGCCTGGGTCAAGTACCCCCATCGACCTATACCTGGTTCATGTCGTCCATATCCATTGGCAGGGCGAACCAGCTCGCAACCAGGCCTGCCCGAACTTCCTTGTCAATGTCATCCTGCAGGTCGGATATGGGATTGGAGTGATGTTCGTAATCCAGGTTCAAAGACTCTTCGTCCAGGCAAATGTCGTCATCCGGTAACGGCAACCGGAGCAGCAGGTCTTCCAGGTCGTGGACCCTCGTGTTGTGGCACAAGAGCCGGCTCAGGGCAGAATACTGGGCGCTGCTAGGCATTGGATAACTCCTTGCATTTTGCGATTCGCCGGGTTAGCGCCAACCGGCGGGACCGTACATGTTTCTTATCGGTCCGGGTTTTCCATGTCGGCGTCGCCCTCGGGCTGCTGGTCCTGCCCTTCTCCCAACTCCCCTTCCTCCGGTCCGGCTGTGGGGGGTACGGCCGCTGGCGCCTGCCTTCGCCCTCCCCTGGCCCTTCCGCGGCGTTGCCGACTGGGTCCCGGTTCTATGTGCGGGAGGGTAAGCTGGGTACCGCCCCCCTCGCGCAAGTCTTTGACTGCCTCCTCGAAACTGTCGATGTCCTGGAAATCCCTGTAGACACTGGCCCAGCGGATGTAGGCCACCCGGTCCAGTCCCTTCAGTTTTTCCATTACCGCCTCACCGATCTGGCTGGCGGCTACCTCGGTCTGACCCTGGAGGTCGCCCTCGATGTCTTCCACCAGGTCTTCAATGGCGTGGGCTGGAATGGGCCGCTTGGCGCATGCCTTGCGAATCCCGCTGGCCAGCTTGTCCCGGTCAAACTCCTCCCGGCGGTTGTCCCGCTTGATGACCATCAGGGCCGTCGTATGGATACGCTCGTAAGTCGTGTACCGCCGCTGGCATTCCAGGCATTCCCGGCGGCGCCGTATGCCGTTCTCCACGTTCCTGGAATCCGTGACCCTGGAATCGAAGAAACCACAATAGGGGCACCGCATTTCCCTTTCCAGTTTCTAAAACTTTTTTAAGATAAGTTTTAGAAATACTTTATCTTGTACTGCTTCCTCTGTCCACTACCATAAATGGTAGTCCAACTCGCTTCTTTTGGTAGGCAGGATTCTATATGGCCCTGGAAAGTGCAGTCAAGGCTTTTTGACCCTCCCAAAATCGGAAATTGCGAGTTTTCACGTTTTTTTCAGGGGCTCAAGAGCAAGATGGGTTGACAGGAATTAGCCCGATCCGCACGGGTCGGCCAACCTGACATAACGTGCAAAAACTCCGCCCTCACCGCTGGACGGGCGACTTGCCAGGCCTGCCCAGGGAATTAGTGGGGAATGTAGGAACTCCGGCGTTACCGAAAGGATAAAGCCGTTCCACGCGGAAAATGGGGGATACCGGAAGATGGCATAAGCCGGCACCGGTGCCGGCGCAGATAAAGAAGAAGGCCGACCCGAAAATCGGATCGGCCTCAAAGCAGGTTCCCGGCGCTCAAGTGGTCAGCGATACTAAATAAAATGTACTACTGCTAGGAGCCTCCGAGAATATTCCTCTAATAAGGAAGTTGACCTAAAGTTATCAGTTTTCTATCAGTGGCGGCAAGGGGAAAGCTTGCCGGTTTCTCTCAGTTTCCCTGGTCTCTCAGGACTTTCCCCTTCGCCAGAACTTGGACCATCCACCCTGCCGGCCTTCCCGGCGACGGGACAACCCGTCAAAGTCCCTGGTGTGGCCCGGGGTATGGCCGGCGGAACCTTCGCCGGCCTCCGGATTATCGAAAAAAGCCGCGCCGGCTTCCGCCGGACTGGCGCCGCAGAAAGCTGGGCACGTCCAGATCGTCCATGCTGTCCTGGGGAATGTCCTGCAAAAGCTGCTGCAGTTCGGCTTCCCGCTGGCGCTGGTTGTCCTGCAGCACCGGGAAGGCGGCGGCCACCATGGTCATCTTCACCTCGTCTTCCAGGCGCGGGTCGCGGCTGGTGCCGAAAATGATGTTGGCCTCCGGATCAGACATCTCTTCCAGCACGGCGGCGGCGTCCTGTACTTCCTGCAGCGACAGGTTTGTCCCGCCGGTGATGACAAACAGGATTCGCTTGGCCCCGTCCATCGCAATGTCCAGCAGCGGACTGCGGGTGGCCATCTTGGCCGCGTCAACGGCCCGCTTTTCGCCCTTGCCTCGGCCAATGGCCAGCCAGGCCGGACCGGCGTTGCTGAGGATGGTCTTCACGTCGGCGAAGTCCACGTTGATTTCGCCGGGTACCGTTATCACCTCGGCGATGGCCTGCACGCCCTGGTGCAGGACGGAGTCGGCCATCTTCAGGGCGTCCTCCCAGGTGAAGGTCTGGTCCTTCTCGTGGTTCAACTCCAGCAGGCGGTCGTTGGGGATGACGATGACTGTGTCGGCGTGGTCCTTGAGCCGTTCGATGCCCTCGTCGGCGTTCTTGCGGCGGGCCGCGGCCTCAAAGGAGAAGGGCCTGCTGACCACCGCCACGGTCAGGGCGCCTGCTTCCTGGGCGATCTGGCACACTACCGGCGCTGCGCCGGTGCCGGTGCCGCCGCCCATTCCCACGGCCACGAAGACCATGTCGGCGCCGTCCACCGCTTTTTCAATTTCGGCGCGGGACTCCTCCGCCGCCTGCCGGCCCAGTTCGGGCTGGGCGCCCGACCCGAGACCGCGGGTCAGGTTCTGGCCCAAAGCTATGCGGTGGGAGACGTCGCAGCGGAACAGGTGCTGGGCGTCAGTGTTCAGGGCGTAGTATTCCACCACGGGCAGCTTGTCCTTGTACATACGGCTGACAGCGTTGCTGCCGCCGCCGCCCACGCCCAGGACCTTGATCAGGGGTACTCCCCGGGCGATTTCCGGCATCGAATTGTAGCTGTCGTGATCGTCTCTGCCGGGTTCCCAGGATGCTGAGCTTCCGAATACCATATCACTTTCCTCCGTAATCCGAGTGGTAAAGAACTTTAAAACTCCGCCTTCCTTCCGGGTATCCGGCCCTGTTTGCTTCCTCTTTACCTAAACCTGGCCTGGTCCGGTCGGAACTTATCCCTCTCAACGGTCGCTTAACGGGCAGTTTTCTCCCGGGAGCGCTTGAAAATGCTGAGCAGAGACTTGTAACCCTTGGTTGAATTCTCCGGGGCCCGGTAGGTGCGCCCCTCTCCCTGGTGCCTGATGCCCCACAGCAGGGTGCCTACCACCGCGGAAAAGCCCGGCTTGCGCAGTTGGGTCGGCAGTCCCGCCACCCCGGTGGGGTAGGCGATGCGGACCGGTGCTCCCAGCACACTCTCCGTGAACTCTTGAAGACCGGCAATCTCCGCGCTGCCGCCGGTGAACACCACGCCGCCGTCGGGCAGGCGGTTGATGCCGGCCTGGGCCATTCCCTGCACGATCATCTGGAGAATCTCGTACACTCGGGCGTTAAGGGGCTCGCAAAGGTGCTGCCGCCTGACCAGTTTCTGGTCTTGCCCCTGCCCTCCGGACAGGATCACTTCTTCATTGGGGTCCACCAATTCTGGCAGCACGTTCCCCCGCTTGATCTTCGCCTCTTCCGCAACGTGGAAGGGAATGCGCTCCGACACGGCCAGGTCCCGGGTCAACTGGCTGCCGCCCACCGGCAGTACCATGGAAAGCCAGGGACTGCCGTATTGAAATACCGTAACGTCCGTGGTCCCGCTGCCTATGTCGATGAAAAGTACGCCCAGCTCCCGCTCGTCGCCCGTTACCGTGGCCTCCGCGGAAGCCAGGGACTGCAGCACCAGGCTGTTGACCGGCATCCGGCAAGATTCCACCGCGTTGACCGTGTTCTTGAGAATGGTGGCGTCGCCTGCGGCAACGTGGGCTTCCAGTTCGACCTGGTTGGCGTGCAAGCCTATGGGATTGCGTACACCGGAAAGTCCATCCACCGCGTATCCGATGGGAATAATGTGTAATATTTCTTGCCCCTCGCCCAGGGTGGGGAAGGAAGACTGGATGAACCGGTGCATGTCGCTGGAAGTTATGCTCCCCAGGTCGGTGGGATGTTCCATCACATCCCTGACGTTGCTGCTGTGGATATGGCCGCCGCTGACCACCACGTAGGCGCTGGGACTGTATCCCTTGCCAACGTAACGCTGGGCCTCCTCAATGGAGCCGCGTACCGCCTCTTTAACCTCTTCAATGTTGTCGATACAGCCCTTCTGCATTCCGTGGGACGGGGCGATGCCGGTGCCCAGCACCTTCAGCTCGCCTTCGCTTCCCACCCGGGCCACGACGGTGACAACCTTGCTGCTGCCAATATCCACTGCAGTATAGAAAGTCTCTTTCGCCAAGATGTACCGTCCTTCGATAACCAGAGTCTTAAATCGAATCCTTGGTCTCCACCACCGGACACCCGGTCGCGGGCCAGGCATTTGTTCTCCGTACCACCCTACTCGGCCAGCCGCTGGGCCACCCGCAGACGGGCGCTTCGGCTTCTGGGATTGGCTGCCACCTCTTCGGCGCCGGGCCGGATAACCCGTCGGTTCACCAGGCTCAGCCTGGGCTGGTGCCCGCAAACGCAGACCGGCAGCCTCGGCGGACAGATGCACTGCGCCGCCTCCCTGGCCATCAACCCCTTTACCAGTCGGTCCTCCAGGCTGTGGTAGCTGATTACCGCTAACCGGCCGCCTGGGGCCAGCAATTCCACCGCCCCCTCCAGTCCCGCGCTCAGTGTGTTCAGCTCATCGTTTACCGTTATGCGCAGGGCCTGGAAGGTGCGAGTGGCGGGATGAATCCTGTTGGGCCTTCTGCCGCCGCCCCTCGGGTTTCGTCCTATCCTCCGCCCCGTCACTTCCGTCACCACCCTCGCCAGTTGGGCGGTAGTTCGGACAGGCCTTCCCCTGATAATGGCTGCGGCAATACTCCTGGCCCGGGGTTCCTCACCATACTCCCTGATAACGGCCGCCAGTTGGATTTCTGACCAGGAGTTGACTATGTCGGCTGCCGTCGGGATGTCCGCCTCCGGATTAAAACGCATATCCAGCGGTTCATCCTGCTGGAAGCTGAAACCAAATCCGGTGGCGTCTACTTGCCGGGATGATATCCCCAGGTCCAGCAGAACCCCGTCTGCCCTTGCCTCCGCACCCCAAATCCCTTGGATCAGGGACACCATCTCGGCATAGCTGCCCAGCACTGGGGTAAATCGCGATCCAAAAGTAGCCAGGCGCTGTTCAGCTCGGACTAAAGAACGAGGGTCCAGGTCGATACCACACACTCTCCCACGCGGGGAGGACGCTCGGAGGAGGGACAACGCGTGCCCTCCATCCCCCACCGTAGCATCCACAAACACACCTTCCGGGCGCACTCCCAACTGACCCATAACCTCCGTCAACAACACGGGAAGGTGGAAAGGAACCGGTGCTCCTTCTGCCTGATCTGTCATCGCTGACCTACCGGGCCCCGGACCGACGCATGGAATAGAAAGGAGTTGTCGCCAGACCGGAAATTCCTAGCCTGTGTGCCGACAGAGAAACCATAATCTCCCGTTGGGACGCCTCGTTCTCTGTCCTGGTTACGGGGACAACAAAGCGGAGTTACCGGTGCCGCCTGGTTCAACGCTGGGGGAATGACGGTAAGCCGGTTTAGCCCTGGTTTCGGATACCCAACCCAACTCTGCCCCGTTCCGAATATTGATCGGCTTCTCCCCCAACTCTTGGGAGCCCTGGGAGAGCCTTCAGAGACCGATGCGGGACTCTGCAGAAGCCCCGAACGGCGGTTTTGTAGAGTGATACGGAGATGTGATCCTCCCACAAACCCCTCACCACAATCACTGGACTGACGGTAACAACAAGCGGAAGAAAGTGTCAACGGAACTTGGCCGCTTTTTTTGACAAATTTTGGAAATAATCACTTTTGTTCATTTTTTGAGAAATGCGATAAGAATGGAATTTGCCCTGGCCGGGAAATTCCACCAGGCTCCTTCGAAAAGTCTTGGGGGTTACTGAAACGAAAATCGCTGCACAGGCCAGGCTTGCAGCTACATCGGTAACCAATGTACGGGAGCGTGGCCCCGGCGGCTCCCGCATACCTCGCTGTCCTAGCGTGTGAACCGCCGCTGCAAACATCCGGCGCGCAGCAACCCTTGGCTCATCCAAATTCGTCATTGACACCACCCCGGACGCCCATTACGCTACCCCCATCCCCGAGAATGATTTCGCATATTCGTACCTGGAGGTTGGCCAATGAAGTATGACTACGTAATAATCGGCGCCGGTTCCGCCGGGGCCATCCTGGCAACCCGCCTGACCGAAGACCCCTCGAAGTCGGTGCTGCTGCTCGAGGCCGGGGCCGACTATCCCAACTTCGAGGACCTGCCCGAGGAGGTCAAGTTCGGCTACGCCACCGAGGCCGACGTGATGACCAGCGACCACAACTGGCAGTTTACCGGGAAGGCCACCGACGATGCGCCCCCAATGATGGTGCCCAGGGGCAAGGTTACCGGCGGTTCCAGTGCTATCAACGGCCAGGTCTTCCTGCGCGGCGTGCCCGAGGACTACGACACCTGGGCTTCCTTCGGCAACAACGAGTGGACCTTCACCAACCTGCTGCCCTACTTCCGGAAGATTGAGACGGACACTGACTACGGCGGCGACGACTTCCACGGCGGGGATGGCCCCATAGTCATGCACCGCTTCAAGCAGGAGGACTGGATGCCGGCCCAGGAGGCTTTCTACACCGCTGCCCGCGCTGCCGGCTATCCCGACTGTCCCGATCACAACCACCCCGACACTTGGGGCGTTGGGCCCACACCGCTGAACAACCCCAACGGCATTCGCATCAGTACCGCCATGGGCTACCTGGACCAGGCCCGCCACCGCCTGAACCTGACCATCCGCCCCAACTGCCTGGTCCACCGTCTGGTCTTCGACGGCAACCGGGCCACCGGCGTGCAGCTGGAGAGCGGCGGCGAGACCTTCACGGTGGAGGGCGAGGAGATTATCCTGTCCGCCGGGGCCATCGGGTCGCCCCAGATAATGCTGCTCTCTGGCGTGGGGCCTGCCGCCCACCTCAACGAACTGGGCATTCCAGTGGTGCTGGACAAGCCCGGTGTGGGCCAGAACCTGCGGGACCATCCGGCAGTATGGGTAACGTGGCGCACCAAAGAGGGTTTTGAGCTCGACGGCCTGAAGCCCCGGGCCCAGCTGACCCTGCGCTACACCGCCGACAACTCGGACCTGCGCAACGACATGAAGATAACCATGCAGTCCTTCGCCACCGAGCGGGTCAACCTGGGCGGCAACCGCATGGTTCCCCTGGGCATCCGCATGACCACCGGTATCTACCTGGCGGTGGGCGCCGGGGAACTTCGCCTGGCCTCGGCGGACCCGTCGGACCAACCCATCTTGGACTACAATTACTTGACTGACGACTTCGATGTCCGGCGCTTGCGGGAATCCGTCCGTATCTGCGTTGACCTGGGCAACGACGACGCCTTCAGGGACATTATTCAGGAGCGGGTATCCCCCACCGACGCCGACCTGGAATCCGACGAGGCCCTGGACGCCTGGATGCGGCGAGAGGTTACCACCTCCCAGCACATTTCCTGCACCTGCAAGATGGGCACCGCCGACGACCCCATGGCAGTGGTGGACCAGTACGGCAAGGTGTATGGCCTGGAAGGTCTGCGCATTGTGGACGCTTCCATAATGCCCGACTGCATCCGCGCCAACACCAACGTAACCACCCTGGCCATCGGCGAAAAAATCGCCGACCACATCAAGGACGGCAAGTAGACAAAAGGTTCGAAATCACCTGCAGCGAAGCCGAAGCCTCTGGACCTCTTCCCCTGGTTCGGAAAAGGAAGCTTCCGGAGCTTCGGCAAGCTCAAAACCCCCTTCCCGAATATAGCGGAAGGGCATGCGCCGGACGGCGCCTCCCTCACGGCTCTCGGAGGAGACGCAATAAGCTCGTCCTCTCCCTTTTCCCCTTGCAGAATGCTGACACTTGCCCCTTGCCCGCCCGCCTGACGCTTCCTTACCCTGATAACTGGCAAACCCTGTACCCCTTTGGCCCGCACTTCTCCAGGTCATGAACCAGGTGCAATGGAGACGTAAAATCCTTCCACGGGGCAGCCACTCCCAACCGTCAGGGCCCAGTCCCCAGATTCGGAATGACCGGATCTGGGCGAAAATGGAAGGAAAAATTAAATCTCTCTCCCGTTCAGATTCCGCGGCAAGGTAAAACGATAGCGCCAATACCGTTTAGAATGCGTCCGCCGCAATGCCATTTCTGTCCCTGAAATCGAGTAACGGCGCCGGCTTTAATCGCGAAATCGGTCTGCCTGGTACTAAGCGCCGGAAGGAAACATTCATTTGTGTAGAACCAAATATGGCCCCTGGATGGAACGACAATTCAGGTCAATCTTCCAAATGCGATCGCCCTACTCAGCGGCCTGTTCCGACCCTTTCCCGCCTCGCTTTTGTGATAGGATAGGCAAACGGTACCCCACTCTACCCTTTACCGGAGGCTTACGCCATGCAGATAGTACGGGTTTACGCCGGCGACGACGGCGAGTCCCACTTCGAGGACCTGACCGTTGAACAGTTCGCCGAAATAGTCAATCGGGTAGGGACCGGCGACATTACCCTCAACGCCCGACCCTCTCCCAGCTTCTCCGACTACCATACAGCGCCCCGCCGCCAGTACGTGATGAACCTGGCCGGCATTGCCGAGTTTGAAACGGCCGACGGTACCGTCCGCCGCCTGAACCCCGGCGACGTGCTCATCGCCGAGGACGTAACCGGCCACGGGCACATTGCCCGCAGCATCGGCGACGAATTCCGGGTATCCCTGGCCGTTCCCCTGGCCGAGTAGCAGGGGCCGGTCATGGCAGAAATGGACAACGACGAATTTATCCGGCGGATCCGTCAGAAGATCGAACGCCTTACCGAAGGCGCCATCGAACTGCGGGTGGATGTGGAAGACGTTAACCGGCTCCACGTTGACCTTGATCGGGAGGTTCCCCAGGTTTACCTGGGGGCTAACATCTACCGCTATTCGGGATTTGCCCGCATGGGCGTGGAATACGCCGTGGCCTCCATCCGGGAGCGGCGGGACCTGGAACCCTTGGAGTTCCACCTGCTGCTGGCCCGCAACTGACCGGGCCGCACCCTCGCATCTCTCAATGAGCCAGGAAAACCGGGAACCCCTGCCAGCCCAGCCAGAAAAAGAGGAGGGACCATCCCCGGTCCCTCCCGATGAACTGAGGCCCTGGTACTACCAGTACTGGTTCCTTCACCCAATGATTGTCTTCTGGCCCTTGTGGCCGGTCCTGATAATCCGCTCCCCGTGGCACAATGGTCTGGTCGTGGGCGCCCTGGCCTGGGCCTGGCTGATCATCGGCGGCTACCTTGCCTTCGTGCGTCTGCAGGTGGGCGGCACCGTGGCCCTCAGCACCGTGGCCATTGTCGCCCCCGGCCTGCTGTTTACCGTCATAACCCAGGCCCACTGGATCATAAACCGCCGCCGTATACTTAACCCGCCGGTGGCCCGACCCGACGCAGAAACTCCTGACGACAACGATCCGTCCACCAGGTCCCGCCGGTCATTGCGCCGCCGGCGCCGGCGCCGGTAGTAGCCTCACATCTTACTACCCCCTGCCGTTCTGGAAAGGAGGCCGGTCAAAAATGCGCCGCACCATGGGCTCAAAGAAGTCCAGCGGCAGGGAGTCGTAATTCGGGTCGAACGAAGACTGGTCCCAGCGGTGGCAAAAGTCCACTGTGTCCTGGTACCACGGGTGGTCGCGATATGCGTCCCGGGCGTTGCGGTCTCCGCCAGAGTGGTGGGCGTAGTAATAGCTCTGGAACAGGCCGTGGTGCAGCACAATCCAGTAGGTCCGCTCCGACACGTAGGGGCGTAGCACTGCCGCCGCCATCTCGCTGTGGTTGTAGGGGGCGATCATATCCCCGATATCGTGCAGCAGGGCGGCCACCACCATCTCCTCCTCGGCTCCTTCCCGGTAGGCCCGGGTGGCAGACTGCAGGGAATGTTCCAGCCGGTCGATTTGGTAGCCCGATAGCGAGCCCGACAGGTCTTGCAGCATGGCCAGCACCCGGTCCGCTGTGCCCCGGGCGAAATCGGCCTCCAGCCGTTCCAGAAGCTCGTAGTCCTCCCTGGTTCCCTCAGCCATGCTGGTGAAAGCAACCACCTGGTTAGCGTCCGTCATCTTTCATCTCCGTGTGCAATGGGATTGAGAATTGCGGGTGTAGAATGAGTCCCAATTCTATCATCCCTGCATTCCGGCGGGATTTCCAGGAGGAAGATCAATGGCTGATTCCAGGAGACTGGAGGGAAGGGTCGTCCTCATCACTGGGGGAGGCCGAGGCATAGGCCGGGCCATTGCCCGGGCCTGCGCCGCCGAAGGGGCCAGGCTGGCCCTGGTCTCCCGCACCGCTGCCGAACTGGAGGACACTGCGGCAATGGTCAGGGACGAACAGGCCGCCGAAGCCATTACCCTGCTTGCCGACGTGTCCGTCAGAGACCAGGTTGACCTGGCCGTTGACCGGGCGCTGGCCCATTACGGCGCCATAGATGTGCTGGTGAACAACGCCGGTAACATCGGACCGGTCAATACGGTCTGGGACAGCGATCCGGAAGACTGGGCCCGCACCATTGCCATCCACCTGATGGGCGTATTCTACGGCTGCCATGCTGTCCTGCCCCACATGCTGGAACGAGGGCGCGGCAGGATAGTCAACATGTCCGGAGTCGGCGGCCCTAACACCACCGCCTATGACGCCGCCAAGACCGCCATAGTCAACTTCACGGAAAACCTCGCCCTGGAACTCAAGGACACGCCCATCACAGTAAACGCCATTAGCCCCGGCTCAATCCACACCAGGATGTGGGAGGAGACCCGGGATCTGTCCCTGGCTATCGGGGACATTGCCACATATGAGCGGGGAGTCCAGGTAACCTCCGGCCAGGGCGCTTCCATCGAGCGAGCGGCGGAACTGGCCGTCTTCCTGGGCAGCGACGATTGCGGGGTCATGTCCGGTCGCCTCATCCGCGCCTTCGCCGACCGCTTTGAAGACTTCCCCAATCACGTGGAAGAAATCATGGCATCGGAAGCCTACCAGTTGCGCCGCGTTGACCCCGCCCGTCCCTTCCCGACGTCCCAGTCCTACCCCAACCTGCCTATAGAGGGGCCTTGATGGATTGACTGCTTGGGTTGGTTCCTTAGCGGCCCGCCAGTTCGGACAATCCGTCCAGCGCCTTTCGCCAGCGTTCCCGCATTTGTTCCCGCTCCTCCAGGCTGGACAGCCGCTCCTGGTGAAACCTGACTGAGGACTTGTCGCCCGAGGGCGTGATTGTAACCTGCAAAGTGGATGGCCCCGCCAGTTCCGGACTGTGCCATGTCAGCCTGACCCTCTGGCCAGCCAATACCGACCGGACTTCACCCCACTGGCCCTCGCGGGTCTGGTACTGCTCTCCCTGTTGAAGCAGCAGGTTGTCTACTATCCCTAACCAGATTGCCCGCCCCGGCTCCCCCATCACCAGGTTCCAGCATGTCTCCGCCGGCAACGGCAGTGTCCTCTGCACGCCGATCTGGTAGCCGCCCGCGGAGGTCTGGCCCACCACCCGCAGCCCACGGGCCTGTTCGTAGCCGATGGCCACTGACTGCTGCCACCAGCCGTTGTCCAGCCCGCCCGGCCCGGCCAGGAGGGCGACAATCTCCTTGTGGTCCGATTCCTGCGCGCCCAGGTCGTCCAGGAATCGCAGCCAGGCGTCCCAGTTCCGGCCCGTTGCCCTGGCTACCGCTTCGTTGGACATCCCATTGAATGTTTGGTCGTCAACCGGCAAAGCTGTCTCCTGTGTCTGAGTTCGGGGATATACTATAGGGCAATTGGGCGCCGTTGATACCCATCCCCCGAACAGGGCAATCGCATTAAGGTTCGGGGAATGCCCGTTGTTCCTGCCTCCGCGGCAATTAGCAAAGAGGCGGCAGTGCCTTCCTCCCATTGCCCTGCTTACCGGGCCTCTGACTTTTCCCCCTTGCCACCCGGCATAACCCACCGCCACAATTGAGAACACAATCGCCCCTGGTGCTGGGAGCCAGGGTCCGGGGTTGAGGGCGTAGGGGCAGACCAGGGTGTCTGCCCAGGCCGGTGCTGAAGGCAAAATTGGGACAAAATGAGACGGAATGGGACGGAAATCAAGAATTTCTCACCTTGCCCCTGGTCCATGATTAAATGCGATTGCCCTGAGCCCCCGAATAGCAGACACCTTGCCCACGGGCTACCCTTCCAAGCTCGATGTTACTATTGCACCTGAAAAGGAGATGAACAAATGCCAGAAAACAAACGCATGACCACCAGGCTCAAGGAGTTGTTTGAACGCCCCGAAATATTTGTCCTGGCCGGCGGAATGAACGCCATGGGCGCCAGGATGGCGGAGGTGGCGGGCTACGAAGCGTTCTATATGTCCGGCGGCAACACTTCGGCTCAGCTCATGGGCCTCACCGAGGGCGGCACCAGCATGCGGGACATGGTGGACAATGCCCGGCGCATCGTCAACACTGTCGATATCCCTGTCTTCTGCGACATGGACACCGGCTACGGCGACGCCATCCAGGTTTACGATACCGTCAAGGAATACATCCGGGCCGGCATTGCTGGCGCCCACCTGGAAGACCAGACCTACCCGCCCAAGTCCGGTCCCCGCCGTCGCTGTGTTTCCATCGAGGAGATGGTAGGCAAACTCCGAGCTGCCATGGACGTTAAGATGGAGTTCGACCCCGACTTCGTCATAGTTGCCCGGTGCGACTTTGGCGGCGTCCCCGGCGCCACCTTCGAGGGCGTTATGGAGCGCTGTCTGGCCTACAAGAGCCAGTCCAATGCCGACGTTATCTGCCCCGCCGTCCAGTCCTGGGAGGAGAACGTGGAGGCCATCCGCCGAATCCCCGGCCCGGTGCTGCCTCTCTTCACCCACGGCAGCCAGACCCATCCAACCTTGCAGGAACTGCAGGAGGCGGGAGCCTCCGCTGCCTGGTACCCGGCTCTGACCACCATGGCCGGCCTTCAGGCTTCCTGGGACTTTCTGCATGACTTCCAGGAGCGCGGCACTGAGGCCATCGACCAATTCCTTGCCACCGCCGCCCAGAGCCGCTGGGGCGTGGCCACTAATGGCGGCATCCTGGGGGCGCAGCGCATCCGCGAAATGGAGGACAAGTACCTCCCGTAACGTCGCTCCGGGGAATCCGCAAGCTGAAGTAAGGTGTGCCGGAGGCGGCGAGGTGATTCACGCGTTCGGGTTGAGTGGACTCGCTCGCATCGCCGCCAGCCCTGCCGCCAGGCCATGGTGTTCCAGCCCCAGCCGCCGCATGGTCCCGTGGCAGTCCAAACCCAGCCTTTCGTGGCTGCCGGGGCCACCCTCCGACGGCAGCGCCAGCCCCTGGTCCAGCCCAAATTCCGCAGCCACTGCCAGCGCAAAGTAGTACATGCTGACGCAGTCCCGCCCGGCCACATGGTGAATGCCAGGCTGAAACTCATCCGCCAGCCTTGCTATCCCCTCCACCAGGTGTTCCACGTAAACCGGGCTTCGCATCGCTCCGGCGCTGCCGTGCCAGGTCTCGCCCCTTTGTAGCAGTTCCACCAGCGCCGGGACGAAGTTCCGCCGTCCCGGCGCCGGCCACCCGTACACAATGCTGGTGCGTAGGACGGCGCCCAGGTCGCCCAGTCCGGCAGTTGCCTGTTCCGCTGCCTGCTTGGTGCGGCCGTAATGGGTAGTGGGGTTGGGCAGGTCATCCTCGTTGTAGAAACCTCGCCTGCCGTCAAACACGTACTCTGTGGAAACGAACAACAGGCGCGCGCCGCTGGACCGGCACAGCTTGGCTATCTCCGAAGTGGCTCCCACGTTGATTGCGGTCGCCGCCGCCTTGTCGCGTTCGCATTCGGCAACGTCGGCCATGGCGGCCAGGTGGATCACCAGTTCGGGGCGAATCATGCTGAACACCTTGTCCACTGCCACCGCATCCGTCAATTCGACCCGGTACCAGTGGTTGCGGTCGTCCCCGGAATAACCTGACCGGAAGGTGCAATATATTCGTGGGCCGCTGGGTGCGCCCAATCGCTCCACCAGGTAACGGCCAATAAACCCGCTGGCCCCGATCACCAGGATGCGCAAGGCAGGCCACCTCCAGAGGAGCGGTCAAAGTTCTTTGGGTGCAAGGCTACCTGCTGCCGGCGGACCGCCCGCCGTCCACCATGTACACGCCGCCGGTACAGAAGGTGCTGTCGTCGCTCGACAGGAAGAGCATCATCCGGGCCACCTCTTCCGGGTTGCCGTAGCGGCGCAGGGGTATGCGCTCGGCGTAGGCCCGTTTCATTGTCTCCAGGGTAACGTCGGCGTCATCCAGGGCCGCGGTCCGCTGCTCTTCGATGGAGCGCATCATGCGGGTCTCAATGGGCGCAGGATTGACGGTGTTAACCCGGATGCCGTGAGGCGCGCACTCCAGGGCCGCGCAGCGCATCATTCCGATGACGGCATGCTTGCTGGTGTTGTAGGCGGACATTTCCGCCGCGCCCCCGATACCGGCAGTGGATGAGGTGATGACTATGCTGCCACCGCCCCGTTCCCGCATGGCCGGCACGGCGTACTTGATGCCCAGCCAAACGCCCCGCACGTTGACCGCCATTACCCGGTCGAACATGTCGACAGGGTACTCCGGTATGGTGGCCAGGGTTCCTTCTATGCCCGCGTTGGCCAGCAAAACATCAATGCCGCCCCAGCGGTTCACCGCGGCGTCGATGTAGGCCTGGGTCTGGTCGGGCTGGGTAACGTCGGCGGCGGAGTAGCTGGCCCGTTCCTCGCCAATTTCGGCAGCCAGTTCCCGCAGCGCCCCTTCGTCCAGGTCCACCAGCGCCACTCGGGCTCCCTCTTCCGCAAAGAGCCTCGATGCCGCTCGGCCGATGCCGCCGGTGGCCCCCGTGATAAGCGCCACTTTTCCTTCCAGTCGTGCCATGCTAAACCTCCCTGCCGCTTTTGTTCTGTCCAGCCCTTTGGAACTCCTTTTACCACCAGGCCCACGCCAAAGCAAGCATCCGTTACGCGCCGGTGGCAATTTCATGGGTAGCTTTGTCTGCCCATTCCATTACGGACCTGTTTGGAGGCGGTCCTCAAACGCGCCCTGCCCGTTCCAGGTGGATTAATGAAGAATGCCAGCGAAGGCACCGGGCCTCCGCGGGATTCGCCGTCTTCCGTGCTATAATCCGTGAAAACCTGCGAATTGGCCCCAGCCGGCCTGAAACCCCATACGGAACCCTATCTGTATCGGAGGCAGTAACATGGGCTTGAAGAAGCTGCTTTTGAAACCCCTTTCCGGTTACCCGGGTGGCTATAAACACATGCGCCGCGGCACCCAAGGCTTTGACCAGACGCCGCCCTTCCGGGTACCCGAAGACCCCGATGATCGCCGCAGTCGTATGCCGCCCCTGGGCTTTCGGGAATACTGGTATCCGGCCGTGCCCGACAAGGACGTGAAGAAGGGCCAGCCCGAGATGTTGCGGATGCTGGGGACCGACGTGGTCTTCTTCCGCGACCAGAACGACGAAGTCCAGGCCCTGCTGGACTGGTGTCCCCATCGCTCGGTGTACCTCTCCATGGGCCGCTGCTACTTCCCCGGCTTCGTAACCTGTCCCTACCACGGCGCCACCTTCGACGGCGACGGCAATTGCGTCGCCTTCCTGACCGAAGGCCCCGAATCCAAGATGGTGGGCGCCCCGGGAATGAAGGCCCGCAAGTTCCCCACCGTTACCATCAAGGGCCTGGTCTTTGTGTGGATGGGCGACGGCGAGCCGGTGGATCCCCAGGAGGACATCCCGCCGGAAATGTTCGAGGAACACAACATCCACCGTCCCGTGTTCTCCATGTTCGACTGCAACTGGGTGCTGGTGCTGGAAAACACCATGGACGCCCACAACGCCTTCATGGTCCATCGCAACGCCATACGCATCCTGAAAAGCCGCCTGGGAGGCCGACCCCGAACCCCCCTGGGCTATCGGGTCAACCTGGTCAACAACAAGAACGTCCACTACCAGCCGGGCCGGGGCAAGTCCAGCGTTGAGCGGTACTACTACGACGATGAAGGCAACATTCCCTACCAGATGTACTACCCCGGTGTGGACGGCGTGTGGCCCAAGTCCAAGTGGCGGCTGATGTGGACCTGGATTTTCGACCGCAAGGCCCGCAAGACCGGCCAGGCCCCGGGTCGCCTCCGCCCGCCTCAGGCCGACACCAACGGTGTCAACGAATGGAACGGTACCCGTCTGCCCGGCATGTCCCGCACCGGCGGCAACAACGCCTTCTTCCGCAGCACCCGCTGGGCCGTGCCTGTTGAAGAAGGCCTGACTCGCATGGTGTACCTGAACGTGGAACGCTACAGCAAGAAGCCCAACGCCCTGCGCCGCCTGTGGAGTTCCGTGTCGTGGCCATATCGCAACTGGGAGCTTAACTTTAACTTCCGCAACCAGGACTACGACGCGGAGAAGTACGTGCAGTACGACTTCCCCGAGTACCTGTCTTCCACCGACTCGGTGGTGGTGGCCATGCGCCGCCTCTTCGTGGAGCACAACCGCGATGTGCAGCGCCGCCGCGCCCGGGAAGAGGAACTGCCCGAGAGGCCGGAGGAAACCCTGGCCGAGCAGATGGTGCGCGAGGGCGACGCCCGCGTAGCCGAAACCAGCGAGTCCTTCGACATAGACCGCCTGCAGGAAGAGTTGCTGCGGCAGGTTTAGCCAGATTGATGGGTTCCGTGACTTGGTACAATTTATCCCCTTCGGCCGCAGAGTCGAAGGGGATGTAATTTCAAGGGTTTATGATGCAGGACTTGTTCGGAAACACGCTGGGAAAGAACGGCGAGGGCCAGGCTCAAGCCGGGTTTGCGCTGGACGACGGTTCAGGACTTAGGGTCGTGGAAGCCCGTTTTGTTGACGAGTCCAGGTTCCAGTGGGAACTGTTCCGGGGCTTCGATACCATGCGCGTTCTGACCTACTCCGCCAGCATCCCCGCCATAGTGAAGATGCTGGACGAGTTCGAATTCGATTCTTTTGAATGCGTATTCGGCTGCGAGGCCACTCTCCGGGACATCAAGGACGTGCTTGCCTTCCAGCGGGTTGCAGTGGGAGACACCCGCGCCGCCATAATGAACCTGTCCGACCGGCGTCACGCTTACATTCTGTCCCAGGTCCAGGCCGGCAAGGCCGCCTTCCGGGTCCTGCGCCAGCAGATTGCCCACGCCAAGCTCTACCTGCTGGAGAACCGCGTTGACGGTCGTAATCGAGTGGTAGTGGGTTCGGCCAACCTGTCCGAAAGGGCCTTTTCGGGCGTGCAGCCCGAAACCCTGGTCAAGTTTGACGATGATCCGGAGGCCTGGGCCCACTATTCGCGCATGTATCAGTCCATCAGGGATTCCGCTTCCGATGAAATTCCCCTGCCACCGGAGCGCATTACCACAGCGGAGATTGAAATAGAAGAGGTGCCTGCCGTCGCCGACCAGACATCTACCCTGGTCATTGATCGGCCGGCGGACGAAGCGGGAGTAACCAGTTTCCCCATCCAGGTTGAACGGATTGAGAGGGTAGCAGCCGCCATCAGTCCTCACGTGGCGGCCGCGGCGCCGCCCTTTCGAAACGGGGCACAGCGGATAACGCCAGAGGTAAAGCGGGAAATCAGCCGGATCAAGCTGGTCAAATCCGCCGATGAGTCGGACAACCGATACTTTACCGTCAACCGCGCCGACGAGAAGGCAATCCTGTCCGGCGAGGAGTTCCCTCTAGATTGGGCGCCCGACAAGGTGTCGGCCGACGCAAGGCTGATGATCGAGTATTTCAACAACTATGAAGGCGCCTTTGAGGGCGACGTTACGCGCCTACAGCGGGACTATTTCATCCTCTGGTCATGGTTCTATTTTTCTCCCTTCATCTGTGACTTGCGCTCCAGGGCCCTGCTGCTTGGCGAGGATGTGGTCCGCTATCCCTCTTTCGCGATCGTGTTCGGCAAGTCCAACTGCGGGAAGACGACGCTGGTGGACACCCTGATGACTTCCATGTTCGGGAAGGTCAACACCGTGGACAAACGGAGTTTCACGACCAGCCAGCTTCGGGGGCTGCAGCAGTCCTACAAGCGATTTCCTGTGGTATTCGATGACATTGGGCGGCGGGCTTTTTCCAACCACGGCCGGGACATCATCAAAGAAGAGCTTCCCCCGCCCGTAGAGGAATACCCGGGGTTCGTCCTGTCCATGAACGCCGAACCCACAGCCTTCCCTGATGAAATAGTCAAGCGAAGCCTGATGATCTACACGACCACCGCTCTGCCGCCCCATCAGGAAGAACTGAGACAGCGGCTGCACAGCCGCATCCAGGGGGTGCGGGAGGGCCTCACCGGGCACCTGTACCGGAAGTACCTGGTTGAGACCATGGAACGCCTGAAGGAGGACAGCCTGCCGACGGACTGGCTCCACCTGTCTTCAGGCGTGTTGAGCGGCATTCTGGCCGAGTACGGCGGGGTTGGCGGCGCTCCCCAGTGGAGCCAGGCCCAGACCTGGCTGGGTTACGCGGAAAAGCGGTACGATCGAATCCGGGCCCGTCTGAACGACCTGCTAAGGCCCTCAGCGCTGATGAAGAAGGAGGGCGAGGCCCCCAACGGGTGGCTCATCGACGGACAGCGGGTCATCGTGCTGGAACAGCGGGACGCCTTTGGGCGTCGCGGCTTTGACTGGGAGGACGTGCCTTCGACACTGATTGACGAGGATGCCAGCGGCGGTTCAAGAACGGTCCTGCACCGCGCCAGCCTGGAGGGGTTCCTCGGCAGAAACCTGTCTCCAAGGAACAGGCTCTTATTTTGGAGAAAAGCCTAACCGCAGACTAATGCTTTATACAGCCTGCGCAGCCGCATAGCTGTCTTCTCGTTCTCCTCCCCTACTCATCAGCCTTCACCGGAAAGGCCCGCTTGTGCACGGTGGCTACGCCGAAAATCAGCGAGGCCACCAGCGCCATGGCCGGACCCGATGGCCAGTTGGCATAGAAGGAAAGGTACAGTCCCGCCACGGCCGAAACCACCCCGAGGAACGCCCCCAGCAGAATTACCCCGGTGAACCGTCGGGCCAGCAGATACGCGGTGGCCGAGGGTATGACCAGCATGGCCATCACCAGCACAATTCCGGCGGCGGACAGGCCAATAACTATCACCACGGCTAGCAGGGCCAGCAGCAGGTACTCCACCAGCGAAGTCTTTATGCCCGCCACCCGGGCGCCCACCGGGTCGAAGGTTGTGTACACCAGGTGCCGGTGGAACAGGAATATGCCCGCCGCCACCACCACCGTAAGGACCAGGGATATCAGGACATCGGTCTGAGTTACCCCCAATACCTGCCCCAACAGCAAGTCCTCGATGTTTATCGCGCGCCCGGGGTTCACGTCCACGCTGATGGAGAGAATAATCAGGCCCAGGGCAAACATCCCCGCGAATACCACGCCGATGGATGTGTCGTCACTTATACCTGTCTGGCGGCTCAGGAAGCCCATCAGCATGGCAATGGCGATGCCTCCTGGAACGGCGGTAACGTAGGAAGTGAAGCCCAGCAGGGAAGCTACTGCTACCGGGGCCACCAGCGAATGGGCCAGCGCGTCGGTCATGAAGGCCCGTCCCCGGGTGATGATGTAAGCTCCTACCACCGGCAGCAGGAATCCCACCAGGGCGGACACGAACAGGGCCCGGAGCATGAAGGAGTATTGGAAGGGTCCGATGAGGTAATCAATCATGGGCCATGTGAGTCTCGATGTGGGTCTCGCCGCCGGCGTGGGTATGGGCCAGTACCATGCCGTGGGAACCGTACAGTTCCTCCAGCACCTCGGGAGTGAAGGCCTCCGCGGGCGGGCCATAGGCACAAATGTGGCGGTTGATGCAGATGATCTGATCGAAGCGCTCCGCCAGGTTGGTAAGGTCGTGCGTGGCCAGCATCACAACCTTGCCTTCGTCCCGCAGGGACTGGAGCACCTGGATGATGCCCTCCTGGGCGCCCACGTCCACGCCGCTGAAGGCCTCGTCCAGCAGGACGATGCTGGCCTCCTGGGCCAGGGCGCGGGCAATGAACACCCGCTGGCGCTGTCCGCCCGAGTTTTCTTCAATCAGGGCTTTTCGGCGTTCCCACAGGCCGACCCGCTCCAGGCAGGACCTGACTATCTCCTTATCCCTTCGAGACACACCGCGGAACATGCCAACGTGGCAGTAACGGCCCATCATCACCACGTCGTGGACGGTGGCTGGGAAGCGCAGGTTGATGTTGTCCCGCTGGGGTACGTAGGCCAGGCCACCCGGGCGTCCGTCGATACCGTGGAGTTCCACCGTTCCCCTGGCCAGCGGTAGAGCGCCCACAATGGCGTCGAACAGGGTGCTCTTTCCGGCGCCGTTGGGGCCTACCACTCCCACCAGGTTACCGGCCCCTATGTGGAAGTTAACGTTGAACAGGGCGCGAAAGCCGTCCCGCTCTACGGTTACGTCGGTAGCGGTTATAGCCGGTTCGGAATTCACAGTCGGATCTCCAGGCTCGTGTGGCTGGCTTCCTGGAACCACAGAATCGCCGGCATTACCGGCGGGTCGGGGCCGGATGGCGGTGATGAATAGGAACCTGAAACCACACGGCGAGAATGATCGTCAACTGAGGGAAAGCAGTCCACTTTCCGTGGTCTCACCAAATTATAAACCGAATGACAGGTCGTATCAAATGATAATTCTAGCGCCGTCGCTGTTGCATACATCGGCCCATTGAAATAAAGATAGCTGGTCGCATAAGCCTTTTCACAAGTACGGGACGGAATGGAGCAGAAGAACAGGCTTGGTATACGACCTCGTGTAACGTGGCAGTTGACGGTGGAAATTGCTGTTGCTAATATCAGCTATAGGGATTCCCGCGGGGGCTAAATCCATTACAGGCAGCGAGAAGGGTGCAATGACGTCGCCACTGACTACCCGCACTGAAATAATGTCCATCCTGGAAAACAGGGGTTACCGCGCAACCGCACCCAGGCGGGCCATCATCGAGTTGCTGGAAGGAAAAAAGGAAGGGTTCACCGCAGAGGAAATCAGCAACGAACTTCCCCAGGTGGGTCGGGCTACTGTCTTCCGCACCGTCAAGCTGCTGTTGAACGCCGGCGTTCTCTGCCGGCTGAACATGCTGGATGGAGCGCCCAGGTACAGCCTGTCCAGCGTTGAGCACCACCACCACACGATTTGTGTCAGTTGCGGCAACGTTGGCGAGTTTCGCGCCACCAACATCGAAAACCTGATGCGGGCAATAAGTGAGCAGATTCCAGGGGAAATAGTGGGGCACCGGTTCGAGTTCTACGTCAACTGCGAAACCTGCCTGAAGGGAATGTAGCCGAACAAGACCGAGGGTGAAGTGCGTATGATCGTTCTCCCGCTGTCTTTGGAATAAGAGCCGGGGGTGGGGACCGACACCCAATGTCCGACAAATCCCGGCAGCGCAAACATTAGGAACATAAGCCGGAACAACTATCGGACTGCCAGGCGGCAGCCCGATATCTTTTTGATCCATTGGCCTGCTCGTTGAGGTAAGCAGTCCTGCCGTTGCCCTAGTCGCGTCCTACGGCCAGGGCTCCCACCGCTACCGATGGCAGGCGTATCGGCAGTTCCTCCCAGGTAACACCCCGGTCGCTGCTCTGGTAAAGTTGGCCCCCGTCCGCGCCGGCGTAAACCCGGTTGGGTTCCGACGGGTCCCATTCAAAGGCAACGACCATCTCCGCAGGCTCGGTGCCCTGGCCCACATCCGCCACCGGTTGCCAACTGTCACCGGCGTTGGTGGAGCGGTAGAACATGGGGTTTAGCCGCCGGGCGTTTTCCGACACGGTTACCAGCACCAAGCTGGCGTCGTCGGGAGCCGGGGCGATGTGAAGCGTGTAGCGTCGATCGAGACCGTCGTTTATCAACTCCCAGCTCTTGCCCCCGTCGCTGGACCGGTAGGGGGCCCTGGCGGTGGCGACGAAAACTCTGCTTGGCCGGTCCTCGCTTAGGGCCACGCAATGAATGTCGTCGTTCAGGCCCGGTAGCTGCTGCCAGCTCCGGCCTCCGTCGCCGGAACGGACCATCCCGCCTACTTCAATCCCCGCATACAACCGGTCGGGGTCGTCCGGGGCAACTCGCAGGTCCCGCACGTGGGAATCGCGGGTGGGGGAGTGAAAGCTCCAGTCCACCGATTCAGGCACCCGGGTGAAACCTTCCAGCTCTGCCCAGGTGTCGCCGCCATCATCGGAGCGGTAAACCGTGGCCGGTTCGCTCCCCACCAGGAGAGTGTCCCCTTCGGTGGGGTGGGCCAGCACGCTGTGGGCGTAGTCCGAAGGATAGGAGTCCAGGTGAGTCCAGGTCTTCCCACCGTCATCGGTGCGGTAGACGCCCGCCTCGTAGGCTGCCAGGTAGGCCCGGCCGGAATTTACCGGGCTGGCCGCCAGTCTGGCCGCAGCATGGGGCAGGGAAGTGACCGGACCCTGCTGCCACGTCTTGCCGTCGTCATTACTCGTAACCGCACAGACTCCGTCGTGCATTCCGACATAGATGGTCTTTGCTGCGCTCATATTTCTTCTCCTGCTGCCGATTTGGTCTGTCTTTGAATTATAGGGCAATCGCAACCAGATAGAAGGGGTAACAAGCAATCGCCGGCGGTTCAGAGTTCGGGAATGTCCCTGCCAGCCCATCCCGTCATACCGGTGAAAGCCGGTATCCATGTACGCCCGTTGCCTGTGGTTTGCATCCCCATTAACCTTCTTGCAACGGGGTGTATACTTGCCTTTTAACTCTAAGGCTGGCGGTAATGATGACGGCTGACGGCGGCGCTAAAGAGCGGAAACCGGTATTCTATGGCTGGTACATCGTTGCCACCTGCATTTTCGTAGCCTTCGTTACCAATGGGGCCCGAAACAGCTTCGGCATCTTCGTCCTCCCTATGAGCGAGGAGTTCGAGTGGAGCCGGGGCACCATTTCCTTCGCCGCAGCCCTGGGCTTCATGGTCAACGGGATTACCCAGCCGTTCATGGGTCAGTTGCTGGACCGCTTTGGAGGCCGCAGGGTAATCACCGTGAGCATAGCCGTTTTCGGCGTGGCCACCGTGGCTCTGAGCCTCACTTTCCACTACCTGTTCCTCATTTTCATGTTTGGCGTCGTATCCTCTATTGCCCTCAGCGGCATGTCCTTGAACAACACAGGGACGTTGCTGTCCCGCTGGTTCCGGCGGCGGCGGGCCACAGTGGTGGGCCTGAACGCCTCTGGACTGTCCGCGGGTGGGCTGATTCTCGTGCCGTTGGGGATGTACTTGCTGCAGTCCACCAACTGGCGAATAACCTGGGTAGCATTTGGCCTTGCGGTCCTGGCATTGTCCGTGCCGCTGGCATTCTTTTTCCTTAAGGATGACCCCAAGGACATGGGCCTGAGTCCCGATGGCGATGCCGAGCCGGCGGATACGCCGGGCAATCCCGTATCCCGCCGGATAGCAGGCATTTTAGACACGGACCAGTGGAAAGAGTCCTACCGTTCTATGCCTATCTGGCAGATGACCATTGCCTACTTTGCCTGCGGTTACACCACGGCGGTGCTTTCGGTCCACTTTGTGCCCTTCGCCGACTCCCTGGGCATCGGCCCGCAGACGGCAGCCTTCATCTTCGCGCTGATGATGGGGCTGAACGTGGTGGGCAGCATTGGCGCCGGAGTCCTCTCGGACAAGTTCAGCCGGAAGAACATGCTGGGCATTGTGTATTTCGTGCGGGGCACTGCTTACATGCTGATGCTGGCCAGCGTGGTCTTCTTCGACCTGGGAACGGTCGCGCTGCTGCTATTCGCCGTTGTGGCCGGCGTGTCGTGGATAGCGACGGCGCCACTGACGACGGCGCTGATTGCTGACGTATACGGCGTGCGGGCCCTGGGCACCATCAGCGGGGTTGCCTTCCTGGTCCACGCCGTGGGCAGTGGCATCAGCATCTGGCTTGCGGGGGAGCTCTTCGACCTCACCGGCTCCTACACGCTTCCCTTCTTCATCGCAGGACTGATGCTGTTCCCGGCTTCGGTGTTCGCCTTCTCCATCAAGGAAAAGAAGTACTCGTCCCGCTACCAACCGGTGGAGCCGGCGGTCATGCCGGCGGCTGGCGATTAGCGCGGGTTTCCCCAGGAACGCGGCAAGTTTGACGGGGGGCTTGCGATGATAGATACGGCCCTGTGGATGCCGGTCAAGTGGCTGGGCGGCGAACTGTCCGCCCTGCTTTTGGGGTTAGCCGCTCACCACGACGACATCGTTGATCCCGACTTCCTGGCATGGCTGAAGGCCCGGCTGGACCACATCATTACCCTTGATCCGTGGGTACTGGTGATTATATTGACAGTGATAGTTTTGGCCATTCCTGCCGGCATAGTGGGCTTCTACATATACCAGCAGTGGCGGTTGAAGTATTCCTGAGGGGCGGATGGGTGCGCCGGTAAATCAGGCAAGACTGCACCGGCAGTTGCACAGGAAAAACCAGGGACGGGCACAATGCTCCGTCCCTGGTTTCTTGAGTTCGGAACCTGCAAGGAACTAACCGGGATTGTGCTTGTCCACCAGAGGAGCGACCCGGGGATCAACGTTGCCGATGGGCTGGCCGGCATCGACACGGGCAACCGCCAGGTGGGCGTCCCTCTGAATTTCCTCCCATTCCGGTTCCAGTTCGTACTCGTCTCGCAGTTCGTCGAACAGCGCGGTAAGCGCATTCTGATTAAACATGATGCTTAACCCAGATACCTCCTCCTTAGTATCGTGCTAAAACGTACCCTAGTCTAGCCACTTTTGGCGGGGCTGACAAGCCTAAAGGCCTGCTGTTGGCGGGAAAACGGCTCCAAATTCGATGGGTCAGGATTGCCCCGCCGCTTGTGCCCATGCTGCAGCCATTGGCCAGGACTCGGCTTTGGCAATACCCGCGTTGTGTTGCCGAAATTCTCGACGTGGCTTCGTAGACTGGTAAAGCCTAGGAAGTCGATGCATAATAGCTAGCCGTGTTCCATACCCGCATTTTAATTTCGAGAGGATGATTGCAAATTATGAGCAAACTCCGACTGTCCATGGCCCTTCTGGCCATACTGGTTATCGCAACCCTGGCAGCCTGTACCTCTCCGGAACCGACCGCGGTACCCGAAGGACCCACGCCGGACATTGAGGCCACCGTGGAGGCGCGCGTCCAGGAAGCGATGGCGGATACTGAGGGCCAGGGCGGCCGGCTCGAAAGGGTGCGGGCTAGGGGCGTCCTGGTGTGCGCCGGCAATGACACCCTGGCCGGTTTCGGCTTTCTCGACGCCGACGGAAATATCCGCGGCTTCGACGTAGACCTGTGCCGCGCCGTAGCCGCCGCCGTCCTGAGCGACCCCGACGCCATCGAACTAAGGCCCACCACCGCCGCAGAACGAGGCCCGGTGATGCAGTCGGGCGAAATAGATGTGATGTCCCGCAACACCACCTGGACCACTTCCCGGGATGTCCAGTGGGGCAACTTTGCCCAGACCATGTTCTACGACGGCCAGGGCTTCATGGCCCCCGTCAGCGCCGGCGTCTCCTCCATCTCCGAACTTCAGGACGCCACCATTTGCGTCCAACAGGGCACTACAACGGAACTCAACCTGCAGGATTTCAGTAACCAGAACGGGATGAACTTTTCCATAATTACCTTCCCGGATAACATCAGTACCGACGAGGCCTACACCAACGGCCAGTGTGACGCCTTGACTACCGACCGTTCCGGCCTGGTCAGCACCCGCCAGGGTCTGCCCAGCCCGGAAGACCACATCATCCTGCCCGGCACCATTTCAGAAGAACCTCTGGGTCCCGTGGTACCCAGCGGTGATGACCAGTGGTATGACATCGTAAAGATTGTGATGGCCATTCTGATCTACGCCGAAGCCTTCGGTATCACTTCGGACAACGTGCCTGACGCAACCACCGGCAACACTCCCGTGGACCGGCTCCTGGGGCTGGAGGGCTCCTACGGCCAGGAAGAAGCGGGCCTGGGTCTCACGGTGGCCCAGGATGTGATTAGAGGCGTGGGCAACTATGGAGAGATTTACGAGCGGCACCTGGCTCCCCTGGGTATCGCCCGGGAGGGCAGCCGCAACGCCTTGTGGAGCGCTGCTCCCTTCACCGACTGCCCCAAGGGAGGGCAGATTTACGCGGCGCCATTGCGGTGATAGCGGTCCCGTCCTCAGTAAAACGGGCTGCCCCATTTGTGGGCAGCCCTTCTGCATTGCCATACTGGCTATGGTTGGAGCTGGGGCGAGTATGGAAACGTCTTCCCTTCCCACATTGCCGAGGCAGCCGCCTCCACCAGTCAATCTCATTACCGGAGGGAAAAGCAGGGAGTATAATGGCGCCATCGTATACCGCTCGCCATAATGATCTTTCGGTAACTTCCCAGAAGGAGAAACACCATGCAGATTGGTGCGCACGTCTCATCGGCAGGCGGCATCAGTAAGTCCATTGACCGGGGTCTGGAAATCGGCTGCGAGGCCATCCAGATATTCGGTTCCTCCGCCCGCACCTGGGCCTTCAAGCATCCCCCCGAAAAGGAGATTTCCGCCTTCAAGGAGCGGCGGGCGGAAGCCGGCATGGGCGCCGTCTTCTTCCACGCCATCTACCTGATAAATCTGGGCAGCCCCAATCCGGAACTGGTAGAAAAGGGAGTGCAGTCCCTGATCAACTACATGACGCTGGCGGCGGACATTGAGGCCCAGGGCGTCATCTTCCACCCCGGCAGCCACAAGGGGCAGGGTTACGAGCAGGTGTTCGACCAGGCAGTGGCCGCCATCAACCGGGTGCTGGACAATACTCCTGAGGGCCCCTACCTGTGCCTGGAGAACATGGCCGGCATGGGCCAGCACATCGGTGCCAGGTTCGAAGAACTGGGAGGTATCCTGCGGGCTGTGGACAACCCCCGCCTCCGCATTTGCCTGGACACCCAGCACAGCTTCGCGGCGGGCTACGACCTGACCACCATAGAGGGCGTTGAGGCCATGATTGCCCAGTTTGACGAGGCCATCGGCGCAGACAAGCTGGCTGCGGTCCATGCCAACGATTCCAAGCAGCTTTGCGGTTCCGGCGTGGACCGGCACGACAACATCGGCGACGGCTACATCGGCGAGCAGGGCTTTGCCTGCATCATGGGCAACCCCGCCTTCCGCGACGTACCCTTCTTCCTGGAAGTCCCTGGCTTCGAAGGCGATGGCCCCGACCAGCAAAACATAGACATTTTGAAGCGAATCCGACAGCAAGTTGGGTTGTAGGTTCATATATCCACGACTGGACACTAGGTATCACGACTGGATAAGGAGCAAAGGACTATTTGCGCCGGTTCGTGTTTGTTCGTGGACGATAGTTCCCCACTATGGAAACAGATATTGGTTGGAATGAGCTACCCCGAATTTGTGCGGTTGGTGCGACGGGCTTACCGGCGGTTACCAACCCACGTCCTTGATGCCCTGGAGAACGTGGACATTACCGTGGAGGAGTGGCCCGGTCCCAACGAGGAAGAATTGCTGGAAGACGGCGGCACCCTCTTCGGCCTGTACTACGGCGTGCCCCTCACCGACCGGGAAGGCGGCGCCCCCGTCCTTCCCGACCGCATAACCATCTACCGCCAGCCCATACTGGAAAGCTGCCAGACGCGCCGGGAAGTGGCACGGGAAATCCGCATTACCCTCTGGCACGAGGTGGGTCATTACCTGGGAATGGACGAAGACGACCTTCACCGCCTCGGCTACGGTTAAGGCATTCAAGCGTGAATGAACAGAATGGACAGGATATAGAATCTTTTCTTGGTGAAATCTTGCAACACTCGCCAGCAAAGTCCTGTGTATTCTGCTAGTCCATGTTAAATTCCCTGGGGAAATTCATCGGTCTGGGCTTCGGGTCAGGCCTGTCTCCACTGGCCCCCGGCACCGCGGGAAGCCTGGTCGCGGTATTCATCTACTACCTGATTACATTGGTGGCCGGTGGTATCGCCCCTTACATCCTGGTGGCCCTGATCCTGTTGGGCGCTCCCCTCGGCATCTGGGCCACGGGACTGCTGGTAACGGACGCTGACCCAGACCCCGGTCGGGCGGTGTGGGACGAATTCGTGGGCATGTGGATAACCTGCCTGTTCCTGCCCGCAACTATCCCCTGGCTGGCCGCGGCCTTTTTCACTTTTCGCGTCTTCGACGTTTTCAAGCCTTGGCCTGCCCGTCGCCTGGAAAGCTGGCACGGAGGCCTGGGCATTATGGCGGACGACGTGGTGGCCGGAATTTATGGGATCGCATTGTTGGCAGTTTTCCAGCTTGTTTGGGCCTGGCAGTCGCAAGGTTGATGAGGTACCTAGCTAAGTCTCCCCACGACGTTCCCTTTGTCGGTGGTTCTGCCCCGACCTATAAGACATTTGCCCATAGCATTATGTAGCTACTCAGCGGCATTCAGATTGCCGCCAAAACTGCCCCCATGTTATACTCCATAAAATTCTGCGATAGCAGTTACAAGGACAGTGTTTATGGTACAGTCAGCTGAGCGTCCTGCCGAACAAGCCCCCGTTACGACCCCTCCCCCTCCCGCTGCCCCCCAGCGTGAACCTCTCACCATGAAGTCCCTGCTGGAGGCCGGTGTCCACTTCGGCCACCAGACCCGTCGCTGGAACCCGCGCATGAAGCGCTATATCTTCACCCAGCGCAACGGCATTCATATCATTGACCTGCAGCAGACCCTTGGGTTGATGAACGAGGCCTACCGGGCCATGGTGCAGGTGGCGGCCGAGGGCGGCAACGTGCTGTTCGTGGGCACTAAGAAGCAGGCCCAGGAAGTAATGCAGAGCGAGGCCGAACGCTGCGGAATGTGGTACATCAATCAGCGGTGGCTTGGCGGCACCCTTACCAACTTCCAGACCATCCGCAGCCGCATCAACTACATGATCGAGTTGCAGCAGAAGCGTGAGCAGGGATACTTCCGCTTGTTGCCCAAGAAGGAAGGCCTGAAGCTGGAAGAGACCCTGGCCAAGCTGGAAAAATACTTCCTCGGCATTCGCAACATGACCGCCCTGCCCCAGGCGATGTTCATCATTGACATCTGCAAGGAAGACATTTGTGTTGCCGAAGCGCGGCGCATGGGCATTCCCATATTTGCCATCGTCGACACCGACACCAATCCGGACCTGGTCAGCCACCCCATCCCCGGCAACGATGATGCGGTTCGTTCCATTCGCCTGGTAACCGGACGTCTGGCCAATGCCATCCTGGAGGGCAAGGCGGAGCGGGAGGCGATGCTGGCCGAGCAGCGGGCCCAGGCGGAAGCGGCGGCCCAGGCCGAGGCCGACGCCCTGGCCGCCGAAGCCGGTGAAGAACTTTCCGACGAGCAAGCTGAGCACGTGGCCCTGGCTTCCATGCCCCTGGATGACCTGGCCCAACTGATGGAGCAGGGCAACCGGGGAGGAGAAGAGGAGGGTTCTGAAGGCTAGGCCCGGCCTGCTGACATCGACGGCCCGGAACGCCGCAACGGGGGACGCATATCAGGGGCTTTGAAGGCAAATACTGGGTAGTTTACTACCTCTCCTTCTTGGCAGGCGTCGCCGTTTTGGTGGGCATCAACTGGAATTCGCCAAAGTGGAGTGCGGACTGGCTAACCCTCATGGCCTCGATATTTGGCACAGCCGGCGGAGCCTCGCTGACTCTTGCCATCGTGGTCGAACTGGGAGGACGCTTGGTGCTACTAATACCCGATGCCATCAGGAATATCAGACTAAAAGAAAAGAAGGCCCAGCAGAGAAGGAGAAGGGAAGCCTACGAGCGCTTTGGCGTGGAAGTTAACGGTGTCGTTATGCTTCCCCGAACGCCCGAAGTTGAAGCATTCCTTAACGAAGAAGAACCGGAAAACAGTTCCCAGCCATAGGGCAGTTGGCTCGTGCACACTCTGACACTGCCCCCCATCTTTTTGGCCGAAGATTAACAAGTTTGAAGCTAGGACAATAAACTCTCACCTGCCCGTTTTAGGTGGGTAATCAAGTCACGGAGGATATCCTTGCCAGCTACAGTTGAAGAAATTCGGACCCTGCGCGAACAAACCGGGGCCGGAATTATGGACTGCAAACAGGCCCTGGAAGACAACGACAACGATATGAACAAGGCCGCCGAAGCTCTGCGCCAGAAGGGCTTCGCCCGAGCCGCCCGCCGTGCGGACCGAGAGACCACCGAAGGCGTGATCGAGGCCTACATCCACACCGGCGGACGGGTGGGCGCCTTGGTGGAACTGGGTTGTGAGACCGACTTCGTGGCACGCAACGAAGAGTTCAAGCAGGTGGCCCACGACATCGCCATGCAGGTGGCCGCCATGGGCCCGGTGTATGTCAGCCAGGACAATAAGGAAGAAGGCGACGACCGTCCCGCCAGCGAAGTTTGTCTGTTACAGCAGACGTTCATTAAAGATAGCTCTCGAGTTGTGGGAGACATCGTTCAGGAATTGGCCGCCAAGGTGGGCGAAAACGTTCGCGTGGTTCGCTTCAGCCGCCTGGCCCTCGAGGAATGACCACCCTTTAGCCTATGGTTGCTCCAAAATACCACCGCGTACTGCTCAAAATCAGCGGCGAATCCCTTAAGGGTTCCGCCAGTACCGGCATAGACCCCGAGTCGGTCAATTACATGGCCCAGCAAATCGGGGACGTGCATCGTATGGGAATTGAGCTTGCCATAGTCATCGGTGGCGGTAACATTTGGCGGGGGGGACAGGCCGAACGTTGGGGCATGGATCGGGCTACCGCCGACTATTCCGGTATGCTGGCCACCATCATCAACGCCCTGGCCCTGCAGGATGCCCTCGAAAAGCGCGGCATTATCACCCGCACCCAGAGCGCTCTGCAAATTCAGGCGGTGGCGGAACCGTACATTCGCCGCCGGGCTATCAGGCACCTTGAAAAGGGCAGGGTGGTCATCTTCTCCGCCGGTACCGGCAATCCGTTCATGACCACCGACACGGCTTCCGCCTTGCGGGCTTTGGAAATTGGCGCCGAGGTGCTGTTGATGGCCAAGAACAATGTTGACGGCGTCTACGACTCCAACCCCCACATGAATCCCGAGGCCAAGCGGTTCGCCAACCTGGACTACCTCGATGCGCTGAACCGGCGCCTCGAAGTAATGGACTCCACCGCCGTCTCCCTTTGTATGGAGAACAATCTGCCGATAGTCGTTTTCAACATCTTCGAACAGGACAGCATGCAGGGCATTCTTACCGGCGATACGGTAGGCACCACCATTACCTCATCCGACTGAGAGCCCGGTTTGACCTGATGCGCGACTATATGTCTGGGGTCCCCGCGGCTTGGCGCCGGGGAATAAAGAGTCTTTCGCATTACACGGCATACTCGATTATGTTACTCAATGGGAGGGACCCATAATGGTAGAAAAATACAACAATGCCGATACCCAGTTGACACCGGACGAAGTCTTGGCCGACGTGGAGCGCAGGATGAACCGGTCCATGGAGGCTCTGGAAAGAGAGCTCGCCACCTTGCGCACCGGTCGCGCTACTCCTTCCCTGGTGGAAAACATAAGTGTGGACTATTACGGCTCTCCCACTCCCCTCAAGCAGATAGCATCTATTTCTGCCCCCGACGCGCGGGCAATTATGATTCAGCCCTGGGACCGCCAGGCTCTCCGTGATATTGAGCGAAGCCTCATGCAGTCGGAAATGGGGTTCAACCCCTCAAACGATGGCAACATTATTACCGTCCCCATCCCGCCGTTAAACCAGGAGCGCCGTCAGGAGCTGGTGCGGCTGCTCAAGCGCAAGATCGAAGAGGGCAAGGTTTCTGTCCGCAACGTTCGCCGCGACGGGCTGGAGTCCCTGCGCAAGCTGGAACGGGACAAAGCGATCTCCCAGGATCAGAACCGCCGCAGCCAGGACCAGTTGCAGAAAACCACGGACGGCTTCATCAAGAGCATGGACCAGGTTTCCACCGCTAAAGAAGCGGAGATTATGCAGGTCTAGCGCCCGGAACAGCCCATGAATGCCCCCACCGGTCCGGTAAACCTGACAGAACATCGCGGCTCCTCCGGGGAGGACCGTCTCTGCTCTCAGGATGAACCCGTTCGCTCTGAACCTGTTGCCCAGGTGCCAAGGCATGTTGCCATAATTATGGACGGCAACGGTCGCTGGGCGGAGCAGAGGGGTTTACCCAGGCTGGCCGGACACCGGGAGGGCGTCAACGCTATCCCCAAGGTGGTAGATGCACTGGCCCAACGGGGAGTGCAGTTCCTTACCATCTACGCCTTTTCTACCGAGAACTGGGCCCGGCCCACTCCGGAGGTCGAAGGCATAATCCAGTTGTTGCATGAGACGTTGCAGCGGGAAACCGATCGGTTCAACCAGAAAAACGTCCGGGTGGTTCACATCGGCAACGCCGACCGGCTTTCTACGGAGATACGGGATGCGGTGGAACGCATCCAGGATGAGACCGGCGCAAACACGGGTCTCGTCCTGAATGTGGCCTTCGACTATGGGGGCCGCCAGGAAATTCTAGCCGCCGTCAAGGCTTTGATACGCGAAGGCGTCAGCCCAGAAGCGGTTACCGAGGAAGTCTTTGGCAGCCGCCTCTTTACGGCCCATAGTCCTGATCCCGACCTGATCATCCGCACCGGCGGGGAATTGCGCATAAGCAACTTTCTCCTCTGGCAGTCTGCTTACAGCGAGTACTTTCATACGCCCGTCCTCTGGCCCGACCTGGACGAGGCTGAACTGGACCGGGCCCTGGCCTCCTACGGCAACCGTCAGCGCCGCTTTGGCAACGTAATCCCCGACACAGGGAGCTAGGTCCCGTGCTGCTCCGGACCGTCAGTGGCCTGCTGGGTCTGGCCATTCTCCTTACCGCCATTTGGGCGGGCCTTTTCTGGGTCTTCCTGGTCACTTCGGCCGCTGCCATCCTGGGCATACGCGAACTCTACCGCCTGCACCCCCCTTCGGCTGCCCGCCCCGAATCCCCTCCTTCCCCCATAGACGACAAGCAGGCCGGTGATGTCAGAGACGTCGAACCGCCAGCATCCTCGGCGGGTGCTCCCGTGCATTCCGGCCCCGGCAATGGACTGCCAGCCAATGCCGGCGAATCGGCAGCCTCCGCCCCAGGAGCCGCCCTTGAACCCTCTCCTCGGAATCCCCAGGCCGCCTTTGAAGGTCTGCAGGAAACGGCTCCGTCATCCCTGGAGAGTTCAGCCGCAATTGCCCCCGACGAGGGCGAGAAGGGTCATTTTGCCACGCCCCTGCCCCTGCCCCTCGGCCTGGCCTGGGTGGCGGCCTTCGTCATCGCCGGCGCCGGTGCCAGTAGCACTTTGCAGTTCCTGGGGAGTTCCCTGGCAATCCTGGTGGTGGGAGCCTTTGTGGCCACATTGTGGCTTATCGCCTACTATCGGGGCCCCTACTGGCCTGTTGCCGCGGCTTACCTGGTGTTGGGTCCAGTCTATGTGGGGTTCCTCCTGGCCCACGTCTTGCTTCTCGCCCAGGTAGGCGAGGTCTTCTTTGTGCTGGATCCCCTGTATTTTGACCCCGAAACCGGGCCGTCAATCTATGAGGTCGGCCGCAACTGGCTAATCTTTGCCCTGCTGGTTAATTCCGCCACCGATTCCGGAGCCTATCTGGTGGGCAGGGCCTTTGGCCGCCATCCCATGGCGCCGACTACCAGCCCCAACAAGACCTGGGAGGGCGCTTTCGGTGGTTTTGCCTGTGCTGTAGTTGCGGCGTTTCTATTGGACCGGATTCTCGACTTGGGGTTGGGAGCCACCGTGTGGGACGGGGCTTGGCTCGCAGTGAATTGGCAACCCCTGGCAATTGGTGCTACAGTAGGTATCATCTCCCAGTTCGGGGACCTCCTGGAGTCTCGGCTCAAGCGCGTTTCGCAGGTCAAGGACTCCGGAACCCTGATCCCCGGTCACGGCGGCATGCTTGACCGGCTGGACAGCCTCCTGTTCACCCTGCCGACGGTGTACTATCTGGTAGTGGCGGTGCTCCTGCTATGAAAAAAATAGTAGTCCTCGGAAGCACCGGCTCCATTGGCTGCCAGACCCTGGACATTGTTCGGGCCTTCCCCGGCGAATTTCAGGTCGTGGGCCTGGCTGCCGGGTCCAATCATCAGCTCTTCCGCCAGCAAATCGACGAGTTTCAGCCCAGCTACGTCTACTGTATCGATCCCCCCGACTCTCTGGCCCCCCGGTCGACGTACATTCCAATGGAAGACATGGTAAGCCTCACCGAGGTCGACGTGGTGATGGTCGCAACCACTGGCGCGGCTGGCCTGGTGCCCACCGTCAGCGCCCTCAAAAGCGGCAAGGCGGTGGCCCTTTCCAACAAGGAACCCATAGTAATTGCCGGCGCCTTGTTGAAGGAGTACGAAGCCAGGTATGGAGGAGCTATCCTGCCTGTGGACAGCGAACCCAGCGCCATCTGGCAGTGCCTTCAGGGCGAGAAAGGAAATGTCCGCCGCCTCATCATAACCGCCTCAGGCGGGCCTTTCCGGACGATGCCCCTGGAAGACCTGTCAGAAGTCACCCCTCAGGAGGCGCTGCGACACCCCACCTGGCAGATGGGTCCCAAGATAACCATCGACTCGGCCACCCTGATGAACAAGGCCTTTGAGGTTATCGAGTCGCACTGGCTGTTCGGCGTTCCCTGGGCCAGCATCGAGGTCGTAATCCACCCCCAGAGCACCGTTCACTCCATGGTGGAGTTTGCCGATGGTTCGGTTAAGGCCCAGCTGGGTCCCCCCAGCATGCGGCTGCCCATCCAGTACGCCCTGTTCCACCCTGAACGACGCCGCAACCCGGACGATACTCTTATACCCCGCCTGGACACCCAGAGTCCCCAGTCCCTGGACTTCCGGCCCCTGGAACCCGACCGCTACCCGTGTTTCCGCTTGGCCCTCGACGCCGCCCAACGTGGCCACACCTACCCGGCAGTCCTCAGCGCCGCCGATGAGGTGGCCGTCAACGCCTTCCTGAATGGCAAGATCCGCTTCACCGACATTCACAGGGTCGTGGAAACGGTCATAAACGACCACCATCACAGCGAAGGTGAAACCCTGGAGCAGCTTCTCGCCGCCGATGCCTGGGGCACGAGAGAGGCGAAGCGGTTTGTGGCGGAGTTGGCAGCCTAGCTCTGCACGATGGAAGCCAGGTTCGGCTTTCTTAAGCGACGGTTATCCGTCATTTCCCCTTAGGCCCACCGCAGGCCGGGCCCAGGGCAATCGCGTCATGATTTGGGAAAGTCCGTCGGCCCCAGGACGACGGATACCTCGAACCTGGAGACTGCGGGCCTTTCCTGTGGGCGGCAACTGTACTCCCTTTCCCCGACTCAAAATGCCATTGCCCTGGTGACACCTGCCTCTTGATTCCTCGGTTAACGCTTCCTTACCATACTTCCATGGCACATTCCGTCCAAATCCCCTTCAATCGTGAATCACCCCTCTCTCTGGGAGAAGAGCCGGGAGTGAGGACGTCTCATCGGCTTAGGTTTAGCCAGTGGCCCAAAACGGCCCAAAACGGCCCGGAATGGCCCAAAACGGCCCGCTTGTCCAACTCCTTTCCTATCTGGGGAGTGGCTCACTTTGGGCCCACCGGGGTCGTATCCAACCTGTGTTTCAGCTACGAAACGGCCCGAAATGGCCCAAAATGGCGCGAATACAAAAAAAACTTACCCTGAAACTGTAGTGAATGTATGCCCCGAAGGCCCGCCGGAATCCATTATCTGGCCAATGGTTCGGGATTCTAAATCGGTGGTTAGGCGCTCTCGTCAATTGGAAAGCAGCAGATTTCCCCGCGTCCCTTTTCGCCGTTCCCGCGCCGGTGGAACCTCCGCCTGTGGCGGTCGGGAACCTCCAGGTTGGAGACGGCGGAGCTTCCCTTGAGCGACAATTGCGCCCCTCTTGCCGGAATCAAAATGCGATTGATCGCAGGACAGGCTCCCTGGCCAAAGAGTCCTGTCTGACTTGTGATAACATATACTTTTGTCCCATTGTCATAATCTTCAAGGATCGCTAGGGTCTCTGTTCCGCTTCAAAAAATTCACCAGGGAGCTACCCGGGGAACTACATGGAAACAGCAGTAATTGCCATTATCGCCTTTGTCCCCATGCTGGTGATGTTGGTCGTTATCCACGAATGGGGACACTTCTTTACGGCCCGGGCCTTCGGTGTCAAAGTTCTGGAATTCGGGATCGGTTATCCGCCTCGGGCCTTTGGCTTCTATACTGGCCGCACCCGGGTTTTGTTGGACGCCGGCACCCACTACCTTAACCTGTCCGGCCCCTCTGCAATTCAGCCTGGTTTGCTGGTCCGTGTTCACTCCACTGAAGATGCTTCGGGCAACCTGGTGGCCCGCGTGGTGGAGGGCTCCCAGTCGGGCAGCCTCCGCCGTTCCCCCTCACTGCAGGACTTGGATACCGACGAACTGCTGCGGCACGAGGGAACGGTGCGGGAGATGGACAATGACTCCCTGGTGGTCGCGGACATGGCATATACCGTCAACTGGCTTCCCTTGGGCGGCTTCGTTCGCCTGGCCGGCGAGAACAATCCCGTCGTGCCCCGCAGCCTCGCCTCCAAGGGGCCCGGACCCCGGACCATCATCCTGGCTGCCGGTTCGCTGGTGAACGCCGTCTTCCCGCTGGTCGCCTTCACTCTGTTGTTCATGATTCCCCAGGGCGTTACCGTGGGGCAGGTGCAGGTGGATGTGGTAGAGGCCAACTCTCCGGCTCAGGCGGCCGGCATTCAGCCTGGCGACCTGGTCCTGACGGCCGGGGACAGGACCATTGAACAGGGCTCCGACCTGGTGCGGGCCACCACCCTCAACGCCGGCTCACCCATGGAATGGACCATTCAGCGCGACGGCCTGACCGAGGTCGTAAGGTTGACGCCCCGGGTGAATCCGCCCCCGGGCCAGGGTGCGACCGGCATCCAGATTAGCCTGGTGAACCTGCGCTCCGAGACCCGCTTCGACCCACCTTGGACTGCCGTGTGGAAGGGCGCGACCAGTTCGTGGGAAATGCTGACCCTGCTGCGACAGGAAATATCGTCGTGGATTACCGGCGTCCGCAGTCCCCAGCTTTCCGGTCCTGTGGGAATCGCCCAGGTTACCGGGGAAGTTACCAGGGACGGTGGAGTTCGCGGCTGGGTGGTTCTCTCCATTCTCTTCAGCATTAACCTGGCAATCCTGAACCTGCTGCCCATACCCATGCTGGATGGCGGCCGGATAATGTTCGTGCTGCTGGAGTGGATAAGGGGAGGACGACGCATTCCTGCGGAACGGGAGGGCCTGGTTCACCTCATCGGCTTCGTCGCCCTGCTGGGCTTTATCCTCTTCATCACCTACAACGACATAGTCCGCATGATCCAGGGCGGTAGCCCCTTGGGTGGGTAGGGGTTGGCCCACCATTAGACTAAAGCGGACAGGTGTAGCTGTACCCGTCCGAGAATGGCGGCTATTCGGGAAAGTAACTCTTCCCGTTAACGGAAATAGGGCATAACCTCTTCGCTAAACAGCCTCAGCGACCTTCCTGTCTTTTCTGCCGAGACCAGTCCCCGGTTAGTAAGCATCAGGTTGCGGATGCCGGCATCCCGCATTTGCGCCAGTTGTTCGGCTACTCTCTTGGGGCTGCCCACAATTCCCTCTCCGGCTTCCGGGTCCGGCACGGGCGCATAGCCCTCCTTCTGCATGGGCGGCGGCTGTCGGTCCATGTTGTATTGCGGCGGATTCCACGTAGTCCGGTAATGCTGCATGTTGGCCCAGGCCTCGTGCTGGGCTGGCAGGAACTCATCCATGGCCTGGTCGTCGGTCTCCGCCAGGTGCATCTCCCGCCACACCCAGATCTGGTCCAGGTTGGCTTCGATGGCCTCCTCGTCAAACCCGGCCTCGGCCATAGTGTCCCGGTACAGGCGAATGCTGGCGGCCGTGTGGTTGGTGGAACGGCCCCGTAGCAGGATGGGCCGGCCTATACGGGCCATTGCCTTCACCGATTCGTCGTCAATGCAGGCGCGGCTTAGCCGGGGGTGGGGCTTCTGGTAGGGGCGGGGCCGTGACGACGGGAAAGCTACCTGGTAGTGTTTCCCCCGAAAGTCCAGGTTGTCGGTAGTCCAGGCCTGGACCATCAGGTCTTCGGCCTCTTGCAACTGCTCCGGACCCAAGTCCGGGTTGGTGCCAAAGCCGATGTATTCGTAGGCGTTGTAGTTGGATCCCCGCGCAGTTCCCACGATTATGCGGCCCTGGGTCAGGTTGTCCAGCAGGGCCGTTTGGGTGGCCACCCGCACCGGATTGTGCAAGGGCAGTTCCAGAATGCCGAACCCGATGTCCACCCGCTTCGTCTTAACCGCCAGCGCCCCGGCAAAGACTAGCGGGTCGCCATAGACGCACTCGCCCGTAAAGTAATGCTCCGCCAGCCAGATGGCGTCAAAGCCAAGTTCCTCCACCAGTTCCGCCTCGGCCAGGCATTCCTGGATGGCCTCCTCGTCCCGAGAGTCATCAAACTTCATCGGATAGTAGAAATGTCCAAACCGCATTGCGTTTCCTTTTCTGCTTTGTTCCCGAATAGACACGTACCGCCACTTATGAAAGCCAACTCACCAACCCACTCGTGAAAGGTCGTCGGCATTCGTGGATAACTACCTGGATCAGGTGAAGGCTGGCATTACCTCTTCAGCGAACAGTCGGATTGAGTTCCTGGCCTCCGTCGGATCCATGTACCCGAATTGGTGGCGGGCGCAGAAGATGTCGTGGCCGATGAGATCGTGCTGCTCCTGCAGTTGGCGGGCCACCGTCTCGGGACTGCCCACCAGGGCAATGCCGTTGTCCACCCAGAAGTCATAGGAATGGGCCCGCTCTCGGAAGGTTCGGCGCAGTTCCACCCGCTCGGGTGTACCCGGGTCGTCTCCCCGCATTCCGCCGGGGCCATAGCCTATACGGGTTCCGGCAATTATGTCCCGACCCTTGCCGGCGGGTACTGCTTCCGGGTGGGCAGCAGTGGCCAGGTGGGGTTCCGCCTGTTCCCTGGCCTTGGCGTCGGTTTCGGCGACGTGGACGTGGCGAGTTAGGAAAGTTCGGGGCATGGGCGCCGGGTGCCCCTGCTGACGCCACAGGTCGCGCCAGGTAGTGAACTTGTCCGCGATTACGGGATCAACGTCGATGTTCTGGGCCACGTGGAAGTTGTTGCGGGCCGCATACTCGAAGCTGGCCGCGCTGTGGCACCCGAACCACACTGGAGGATGAGGCTGCTGGTAGGGCTTGGGGGATGTCAGCACCTCGTCGAACTTGAAGAACTCTCCGTCAAAGTTGACGCTGTCCCGGGTCCAGGCTTGCAGGATGATATCGATGGCCTCTTCGCTGATTTCCCGCCGCCGGTCGAACGGCACGTTCCAGCGCATAAACTCGTGCAGGGTTACGCCGATACCGGCCCCGAACTCGATGCGTCCCTGAGACAGGTGGTCCAGCATGGCCACCTCCTCCGCCAGCCGAATGGGGTGGTGAAAAGGAAGCTGGTAAATCATCACCCCGAACCGCATGGCGCTGGTGGCCCGGGCCAGGGCGGTCAGGTAGATGTTGGGGGCGCTGAGAAAGCTGACGTTGGAGGTTTGGTGCTCGATGGAAAAGTAGTACTTGTACCCCATCTGCTCTGCTTCCTGAGCGCCGCGAATGTGCTCCTCATAGACATCGGCCGCAGTGGGGTGGGACTCCATCTGGGGCTGGTCAAGAACGTCGTATAGTCCGATTTCCAGTCCTGGCATACAACACACCTCCGGATCGCATTGGGGATCCTTCGATTAAGCGAGCAATTGAGACCTCCTGTTAGGCTCCGGTCGACATACCGCTCGGTTCGCACCACTCCTGTCCCTGATACGGAAAATTGCCCCGGGGAATCCCACACAATTAGGCAGATTGATTACCTTGCATTACTACTGGCTGCCTGGTTACTGTGCAGTCCAGCCTCCATCTATGACCAGTTCGCTACCGGTCATAAATGAGGACTCGTCTGATGCCAGGAAAAGAACGCCAAGGGCCACGTCTTCCGGTTCCCCGTAACGTCCCAGGGGTATACGGGAGATGGTGGTCCGGTAACGGTCGGCGTCGGAGCGCCCGTCCTCGGTCATGGGTGTGGCGATGGGGCCAGGGTGGACGGAGTTGGCCCGGATGCCTTCTCTTGCGTACTGGATGGCCGTGGCCTTCGTGAAGATACGCACTGCCCCTTTGGATGCCTGGTACTGGGGCCCGCTGTTGTCCACCCCCACTATTCCCAGCTGGGACGAAATGTTGATGATGGAACCGCCGCCGTTCCTCCGCATGGCCGGCAGGGCCGCTTTGGTGCCTAGGAAAGTGCCCTTGGCGTTGATATCCAGCACCCGGTCCCATTCCTCTTCCGATATGTCCTCCACCAGCCCTGCGCCTCGCACCCCGGCGTTATTCACCAGGATGTCCAGCTTGCCGAACCGGGCCACGGTGGCGTCAATGGCCGCCTGCCACTGCTCGGCGCTGGTCACGTCCAGCGACAGGAACAGTGCCCGACCGCCACCTTCAACTATCTCCGCTTCCAGTGCCCGGCCGTCCTCTTCCAGCACGTCGCCAAAGGCAACACTGGCCCCCTCGGCGCTGAACAGGCGTACCTCTGCGGCGCCCATGCCCCGCGCGCCTCCGCTGATAAACGCAACCTTTTCTTCCAATCGCATCGCCGTACCTGCCTGGTGGAAATAGCGGCCCCTTCGCCGGGCTGGTTTAGGGAAGAAAATAATACCATCCCCGGGGAAGTAACTGAATAACCTTATAAGCGCGGCGCAATCGCAGACTGTAACGACCTGCAACGGTCATACCGGCGAAAGCAGGTATCCAGGTGCCAGATTCCTCTGCAGCCTTTCCTGTTTGCTTGCCTCTTGGGTTGCTGGTCTCCGGTTTTCGACGGAGTGACGGCTGAATGCGGCATTCGTGCGATAACCCTGTTTATGAGCGGGGGAGGGGCCATCGCATTTTGGGTAAATTGTCACTCAGAACGGAATCCGGAATCCAGATTCCATCCCGCAAACCAACTTCCGGGTCCGCACCCGGCTTGGCGGGGAGGATTTCAGGCCATTCGGCAGGTTCAGGGTGGCGTGACTCCAGGTTTTGAGGGACAACGAACCTCGAAAATTGATTCCTGGGCAAATGCCTTGGGAATATTGTTATACTATGTGTACGCCGTATCAAAAAAGGCCTCCACAGTAGTTTCACCGGTTGCCAGCCCGTTTACCGGCCAGGCCATCCACTCCCGAGGTTTAACTTCCCATGTCCGCCAGCGCCATCTGGATTCTCTGCGTCTTCATCGCCTACTTTGCCGTCCTCATTGGCATCGCCATCGTTAGGTCCCGGCACATGGACGACATGTCCGATTATGTGTTGGGCGGGCGCAAAATAGGTTTCGTCACTTCCGCCCTCAGCGCGGCGTCATCGGCTGCCAGTGGCTGGACCATGCTGGTCCTGCCCGCCCTGGCCTTCGCCGCCGGCATGATGCACCTTTGGACTATCGCTTCCATCATCCTGGGCCACTGGTTTGCCTGGACCGTGCTCGCCCGGCGAATCCGCCGCTATTCCATGGCCGCCGAGAATTCCTTGACCCTTCCCGAGTTCCTGGAAAAGCGCTTCGGGGATACCAGCGGATTGCTGCGCACCCTCTCCGGCGTGATAGGCATCTACTTCATCACGCTCTACGTGTGTTCCGGTCTCATCGCCGGCGCCAAGCTGCTGGAGGTAGTCTTCGGTCTGGACCACATGGGACACGGCCACAATATCGGAGTCATTATCTCCCTGATTGCCGTAGTCTCCTACACCTTTATTGGCGGCTTCCTGGCCGTTTCCCGCACCGACGTCTTTCAGTCCCTGATCATGCTGGCGGGCTTCATCATCATTCCGGTCACTTTGATTCTGACGGTGAGCAACCCCTTCCAGGGCTTGGAATCTACCGCTCCTGGCTTCTGGGATCCCTTCACCGACAAGGACAACTCCCAGCTGGGGGTCTTGTTCTTCATTTCCTCCGTTGGCTGGGGCCTGGGCGCCTTCGGGGCGCATCGAATCATTTCCCGTTTCATGGCCGTTCAGCGCGAAAGCGACATTGTTCGCAGTAGGAATATTGGGATAGTCTGGGTGTTGTTGATTTTTATTTTTGCTATGTTGATGGGCCTGGTCGCCGCTCCGGCTCTTCTGGACCGGGGAATCATGCTGCCCGACGCCGAAAAGCTCTACCTCGTCGTGGCCGAGACCTTCTTCCACCCGGTGGTTGCGGGCCTCCTTCTGACCGCGGTCATCGCCGCCGTCATGAGCACCGCCGATTCCCAGCTCCTCCTGGCCTCAGCCATCGCCACCGACGATCTCCCGGTCATCAGGCGGATCGCCTACTCCATGCGTACCCAATTCCGGGTCTGGATGGGCCGGGGCATGTTGGTGTTGGTAGGCGTCATTGCAGCCGCTATATCCATAGTCTCCCCCGAGTCGGTTTTCGCTCTGGTCTCCCTGGCGTGGGGTGGAATGGGTGCCGCTTTTGGCCCCGCCCTGATCCTCGCGCTGTATTGGCGCCGCTTCAACCGCTGGGGTGCATTTGCCGCGGTAATAACCGGCACTGCCGTTTCCACCTGGTGGTGGCTGGCCGGACTGGACTACGAACGGTACGCCACCTTGGCGGACCTGCTGGGGTTCCGCGCCACAATCGAACAGATGGAAGCTCTTGGAGTCTGGAACATCAACCCTGGAGTGCCAGGGTTTGTGGCTGCCGTCCTTGTCGCTTACATAGTCGCCCGACTGACTGCCCCGCCGCCCGCCGAAATCGTGAATCTGTTCGACCACGTAAACGGCCCAGGATGGAACGAAGGGGAAGTAATGGCCGCGCCGTACCCGGCGGATTAGGCTGGCAGCGGTTTCGGTCTTGCAGCAGATCCTTCCCGCTCGCGGTGAAAAGCTCAGCTTGGCGGCGAAATGCTCCCCTTCCTCCCATAACGGTTCTCCGGTATGGCCAGCCCCAGGTTCCCGTGCAGCGTGTCCGCCTCGTACTCCGTGCGGAAGATGCCCCGCTCCTTCAGGATGGGCACTACCAGTTCAAGAAAGTCGGTAAATCCCACCGGCAGCACCGAGTTGTTCACCATAAACCCATCGGCGGCGCCGCCCTCTAGCCACGCCTGCATGGTATCGGCCACCTGCTCTGCCGTACCAATGAATTTGTGGCGGGACGTTGTTGCTCGCAGCGCCACCTGCCGCAGGGTCAGGCTCTCGTCCCGGGCTGTCTTCTTGATGCGGTCCGTAGTGCTTTCCCAGCCGTTCCTGCCATAGTCCCCCAGGTCGGGAAAGGGTTCGTCCAGCGGAAACTGGGTGAAGTCCAGGTCGTCAAAATAGCGTCCCAGGTAGTTGAGCGCCTGCCCTATATCTACCAGGTCCGCTATCTCTTCATATTTCCGGTCGGCCTCTTCCGCCGTGTGCCCCACGATGGGCGCGCAGCCGGGCAGAATCAGCACCTCCTCCGGCTTGCGACCAAACTCCGCCGCCCGACCCTTTACGTCGTTGTAGAATTCCCTGGCCGCCTCCAGGCTGGGCTGGCCCGTGAAGATGACGTCGGCGTGGCGGGCGGCGAAACTGCGTCCCGCTTCCGAAGAACCCGCCTGGATCAGCACCGGCCTCCCCTGGCGCGAGCGGGAAATATTCAGCGGCCCCTGCACCGAGTAGAACCGGCCCACGTGGTTAAGCCGGTGCATCTTTTCCGGGTCGAAGAACACGTTCGCTTCCTTGTCGAACACAAAGGCGTCGTCCTCCCACGAGTCCCATAGCCCCTTGGTAACCTCCAGGAACTCGTGCGCCATCTCGTACCGCAGGTCGTGGGCGGGATGCTCCGGCTTGCTGTAATTCAGCGCCGAACCCTCCAGCGGCGACGTGACGATGTTCCAGCCGGCCCGCCCGCCGCTGATGTGGTCGATGGACATAAACTGGCGCGCCACGGTGAAGGGCTCGCTGTAGGTGGTCGACAGGGTGGCCGCCACCCCGATATGCGTAGTGTCCATCGCCAGCGCGGCCAGCAGGGTCAACGGCTCGAACCGGTTCAGAAAAATGGGGTGCGACTTCTCGCTGATATACAGCCCGTCCCCGAAAAAGACGAAGTCCAGCTTGGCCTCTTCCGCCTGGCGGGTCAAGTCCCGGTAATACTGCAGGTTTATCGGGCCGTCGGGCACGGCCTGCGGATGCCGCCACGAAGCCATGTTGCTGCCCGTGCCGGAAAAGAAGGCTCCCAGCCGGATCTTGCGTTGACTCGTCATCTCTGGCCCTCCGCAGTATCCTGGCCCACTCCCGAAGCCTTGTCGCCTTGGCCAGCCATTGCCTCGGCCAGCAGTCTGTAAGAGTCCAGCCGGTCCGGAAAATTGTCTATGGCCGTAACAATGAACACCTCATCTACGTCGTATTCCCTTCCCAATGCCAGCAACCGTTCCTTCACCCGCGCCGGTGAGCCGTGTATCACGTTGGCCGCCTGCACCTCGTAGGTGAACTCTTCCCCCGACTGGCGGCCAAACTCCCTGGCCGCTTCCTCAGAAAAGACAGTGAACGTGCGCCCGCTGGCCAGCCTGATACGCACCACGTGGATGGCCCGGGAATAGGTTGCCGCTTTGTCATCCGTGTCCGCCACAATCACCGGCAGGGCCAGCATGGCCTTTGGCCGGAAGTCCAGGCGGTTGTTGGGTCCGCCCCGGTATGCTGCAATGGCCCGCCGCATTTCCCCCTCGTCGCCGTTCAGGAACAAGGCGAAGACGTAGGGTAGCCCGTGGGCCGCCGCCATTTCTCCGCTGGCGGCGGTGGTCCCCAGCAGGAAAAGGTCCGCTGGCTGGGGCGGCAGCGGTGAAGCAATAACCCAGTCCTTGCTGCCGTCGCCGTCCGGCTGATTGCCCAGGAATCGCCTCAGTTCAACTAATTTCTCCTCTAGCGATACGGCTGGCGTCCCGTTCAGCGGTTGGGGGCGCAGGGCCTGGGTGGTGCGGGGCATTCCACCGGGGCCCCGGCCAATGCCCAGGTCTACCCGACCCGGCGCCAGCGATGCCAGCACGTTAAAGTTCTCGGCAACCTTGAATGGACTGTAGTGCTGCAGCATGACGCCGCCGGAGCCAATGCGTATGCGGTCCGTGCGGGCCAGCAGGTGGGATACCAGCACTTCGGGAGAGGAACCCATATTGCGGTTGGAACCGTGATGCTCTGTCACCCAGAACCGGTGGTAACCCCACTCCTCAGCCTTTTGCGCCAGCGTAATAGTGTGACCCAGGGCAACCTCAGCCGATTCCCCCTCAGCTGCAGGGCTCTGGTCAAGGACACTCAGTTTAAGTGGAAAATCTGTCATAGCTCTTGGGTGCGTGGTGCGGCTCCGTAAGCGCCGGGATGTATAAGAAGAAGGGTTAGTTCCGGGTAAAACCGAATTCTACCACAGGGGTCGTCTGAAGGCCGGAAGAGGCAATAACCTCTCAGGTTGGCAGGTTTCTTTCACCGCCGCGCTCCCTGGCCAGGAAACCCATTTCGTGGACGTGGTCTGCCAGTTCCACAGCCTGGGTGGAGCCTTCTCCCCGTATCCTCAGGGTCATTACGTGGGCGGTGTTGTAGACCGCCACCGGATACGCCAGGGTGAAAGCCCTTGCCCTACTTCGCCCCATCATTGCCTCGTAGGGCGGCAGAAATACCGTCGCCATAATTCGCTCGTATTCCTGGGGGCTTCTCACCTGCCCCACGGGGTACCGGTGTTCAACGGTAAGGCCGTTGGTCAGTATAACGGTTATGACTACGAAGTCTGGCGTCTGGCGCTCAATTGTCATGGCGGAACTCCGTTACAGAGGGTAAGGGGCACCAATGTTCCAGGGTCCCGGGAACAGCGACCGCGCATCATGAAATCGGCAGATACGGCGAATGAAACATCTTTTAGGGACACCGTGAACGGTAATGAAGAATCTTGCCCGGAAAATGGGTGGCCCATATAATCCATTAAGGGATTTTATGCTAAACTAATTCTATTATTTCATACTTTCGAGACGATTTGATCGAGGGCCAAAGGCCGCCGCCTTCCACACAAAGAGCTCAACCCTCCCATCACTGCGGAATGGTTTAGATGTCAAGCGGACGTTTATCGATGTCCGGCCTTTGTAGGGTATCAAATCGTTAGATTTACTCTCCAGGATTAAAGTCTTGTTGGATTCTACTGAAGCAGGCGTCAGCCTGAATCTGGAAAGAAGGAGATAGCGATGGCGACCCAACCCACAACATCGGCGTCGCCACCCAGCCTTTCCTCCTTCCTCGCTGTCTCCCAGGACTGGCTGGGCGACGACTACGCTGGCTATGTAATCAAGGTGGTTCTGGATGCCCGGGACCAGATTCCTTCCGAGATCAAGCGGGCCCTGGACGCCGCCATCCGCAACAGTGGCGTGAGAGTTCCCGGCGCTCAGTTCCAGCACAAGGACGTTGAAGAGGCTCCGACTCATCACCTGCAGTCGCCTGTTTTGCGTAGGATGCACTCCTCCGACGAGCTTACCGAGGCGGTGCTACGGGCCTGGGTAGGCATCCAGGGAGACCTTTACGAGAGTGTGGTCCAGCACCTCCAATGGAACGATGAGCCTACCTATGGCCCGGACCGCAAGGAACTGACTTTTCGGGGTTTCTGGGACGCCCGGGATTGGCTGACCAATTACAATCAGTTCCTGGCCGACCGCACCGGCTTTGACCGCAACGACGTGGGGCTGATGCTTTGGTACGTTTCCGGCAAATTACCTCCGCCCCACTCCGAGGTTGTTGACCCTTCTGAGATAGTTGACTTCGAGCACTGGAAAGAGCTTCTTTTGGCCCTGCGTCCCGATGCGTCCCAGTGGGAGCATGCCCTGGAGTTCGCCGCTGCCATTGGCGAAATAGTACTGGAAAAGGAAAAGCAGCGAGCCAGGGATGCAGTCAACCAGCTGAAGGCCAAGGTGGAGGATATCTGGCTCGAGTTTTCTGACGAACTGGTCTACCTGGAAAAGAATATAGGCCAATGGGGCGCGGCCAGAAACATCCAGCCCGAGGAGGCCCTGGAAACCCTGGCCCGGGTTAACAACCTGGATTCGCTCTTAAGCCAGTACAGCCCCATTCGGGATCAGGCCCAAAGTCGCAGCGTAGAGTCTTCTAGGGCCGGCCGACGTGCGGAACTGGAAGCGGAGATAATCTCCACGGTTTCCGAACTGGAGCCTATCTTTGATCCTTCGAGGAGCCCCAGGTTGTCGGAGCCCGAACTGACTATTGATGCTGACACCTCTGAACTCGAAGGAGTCTGGGACCAGGAAGCGGTTAGCGAGGCGCTGGTGGATCTGGCGGAGACCGGTGATACGGAACCTGCCGACGGGCATGAGGAACTGCTGCCCGTTGACCCGGCAGCGTGTCAGCCTGAGCTGGAAGGTTTGACCCTTGCGGACGAATATGTAGCAGCCGTGCCTGAAACCATGGATTTGGCGCCTGATGCACTGACCCCCGTACCTGAGTCGTTGAGTCCTGCGCCTGATGCGCCGACGCCGGTTCTCGAATCGTTAAACTCCAGGCTGGAGGCGCTCACACCTTCGGTAGATTCGCCGGACGCAGAACCGGAACAGAGCCAGCCCGCCGATGTTAACGTCAGCATTCTGGCGGGGCTGCAGTCGTTGCGGGAGGATCTGGAACAGCTTAAGGAACAGTTGTCTGGCGCCGGGGGAGCCGGCAACTCCTCCCAGGGATCCGGAGCCCTGGAGGAGGGTTTGACGCTGGACCCCGCCAGCGGTGTGCAGGAAAGTGGCCTTGCCGGGGCATTGATGCGCGCCCGCGAGTGGTATTCCAATAGGCTTGTCTTCCGGCTGAATGCCGAGTCCTGGGTGGCGGGCAACCCCTTCGAAGATCCCCAGTCAGTCTCCGATGCCCTGGAATGGCTGGCGGCAACCTACTTTTCGGCCCGCCAGGGGGAATTCGACCACGCCCAGCTGAACGAGTCCCTCTACCGCGCCTGTCGCTGGAAGTACTCCAGTAATCAGGCCGATAACGCCTTCTTCCAGAGCGAGGGCCACTACCGGATGCTGGTCAACGGCCGCGCCTATTTCCTTAACGAGACCATCGGCAAGGGCGTGGGCGAAGATCCCGTCAATGCCATCCGCATCGCCTTTTACTGGGACCGCCAGCGAGAGCGGGTCGTCATAGGCTACATCGGTCAGCACAAGCCCGACACCGACTCCTGAATCGCTATTAACGAGCATTCTCTCCTAAGAAGACCTCTGATCAAGCCCTTGGTCCCGTCCAATTCAGGGGGTATGGGTTCGTATGGGCGGGTTTCAAACCCGCCCTGGCAGCCCGTTGAAATCCCTCAAGAATGAGAAACCAAGTGATTCGGAACGCTGCCTCAAGCTCCTGACTCCTTGACGGGGGGAAGTCAGGTATGAGGGAGACGCCTCTTCAGAAGTTTCCTCCCCGTGTGCCGACGGGCCACCAAATGACTCTTGAGGCAGCTTCCTGACAGTCAACAGTTCCCCGGAAGCTGTTTCCGTAAACATGGTGGCGTCCGGCAACAGTGCGGTTTTGTCCGGCCTACCACAACTCCCCACCTGCCCGCCATTCCGCGGAAAGCGGCTGGGTCGGGTCCATCGGCAACGTTACCGGCAGCCTCAATATCATTACCCGTTCTTCCGGCGTAGGAATCAGCAATTCCGTGTCCTTTGCCGGCTCCTTGTCGGGGCGGATGAACAGGGGCCCCTGCCAGTATTCCCAGCCCAGGTGCCCGTATAGCCCGGTATCCGCGGGGCAAAGGGCGGCAAGGTCATACCTGTCGACGGCAGCCCTCTCCATCACCAGCCTCATGATTCCGGCTCCGATTCCCCGATTTCTGTAATTTGCAGCGGTCGCCACCAGTTCCACGTATGCTGTGCGCAGCAGCGGACCGTCCCCTGCCTGAAGCCACCGGGTAACGATCATCCCGTGGCCCACCAGGGTATGACCGACCCGTGCCAGCACGTGCGTATCCGCAACGTAGGCGGCGAACAGGTGGGAGACGTCCTCGCCATAGGCTTCGTTGCAAAGCAGGACGATCTCTCCCCTTTCCAACTCGTCAAGCCGGCCGGCCTCTAAAACTTCCAGGCTAAAGCTGCGAGACATTCAACAACAAAAGCCCCCGCGGTTGGTGGGCGCGGGGGCCGGAACGCCATTAAAGTTTAACGGGGTAAAAGTGACTACAGGCGGGCCCCGTCGTACATCCCCACGAAGTAGGGATCGATCTTCCGATATATCTGGATCCGGTTCCGCTGGGAGTCCACGATGAACAGCCGGTTATCGTCGTCGATTTCCACGCCGATGGGGCCCCGCAGGAACTTCTCCCGCTCCAGGCCCTGGGCGATCTCCCGCTGGAGCTTCATGTCCGGGTTGGCGTCCAGCTTGGTGATGCCCCACTTGGACAGGGTGGCGTCTCCCATAATTACCGAAATAAACAGGCCGTTGCTGTCAAACACCTGCACCCTGTCATTGTCCCAGTCCGCCACGTAGATGATGCCGTCATTGTCCACGGCCACGCCGGTGGGCCGCTTGAACTGGCCCTCTTCGGTGCCGGTGGAGCCGATCTTCATCAGGAAATTGCCGTCGGCATCAAACTTCTGGACCCGGTCATTCCGCCAGTCGGCAACGAAAATGTTGCCCTCTTTGTCAATGTCGATGCCCCAGGGCATATTCAGCTCGCCGTCGCCGCTGCCGAAGCTGCCAAAGGAGGAAATGTACTGCCCGTCCTTGGTGTACTTCTGGACTCGGTTGTTGCCCGTGTCCACCACCATCACGTTTCCGTCGGCGTCAAAGTGGATGCCGGAGGGCTGGTTGAACTGTCCCTCGCCGTCGCCCACCACGCCCCAGGAACCCAGCCAGTCGCCGTCCTTGGCGAATATGGCGACCCGGTTGAGCCACTCGTCGGTGATGTACAGGTTCTCTTCGCTGTCCAGCGCAATGTCCGTGGGCCAGACCAGCGAACCGTCCGAAGCGTTCTCTCCCGTGTCCATCAGGTCGCCGCCCAGGCGGCCACCGTTGCCGATTTCGCCAATGTAGTCCTCGTCAACCGTGCAGACGGTTATCCGCTTGGAGTCGGCCCGGTAGTCATAGGCCCGGTTGACAACGTACAGCACGTTGTCAGCCCCGCGGGCCACGGAAACAGGATTCTTGAAGCCGGGTCCGGCCTCTTCACCCCTTCCAATGGTATGGGTGTAACGGTAGGTTACACCTTGAACTTGCGTAGTCATTCTCATCTCCGCCAGGCAAGTTAAAGAGAGCGCCGGTTAAGGCGCTCTCCCTTTGCCCTGGTCTTACTTCTTGATGAAGTCCATCTTCTCGAAGCTGCCGTTGACGATGGGCTTGGCGTCCAGCCCGAACCAGTCTTCCAGGATGGTGGTGTACAGGCCTCGGAAGTCGTTGTTGAAGTGCAGGTCGCCGTCCAGCAGCTTATCCTCTTCCAGGGACGGATACTCGCCATACAGGCCGCCCTTGACGCAGTCGCCAATGATGTAGGCGGCGCCGCCCGAACCGTGGTCCGTGCCGGAACCGTTGTCGTGAACCCGGCGGCCGAACTCGGTGAAGACCAGCAGCATCACGTTATCGGAAGCGTTGTGCTCCTTCAGGTCCTGGTAGAAGTCATTGACCGTGCGGGAAACGTTCGTCACCAGATTGGCGTGAGCCGTCAACTGGGTGGCGTGGGTGTCGAAGCTGTTGTAGGGAGCCGTGGTATACAGCACCCGGGTGCCCAGGCCGGCGCAATGCACCTGCGCGATGTTGCGCATGTACTGGCCGATTGAGCTGTCGCTGTACTCGACGGACGAAGTGTACTGGGCGGGAGCGGTGGCCAGAATGTCGGCGCCCTTCAGCGCGTCCATGCCGGTCTGCGACAGGTAGTCCACCACCGGGCCCTGGCCCATGGCCGGGGAGTACATGCGGGCGAAGATGTCCAGCGCCTCAGACCGCTGTTCCTGTTCTTCGATGGTAGTCAGCACGCCATAGGACTCCAGGTTGCCCACGGAGGCCACCGGCACGCCGCCGGCTACCATGGCCCGGGGAAGGCCCCGGCCGAAGTTTACGCCGGTAAGCACGTTTTCCTTGCTGGGGTCCAGCTCCTTGATGGCCCGGCCCAGCCAGCCCTCGTCTGCGATCTTTTCCGGTTCGCAGGTGTGCCAGATGTCCATGGATCGGAAGTGGGACCGGTTGGGTACCGGATAGCCCACGCCCTGGATTACCGCCACCTTGCCCTCGTCATAAAGGGCCTTGAACTCGGGCATGTTGGGGTTGATGCCCAGCTCGTCGTTGATGGGCATCACCTGGTCCACGGGTATGTGGACGTTGGGCCGGTTGTCCATGTACAGCGGGTTCGTGTACGGGACAAAAGTGTTCATGAAGTCGTTGCCGCCGGATAGCTGAAGAACTACCAGGACCGGATCTTTCTTGGTGCTGGTCATATCTCCTCCTTCTATATCTAACCTGGTTGTTTTCCCGGCTTCCTGAATCTTCCGGTCATAGGGGATGGCACAGGAAGCCGGTCGGATTCCTCTGAATCGCCCTTACGAGAATTGGTATTCCTGGGTAGCCACGATCAGCTGCATCAACTGGCTCACCTGCGTGGCAAATTCCTCGCTGCCCGTGTGCAGTTCGCTGGCCTTGACGGCCTGGGACAGGAACAGGTCCCGGGTTTCCTGCATCAACTCGTAGCCGCCCAGCAGTTCCAGGCAGCCGTCCAGCAGGTCGTCGGCGGATATTACGTCGCCGCGGGAAGCCAGGCGGGACACAATATCCCGCATCCCCGGGGAGTCCAGGCGTCCCATTTCGCCGGCGGCGAAGTTGACCCGTTCCACCAGCGTGCCGCTGTCAATCCATTCCTTGCCCGTGTGCCAGCCCTCAACCGTCGGCGGGTTCAGCAGGTCCTGACCCATGTAGCGGATCTGCAGGGCCGGATCGTAGAACCGGGGCTTGGGCGTCTGGAAGTCCCCCACGATACGCAGGGTGCCGCACACCACCTCCGAAGGGTTCTTCACCTTCGCGAACCGGGCGTTCTTGAAGTCGTCCGAGTTGAACAGCACCCGCAGCATGGATCGGAGGTCATAGCCGGAGCGGAAGTACTCGTCCTCCAGGGCCTTGATCAGTTCCGGGTACCGCGGCGGGGTGTGCTGCCAGGCTGGGACCTGCGGCTCGTCGGCCACGAAATAGTTACAAAGGTGGCGGGCAACGAAGCGCGCGGTGGCCGGATGCTTGCAGATAATCCGCACAATATCGTCGCCGTTCCAGTTGCCGGTCTCGCCTAGGAAGGTCTTGTCTTCGTCGATGTGGTCGAACTTGTTGTAAAGGAACCGGTTGGCGTAGCTGCCGTACGGGTAGCGGGGGATGGCGTTGGCGATGGTCCAGCCGGTGAAGGCCTGGGCGCATGCCTTGACGTCGTCCTCGCTGTAGTTGGCCTCGCCGTCCATGCCCACGCCCATGGAGAACAGCTCCAGCAGCTCGCGGCCCCAGTTCTCGTTCACCGCTTCCTTGTGGCTCAGCTGGTTGTCCAGGTAGTACAGCATCGCCGGGTCGGTGGACAGGTACATGAGCAGGTTGTCAAACTTGCCCATGCCGTGGGCCCGGAAGTTGTTCAACTCCAGCAGGATCTGGCGGGCCCGCATGCACTTGGAGTCGCCCACGCAGAAGATGCCGTGCCAGAACAGGCAGATCTTCTCTTCCAGCTGCCGGGGGGAGTTGACCATGCGATAGGTCCAGTAGCCCTGGTTGGCCAGTACACCGTTCATGTCCCGCCAGCCGTGCATGTAGCGGTTCATAACGTCCATCTGCAGGTCGGGCAGGTCCTCGGGGTGGAGCAGTTCTTCCACGGTGGCCTCGTACCCCTTGGCCGCCCGCTGCTCCAGCTCCTCATAGGACGCGCCAAATCCGGCGCGGCGCATAAGGTGGGCCATCAACATAATGTCGTTACTGTCTGCCATACCTTTTACTCCTTCTCTCAGTTTCTCCGGTTCATCAGCCCGCACTGTCTCAGACAAGCAAATCCGACAGATACAGTTGGGCTGATGCGAGAGCTTCGCCTAAGGTGGCAACTGCTTTCTGCCGGTATATGTGCAGTGGGATTATAAATGCTGCTGGCCCAATTGTCCAATAGTGGTTTGACTTTTTCTCCACCTTCAACAATCCCTTTACCAACCGCCTTGTGGCAGGTCCGGGTGTTGGGGCGTATGGTTGTCTGCTTGGATGGCTGACACCACCCCCTTGCCACCCCGTATAACACCCCTCCACCATAAAACCATGACCCAATCGCCGTTTACCACGGAGACACAGTTGCCCCAGCCGTACACCAGCCATCTCTGCGAAACTCCGCGTCCTCAGCGTCTCTGCAGTAAATGGCGTCCTCGAAATGAGACATCTCTACCCAAAAACGGGACAAAATGGGACACAGTGGGACACTTTTCAAAAAAATTCTCAC
>JAPPLU010000059.1 GCA_028874075.1 Chloroflexota bacterium
AAAGACTCAGCCAGGTCTCCCGCCAGGCTGACCGCCGGGGCCGGCAGTCCCGCAGATGAGGACACGATGGAGTCAACGGCGTCCCTCGCCATTCCCGTCGCGACGGAATTCAGCACCAATCCCGCAACCAGGCAGATGCCGCCGCCCACCAGAAGCGTGATCCCCGGCCAGCGCAGCATCGCAGGCGGCCTGGGAAGGTTGACCAGAGCCAGTAGCAGGATACCCGTCACCACCATCGCCAGGAGGATGACCCTTCCTGGGCCATTTGCCGTTCCCAGTACCTCTCGAAGGGTCTCTGCCTGCATCTCTATTTCGGACCTGCCAGGCGCGCCGGGCTGGCTGGCCAGCCATTCAAGCAGGTCAATTCGGCCCCCTGGAGGCAGGCTCTCGCGAACGTCGGACACGGCGCCGTCGACCACCGGTTTCACCAGAGGGCCGGCGGCGGCCTTGATGAACCCCCTGGTGTCGCCATCGACGAAGCTCCGGCGCAGGTCCTCAACCTCACTGCCAAGAATGCCGGCCGCCTGCGCGCTCATGCTGGGGTCGTCGAGCACATGGCCGAACCACCGGTCAAACTCACGTTCCCGGCACTCCCGGCTAAGGATTGTCAGTGACGGAGCGGACTTCGGCAGCTTGCCCTGGGACAGCTCCGCGAAGGGTTCAGAGGACGCTTCAGCCAGCCGTTGCAGGGCTTCCGGGGAGCAGTCCGACGTCTCGGGCTCCACTATCTCTAACCCGTCTACGTACCCATGCACGCCGCCCAGCATTGCCGTCTCTATACGCTCCAGTGGCTCCTCCAGGATGACGTAGATTTCCAGTTGGTCCACGTCGTAGCGCAGATAGGCGGTGAATCGGTCGATGTTGGCTTCGACCTGCTCACGGAGGTATTCGGGGGGCAGGACATCCCGTAACACGTCCACCACCTCGTCGTGGGCCGCAATCTCTATGTTTCCCAGCAGTCCGCCGATCCGCTCCTTGAGGGCTTCGTCCAACAGAATCTCGTCGTATATGCGGTCGTAGGCCCTGGCTTCGCTGAAGGCGCCCGCATAGACCTCGGAATCGTCCAGCCGCTGGGTGACGTTGACCCCGATCAGGAGGGTGAGCAGGCCGGCGAAGACCGCCAACCCCAGCAGGATGCTGGCCGCAGCCCGGAGGAAGGCAACCATAAGCCCTCAGCGTGACTCAGCAGGTGAGCCCGACTTTGCCGGTGTAATTAGTCCGTTTCATTGTGAATGCAGCCTGCTTGCGTGTTCCACATCGCAACAGCCTGGGAACGCCGGATGGATTGCTTCACCGAGTTCCTGGGCCGTTGATCGGCCCTGATCCTGTCTAAATGATGGGTTCCACCTCATTCGGCAGTGGGAAAAGCTACGGAAAAACCAGACGGGGCCAGTAAGCCTGAGCCTTTGGTCTTTAGCGGACGGGGGCTCGATTCGTTTTCTTAGTTGGAGTTCAGCCTTAGAAACTCAATAGCTGTTTGTTTGTCACGAAAGGTACCTCTGATTTCATCTCCGTTCGAGTAACGAACATTCAACTCATACCTAACAAACTCCGATGAAGGGGTAGACGGGTCGTGGTTGGAAATGTAGGTAACGGCATCCTGAATCGATTCGAAGCGATGCGAACTACCGGAAAGAGGCAACACGAACACATACTCGACGCGACGTCGCAAGGAGCCGGCCAGGCTATCGAAGAAACTCTCAAACTGGTCTCCGTGGAGTTCTTGAATTTTTGTGGCTATGCGCTTCTGTTGAAGTTGACTTAGCCGTGCAAAGGCATCCACCTTGCTCTGTAGTTCATCGTCACTTGAGTCTTCTTCGGAAGAGACGTCAACTCCCTCACTGGCAAAGGCTTGTAGCACGGTCTGGTAAGAACAATAAATTAGGTTGAAGCCGTGTGATCTAAATTGCTCTAGAGACGGCTCGGTAAACTCGCCCGCGAGCACCGCACCTAAGAATGGGTGGGAGTCCTGGTACGTCTCCGCCAAGGGCGCGATGGCTCCTTGGATTTCTTGAGCCTTGTTTTTCGAGTGCTTAGTGTATCTGCGCCAAGCGATCTCTATGAATGCTCGTGGGCGACCCTGAACTGTTTCTGACCCTCCTTCTTCAATGACATAATCGAGGATGTGAGTGTTTCCTTTCGAGTCTCTCCATACAACTCTGCTTTTGCCACCGCGCGCGCTTCGAGGGTGATGGTAATCTAGGTATAGATTCAATTGACCTGCGAGTGCGGCTAATGGTTCTCGAACAGATCTTTCGAGTTGCTGACCGATGATCTGGCCAAGTCTGTGGGCTGGTGACAAAGCCATGAGTGCGGTACTACCCTTCTACCCAAAGTTGGCCCTCGCAGAGTGGGACCCGGTGTTTGCGGTTCTTCCACTTCACGTTGCGATCACGCGTCTTGGTGAAAGAATACGACGTAAACCCCGCAGCAACTGCGAGTCTCCCAAGCCATTCAATCGTAGGGACGTACACACCGTAGGGAGCGGAGTCCCCGACGACAAAGCAGACGTTTGATGGTGACCTGCACACACGACGTAGTGCCAACCATACCTGAGCGAGATCCAAAAAATAGCAGGCCACCATGTTGTGATAAGTCTTCTTTCCACCGCGGTCCATTCGGACGTTGCCAAGGTCTTCGCAGATCTTTTGAATTTCATCCTTAATGGGGTCGAGTTCCGGTCTGGCAAGTACAACGGGAAGGTCAATCGAACGGTCGGGGACGTGCTGAGTGCAAGACCTTATCAGATGTTGTCGGATGTGGGATTGAAGGTCGCCCCAGCCATCGATCTCACCGAAAAACGTCAGTTCAAGCCTTGTGGCATCCGCGTAGTCGTAATTGTTAGCATAAGGGGGCGACGTGACTACGAGAGTAACTTTGTTGTTGGGTACCGTTGAGCATAAGCGAGCATCGTCTTCTTCAAACTTTGCTCGCGGCCCCGACGAACTGCTCGCAACCCACATATCGGTGCTAATAACATTGATCATCTCTTCGAAAGCTTCATAGGGTTCCTTGACTGACGATTTGCGTTGCCGGGGCAATAGATACTGCCAATTGGCAGTCCCAACCTGAGAAGTAGGGCGCAGAATTGAGACCAGAGTCATCCATACTAGCAAATCAGAATCTGAGCCATCCCGAGTAGCCTCGAATTCTGCTCTTAGACAATCCAGTTGTTCCAATGCGGCATCGGAATAGCACTTCCGTATCAATGGTGCATACGAATCTAACGACGGCGTATGCCTCTTTGCTCTCTCCAGAACCTTTCCCGCTCTGTTCACGTACTCTCCTGGCGAAGAGCGATAGGCCAGTTTTGCCTTCGCCACACGTGCGACGAATGGATGAGAGTCTATTCCCCTAGATTGCACGCCACATTGTTCAGCGGCTATGAGTGTTGTGCCACTACCTGCGAATGGGTCAAAGACCAACGCTTCGGGATTGCCGACCTCGTGTGAAATGACCTCCTCAGCCCATTGCCCCCCAAAGCCGGCACTGTAACGGTACCACCGGTGTACCGGTAGCCTCATATTCTCAACAAACGTGCCAGGCGATTGGTCAACAGGTTGAATTGCCATCGTAACGAACTACCTGCCCATACCGTTGCTCGAATCTGAACGGATCATGAGGGACATCACGGCTACCCCGAGCGTTGACTCAATAGATTCAGAGTTCATATTAGCCGTCTTGAGGGCATCTGAAAAGTCTTCCAGCCAATCAACTCGGTGTTTTGAGTGTGCAACACTTCAAATTCTTCCTCGACAGACAAAGAAACTAAACCTGAGGTGGAACCCATTATTTAGACAGAATTAAAGCCGAACTAAGTGAGAATCCCGACTCTCCTGCCGGTGATTCGGTCTCCTGTCCCGGTGAACCCCTCCTTCCTATAGAGTCCCTTTCCACCACATCCTGCTCCCCGTGAAACACCTCGGCCGGAGTCCGGTAGCCCAGGGCCTGATGAGGTCTGAGCCCGTTGTAGAACCGGAAGTAGTCTTCCAGCCCCCGCTGGGCCTCCAGAACGCTGGCGTAGGCCTTCAGGTAGACCTCCTCTTACTTCACCGTCCGCCACAGCTGCTCCACGAAGATGTTGTCCTGGGACCTCCCCTTCCCGTCCATGCTGATCTTCACCCCCCGCTCCTGCAGGACCTGGGTGAACTCCCAACTGGTGAACTGACTGCCCTGGTCGGTGTTGAACACTTGGTGCTGTCCCTGACCCAGGGCTTCCTCCAGCGCCTCGGCGCAGAAGCCGGCTCCAGAGTGTTGGACAGACGCCAAGCCAGCACGTACCGGCTGTACCAGTCCCTCACTGCCACCAGGTAGAGGAACCCCCGGGCCATGGGCAGGTAGGTCATGTCCGCGGCCCACACCTGGTTGGGCCGGGTGATTCTCACATTCCGCAGCAGGTAGGGATAGACCGGGTGTTCCCGACGACCTTCGGCTGGTGCTGGGACGCCGGTAGATGGCCCACAGCCCCATGGCGTGCATCAGACGCTGCACCTGCTTCCGGCTCACCGGCATCCCCCGCCGATCCAGCCAGGCCTTCATCCGTCTCGACCCAAAGAAGGGCGTCTCCAGGTACTGCCGGTCGATCTCCCCCATCAGGTACAGGTCCTCGGCCGAGGCAGCCCGGGGCCGGTAGTAGATGCTGGAACGGCTCACCCCCAGCAGGGCGCACTGGCGCACCAGGGACAGGGAAGGATGCTCCCGGTCCACCATCTGCCGCCGCCTGGCCGGACTCATGGACCGGACCTCTCCGCCAAGAAATCCCGCTCCACCTTCAACTGCCCGATCTCCTGGTACAGGCGGGCGACCAGGGCGGCGTCCTTCTTCGACTTCTGGTCCTTGCCGTTGCCGAAGACACCGGAGGCTCCCTCTGCAAGGGCCTTCTTCCAGGCTTGAATCTGCCCGGGATGGACTTCATACCGGGCGGCCAGCTGGGCCACAGTCTCCTGGCCCTTCAGCGCCTTCAGCGCCACCCTGGCCTTGAAAGCCGGGCTGTGTTTCCTGCGTCCTTGTGACATTTCCTGCTCCTTCCGACAGCAACCGCTGTCCTCAGTTTAGGAGCGGAATTCTCACTTGCCTACCTGTCCGAAATTACGGGTCCACCTCAGCCTTGACGGTGGGGACGAAGCAACCGGTCGATGGTGGCCGCACTCATGGAGGAGACCTGCTCCCTGACCTCTTGCTCCAGCGCCAGTTCCCCGTGGCGTTCAAGGGCCTCAGTCAACTCTGGAAGGAAGGGTTGCAACCGCTTGCCACGTACCCGGTCGCTGGCTTCCCACAAGGTCTTCAGGGCAGCAACGACCTCCAGACCGTAACGCTTGGGTCGCCCCACTTTAGCCCGGGTCTCCAGCCAAAGTTGCGAGCGCAAAGCTCGAATCAAGGCCTTGCGATGCAGACCTGTGACCCGCACAGATCCGTCCAGAATCCGGCTTTTTTCCTAGTACTACAGTTGCACTTGTGATACCAGTAGTGATAGACGTCTTTGGTAGTGGCAACGTCTGGCTTGAGCCTGGTGGTGTCGTCTCCACCATGACCAGGACAGTACGAGGTCAGCGGGATAATTGGCCGTCCATACCAAGCGGGTGAGCAGCCTTCGCACTTCGGGGACTGTGAGGGGAATCAGTCTTTCATCCAATTTGGTACAGCCCCCTTTTCCCCAGAGCATCCTTGAGAGCATCCTTGCTCCGACGCCTGATTCCTGATCACCTCCAGATAGGCGTGGGCCAGCATGGCCAAGGTGATGTGCCGGTACCAACCGTCCCATTTCCGCACTTCATACTGGTCCAGACCCACCTGTCCCTTGGCCTCCTCGAAGCATTCCTCTATGGCCCAACGGGTTCCCGCCACCTGCACCAACTCCTCCGGAGTTGTCCCTGCCGGACCGAAGCAAACGTAGTATGCCAACTCATGAGGCTCGGCGATGCTCCGCCTCGCCAGCAGCCAGTGTCCCTTGCCGGGCTCCCTCAGGGGCCGTATTTCCACCGCGGCCCAGTCGTAGACCCGGGGCCCTTGGCGCCATTCCCGGCACTGCACCGCACCCAGGCCGATTCCAAAACCCCGGACGCCAGCCGGTCCGCTCTCACCTGTAGCGGTCCCTGGTCCGTCCAGGCCCACAGCTTCTCGTTGCGCTTGATGGCCAGCACGTGGGGGATCTCCTCATCCTCCAGCCAGAGCCTCAGCTTGCGGTCGCTGCCGTAGACCTCGTCCCCGGTGAACCAGGCGAAGGGAACGCCCGCTTCCAGCGCCCGGCCCAGCATCAGTTCCGCCAGTTGCCCCTTGGTTCGGAATACCGCGTCCTCAGGCACTCCGGCCTCCCGCCGCCGCTCCCGGTCTTGGGCCCATACCTGGGGCAGGTACAACTCGCGGTCCAACAGCGCCCTGCCCTTGGCTCCCGCATAGGCCAGAAATACCCCAACCTGACAGTTTTCGATCCGCCCCGCCGTGCCGCTGTACTGGCGCTGCACCCCGGCCGACTTGTCGCCCTTCTTGAGAAATCCCGTCTCGTCCACCACCAGTACGCCGCCAACATCGCCCAGATGCTCCACCACGTAGCCCCTGAGATCGTCGCGCACCAAGTCCGCGTCCCACCGGTAACCGGACAACAGGCGCTGCACCCCGTTGGGAGTGGCGTCGCCAACTTGTTCCGCCAGTTGCCAGCCGTTCTTGCGCTCCACCGGGCTGAGCAGACCCCGCAGATAGGCCAGAGCCCGGCGGCGCGGCTCCGGCCGCCGGAACCTGCCCGCGATGCACTGGTGTACCTGATCGATGCCATTGGCCCACCGGCCCACTTCCGCCACCTCATCTCTCCCCACAACCACTGCCTCACCCCTTCACATGCTCATACCCTGATTCTATATCCTGAATCTGCAACTGTAGTACTAGTACTACAACGACGACTTCAGGGTGGAGTCTCCGACCTGCTTTGGCGGCGG
>JAPPLU010000078.1 GCA_028874075.1 Chloroflexota bacterium
AGGTGGCCGGCAGCGACGCCCGGCAACTGGTGTGGGAACTGGGCAAGGACCACGTTTCCGAGGACGACGTGGTTTCCCTGGACGTGCATCACTGCTACGTGCGGGCCACCGTGGGCGCCGAGCGGATGCCGCCCTTCTCCATGATGGTCAGGAAGCCGGAGCCGGGCAGCCTGGCGGTGGCCCACCGCATCCGCGACGGCGCCTCGGCCTATCTCACGCCGGAGACGGAGATCGCCGCCCAGCAGGAGCGGGGCCGCCAGCGGGTCCACGAGTACCGCCGGGAGGTGGAGCGCATCCGCCAGTCCCAGAACCCGCCGCCGAAACAGAAGCAACCGCCGGCGTCAAAGAACCTGGACCGGGACGGGCAGCGCAGCAAGCACTTCCAGCCGCCCACCGGAGGGGCGCAACAGGAGCAGGCCAGGGAAGCAGGGTCCGATGCCGACGGCGAGGCCGGTGATGGCGGCGGCGAAGCCCAGGTCGAGAGCCTCAGCCCCTACCGCCGGATGTTGATCGAGCGGCAGCAGGCCGCTGGAGAGGGGGACCGACCATGAAATTCAACCGTTGCGAAGCCGACGCCCTGCGGCGGCTGGCCTATATGCCCTTCCTGGACCGGCTGGAACTGGCCGCCCTCACCGGCTGGTCCCGGGGCGCAGTGTACGAGGCAATTGGAAAGCTGAAAGAACGGGGGATGGTGGAGGCCGTCCCCCACGCCACGCCCCTGGTGGCCCCCACCCGCCGCCATTTTCTCACCGCCGCCGGAGTGGAACGGCTGGCGGAGTTGGACGCCGTGCCACAGGGGGAAGCGCTATTCCTCTTGCCCGTTTCAAAGCAGTGGCGGCGGGGCCTGCTGGAGCGCCTGGACGCCGTGGCCGTCATCTACCGCCTGGCCTCGGCCATCAACCAAATTCATCACCCCCTGGTCTTCCGCTGGTATCGGGCCATGCCCCTGGACGCCGCTATCGTCCTGCCCGGCGGAAGAAGCGTGGCGGTGGTGCGCCAGGGCAATACCAGCGACCGCACCGCCTTCGCCAAACGCCTCTGGCGGCTGGGGCAATTGACGCCCACCAGCGCCGTGCTGATGCTGCTGCCCGACGAGGTGCGCCTGCGCCAGGCCCGCAGGCTGGCAACGGAGTTGCCCGGCCCCGTGTTCCTGGCCCTGGAGAGCGACGCCGCTTGCGCCGGGGCCGGGGCCGCCGTCTGGCGCATCCCCTCGGCTCCCACTCCGTTGGATCTGCAAACGGCATTGGCCCACACCTACCCGCCCCGAACTTGGCCCCTGCGAAAGCCGCCGCAACGGGCTGCGATCCCCGATGCTTTGCAACCCCAGGCCGACTGCCTGCTGCCCTCAACGCTCAAGCCGGTGGAAAAGCGGGCCGCCGACCTGCTGGCCGACTGGCCCTGGCTGTCGCCCCAACACCTGGGCGCAATTCTCGGCGTGAAGCGGTCGCGTTTGTCCCAGGTGACGCAACGGCTGGCCGAGTTGGGTCTGCTGGTTGACGTTGCCGTGGAAGACGACCGCCGCCTGGCCCTCTCCGATAGGGGGTTGGTGATGTTGGCCCGCCGAGACCGGACCTCCGTGGGCGACGCCCGCAAGCGGTGGAGCGCCCGGCCCCTGGACATGGCCGCCCCCCTGGACTGGCGGAACGTCGCCGGAACCCGGACTAGGCAGCTCCTCCGCAACGTTGAGCACACCAGCGCCGTCCACGCCTTTGTCGCCGCCCTGTGCCGCCAGGCCCGTTCCCGCTCCCGGGAGATCGTGCAACTGGACCCGCCCCGCCGGGCGTCCCGCTACTTCCGGCACGACGGAAAACTGCGCTCGGTCCACCCCGACGCCTTCGGCATCGTCCGGCGCGGTGAAAATAGCTGGCCCTTCTTCCTGGAGTGGGAGCGCCGCGCCGTGAGGCCGGCAACCATGGCCACCCGCGTCGCCCCCTACCTGCGCTATTACGCCACCCCCAGGCCCACCGACGACCACGGCGCACAGCCCCTGGTCCTGGTGGTCTTCGACGATGACATCGCCCTGACCCACTTCCTGAATGTGGCAAGTGTCGAGATGGAACGCGCCCGGGTGCGGGTGCCGCTGCTGGCATCCCACCGGAAGCTGGTGGAGAGCGCCGGGCCGCTGGGACGGGCCTGGACTTCCCGCAGCGGCGACCCGCCGGACTACGCCTTCCAACCCCGCTGAACTGTTGTCACCTACCCGAAAGGAGGAACCCATGAGAATCTACTACGTGATGGAGATACGGGGCCGCCGCTGCCACGTCCTTTCCGCCCTGGGCGTGGACGACCGGGCCTGGAACCGGCTGTACCGCCGGGTCCGTGAATGGCGCAGGCACTTGGAACTGCGCCACGGCATCCCCGGCGACGGCGAACTCCGCGCCTCCGGCTCGCAGACAACCGCAGCGCCGTCCGAGCCGCATTGCGCCTGCGATTGCCACGCCCAAACGGATTCGCCCCAGATGGCCGATGTGGTGGGGCAAGGGCTGCGCGTCGTCGAAGACCTTGCCGTGGAGACTGGCGGCGTCCAGGTGATCAACGTCTGCCTGGACACGGGCGTCGTACCGGCCAATCGCCGCGTCGCCCTGGACCGCCTGTTCAACCGCATCAACGCCACCGCCGCCCACTACGGCGATCACGCGCTGCTTATCTTCGGATGGGAACCCGACGAGACTGTAATCCGCACTTACGAGCGGCTGCGCAGCCACAACCCGGTGCCGGTGCGAGTCGGCGCCAGCGACGACGGTTGGCACACCCGCAACCTGCCCATCGACCGCATCATCGGCGGACCCGTCTTCCGCAGTCCCGACGCCGACTGCCTGCTCCACATGGCCGGCCTGGTGGCCCATGCCCTGGTGTGGCGGGAGGAACCGCAAAACCTTGACGGTCTGGCCGGAGCTTTCGACGTCCTGGACCGCGCCCTTAACCGGAGGGCGTCACGGAACGATCCCCAGGGGGTGGTCAGAAGGTGAAGCAGGAAAGGGGAGCGGTACGCAATTGAAAAGGGCCGGACGCTAGAATTCGTCCGGCCCTCTGCCGTGTTGTTCCTGATGGATTGGGTTCAGCCGCTCTCGGGATGTTCCCCATCTTCCCGCTCTCCCGCCTCCGGCAGCAACAGGTGAAGCAGCCCCATTCCGGCGGCCAGGGCGAACAGGGAAACCAGATGTCCGGTGCCGGGGGTGGCACCGGCCTTCCAGCGCCACACCAGGCGGGCATTGACTTTGAGTCGCCGGGCCAGGCCCCGCCAACTGAAACCGGCGGCCTGCCGGAAGGCGTCCAGCCGCTCGGGGAAGTCCGGCGGGAACGCCTCCGGCTCGATGTGATAGACCCACTGCTGGCGGCGGCTCATGGGACTACCTACTCCCGCACCGGCCAGGGTTGGGAAGCGTCCAGAAGCAGCACGGCGACCCCACCGGGCACGGCGCAGGCGAACTCCACAATGGTCCGCAGCTCTTCATCATTGGGAGGCCGCCCGATGCGCCAGAGCCGGGCGTGGTTGACGGGCAGGCCAGCGGCCAGGGCCATCTCCTCCAGAGAGGTCCCCGACCGATCCTCCAGCCGGCCCAGCCGCACCGGAAAGTCGTTGGGCAGGGAAGGCGCGGGGAACCGCAAGTGCCGGTCCCTCGCCGCGCTGCTCATGCCGTTATTCACAGCCGGCACCCCCGGCGTCCTCATCGCCGACCCATAGGGTGACGAAGCCAGCGTCGCCCCGGCACAGCAATTCGATGCCGCCGGGGATGCTGCGCGCCAGCTCGGTGATGGCCAGGATGTTGGCCGCGGAGGGCCGGCGCTCACCCCGACGCCACAGCAGGATGGCCCGGTCGGTCACGCCCAGCAACGCTCCCATCTCCTGCCATTTCAGTCCGGCCAGTTCCTTCAGGCCCTCCAATCGCCGCCCGAAGTCCTCGGGCCAGGGCGTGGGACGGAAATCTGCCAGCACATTTCGTTCTGCCAATGTCACGCGGTTACCTCCTCGGTCTGTAAGTTACGTCCACGTCTTCGTCCAGGAGCAGGGCCAGTCCGCCCGGCACCCGGATCGCCAGGCGCGCCAGGGACAGCGTGGCTCCGGCATTGGGTTCGCCGTCTTTATTGCGCCATCGCAACAGCTGGCGGGGGTCCACCCCCAGGGCGTCGGCCATCCCCTCCCAGGTGAGGCCGGTCAGCTCCTTGAGCGCCGCCAGCTTCCTGGGGAAGTCCTCGGGCATCAGGGCGAATCCCGGCGGGAACCGCCGGTAGTTGGAGCAATCTTGACCCCTACTCATCGGTCTCCTCCAGGATGAACAGATCCTCGAACTGGGTGACCTCCAACACTTCCATCAGGCGGCGGCGGGTCTCGCCGGAGGCGTGGCGCCGGCGGTTGAACAGGTCGGACACGAAGCCGGGAGACCGCCCGATGAGCCGGGCCAGCTCGCCCTGGCTCATGTTGAGCACCTTGAGCCGTTCCCAGGCTTTGTCCGGGTCCAGGCGGGCTCTGAAAGGGGGTTTGACACGCTTCACGACCTGTCCTCCTGTCCCCTGGCGTTTCCGCCGCCATAGGCGCTGCTACCCTCGGCGTCAACCTGCTGTGGGTACAATTCGGGATGGGCCAGGTAGTGGCGGGCGATGATGCGGGCCAGGATGCGCAGCCCTTCCATGCGCTGGCACTCCTGGTCCTTGGTGAGTCTTCGCTTTCTACTCAAGGGTTCTTCTCTCTGGCAACCGGCCTGACTTCCGGGGGTGGCCTGAAGGGGGCCGGTGGGTTATACTCCGGTTGGAGTTTAGAAATTCCGTTCTGTATGGATAAGTGTAGCAACCGTACATCGGCAATAACAATGGTGGAAATGTCTTTCAGCCGCCCTTTTGACAAAGTGTTCACTATGATGTAACAATCATCACGCAAAAATACAACTACTGTTCGGGTCGGGGCGCCGACTGGTGGGGTGGCAAGCATGGACCAACACGACGACAGCATGGAACAGGAAGAACTGCGGGAAGATGCCCAGGGCTACGAGGACATCGGCGCCCTGCTCAGGCGGCTGCGGGGCCGGGTGAGCCTGCGGGAGGTGACCCGGCGCACCGGCGTATCCACCTCCTACCTGTCCCAGATCGAGCGGGGCGTGAGTCAGCCCGGCGCCAACGTGATCCGCAAGCTCGCCGAGCTGTACAACGTGGACGCCCAGCAGTTGCTGAGGCGAGCCGGCCACGGGCCGCAGCCCGGCCCCTACACTGACGAGGCGATGGACGTGGAGCGGGCCTACCGCTTCGTGCTGGACGACCCGGCCTTTCGCGTCGGAACCCGGCCCGACGGCCCCATGACCGTCAACGCCAAGCGGTTCATCGTGGAGATGTACGAGAAGTTCACCGGCAAGAGGCTTCTGGAATGATGGAGAAAACCCTGGGCGGTTTCTGCCGCGACCTGTTGGACGAGAATAACGTTGGCAAACCCCTGGACCCGGAGCAGTTGGCCGCGCGTTTCGTGGACTACTTCGGGCTGTCAGCCCGTCCCACACTGGAGGAATTGACCACTCTGGCGGAGCGGGCCGGGTTCGGCACGGTGCAGAATGGGAAGATGGAAGGGCTTAGGGGCGCCCACATCGGCCAACCCGGGGGCGAGTACCACATCTATCACCGGGACGACCTGTGGGAGGGTTCCAAGGCCCAGACGGTGCTGCATGAAATGTACGAGATCGTCCTGGAGCGCATGGCCGAAATCCACTCGCCGGGAATGCCCGTCCCCTCCGGTCCGAACCCCGTGATTTGCCAGCAAGCGGAGCGGTTCGCGGCGGCGGCGCTGATGCAGCCGGACATCTTCCTGCCCTACGCCCAGGCCAGCGGGTTGGACGTAGCGGCCCTTCACGGTGCCTTCGGCTGCGCCTATTCTTCGGCGGCCCTGCGGCTGGCCGAGGTGGTGCGGGACCCGCCCCTGCTGGTCGTTCTGTACGAGCGGGAGGACCGGGGCGACCCGGCGGGCTGGACCGAGCCTGCCGTGCTACGGGCCAGGGTGGCGAAGCGGACGGTGGGCTTCGGGGCGCGCCGTTCCCGGCTGCTGAACGGACGGCGGGGAGGGATGCCTCGTAAGGACAAGGCCCTGCCCGCCGGTTCCCTAGCGGAGCGGGCCGCCCATAGCGGCAGCGCAGAGTACGACGAGGCGGATGGGCTGTCCGTCATAGCCAAGCCCATCCTGTGGAAAGGGCGTCTCGCCAAGGTGATAGTCGTCGCCGTGCCCTGGGGGCGCCGCAGCGTCCTGGAGCCGCAGTTGGGCAGGCGGCGGGAACCCTCACGTCAATTGCCGGCCCGGCACCGGCTGGCGGCTTCTTGACGTGAGCGGCCGCACCGCTGATAATAATAGTAAGACAAACGCATATCGCAGCAGGTAATAAAAGACACCATGCCGCCGCGCCGAATTTCCAGGACCATCACTTTCTCGCTGCCTCCCGAGATGTACGAAGAGGTGCAGCGGGTGAAGCAGGAGGAGCGCCGCGACATGAGCGAACTGGTGCGCGAGGCCCTCCGCCTGTACATGGAAGACCGGGAACTGCGCCGGGAGCAGCGCCGGGAACGGCTGCGCTCCCAACAGAATGAGCGAGACGATGATCAAGGAGGACACAACGATGAGTAAGAACACCGACCTGGCCCCCGTGGCCCTCTACGCCCGGGTCTCCAGCGACCGCCAGGACGTGGACCTCTCCGTCGCCGCCCAGCTCAGGGCGCTGCGCGACTACGCCGACAGGAACGGCTACCTGGTGGTCCGCGAGTTCGTCGACGAGGCCGAAAGCGGCAGGATC
>JAPPLU010000004.1 GCA_028874075.1 Chloroflexota bacterium
CCCGTTTATTTTGGTGGTCTGGTTATTTTTTTTTAATTATATTTTTTTGGGGGGGGGGGGTGTTTTTTTTGGGGGGGGGTTTTGGGGGGTGGCCCCCCCCCCCCCCCCGGTTCTTGCTTGAGCCGTTTGCCATGCAAGGAAAGTCATGACAATGGCCCCTATTACTCGGTGAATCTCATGGTGTTGCCCCGGAGGCGAGGCGCGTAGTAGGGCTGCCATTCCATGTCGCCGCTCAGGCCATAAACGTACACGACCTCGAAGAAGGGCAGGAAGATGGCCTCTTCGTAGGCGAAGTCTGCAATGGCTTCCATGGCGGCAGTCCGCTCCGCTCCTTCCGGAATGGAGTTGGCTTCCGTCTTCCAGGCCTCGAACTCGGCCGTGCAGTGGCGGCTGCTGCGGCTGAAGCAGCTGAGGCGTGAGTTGTTGAATCGCTGCATATCCAGAATCTCGTTAGACGTCGCTACCTCGTAGGCGTGGGAGCTTACGTAGGCCGGCGCTGGGGGTTCCCGGCTGGAGCAGTCCATTAGCGCCTTGTAGTTGGGGTCTGTGGTGAACTGGCCACAGCCGGAGACCTGGATCTCACGGGCTGCGCCCAGGTCGCCGTGAGAGTTCAGGTTGGCATTGACGCCAACATCCCGCCAGTACTGGATTGTAGCCTCCATGATTTCCAGTCCGCGAATGTTGGAACCTGGCCGGGTATTAATGTTGATTTCGTTGGCCGGGTCGTAGCCGGCTTCCGCCAGTAGCTGCCGTGACAATTCGGGATCGTATTCCCGCCACTTGGAGTTCTCCGCGGTAATCCCCACAGTACCATTCATTGAAATGGCGTTGTGGCATGGAATGCGACCGCCAAACATGGAGTCCAGCAACGTCTGGCAGTCTACGGCGTGGGTCAGCGCCAGGCGGACTTCCTTCTTGGAGAGCTCGGGGTGGAAAACGGTGTCAAAGACCAGGGTATAAACCTCCGCGGTCTTGCCGCTGACGGTCTTGCCGCCGGAAGCCACCACGTTCTCCACTTCCTCGAACCCGATGTCGGCGGCCCAGTGGGCTTCGCCGGTCTGGATCATCGCCGAACGTACCGGCGCCTCAGCCCGGTAGGTGTGGGTTATGTACTGAATGGTTGGGGCCTGGGCGAACCAGTTTTCGTTGGGCAGGTAGTCCTCGTAGATCTCAAACTGGGTGTTTACACCGGGCTCGTATCCGATAATCTTGTAGGGCCCAAACCCGATGCTGTTCAATGATCGCTCCTCTTCGGTGGCATTCTCGAACCATTCCGGGTCCTGGAAGTCAGCGAAGAGGGCGGTTCGGGGGTAGATGGGGCATGGGTTGGGGCACACGGCGTGGAAGGTCAAGTCATTGATGACTTCGCCCGTCATGTCCGGCCCAGTCCAGGTGATGGAAGCGCTGGGGTTGGCCGGGAAGGCGTTGTATTCGACGCCGTACTTGGCGGCGGCGGCGTTCCAAGGAGCCCCATTGTGAAACTTGACGCCGTCCCGCAGGTTGAACTGCCAGCGGTCCAGGTCAATTTGTTCCCAGCTTTCTACTCCGGACAGAGGGACTATCTCGGCGGTCCGGTCATCCAGCCAGGTCAGGAAGTCGGAAACAAAGTCGGTGCAGCCCATGCTGTGGATTTCCGCCGAGCAGCCCTCACTCCACATTCCAATGCTGGCCGGTTCGGCCTCGGTGACTATGGTGGCGTGGTCCTTGGCGCTCACTGCCGGCGGTGGGGCTGCAGTGGGAGCAGGGGCAGAGGTGGGAGCAGGCTGCGCCGGGGCCGCAGCTGGTGGCGCTGCCTGGCTGCCCGAAGCCTGTTCAGCCGCGGCTGGCGCTTCAGGCATTGATGTAGCTGCCGGAATCATCTGGGGGGCGAAGGTTGCCGTAGGAGCCGCATCCTGCTGCTGTTCGGCAACCGGAGCGGCGGCCGGTTCTTCGGCAGCGCCACAGGCTACTGCCAGCACTGCAATCAGGGGCAAAATTGCCCAGAAACGGCGCTGAATGGTATGGGCGAACGCATTGGTTAGGTTTCCCACGATTCACCTCCAAGCTTTACGGATAACATCCTATATTGTTTCGTACAATTTGTGTATGACACCTCCTTCGCCATTAGTCTTACTGTTCTCCGTATATGATTACCCGGTTATATTACAGAATCAGTGACATGTCAATAATGTTGCTCATCCATCTCGGAATACACAGCCGTGTGGGGATGCGTTTCGGTCCATGTCCTGCATTGAAAGGGATGATTACCGTCAAACATCAGCACGATTGCGCCGCGCCCTGCCTGACCCCTTCTTAAATGGGCAAACAAATGGGGGGCGGGTGAATTACCCGCCCCCAAAGAGTTGCGACAATTTTATCAGGACCCTGGTGGGTCCCCCTTCCGGCTCAGATTACTCGGTGAACCGCAGGGTGTTGCCGCGAAGTCGCGGAGCGTAGTAGGGCTGCCATTCGATGTCGTCGGCGAGACCATATACATACACGACCTCGAAGAAAGGCAGGAAGATGGCCTCTTCATAGGCGAAGTCGGCAATCTCTTCCATGGCCTTTGTCCGTTCGGGGCCCTCGGGAATGGAGTTAGCTTCCGTCTTCCAGGCCTCGAACGCCGAGGTGCAGTGGCGACTGCTGCGGCTGAAGCAGCTAAGACGGGAGTTGTTAAACCGCTGCATATCCAGAATCTCGTTGGACGTCGCTACTTCGTAGGCGTGGGAGGAACGGAAAGCAGGTCCCGGGGGATCCCGGTCGGCGCAGTCCATTGCTTCCTGGTAGCCGGGTTCACCGGAGAAGCGTCCGCAGCCGGAAATCTGCAATTCCCTGGCAGCGCCCAGGTCTCCGAAGGAGTTCAGCTGGGCGTTAACGTCAACGTCCCTCCAGAACTGGACTACGGCTTCCAGGAGTTCCTCGCCGCGGATGTTAGAGCCGGGGCGGGTGTTGATGTGGATTTCCGGGTTGTCTTCCCTATTGGGACCCTGGTAATAACCCGCCTCTTCCAACAGTTGGCGTGCCAGTTCAGGATCGTAATCGCGCCACTTGGAGTTCTCGGCGGTAATGCCTACGGTACCATTCATTGAAATGGCATTGTGGCACGGGATCTGGCCGTTGAAGAGGGAATCTAGCAAGGTCTGACAATCTATCGCGTGAGTCAGGGCCAGGCGGACGTTCTTCTTCGCCAGTTCCTCGTGGAAGACCGTGTCGAAGACCAGGGTGTAGACCTCTGCGGTCTTGCCGCTTACGGAGTTGTTCACGGTTTCCGCTTCCTCGAAGCCGATGTCGGCGGCCCAGTGGGCTTCACCGGCCCGAATCATGGCAGCACGCACGGTGGCTTCAGCGCGGTAGGTGTGGGTCAGGTACTGGATGGATGGGGCCTGAGAGAACCAGTTCTCGTTGGGCAGGTAGTCCTCGTAGGCCTCGAATTCGGTGTTGACGCCGGGGGTGTAACCGATAATCCTGTAGGGCCCGAAGCCGATGGTCATGAGGGAACGTTCCTCTTCGGATGCGTTCTCAAACCATTCCGGGTCCTGGAAGTCTGCGAAGAGCGCGGTGCGCGGGTAGATGGGACAGGGGTTCGGGCAGACGGCATGCACCGTCAGTTCGTCGATTACCTCGGCGGTCATGTCCGGGCCCGTCCAGGTCACAGACGCGCTGGGGTTGTCCGGGAAGGCGTTGTATTCAATTCCGTACTTGGCGGCGGCGGCGTTCCAGGGCGCGCCGTTGTGGAACTTGACTCCATCGCGCAGGTTGAACTGCCAGCGGTCGATGTCAATCTGTTCCCAGTCCACCACGCCGGAGAGGGGAACTATCTCGGCGGTGCGGTCGTCCAGCCAGGTAAGGAAATCGGTTACGAAGTCCTGGCAACCCATGCTGTGAATTTCGGCGGAGCAGCCCTCGCTCCAGGCGCCGATGCTGGCCGGTTCGGCTTCGGTAACCACCACTGCGTGGTTCTTGGCCGGGTCGGCGGGAGGTGGAGCGGCGGTGGGGGCCGGCGCGGCGGTAGGCGCAGTCTCCTGTGCCTGTGCCGGTTGCTGCATCTGTTGGCCGGAAGACGAATCGGCCATGGCCTCGGACGGGGCTTGCGTGGCCTGGGGTATCATCTGGGGCGCGAAAGTCGCGGTGGGCGCCGCTTCCTGCTGTTGTTCGGCGGCCGGCGCCGCTGCCGGCTCCTCGGCGGCGCCGCAAGCCACAGCCAGCACCGCTATCAGGGGCAGAATCACCCACAAACGGCGGTTAAGGTATTGAGCACACTGTTTGGTCAGGTTTCCCAAAATTTACCTCCGTATTTCGCAAAATGCGTAATCAATTAATGCTCTTCCAGTGGTTGAATGGCCTCCTCCTTGGATAGACTTACTACCTTATCCCGGTAGCTTGCAGCTTTATATTACATATGCTTGAACCTGTCAATTCCTTTCACGATTAGCAACAAATTCTTGCGAATAACCTATAAGTAACAAGGATTGTTGAAGCTTTTAGCTACCTCCATTGCCTGCCCCGGCGAGGGTTACCGGAGGGCATGTTTCCAGGCTTGGTGACATTGCCATTGGGCCATGGCAAGCGTAGAGGTCTGGGGCTGCCAGGTTCCCGACCCAATTGCCTGAGGCCAAACCCTTTTCACGGGTAGGCTTCCCTTGACAGTGCACCACACCCCTGTTATTAACAGGCCATGAAATACACGGACCTGCTGATAATTGGCGCCGGGCCCTACGGGTTGGCTGTGGCATCCTATGTGAGGCGGCTGGGACTCGAGTGCACGGTGGTGGGCGACCCCATGAGCTTCTGGCGGGACCACATGCCGGCCGGCATGAGGCTGCGCTCGCCGACCTCCTGGCACCTGGACGCTATCGGAAAACTGACTTTTGAGCGATTTCTGCAAGTCGGGGGCCTGCAGCCTGCGGAGGTTTCGCCCATCTCCCTGGGCCTGTACCTGGAATACGCCGAGTGGTTCCGTGAACAGAGTGGATTAGCTGTCCAGCAGGCGTACGTCCAGAATCTGCAGCACTCTGCGGGTGGCCCATATCCTTTCGCGGCAACGCTGGACGACGGGACTGAGATAGGTGCGCGACGGGTGCTGGCCGCCACCGGTCTGTCCCAGTACAGGAACATGCCCGACGATCTGGCTGCCCTGCTGCCGCCGGGGAGCTATGCCCATACCAGCGAATACGTGGACTTCAGTCCTCTGCAGGGCAAGCGGTGCTTGATTGTGGGCGGGCGCCAGAGCGCCTTCGAGTGGGCCAGCCTGATTAACGAAGAGGACGGCGCGAAAATTGACCTGGTGTACCGCCACGATACTCCCGCCTTTACAGAGTCCGACTGGGACTGGATCGACGAACTGATGGACCGGACGCGGGAAAGTCCGGGCTGGTTCAAGGGACTATCGCCCGAGGAGCGCGACGGGATTTACCAGCGGCTCTGGGGAGAGGGACGGTTAAAGCTGGAGCCCTGGCTCTACCCCCTAATCCAGGGTGACAACGTGCATCTGTGGCCCAACACCCGCATCACCGGCGGCCACCAGAACTCTGACGGGGCCGTCTCCGTGGACCTGGATAACGGGCAGTCCCTGGTGGTTGACCAGGTAATCCTGGCTACCGGCTACCGGGTGGAACTGGCCAGGGAACCCTACCTTCGGGACACAACAATTGTGGAGTCCCTGGATGTGGAAGAGGGGTATCCGGTGCTGGATGACCGGTTCCAGTCCAGCATCCCGGGCCTTTACTTCACCGGCCAGACGGCCACCCGCGACTTTGGCCCCTTTTTCGGTTTCGGCATTGGCTGCCCCGCCGCTGCCTGGGTTATCGGGAACGCCCTGAATCGCTAGTTGTACCCAGGTAAGCCGAGGCGTGGTCGCTCAGTGCTGCCAGCCGTGAAACTAGACCCTCTTATTCCTTGATGTTAAACTGCCCCTGCCAATAATTGCGCACTCCGGAACACAGGAGCGGCCCCATGACCGAACCGCTGATTGTCTACGAACTGGCCGACCAGATCGCCACCCTGACCCTGAATAACCCTTCCCGCCGCCACGCCCTGTCCAGCGAGGTGTTGGCCGCCCTGAAGGGCCGGTTGGATAGCATCCGGGAAGATTCCACCGTCAAGGTGGTGGTCCTCAAGTCCGATGGGCCGGTGTTCAGCTCGGGCCACGACCTGAGGGAAATGGTGGGCTCCGACGAGGAGTCCTATACCTGCATTTTCGCCGAGTGCACTTCGGTGATGGAGGCCATCCGCCTGCTGCCACAGCCCGTCATCGCCCAGGTACAGGGTTTGGCCACGGCGGCCGGCTGCCAGCTGGTGGCCACCTGCGACCTGGCGGTTGCGTCTGAAGACGCGGGGTTCTGCACACCGGGCGTGCAAATAGGGCTGTTCTGCTCCACTCCGGCGGTGGCCCTGTCCCGCGCGGTCAGTCCCAGGCACGCCATGGAAATGCTGCTGACCGGCATACCTATCTCGGCCCATACGGCCCTGGACTGGGGCCTGGTCAACCGGGTGGTGCCGTCCCATCAGCTGGAGGATACGGTGACGCAACTGGCGAAGCACATCGCCCGGGCCAGTTCCTACACCCTTGCCATTGGCAAACAGGCATTTTATCGCCAGCTGCAGGTGGACCGCCCCCAGGCCTATGAAATTGCCCAGCGCACCATGGTGGAAAACCTGCTGGCCTACGACGCCCAGGAGGGCATCACCGCCTTCCTGGAAAAGCGGGAACCCCAGTGGCAATATTAGGAATATGGAATTAAAAATGGCGGTTGCGAATTGCACGATTGAAGATCGGAAGTTCCGCCGCGACGAACCCCAGCGGGCTGGGCGCCCAATTCTTGATTCATGATTCTTAACTATTAATGGACTGGAGGCAACAATGGCAGACACACCCCTGTTTCCGGTAACGGTGGTGGGCAGTTGGCCCAGGCCGCCGGAACTGATCCAGGCCCTTCGGCGACGGCAGGCCGATGAGATATCCGAGGACGAATTCAACACCGTGGCGGATAAGGCGGTAATTGAGGCGTTGAAGGCCCAGGACGAGGCCGGCACCGACATCATCAGCGACGGGGAGCAGCGGCGGGACAACTTTTACTCTTATGTCGTAGGCAAGATAGCCGGCATGCAGCTGATGAAGGTGTCGGAACTGCTGGACTACGCCCGTGATCGGGCCCGACTGGAGGAGCAGCTTCGTGCCCTGGACGTTCCCGCATTCGCCATCAAGAGCCCGATAGTCGTCGACAAAATTTCAACGCGAGAGGGACTGTCCCTGGATGAACTGGCCTTCCTCAAGCAACACACCGACAAGCCCATCAAGATACCCATCCCTGGTCCCTACATGCTGACCCGTTCCAGCTGGTTCGAGGGTCTGTCCGACAAGATTTACCCTTCGCCGGAAGACCTGGCCAGGGACGTGGTGCAGATATTGCGTGAAGAAACCATTAAGCTGCGGGACATGGGCGCCGACTTTATCCAGTATGACGAGCCCATTCTTACCCAGGTAGTACTGGGAGAGGAATCCAGCGAGACTTTTATGTGCGCGTCTCTGCCCCAGCGCCGCGACCCGACGACCGAGCTGGAGTTTGCCCTGCGGATGATGAACGAAGTGGCCGAGGGCATTGAGGGTGTCAAGCTGGGCGTCCACGTCTGCCGGGGCAACTGGAGCCGCAAGGAAGAGGTGCTGCTTACCGGCAACTATGGCCCGCTGCTCCCCTACCTGGTACAGATGAACATTGACCAGCTGGTGCTGGAGTGCGCCACGCCCCGTGCCGGTGAAATGGAAGTTTTCAAAGAGTACGCAAACGAAAAGGAGATTGGCCTGGGCGTGGTCAACCCCCGCACCGACGAGCTGGAATCGCCGGACCAAGTAGTGGACCGGGTCAAGGAGATGCTGCAGTACTTCGACGCCGACAAGATTTATCTGAATCCGGACTGCGGCTTTGGCACCTTCGCCGAGCGGAATATCAACACCGCCGACGGCGCCTTCCACAAGATGCGGGTTATCGGCGAGGCGGCGGAGAAGCTGCGGGCAGAATTCGGCTAGGCATTTAGATGCCGAAATACGAAGTGGTCATATTTTGGAGCGACGAGGACGATGTGTTTGTTGCCTTTTCGCCCGAGTTGGTCGGCTGCATGGCCCACGGCGATACACGGGAAGCTGCGCTCGAGAATATCCAGGAAGCCATGGGGCATTGGCTGGACATTTGCCGGGAAACCGGAAAGCCCATCCCCCAACCCGCCGGCCAGCGCACGGATTTCTGGCCCTGTGTCCCCACACAGGCAGCAAACCCGGCGGCCGCGTGACCAGCACTGAATTCGACCGAGCATTGCCCATCCATGTGAAAAGAGGAGATAGAAATGGCTGAAGCAGAACGCGATCTGAACGGTCTTCCCCGGGAGAAGCTGACCGAGGTGCTGGAGTCCTTCAAGGACCCGGATGTCTTTAACGCTGTTACGGGCCCCTGGAAGTCCCGAATAGCCTGGCAGGGCGGGATGCGCGCCCGCGCCTACATGCGCAACCACCAGGTGGACATGGACGAACCCGGCGACCTGACCGCCACCGACGTGGCCGCCAGCGCCCACGAGCAGTTGCTTTCGGCCATCGGAAGCTGCATGACGGTTGGATTCGTGGTCAACGCCACCAAGCAGGGCGTCCGGATCCATGACCTGGAAGTGGCCGTGGAGGGCTACTTTGACAACATCCGCAAATGGGCCGGCGTCGAGGATGAAGGCAACCCCGGCTACGGCAGAATCTCTGCCAAGTGCTTTGTCCGGGCCGACGCTGACGAAACTACGCTGCGGGAAATCTGGCGGCTGGCAGTGGAAGGTTCACCCGTCACCCAGTCGGTAGCAAACGCCACGTCGGTCGAAACCGATTTCGAAATGGTGGGCTAGCGCCGGATCTCTCTACAAGAACACGCAGAGACGGGCTGACGCATTGTTGCCCAGGTAGGGGCGGGTTTCATACCCGCCCCTACGGCTTGCAGTCGTCCCGCCCATTTTGCCTGATTCACATCACAAACCTGGAGTCATTATGGTCGAGTTTGTTTCCGCCGACTGGGTGGAGTCCCAGTTGGGCACTCCCGATTTCTTGGTGATAGACCCCCGGGGCCCCATGCGGTACATGCAGGGCCACCTGCGGGGAGCCGTCAACCTGCCGGCGGTGAGGTTGTTTGGTCGGGACGGCAAGCTGCTGTCCACCTATGAACTGGCGGAGTTTTTCGGTTCGGTGGGCGTGGGCAACGACACGCCGGTAACCATGTACGACGGCGGCGACGGCCGGAACGCTGCCATGGCGGCCTGGACCCTGGAATACCTGGGCCATGACAACGTCCGGATTATGGATACCTTTTTCGAAACCTGGGCCGCCCAGGGACGAGAAAAACTGTACCGCCCGGTGCGTCCTACCGCCAACCGGTTTGAACCGAGATTGAATACGGGAGTGCGGGCAGTGCTTGAGGACGTTTCGCAGGCGCTGGAAGGCACGTCCGGCGCCGCCGCTACCCTGCTCGACCTTCGCAGCCAGGACGAATTCGACGGCCTGCCGGAGATTGACGAGCGTCCCGGCCATATCCCCGGCGCAGTCAACCTGGTATGGCAGCAACTGGTGGACGGGAACGACAGCTACCTGCTGGCGGAGGGCAGTATCCGCCAACTTCTTGAAGCCAGGGGAGTAAGTCCGGACGGACCGGTAATCGCCTATTGCCGCAGCGGGATAAGGGCGTCAGTTGGCTACATGGCATTGAAGGAAATGGGCTACGACGTGAGGCTCTACGACGGCTCGTACCTGGAATGGATGAACCAGGGGATGCCGGTGGAGGAAACTCAGCCCGCGGAGTAGGGAAGCAAGGGGTGGAGCGGTAGATGGAGGGCGGCCTTGAGTCCGAGGCCTGCCTTGGCTGGCCTCCCTGAAAGTGGAGGAGTTCGCAGGCATCCAAGAGTGACAACAGCTTGGTGCTCCCTTCAGAAAGCGGGAAACCCATGCAGAGCAGCGCCCCATTGCCAAGCTGTCGCGGGGCAACCTAAACGGTGCCCCTCTCAATGGACTGCAAAACAGTTTCCAGGGCAGGGGCGCCAGGTGGACGGATGTGTTGCGGGAAATTGGGGATTTGCGCTGGCCCTTGTAATAGGAGAAAAGGCTGAACTAGCGTACCGGCACAGCGATTACTCTATACAGTTCAGGGGACTGATTACAAGCCAGGGGTCTTCCTCTACGGGCACGCCGGCAGCCCGGTGGAAGGGCTGTTGGTCAAGAAGATAACGTACCCGGTAGAGGGTTCAGGATTAGTCGCTACCAAGCACAATAGCCTTCTTTCCCCCTCGTCTACGCCGTCGAACAGCCAGGGCGCCCGCATCACCTCGGCGGCGATAAACTCGTCCCCGTTCTGCAGACTTCGCAAGTAACCCACTACCTCCTGCTCAATGGCGGTCAGTCCGTCCTGTACCCAGGGGAATTTGATGGCGCCCCCGGCTGGCGCCGGAGTAGGAGTTGGGGCCGGTGTTGGCGTGGCTGCAGAATAGTCCTGCGCCGGTTCGCTTGCGATAAAGTTGGCTATCATAGCTGATTGTTCGGGCAATTCCGACACATCCCGGAGGAATAGCCTGTCCGTTGGAGTGATGCCGTCAATCAAGTAGTAAAGCCGGGGTAGGCGGTCCACAATTTCCTGGTAAACGTGGGGCGGCAGGGACGAGCCCAACAACCTGGCCAGGGGACCGCCCTGGGTTATGGTCAGAAGGTAAGTCAGGGCCAGCTGCTCATCCGCGTTAATGCCGTCGGCAATCCACGAGTATCTCAGGATTACCTCGGCCATTTCCGGGTAGTCCCCGTCGAAAGTCTGAAGGTCAGCCAGGGCCAGCTGCTCCAGGTCCGTAAGGCCGTCTCTTGTCCAGCCAAGCTCTGAAATCGGGACCATTGGCCCCAATTCTGGGCGGGGAGACGTTACAGCGGTTGTTACCGGAGCGTCTGCTATTACAGCGTTTCGTATTCCCTCAATAATTCTTGCCGGTTCCGTACTGCTGCTGGCTAATCTCACCAGGTAAAACACCTCGTTCCTGGTGAGGGTGTCCTGCAACCAGGGAGCTTCGGACAAAGCCTGGGCCAGTGAGCCGTCGTCCGGCGGGAAACCAAGGGCCAACTGAAGAATTGCCACGAGGGCATCCAGCTTGTCCGAGGTTATATTTTCTGCAAGCCACGGGAAACTGTTCAGCGTTGCCACCATTGGCGGATTCACCCGCGCTATCTCACTCAGCATGTCCATGGCCGCAAGTTCAATCAGGTTCCGGTCGCTTTTCTGGGTCCAGGGCATAATGGAGGCGATTTCCTGTCCAGGCGCGGGTGGTGTGGGAGTGGCTTCAAGGGACTGGACGCCCAGCGCCTTCGCTTGAAGTAATTCGAGAATGGCGGAAGGGTCTGCCCCCGAATCAGCTATAGCAAGGAATTCCAGGTCCTCTCCATCATCTATGCCGTCATTCAACCAGGCAGAATCGGCAATGATTTGGGCCAGGGCAACCCTACCCTCGGGCGGCAGGCTTTCGATGATTAGCACCAGCCGTTGAATTACGGAGAATTCAGCGAAGGTAATGTTGTCGGAAAGCCAGGGCAAGTCGATTACAGCTGGAAAAACCTCGGGATATGCGTACTTCAGGAAAAACAGGGATTCGTAGGTTTCTATTTCCTCCCCGAGCTCCATGCCGTCCTGAACCCAGGGAAGATACAGGTCCGCATTTGGCGCATGCAAAGTAGGACCAACGGTGGGCGCGGGCAAGAACGTGGCGGTGGGGCCTGCCAGCGGTGTAGCAGCCGCTGTTGGAATTACTACGGTGATGGGCTTGGCCGCCGGGGCCGGTGGTGCGCCTGCCTCCGCTAAAGGCTGGGGGACGGCGGGCGGCGTGGGAGTCCCGGGCGCAGGGGTTACAGCCGATTCGGCAGTGACTTGTTGGTTGGCTTCGTTGCCAGTGGTCGCAACTCGGTCGACAGCGGCAGGTTCGAGTTCAGGAGCCGGGCCAGTTTGCGCCTCGCAGCCAAGCAGTAAGAGCGTTGCCAGAGCCAAAAGCAATACGCCCAGGAATCTTGTCTTTTGCATTTCGATCTAACCCCAGAGCAATGTTATTGGAGGACGGGCCGCCAAGGGAGGCTGCCCCATAATTGCAGGGGTACAGGGAATGGCAACCAAAACTATATTCCCTGCTCCATTTGAAGTCAAAGAGGAATATATGTATAGTGAACAAGCAGGAATGAGGCCAATTGCTTACGATTTAAGTAACTTGACCAGGGAAAATAACCGTTGGTCTGGACGATGCCATGTTATCCTCGACCACTGCCTCAACCCAGGTCCGGGCCCGGGACTTCAGGCTTATCACCTCCACCACTGACAGCGCCCCCGTTCCCCCCGTCCCCTTGAGCCACGCCGGGGGCTGGGGTCTCTCCTTCCCCAGCCTCAGCTTGCTGGCCTTGCCGCGATCGTCGCAGAACTCGCGCACCCCGGCCTTTGGAGGGAGTTTCCGCTGCCTTAGTGCTCGCAAGACAACGACTCCACCAGTCCCGGCTCCACCGTCTGCCCCACCGGCGATCGAAGGGTCAGTAATCGGGGTCGTCGGGCGCTCCACATCAAGTCAGAGCGATCAGATGGACATCCGCACGCCCACCCTCCGGCGCCGGTTTGTGGGGAACACCGGCCGCTCCGGCGCCTCCCTCGCCACCACCTGAGATGCGCTCAGACCTTCGCCTGTCTTCAGCGGAACCCGAGCCCTTGTGTTTGCCTGAGCCGAACTCTTTCCCAACCGGATTATCTTCCGCAGCCGTCCCCTTTCCCCCGACGTCAGGCCGGCCTCGTACTTCTCTCGAACCACGGACACCGCATCGCACCCAACAGAGCTTCTCTGACAACACTGGCACTTCGAGTCGAAAGCCCCATATTCCTGCAATTGCCGATATGACCGGCTACCAGGCCGCTATTATTACGGCTGCGGCCACACAACCTGGAGAATGCCTTCCTCCCACTTCACGCCACGGTAATCAACCTCCGGCGAAATACTGACCAGGTATAGGCCACTGGGCAATATGTACGTCAACTCCCCGAACGGATAATCACTGGAAACAGGTGGCCAGATTACCGCCGGGTCAAAGGTCCCTGTTGGATCGTAAATCGACCAGACCTTGGTGACGTTATCGAAGTAGGCCAGCCACTGCAGGCTGGAGCCCAAGGGGGCGACCGCCGCCGCAATTGGCTCGGCTCCCGGGGGAATGTCGGCCGCCGGAGGCGGCGCAGGAATTGCCGGCGAAGCAACTGTAGAGGTCGGCTCTGCCGTTGGCGGAGGTACGGAGGTAGGTGGAGGTGGTGCGGTGGGTGCGGACGTGGCCGTCGGGATGGCGGGCGCCGTGGGCACAGGTGTCGCAGTTTGCAAGGGGGGCAGGGTCGGTTGCTCGGGTGCAGTAGTCGGCGAAGGAACGGGCGCCGATGTCGGTTCCGGCGCCGGCGTGACGGTCACCGTCACTGACCGAGTCGGCTCTCTCTTGTACACTACCAAGGGAGTTGAGACCGGCTCGACCTCAGCCGCCACTATCGTTGCAGAATCCCCTGCAACGGGTTCCTGGCTCCGAGTAACCTGGACCGGATCAACGATTCCCGCTGCTGCAACCATGGGCGGAGTGGGGGCTGCAGTTTGCCCTGGCGACAGGGCCACAGGCCCTTCCGGGACTGGTGGGGACGGCCCTTCGCAGGCAATTGCCCCTGCTCCCAGTAGAATTAAGACTGGTACAGCAATAAATTTACCGAAGTATCTCATTCCTTTCCCCATCAATACATTGGCCCTTGTATTCGAGGTTTCGCCTGGATTTATGGTGCTGTTTCCGTTCGCGCCTGGTCGGGACTCCATTCTAACATCCCTCACTAATGGAGGAGGGTCGGGAGGGTGGCTGGGGCCATTTTCCGACAGCTGGCTTTTTTCCACTGCCCAAAGTGAACAGTACGGAGCAGCAATCCATGCAGTCGGTGCTGTGGAAGGGCTCTTGAGGGTGGCCATACCGGAGCGTCCGGAGCCGTTGAAGGCTCTTTACGGCCGTCTGGCGGATATACAGTTGACCCTGGCCACCGAAGTTGTCAGCCTGCGTAGGCGTGTCGGTGGGCTTTTCCGATACCGACGGCGATACCTTGAGGAAGGAGAAGTTACTCCTTGTCCGCCTTTTCCCCATCGGCTCCCGCACCGGCGTGGATTCTTGGTCGGGCCAGAATTGATCGACTAACACTTATCCTCTTCATTGCTGTCCTGGAGCCAGTATCCCCTACTCCGCATGGGCATTGCGCATCATCATGGATTATTCTCGTTCCAAAACAACGGGAGTAACTCGAAAAGCAAGTGTAACTGTTCAGACCCGATGAACCTCCGCGCCCGTCCGACTCAGGCGGCAAGATCGAGTCACGGAGAAAGAGAAAGCGGAGACGGATACGGAATCATGCCCACTTCCCGAAGCAGGGATAGTGTGCCTTGCGCGTCAGTCAGGTCGCCCAGGCCCGGGTCAACGGATCCTCCGTCAACCGGCGGGTACTCTTTGGTTGTGGTCGAAAAGTAGGCCAGGGCAGTTTCAGAAAGCAGGTACTCAGTAAATCGCTCGGCGCCCTCGGGATTGTCGGTGGTCTTGAGGATACCCGCTCCGGCAGCCAGCGCTATGGCACCGGAGTCGCCGCCATCCAGGAAGCAGTTGCGTGCTTCGAAACCCTTCCATTCCTCCTCCGGAAAACGCTGCAGATAATAGTGGTCTACCAGGCCTGTATCCACTTCTCGGTGAGCGACTGCGGTTACTAAGGTTGTGGTTTTGGGATATTCGCGGACGTCGTTGGTTTGCATATCCTACAGCCAGGCGCGCGCCGCTTCCTCTCCCCACTTCAAGCGGAAGGCGGTCAGGAAGGCCTGAAAGAAGGCGTTCAGTGGCGCCCAGCCTGCCCGGCCCTGCCATTCGGGCTCCATAAAGTCCAAGACGGAATCTGGCAGTTTGCTGTCAGGATCAATCGCAGTGGTGTTGTAAACAACGGTACGGGACCGCCCGGAGGTGTCCACCCAGTCGCCATTGGTGGGCCGGCAACCACTGTCGACCTTTGCCAGCGGCCCATCCGAAAGCTTCGCCAGCATTCCGACGTGGGCAAGGTTGCCCAGATATTCGGAGTCCTGCAGAAATACCACATCGGCCGGGCTATTCTCGCTCTCTTCCAGGATGGTGGCGGCAATGGAGGAGCTTCCGGCGTATTTAACCTGGATGTCAGTGCCCGAATCTTCAATAAAGGATTCCAGGAGGGGCTTACAAGGGCCTGGGAGCGGCCCGAATAAACAGTCAGGGAGTTGCTGTCGGGGCTTCAAGCCGGCAGGAAGGCCGCTACCGCCATGAACAACAGGATTGCCGTTAGCCTATGGGGCGTAACCAGCGGCCTGTCATGCTACTTCTATCTGGTTCGGTTCTTTGCCTCTTGTGAAATAGATGTCCGGGGTGACCGGGCCAAAATGAGTGGCGCCCTTGCCAATTGCGGCAGGGGCGCCTTATGTACGTAGTCTGGCAATGTCGGCTTACCAAGGCTTTGAGACTTACCTGATGTTGGCTCTGGGGGGAATTCCGGCCTTTGCCCAAGTCCAGGCGAAGCGCGAGTCCAAAGCCAAGAGGTGAACTGGGCCACAGGCGTTCGTGGACGGTTTAGTTCTCCATCGGGAACTCCCACGAAGAGGGCGCCACCAACTGCCGCTTCTTCTTTATCGCCAGCAGCCTCGACCGGTCCAGAGTCAATGGCAGCACCATCGCCGTCTTGCGGTCTGTCAGGTTCAGGAGCATTTTCCCGCCTTTGCCGCTGCTGCTTCGGCGAATATGAAACGGGAAGACCGGTACCATGCTTTCGCCTTTTCGCGATTTGACGGGTCTTGGGGTTTATCCCTTTGGAGGTGGGGGCCAGGACACTTGGCTGGCCAAACCCTTTGCCGGGATAGTTCCGGTTTCGGACAGGCGCGCCTTCCCTGGGGAGGAGGAGGAAGGCGCGTCCGCCGCAGTGATAGTGTCCGCGGTTCCAGCACAGGAGGCAGCCGGAACGCGAACGGCACAGCAAATGTGTTATTGTTAAACTAAATTAACCCTTTAATGTCCACGATTAATAATGGCATTAGTATAGGCATTAAACAGTGATGTGTCAACGGTTTTTTCCAATAAGATAACACGTACTAAGGGTCTAAATATAGAGAGTTTGGCATTTCGAGTCTTTGCATTAAACGCCGGTTCCCTGGCGAATGACCGTGCCCAGGGAAGTGCAGCTATCTACCGGAACTGTCTTCCACCTGTTACGAAGGAACAGTCCAAATGGCCGTCCATTAGAAACTATATCAACGGTACCTTCCCCCGTCAGGAGGAAGGTCAGGATACGGATGGCAATTGTCCTACTGCAAAATAACTGTTTCCCACTTCACGGTAAATGTTGCGAGGGTCAGGACCAGGCACCCTAAGAAAAGCAGTTCGATAAACGGGATTGAACCCGGGGTTTACGAGTATTCCGGCATAGGACTTGGGAAACGGTTCGCCAATAGATGCTCCTATTGTCGTTACCGCAAAATATCCTTTCAGGAAAAGCTCGCGTCGGAAAACCATGAAGTTTTTGTAATAGGTTCCCCTATAGCGTGGTCAGTATCCAGGTATCGCTGCTGTCCCGAAGGGCAAAGCCCACTGTGATACTTTCAGGGTTGGAGGCGATGCGGTAGGCGATCCACAGGACGGCGAGAAGGTCCCTGACCAGGGAGGGATGTGTTCCTTAAGGGCGCTCTCAAGTAGATTTGCTCCGGACAGCTCGCGCCCGGTCAGGTCGTCCACGTACCAAAATTGCGAAGCAACTATAGCGCTGAGTTCGGGCTGAATTGTTTGGGAAGTAGTTCTGGTCGGCGTGGGCTGCTTCCTTGCAGATGTGGCCCCTGGCGTGAAAGCGGAGGTTGATAACTTGGCAGGTTCAGCCGTCCAACCGGGACAGAGTATCTGGAGAACCCCCGTACTAACTAACCTGCCGTTGGCCAGCACCATATCGGCCCCGATGCCCATGTTCTCATATGAACCCATCAAGAGAACGACGGCGAAACGCGATTATTCGGCAAACAATGCCATTTCATGCAGGGGAGTCGCCCCTTCCACGAAGGTCAACCTCGAGTAATCTGGCGGCAACGTTCCAATATAGGTGGTTTCGTGTGTGAGACCAGGGCAGCCCCCGTGGCTACCCCTACGAATCCGGCGACCAAACCACCCAATACGAAACGCGCCTGCAGGCTACGGATTGTTGCCCTTTGAAGGGCCCTTTGCCATAATGGGAACACTCCTATGGGCAGGTTCACTCCTCATTTGACCGACCCCAAATTTTCTTCCGGCGAAACTGGCGAATTTATGATTGCAACTTCCATAGTGGAATCCCTTTCCCGCATCGTTGGCGAGGCCAACGTGCTCACGACCCCCTACGACCTGGACCGATACTCCGCCGATGCCCTGACTCCCTTCCGCGCCTACCGGGCCGGCTACGCCTTTGAACAGCTTGCCGACGTGGTGGTCAGACCCGGGTCGGTGGAGGAAGTGTCCCGCGTTGCGGCCCTGGCTACCAAGGAGGGAATACCTCTGGTCCCCTACGGCGGCGGCACCGGTGTCATGGGCGGTGTGTTGCCCGTCAAGGGTGGAATCATAGTCGACGTAAAGCGGTTGAACCAGATTATCGAGATCAGCCCGAGGGATATGACCGCCACGGTGGGTCCCGGGGTCGTTCTGCAGGACCTGGCCGACGCCCTGGCGGAACACGACCTGATGATTGGCCATGATCCCTACAGCGTGCCCATCGCTACCGTGGCCGGGACCATATCCACCAACGGTGTGGGCTACCGCGCCAGCGCTTTCGGGCCCATGGGTCAGCAGGTTGTTTCGCTGCAGGTGGTGCTGGGCGACGGGCGAATCCTGGACACCCGCTCGGTGCCCAAGTATTCTTCGGCCCCCAACTTCAACCATCTGTTCATCGGCGGCGAGGGCGTTTTCGGCATCATCACCAGGGCCACTATCAAGGTCTTCCGCATCCCTGAGGCCCGAGTCTTTGCCACGGCGGCTTTCGACAGCTTTGAGCAGGGTTTTGACGCGGCGGCTGAGATGAAGGCCCTGGACCTGCACCCCACCCTGCTGGACCTGACGGAGGAAGACGGGCTGGTCCGCATGTTCCTGCTGTTCGAGGGATACCGGGAGGGTGTAGAGGCGCGGCACAAGCGGGCAATGGGCATCTGCGCCCAGTTCGGTGGGCGCGACATCGGGCCGGATGACACGCTGGACTACTGGGACGGGCGCCACGACTCGGGTTATCGCTACAAGCGAAACGCCCTGGATCGTCCGAGGGAGGAAAGGTGGAACCGGCAGTGGGGCCGCAGCTTCGACTATCTGCACATGGCCCTGCCCATATCTAGGGTGCTGGACTATCGCCGCCAATGCCAGGAAATATTGGCCGCCCGAGGCGTGCGCATCGTGGAGTACGCAATCTGGAGCCGGCCCGAGCTGTTTTCCATGATGGTGGTGCCGGAGGACGCCGACGGCGAGGGAGAGGAGTTTCGCCGGAACCTGGCCGAGGCCGTGGAGGATGTGCTGACCCTGTCCCAGGACATGGGCGGCACCATGGAGTACTGCCACGGTGTGGGGATGAAGCTGAATCACCTGCTGGCCCGGGAAATGGGCGTGGGCCACGACGTTATGCGGGAGATCAAGGAAGTGCTGGACCCCGCCGGCATTATGAATCCGGGCAAGTTCGGGCTTTAGACATCTGGGAGCGACTCCAGAATCCGACTTCATTGCACGAGGTGAGCGGCATGCCGGAACGCGTTTGGGAACCTTACCTGACGGAACAGGACCGGGCCCACCTGGCCATGACCGGAGACAAGGAGGTGGGGTTCGGCAAGCGACCAGCCCTGCTTCTGGTGGACCTATACCGGTGGGTTTTCGGGGACGAACCACAAGCCCTGCTGGAGGCCGTCGAGGACTGGCCCGGTAGTTGCGGCCTGGCGGCGTGGGACGCCATCCCCCACATCCAGACCCTGCTGGACGCGTGCCGGAGGGCGGGCATTCCCGTGGTGCACGTTACGGGGCTGAGCGATTCGGGTGTTGAGTCGTGGAGTTCGTTGAAGCAACCAGCCGGCAACTCCGACCGGAAACCGAACATGGTGGACGAGGCGGCCCTGGACCGGCAGCGGAGGCGGTTTGACATTATTGACGAATGTGGGCCTGTTGACGGTGAGGCAGTGCTGTACAAGACAGCCCCCAGCGCCTTTTGGGGCACGCCGCTGACCGGCCACTTGACCCGGCTGGGCATTGATACATTGATAACCTGCGGGGAGAGCACCAGCGGGTGCGTGCGTGCCAGCGTGGTGGACGGCTGCACCAACCGCTACCGGATGATCGTAGTTGAGGAGTGCGTCTTTGACCGGCACCAGGCCACCCACGCCATCAACCTGTTCGATATGCACCAGAAGTACGCCGACGTCATGTCCCTGGCTGACGTGCTGGAATGGCTGGCCGAGGGTAGGTTCGAGAAGGCGGGGGATTGAGTTTCTTACCCTAGAGGGGCCAAGAATTTTGAGGCAGGAAAACGGGGCAGCCACGCGGGCTGCCCCTACTCCGTCAAGAAGTAATTAGCGCATCCCTTACCCTGACTTCTCCAAGGGGGCGACGCTGAAGATTACATGGAAGGGCATACAGTAAATGATGACACTGTTTTGCTCGTCCAGGTTGATGTCGGAAGGAATCTCGTAGTTCTGGTTTCCGATGTTGCCCTTGAGCTTGGCCAGGTGGGTGTAGCCGCCGGTCTGAAGCTCGTCCCTGCTCATCGGATCGCCCGGCTCGGCCAGCAGCACCCGGAGGTCCGGCCCGTTGGTAACCTCGAAGTCCTCCAGTCTCAGCAAATGGGAACCGTCGGGAAGAAGATAGATTGTGGCCGTGCCACTGCCCCGGTGAAAAGAGTCGGCGTCACGGAAACTGCCGGAGGCCAGGGCAACCGGCTCCGGAGGCGGGCCAGCATTGGCGGCTTCCAAAAGTATTTGATCCATAGCCGAAGTATCCCCGGCCATGGCCTCTTCAATAGCCTCCCTCATTTCCGGAGAAGCTTCCGTAAGCACGGCCTCCGAGGGAATAACCTGGGTATCCGAACGCATGGGCAAGGGCATGGGTTCGGCCATAGGCTCCTGGTCCATCTTCGCCATGGTCTCCATCACCGTTTCCACCTCGGCCATGGTCATGTTTGCCGGAACTTCGGCGTTGGCCGCGAAGGGAAACTCCTCGTCCACCGTCGTGGAAAGAAACAAGGGTGATAGCAGCCACCAGGCGAAGGCCACCACCGGTATCAATATTACTATTACAGCAATTATGAAAATGTTGCGTTTACGCATTTTCGGCTCCAGGGAATCTCAGCCCCGTTGTGTATTAACCTTGGTTTCCCGCTATTGCTCCATGGGTCTGCAAATCCTGCATCAATGGTTTCCCGCTCCATACACTTCCGGGTTGGCGCATTGCACCAGGGGCTTCCCCTCCAGGCCGGCCACCAGGTTGCGGGCGGCCAGCATGCACATGGCCCCCCGCGAAACCAGCGAAGCGCTGCCAACGTGGGGGGAAATTACCACGTTGTCCAGGGTCAGCAGCGGGTCGTCCGCCGGTATGGGCTCCGGGTCGGTAACGTCCAGGCCGGCGGCGTAAATCCAGCCCTCTTTCAGGGCGGTATAAAGGGCCGCGGAATCCACCACCGGCCCACGGGCCACGTTGACCAGCACCGCCGTATCCTTCATCTGCCTCAACTCAGCCTCACCGATGTAATGGCGGGTTTCCGGCGTTAGCGGTACATGCAGGGAAACAAAATCCGCCTCCGCCAGCAGGGTGGGCAGGTCAACGTACTCCAGGCCATATTCCGCCTCCACGTCGGGCCGGCGGGTGCGGGAATGGTAGATGATGCGCATGTCGAAGCCACGGCCTCGGCGGGCCATTTCCAGGCCGATCTGTCCCAATCCAACGATGCCCAGGGTTTTTTCGTGGATGTCCACGCCCAGCCATCGCAGGGGGTGAAAGGCCAGGGTCCACTGTCCGTCCCGCACCCACCGGTCGCTTTCGCCGATACGACGGGCGGCAGACATGAGCAGGGCGAAGCCCACGTCGGCGGTAGCCTTGGCCAGAACCCCGGGCGTGTATCCCACGGGAATGCCCCGTCGCGTAGATTCGTCCACATCGACGTTGTCCAGGCCAACCGCCAACTGACTGACCACCCGCAGATCGGGCGCCGCATCCAGCAAGGGGGCATCCACCCGGTCCATGATGTTGGTCAGAACGCCTGCCGCGTCAGCCACCTTTTTCCGCAATACTTCAGGAGACGGCGGCTCTTCGTCGGGCCAGACCTCCATGTCCGAGTGTTGATCGATAAGGTCCAGTGCCTCCTGCATTATTCGGCGGGTTACGAAGACGCGAGGCTTGGCGTTCACGGCGGCCACCTGAAATATGTGAGGTTGAAGGGGAACAGGCAGCTTCAATTAACTGCCTTTAATAAATCTTATCAAAGGTATTTCCGGTTTGCCACAAATTGGGTAGGGCTTATGCTGCCATAATGGCCCATTGCCTTAACCCCACCTTTCCTGGTGCTATACTTACCGGCGATTGGGGCGCACCTGCGCCCGATAAACCCAACTCCCCGGAGGAATTATGGCCCTGTTTCTGAATGAGCAAGAAGTGGTGCAGTTGCTGCCCATGTCGGAATGCGTGGATGTCCTGGACGAGTGCTTCGCCCACGCTGGCGCCGGCCAGGTGGACATCAAGCCCCGCTCCCGTATTCGCATGCCAGGCGGTTTCTTCCACTTCATGGCCGCTGCCGACGCCGGCCACCAGGTCTTTGGCTACAAGGCCTACCCCTCCTTCGCGGGCGGGGCGAAGATGATCGTCATGCTTTACGACTATTCCACAGGCGAACTGCTTTCCTGCATGGAGGGCGGCCGCCTGGGACAGATTCGCACGGGCGCCGCGTCGGGCCTGGCCTCCCGCTACATGGCCCGGGCCGATGCCGACAGTGTGGGCGTTATCGGGTCCGGATTCCAGGCACGCACCCAGTTGGAGGCGGTCTGTGCCGTGCGGGATATCAAGAGCGCCAAGGTGTACAGCCGCCGCCAGGAGCGTCGGGAGGCCTTTGCCCAGCGTATGAGCGAACAACTGAACATCGAGATTACGCCCGTGGACAGCGCCCAGGAGTGCGTGTCCGACGTGGCGGTGGCCATCACCATCACCTCGGCCCGGGACCCGGTGCTGGAAGGAGAATGGCTGGCCCCCGGTACCCACGTGAACGCCGCCGGCGGCAACCACTGGATGCGGCGGGAGGTAGACGAGGCCACGGTGCTGCGCTCGGAGGTTATCGCAGTGGACGACCTGGACCAGGCGAAGATCGAGTGTGGCGACCTGCTTTGGCCCGAGGCCCGGGGCGAATTCCGATGGGACATGGTCTGCGAACTGCAGGATGTGGTGGCCGGACGGGTCAATGGCCGACCGGACGACCAGGCCGTCACCCTGTTCGAGTCCATGGGGGTGGCCCTGGAGGACATTGCGGCAGCCCAGCTGGTGTATCACAAGGCCCGGGAGCAGGGTATAGGCCAGGAACTGCCCTTCTAGTTGGCCGGCCAGCAGCCCCGCAACATCCAGTCTTCGCACCGAATTGCGGCAGGCTGGCAGTGGGATCAGACCCCCATTCAGCCTGGATGCGGCAGATTCGACGAGGATTGACACCCAGCCGGGATTCAATGAAAATCATAGACAGCTTTGATACCTCGAAGTACAGGGAGGTCGATTATGACTATGGCACCCGCTTACACCATGGATGCTTTCCTTGACGACGTCAGGGAAACCTTCGCCGCCACCAGCGATCCGCTGGCCCAGGCCCAGGCCGTGGCCGACAATCTGAAGACCCTGATCAACACCCCGGGCTGGCTGGAGGAGATGCTGGACCTGCCCGAAGAGGGCGGCTATGGTCCCAAGAGCCTGCACCTGGAGGAAGAAGCCGGCCACCCAAAGCCCGGTTTCTGGCTGATGGCCTCGGTACAGGAAGACGGCCGCGATAACCTGCCCCACGACCACGGCAATGCCTGGGTGGTCTACGGCGTGTACGACGGCGCCATCGAGCAGACCAAGTGGCGCTGGTTCTATCCCGGAGAGGGTGTTGACCGCCTGCAGCTGAAGGAGACGGGCCAGTTCGTGCAGAAGAACGGCGCGGTGGCCTTCTTCCTGCCCGGCGAAATTCACAACACCCGCAACGTCAGCGGCGGCCGCGCCCTGGTGGTGCGCCTGGAGTCGCAGAAGCTGGACCGCCTGGTCCGCTACCAGTACAACCCCGACGAGAACACCATGAAGGTGATGGACCGGTAGCCTCTCCGGCAACCCGGTTCTGACTCCCTGATTGGCGGACATGAAACCGGCCCACCTGCTGTAGAACACACAGGTGGGCCGGTTTTTGTTTCGTCCACGTACGGGCACGAATTTTCGCTAATGGGATGTTCTGAAATTCGTGCCCATTTGTAGATAAACTTCCATTCGTGACTCTTCGTACTTCTTCGTGGCCAGCCCTTCCCGGAGATTGACTTTTAGAACATCAGTTCGTAAAATTATCCCGGCAATACTTATCCCATTTTGGGAGTTGCCGGGACAAAATGAAGATAGCCTGCGCACTGATTACCCACCTGAGGATCAAGGCTGAATTGAAACGGCAGCCCCACCTCGGTGACCTGCCAACCATTATAGTTGACCGCAGCCACACCCGTCCCCTGGTAATTGACAGTTCCCCCGGGGTGGCGGTGGCGCCGGGAACCACCCTGGAACAGGCCCTGGCCCTCCGGCCCAATGCGGTGACGCTGGAAGCCGACGAGTCCCACTACCGCCGGGTCTCCCGCCAGGCGCTCAACGCACTGCTGGGAGTCAGCGACAGGGTGGAGGATGCGGACCTGGGCGTAGCCTACGTGGGCATTGACGGCCTGGAGCAGATGTACGGCGGCGAGGCCCGGCTGGTGACCACCCTGCTGAACGCCATTCCCCGGTGGCTGAATCCCCGTATCGGCGTTGGCGAAGGCAAGTTCCCGGCCCTGGTAGCCGCCCGGGCCAGCCAGGCCATGGGCGCGACCCGGGTCCCTCCGGACCCGGCGGCCTTTCTGGCTCCCCACCCGGTGGACCTGCTGCCCGTTTCGCCTGGTACCCGGGAAGCCCTGCACCGCTTTGGCCTGCACACCCTGGGCCATATCGCGGCCATGCCCCCGGCCCTGGTGGTGGACCGTTTCGGCCACGAGGGGTGGCAGGCCTGGAGCCTGGCCAGGGGCAACGATGACAGCCTTCTAATCCCCCTCAGGCACGAGGAGGCGGTCATGGAGCGTACCTCGCTGCCCTTTTCCTCCACCTCTCTGGAGCTGCTTCAGGTGGCGTCGGATACCCTGCTGCGCCGGGCCTACGCCCGCCCGGAAATACGGGGCCGCTACGCCGGTAAAGTCCACTTGGAATGCGCCGTCTTCCGGGCCGCTCCCTGGCAGAAGTCCATCGCCTTCCAGGAGGGTGTAAACCACTGGGAACGGGCATCTTTCATCGTCCGCAGCCGTCTGGAGGTCGAACCCCCGGAGGTCCCCATTGACGACCTGAGCCTCACCCTGGCCGATTTCACCGGAGAATCCGGGGCCCAGCTGGGCCTGCTGCCCGAAGCACGGGAGACCCGACAGCAGCAACTGGCGGAGGTGGAGCGGCGACTGCAGACTCGGTCGGCGGGGACTTCCGCCCTGTATCGGGTGGTCAACGTGGCTCCCTGGCACCCGGTCCCGGAGATGCGGGCGGTGCAGGCCCCAATGGACCAGGCGGGCGCCGGTGGCATCCGGCCCCTGATGGCGCCGGTGCCGGTAATGGTGCGGGAGCACCCCGACCACCGGCCGGAGGCAGTCCGGGTGGGCGCCCACTGGCGGCGGGTGGACCGCATCGCCGAGCGGTGGAGCTTCGACCTGTGGTGGCTGCCCAGGCCGCTGACCAGGACTTATTACCGGGTGGACCGGGAGGATGGGAGGCAGGTTGTACTGTTCCGGGACCAGCGGGAAGACCGCTGGTACCAGCAGGGCCACTAGGGCGACACGGGCCACGGCGAAAAAGCATCATGCCCGACGGCTACGTGGAACTCCACGCCAAGAGCTTCTATTCCTTTGGACTGGGAGCATCCCATACCCACGAACTGCTGGCCCAAGCCCGGGAGTACGGCTATGACGCCCTGGCCCTGACCGACACCAACCTGTGCGGGGCCTTGGAGTTCGCCCGCCTGTCCGGCAGCCTGGGTATCCAGCCCATCACCGGGGGAGAGTTGACCCTGATCGACGGCAGCCGTCTGGTCCTGCTGGCCCGGACTCGGGAAGGTTACGCCAACCTCTCCCGCCTCTTCACCTTGTCCAACACCGCCGACCGCCGGGAACCGAAGCTGGACCCCAAGTACCTGCCCCAGCATGCCGGCGGCGTTATCCTGCTGACCGGCGGTCGGGGCGGGCCGCTGGACCGTCTACTGGGAAAAGACCACCGCGCCGACGCCCTGCGACTGCTGCGGGACTACCTGGACTGGTTCGGCAAAGACTCGGTATTCGTAGAGTTGCAGCAGAACTTTCTGCAGGGCGACACCGGTCGCAACCGGGAACTGGCCGGCCTGGCGGCCCAGGCCGGAGCATCCCTGGTGGCCACCAACGACGTCCATTACCACGACCCGGACCGGTACCGCCTGCAGCATGCCCTGGTGGCCGCCAGGCACAATACCACCATGGACCAGGCCCTGCCCTTCATCCACCCCAACCGGCACCTGTGCCTCAAGCGGCCCCAGAGGATGGCGCAGCTTTTCGAGGAATACCCGGAGGCGGTAGCCAACACCCGCCGTGTTGCCGGAGAGTGCCGGTTCAACCTCAGCGCCGATCTGGGCTACACCCTGCCGGAACCCGAGGTGCCCCCGGGCTACACACCGGACAGTTACCTGGAACGACTGTGCCGGGAAGGGGCCCAGCGTCGCTACGGTTCGGTAACCCCAGAGGTGGGAAAGCGACTGGACGAGGAGTTCAAGCTGATCGGCCTGCACGGCCTGGCCGGCTTCCTGCTGCTGTATCGGGAAATTGTGCTGCTGGCCCAGCAGATAATGGAGGAACGGGGTCTTTCCCACCCAGAAACACCCCTGGAGGAACGGCCGCCGGGCCGGGGCCGGGGTTCCTCGGTGGCCCTGTTAGTGGGTTATCTCATCGGAATCAGCCACGTGGACCCGCTGAAGTGGGGGCTCACCCTGGAGAGGTTCATTTCCGAGGACACCAGCCTGCTGCCGGACATCGACCTGGACTTCCCCCGCAACCTGCGGGACGAACTCATCACCCGAGTGCACCAGCGTTTCGGTAAAGAATACGCCATCCTCACCGGGGCAATCTCCACCTACACTGTCCGGGGTATCGTCCAGGATCTGGGCAAGGCCCTGGGACTGCCACGGGAGGAGCTTACGCTGCTGTCCAAGCAGCTCTATTCCTACAAGGCCGAAGACCTGGACCAGGAGATGCGGGAACTGCCGGCCTTCCGGGACAAGGCAGACGCCCCGGGCTGGCGGGACCTGGTCCAACTGGCCCCCCAGTTGATGCGGGCTCCCAAGCTGCTCAGCCAGCACGTGGGCGGCATGGTGCTCAGCAGTTCCCCCATTCCGGAGATGGTGCCCACCCGGGCCGGAGCCATGGAGGGCCGGTACATCATGGACTGGAACAAGGACAGTGTGGCCGACGCCGGTTTCGCCAAGATTGACCTGCTGTCTCTGCCGGTGCTGGACCAACTGGAGGAGGCCCTGGACTTGATTGAGGCGCGGGAGGGCCACCGCCCCGACATCAGCCGCATCGACCCCAAGGACCCGCAGGTGTACGACCTGATCAACCGGGGGAAGGCTAAAGGAGTCTTCCTGCTGCAGTCCCCGGCCCAGTTGAACATGGGCCAGCGGCTCAAGTCCCGCTGCCTGCTGGACCTGGCCTACCAGGTGGCCCTCATCCGCCCCGGCGTGGGCGTCCAGGGCAGCGCCGTCTCCCATTTCGTGGAGCGGTACCGCCACGGGGCGAAGTGGGAGTTCGACCATCCCCTGGAACAGCGGGCCCTGGAGCGGGGATGTGGCATCATCGTCTGGCAGGAGCAGGTGGTGCAACTGGTGATGGACGTGGCCGGCCTCACCGCTGCCCAGGCCGACGAGATGCGCCGCGCCTTCGCCCGCCCCAACAACAAGCATCTGATCGAGGAGCACTGGCAGCGCTTCCGGGAGGGAGCGCAGGAGCGGGGCGTACCCGGTGAGACCGCCGCCAAGATCTTCGCCAAGCTCAACGGCCAGTATATGTTCCCGGAGTCCCACTCCCACGCCTTTGCCGTTACCGCCTACCAGGCGGCGTGGCTGAAGCGCTACCACCCGGTGGAGTTCTTCGTATCCCTGATGAACAACCAGCCCATGGGCTTCTATCCCAGGGAGACCCTGAAGCAGGACGCCCGCCGTTTCGGGGTGCCCTTTCTGAATCCCTGCGTGAACCGCAGCCTGGAACGCTGCCGCCCCGAGGACGGCGCCGTGCGGGTGGGCCTGGAGTTCATCAAGGACGTGGGCGGTAGGGGAGCGGAGGCAATCGTGGCCGAGCGGGAACGGGGCGGCGCCTACCGGGACCCGTCGGACATGGTACGGCGCACCGGGCTGAAACCCCAGGCCATCCAGTCGCTGGTGCAGGCCGGGGCCTTCGATGGGCTGGTGTCCAACCGCCGCCAGGCCTTGTGGAACGCCGGCCTGGACGTGCGTCCGGGCCGCCCGGGCTCTATTGTTCAGCCGGCCCTGCCCCTGACCACCGCCGATCAGGCGCCCCGGCTGCCCGACTTCACCGACTTTGAGCGGATGGCCGGCGAGTACCGGGTAATGGGCATCTATCCCAGCGGTCACCTGATGCAGTTCGTCCGCCCCGGGCTGGACCCACGGGTGCTGCCTACCACGGCCATCAACTCTCTGGAGGATGGCACGGAGGTGCTGGTGGCCGGCTGGCCGGTGGCCAGGCAACACCCCAGGGGCCGCCACGGCACTGTCTTCGTAACCATTGAGGACGAGGAGGGAGACACGCAGTTAATCGTCTGGCCGCCCGTCTTCGAGCGGTGCAAGCGGCAGTTGAGCAGCCAGGTTATCCTGGCCCGGGGAACGGTGTCGAGATGGGACGGCACCGCCAACGTGATAGTGTCCGACGTGCGGGCCATAGACCCGCGGGTCTCCATGCCGGACGGGCACGACTGGCATTGATGTTACAATGCTCTTAATCCGAGAGAGAATGCCCGGGAAGCAAAAAACTACGAAACCCCACTGCCGCAATCTATCGGGCCCCCTCGCCGGCGTAGTATTGAGGCAGCAACAGCCTTAAAGACGGGTGCAGCCATGACCACAGCCCAACCCACAACCACACAGCCGCCGCCTGAGGAAAAGGATCACTGCAAGTTCAGCAGCGATCAGTACCACTGGCTCATCGACGCCGGCATCCTTACCACCGACCACCGAGTGGAACTCATCGGAGGACAAATCCTGACCATGCCCCCCATGGGAGACGAACACGGAGACAGTATCGGAGACCTGAACATCTGGCTAGTCCAACACGCTGGACGGGAATACGTGCCCAGGTGCCAGGTGACCTTCCGGCTGGCGGAGGGATTCACCCCAGACCCGGACTTCGTCCTTCTGCGGTACAAGGAGGCGGGATACCGCGGCGAGAACCGGCCCACGGCCGCCGACGTCCTGCTGGTCATTGAAGTAGCCGACTCCTCCCTGTCCCGAGACCTTGGGCTGAAGAGCCTGGCCTACGCCCGGGCGGGAGTGCCGGAACTATGGGTTGCGGACATCCCTCACCGCCAGGTCCACCGCCTCACTCAGCCATCGCCCGAAGGCTACCTGGAGAGGACCACCGCCGAAGAAGAGGAAACCATCAGCCCGCTGCTAATCCCCAACCTGCAGATGCCGGTACGAGCAGCTCTGTAACCAAAACCGGCCGAAAATTCAGGAAGCCGGTCAGCATCGCCACAATCCCCCCAGAGCGAGCGCGAGTCTTGCAATTGTCTGGAGAAAGGAAAACGACACCATGTGCGGCCGCTACAGCCTAATCGCCGATATCCAGGACCTGGCCCGCCAGTTTGAGTTTGACGGGACGGGCTTTGAGAATTCGCCCCGCTATAACGTGGCGCCCACCCAATCGGTGCTGACCGTAACCAACCGGGACGAGCGGCAGGGGGAATTCATGCGCTGGGGCCTGATCCCCTCGTGGGCCAAGGACGCATCCATCGGCAGCCGCATGATCAATGCCCGGGGGGAGACGGTAGCCCAGAAGCCCAGCTTCCGAAATGCCCTGCAGCGCCGCCGCTGCCTGGTCCTGGCCGATGGTTTCTACGAGTGGCAAAAGGTGGGGAAAGGCAAGCGCCCCATGCGAATCGTCCTCAAATCCCGGGAGCCCTTCGCCTTTGCCGGACTGTGGGAGACCTGGCGCAATCCCGAAGGAGAGACTGTCCGCTCCTGCACCATCATCACCACCGAGGCCAACGATCTGCTGCGGCCCATCCACGAACGGATGCCGGTGATCCTGCCGCGGGAGCTGGAGGAGTTCTGGCTGGATGGCGACGTCGACGATTCGGCGGCCTTGTCCGACGTACTGGCGCCCTATCCCGACGGCTCAATGGAGGTTTACGAGGTATCGACGCTGGTGAACAAGGCCACTAACAGCGGCCCCGATCTGATAGTTCCAGTGGGCGGGGGCCTGTTTGGTTAGCGCACGAAGAAGGACATGCGGATACCCTCGATTTCAGGTAAAAAGGGGGTGGTCCAGCTGGTAAGATATGGCTGTCTGATTATTGGGGTCCTGCTGGCCGTGGTGTTCCTGGCCTATTTCTTCCTGTTTAGACTGTCCGGGGGAGGATTCTGAGAAGCCAGGAAACTTGTGCGACCGGAAAATTAGGCAAGCATGGCTAGTCGCAGGCTGCCAGGACTCAGCCACCCCAGGGTTCCGGTGCATGATGGAGAGAGGAGAAGGATGAAGGCGGGCCGTTGGTGGCCCGCCTTGCTTATGACTGGGGGACGGTGGCGTACCCCTGGCCCACGGCCGTGGTGTCGCCGTTCTGGTTGTGGCACTGGATCTGGACAGTAACCTGGGTGCCATTCTCGACCGCGTCCTGCTGGATCACGGAACCCGACACGGTAATAGTGTCGCCGTTCTTGACCGGCCGAAGGAACTTCAGGTTGACGCTGCCCGAGTGGTTGAAAGTCTCAGGGCCGAAGAATCGGCGAAGAGCTTCGGACGCAAAGGTAATTGACATCCTGCCGGAGGCCAGTGTGTAGGTCGTGCCCAGGCGCCGGGCAGCCAGTTCGTAATTGTTGTGGATATTCTCCCGTTCCAGGATGCCGCAGGATTCGAACTGGAGGATACTCTCCTCCGTAATGGATTTGGTCAGTGTGGGGATGGTTGCGTTGTCTAGGATTGGGGATGCCATTTCTTTCCCACCTCGTCAGGTTTTTTCATCTGGTAGGTGCGCAGGCGTTCCAGCATGCGCCCGTCTTCGTCCACGGCAGTGGCCTCGATAACCATGTAGGGCTTGTCTCGCCGCAGGTACTTGTCGTGGATTCGGCCCGTTACAAAGATCTTCTTTCCCACGATGGGTGGATTGAAGAACTCCACCTCGTTGCCAGCGTTGACCCCGCCCGTCTGGTCGTCGTAAACCATGTTCAAGGCCGTGGCGTCGTGCTTAACGGCCAGGGTGGGAAAACAGGCATCCGGGTCCTGGACGGAGGCGCGGAAGTTGTCCAGCATCTCCTGGGTCAGCACATACTCGTAGGAACCCAGTTCCTCACCAATCTGAATGTCGTCGTAGTTGAAGAGCTTCAGTTCACCTTCAGCCATTAACCCAACTCCTCAAAGTGTAGCTTGAAACCCATTATAGCGATAAACAGGGTATGGTCAACGGCTATGGACAACCACACGTGTCTTTCATATAATAATTGGACGTTTCGAGCGGCAGTGGCTCAGTGGTAGAGCATCTCCTTGCCAAGGAGAGGGTCGTGGGTTCGAATCCCATCTGCCGCTCCAAGACATCGTTAATTTAGCTACGAAACCGCCGTTCTTGGACGGCGGTTTTCAATTTTCTTATCTCTGTCATCCCTTATTCCCCTTCAAGCCGGCGGCGGACGGGCTTAACTTGGGTAATGGCATCCTAGGAAAGGCTGACGGCGCCAGCTCATCAGGCCCAGGGTACGGAGTAAAGTCTCTCCGTCACTGGCCTCCGAACGGGTTCCATATGGTCAACTGCTGCACTTTCTGGCCATGCTGCAGATCCTCACTGTAGAGCCGGGTGCACTTGTGAATGTGTTGAGGTGATACCTGGAAGGAGAGGGCCTGAGGGTACCGCAAGCCGAACGGAAAGCAAAAGCAAGTAGCTGACCCCCGATTTCATGACCCGCAGAGCACCAATACCAAGGAGAGCTATGGAATCTGAAAAGCCGAGGATCCTCGCTGCACTGCTGGGTGAAGCAATGAACAGCATCACGATCTCTCACAGCAGATCGGGACCCATCCATCCCGGTTCCTATAGGCAGATGGTGAGAAGGTACAGGTCCAGGTACGACCCGAATCTACGGTTTCAGATCCTCATCTACGACATTGAAATACAGAATGCCTCAATAGCAGAGGCCATCGTCAATCTACTCAGAAGCGAACTCAAGGAAGTCATCAGTGATGACAAGATCTATTCGGCCTCGTTCGCCATCTTTGGTGGTGTAGCTGGGTCTCCGTTAGAGAGAGTCCTCAAGAGTCTCATGCACGAGGCCATTGTAAGTGGACCCGAGAATGCTGCGAGGTCGTTCTATACCAGCATCGCCCGGGGACACCTCATATTTCAGAACTACTACCTGCTTTCCGGGATAAAGGTAGCGAAGGAAGTGCAAGTCTTTGAAGGCATATCCCTCATTCCTCTTTCCAACAATGGAGCTGACCTCCCACACTATTTGCCTTCCACGTTCAATCTTAGTTCTACCGAATTCTTGTCGAAGACGCTCCTTAGAGTAGACGTGTCCGTATCCCCAACCTTACGCGAGCCACCCAAAGCCGACGCTCCATTCTTGGGGCTTGACGATGGCTTCCACATTGCGGTCCACAGCACCGAGGTGGAAGAGTTCTACCCCGAAAGGTTTTTCCAGGCATTGACACTCGTCGGTGAGCAACCAGTCCAGGCCGCTATGAGATGGAGGCACCTATCTGACGACGAAATCTTCGACCTCAGTATGGGCACGGGCTCAGGATATTCATACTCATCGAGAACGTCAGCGACTTCCACTGATTTCTCCGAAGCGCAAATCGGACAAGCGATAGACCTCTACCGCAAGATCATCGGCCTTCCACAAGATGTGCTCGACCATCTGCAAATACCTATTGATCGCTGGATGAAATCGATGATGCCGGATGGATACGAAGACAACATGATTGACCTCGGCATTGCCATGGAGTCGTTCTTCCTAAGCGGTCTGCGTGAGCGCGATCAACTGTCATTCCGCTTCAGGCTCCGAGGTTCTTTGTACTTGGGACAGACCCTGGAACAGAGAGGGATGCTTATCAGGGAGTTCAGAGAAATATACGGGTGTCGTTCCAGTGCCGTTCACGAGGGGAAACTGCCGGATCATGTTTCCGTCAATGGGGAGAATGTTCACATAAGGGAGTTCATCAAGAGGTCGCAGAACCTCTTCAAACAGAGTCTGCTGAAGGTGATTGACAGCGGTGAGTGGCCCGATTGGACCACCATAGAGTTGGGCGGAGAGCAAGTGGCGGACGCCCCCTGCTGATGGAACGCGTCCGTCGCAGGGTTTCAAATCACGTGGGGAAAATCCCACTACTAAAATCCCCGTTTCCAGGCGGCCTGATCTCATATTTGTCCTTCCGAAAACCGCGCTGGTCGCCTGTCAAGGTCTCTGACGGTCTTATATTTCAGACCAATTGGAAAGCTCACCAAACCGGGCGCACTTACTGAATTTGGTCTCCCCAACGTCGCTCCCTACATCTCAGCTAGGTTGACTGCTAGGTTATAGACGAGCCGGCCGTTCCCGTTAATAAAGCTCTGCGGCTTCGCCGTATGCGCCTCCCGCATGATCCCCAGGCCGTCGTCAAAGGGCTCGAAGGTCGCGAACCGGTTGTAGCTAGCCCGGAATATGCGCCGGCCCCGACCGTCACGTGGGCACCGGTTATGGCGGTACATCAGCAAACCGCTGGGCACACACTGGGCTCTATACTCATCCAAAGCCCCCTGCAGACACTCCTGCAACCGCTGGGGCATCTCCTCTTCCAACCGGATTCCAACTCATTAGGCAACCCCATCTCCCTTCACCTCTCCCTTTTGCTTACCCCATCCAAAACCCAAACCACCTAAACTGGAACGCTACCCATACCGATGCGACTATTGACATGGCACATTCGGGCAATTGTTATGATCTATGCGCCGTGTTCGCATCAAAGGTACTGAAAATTCGGAGATTAATGGAGGACAGTTATGGCTGAAATTACTGAAAACATGAACGGGGCTTCGGGGGAAGGGATATTTGGCAAATTCCTGCCTAAGTACACCGACGAATTCTATCTGCTGTTCCGCCTGGTCTTCGCCTTCCTGGTGGCTTTGCACGGCGCGCAGAAGGCGTTCCTGCTTTGGGGGTTTCCCGCTGACCACGCCCTGGGCGCACTGGTGGACATTGCCGGCTGGGTGGAGTTCATCGCCGCTTTTATGATCGGGCTCGGAATCTTCACCCGACTGGGCGCCGGCGCCCTGTGTGTAACCATGGTGGTGGCCTACTTCAGGGTGCATGCCGACAACGGTGTCTGGCCCCACATCTTCCCCCCGGGTGGCTACGGCGAGAACGGTGGCGAAGTTGCCATCCTCTGGTTTATCATTGCAGGCATAATAGGGGTGCTCGGCAGCCGCAAATACGGCATCGAACGGCTGGTGCTCAAGAAGGAAATATTCTAGGTTTCCACGGTCTAGGGAATCTGGACACAGAATAGCGGGGCCGGAGATTCACCCGGCCCCGCTGTTCTATTGCTTGTCATTAAGAGGTTTTTGCGGATGGCCCTAACGCTGGTACCGCCACACCGTACCCTGGGCCGAGTCTTCCAGCACTACCCCCTGGGCTGCCAGTTCGTCGCGTATCCGGTCGGCCAGGGCAAACTGGCGCGCCTGGCGCAGTTCTGTGCGAGTGCTGACCAGCAGGTCTATGAAGGGACTGGCGGCCAGTTGGTCGCTGCCAGCGGAACGTTCCTCGAAGGTCAGTCCCAGCACGCCGCCCAACTCCCGCAGGGTGGTCTGAGCCTCAGCGACCAGGTTCCCCGCGTCCCTTTCCCGGTTTATATCGCGGGCCAGGTCGAACAGAGCCGCAATAGCCTGGGGCGTGTTCAGGTCGTCATCCATGGCAGCCAGGAACCGCTGGCGGAAGGGGGCGGCGTCCAACGCCTCACCGCTGGCGGGTGCGACCTCCTCAACATCGGTGGGCCGCAGGGCATGGTAGAAACGGTCCATGCTGCGTTCCATGGCAGCCGAGCCTTCATCACTGTATTGCAGGGGGCTGCGGTAATGGGAACTTAGGAAATACATACGCAGTGCGTCGGCGCTGTATTCGGCAAGCGCTTCTTCCACCGACACCAGGTTGCCCAGGGACTTGCTCATCTTGTCCTCGCCCAGTTGCAGCAGGCCGTTATGGACCCAATGGTGGGCGAAGGGAGTAATACCCGTGTGGGCCTCGCTCTGGGCGATCTCATTCTCGTGGTGGGGGAAGATCAGGTCCTGGCCGCCGCCATGGATATCCAACGGATAGTCCAGGTAGCGCAGGGACATGGCGGTGCACTCAATGTGCCACCCGGGACGGCCCGGGCCCCAGGGACTCTCCCATGCCGGCTCGCCTGGCTTGGCGCCCTTCCAGAGGACAAAGTCCATGGGGTGTTCCTTGTCCTCGTCCACCTGTATGCGGGCGCCGGCGATCATGCCGTCCAGGGTGCGGTGGCTGAGTTTGCCGTAGTCCTCCTTGCGGTTGACCCGGAAAAATACGTCCCCGCTGGCAGCGTAGGCAAAGTCTTTGTCCACCAGGCTCTGTATGGTTTCCAGGATCGGGCCGATTTCCTGGGTGGCCCGAGGATAAACGTCGGCCCGCAGGATATTCAGCGCGTCCATAGTGCGGAAAAAGTCGTCGATGTACTGGGCCGTCAGCGCGTCTTCACTGATGCCGGCTTCCTGGGCCCGCTGGATTATCTTGTCGTCCACGTCGGTGAAGTTCTGGATGTGCTTCACCTGGTAGCCCTGGTATTCCAGGTAGCGACGCAGGGTGTCGAATACAACGTAGCTGAGGGCATGGCCCACATGGGTGGACGAGTAGGGCGTAACTCCGCAGACGTACATCTTGACTGTATTGCCGTCGGCGGGGACGAATTCCTTCTCTTCCCCGGTCAACGTGTTGTAGAGACGCATAGCTCTGCCGTTTTGCTGCACTTGCCCGGGCCAAAGTGAAGGGGAACTGCTATTCCTGGCGGAAGATGGTGGCAATGGCCACGGCGGCGATGCCCTCTTCCCTTCCAGTGAAGCCCAGGTGGTCGGTGGTAGTAACCTTCACGCTCAACCGGTCCACAGGCATGGAAAGGGCGGCAGCCGTCCGGTCCCTCATTTCCGGTATGAAAGGCCCCAACCGGGGCCTTTGAGCCAACATTGTAGCATCTACGTTAGCTATGCGCCAACCTGAACCGGCCACCTGCTGGCCCACCCTTTCCAGAAGCAGCAGGCTGGAAATGTCCCGGTATTGTTCGTCGGACGAGGGAAAGTGCTGCCCCTTGTCCCCCAGGTTGGCCGCGCCCAGCAGCGCATCCATGATGGCGTGGACCAGCACGTCGCCGTCGCTGTGCCCCACCAGGCCACGATCGTGCGGCACTTCCACGCCGCCCAGCACCAGACGCCGGTCGGGCCCCAGGGCGTGGGAGTCAAAGCCAATGCCGGTGCGGATATCGGGGATTTTGTCTATCATGGAATAACAGGATACAAAGAACGAGTGGACTTAAGCCCATTATATCCTGTTCATCCTGGCCATCCACGTAGATTCATACCCGCCCCCGCAGCACCGCCTCCATCACCATCAAATCCTCCGGCGTCGTCACCTTCAAATTCTCATAGGATCCCAGGAACATGCTTACTTTGCAGCCCAGGGCCTCAACCATCATCGCGTCGTCGGTAGCGTCTCCCTCAAATTCCGCATGAACGCGGCAAAGCAGTTCGTAGTCAAAGATTTGGGGAGTCTGAGCGGCCCACAGGGTCTCGCGGGCCGGAGTGTCCGTAACCGTGCCGTCCACATCCACTACTTTGATCGTGTCCTTGACTGGCACGCCGGCAATGGCGGCGCCTTGGGGGGAAGCGGTCACCGCTCCCATGCCCCGATGCATCAGGGCCAGGTCCAGTCCCGGGCGGGCGCCGTCGTGCACCATAACCCAGTGGCAGGGAGCCAGGGCTGAAAGTCCGGCCTTCACGGAGTCCTGCCGTCGCGTTCCCCCACCACAGATATGTGAGACTTTGCGGTAGCCCCGTTCATCCACCAGGGATCGACCATATTCCACCGAGTGCGCGGCCAGCACTAGGACAACTTCCGAGACGCCTGGGAACTCTTCAAACCGGTCCAGCGTATGGGTTATGAGGGGCCGCCCCAGAAGGGGCGCAAAGGTCTTGTCCACGCCCTCCATGCGGGTGCTGCTGCCGGCGGCAACCACCACCACGCCAACCCCGGTGCGGTTCAGCATATTACATCCCACAAGGCGCTTTTCACAAAGAGGCGCAGAGATTCGGAGTCGTTCAGAGAACCTCTGCCCAGACTCCGCACCTCTGCGTCTCTCTGTGAATTTCCTGCTAGTTGGTCTTGGACTGGGCGAATATGATGCGCCCGGCGGCGGTCTGCAGCACCCTGGTTACGGTAACATCGTGGGAGGCGTTGATGTACCGCTTTCCGCCCTCCACCACCACCATGGTGCCGTCGTCCAGGTAGGCAACGCCCTGGCCCAGTTCCTTGCCTTCCTGCACAATGTTGACCCGCATTTCCTCGCCGGGGAGAACGATGGACTTGAGGGCGTTGGCCAGTTCGTTGACGTTCAATACCTGTACGCCCTGGAACTCCGCCACTCGGTTCAGGTTGTAGTCGGTGGTCAGGATAGGGCACTTCATTGACTTGCCCATCTGCACCAGCATGGAGTCGACTTCGTCGCCGTTGGTTATGCCCACGTCCAGGATGTCCAGGGTTATGTTCTCGTCCCGGCGCAGGCGGCCCAGCACCTCCAGCCCCCGCCGGCCGCGGTTGCGGCGCAGAGGGTCGCTGGAGTCCGCGATATGGCGAAGTTCGTCCAAAATGAAACGGGGGACCACCAGCGTGCCCTCCAGGAACCCGGTGCCCGTCAGGTCGGCAATGCGGCCGTCGATTATCACGCTGGTGTCTACCAGGATCTGGCCGTTGCGGCTTTCGTGGGCCACGCCGTTGGTGTTGTTAGTGTGCTCCAGTGAAGGAAATACGGCCTGCACGTCCCGGCCGCGAATGCCGCCCAGCATCAGTCCGGCCAGTCCCAGTGTAAGGCTTACCATTATGGGGATGCCCCAGGCCATCCACCCGTCAATGTTGTAGAAAGGGATTGAAATCAGGGCTGCGAAGACCAGGCCTACCAGCGCACCAAAGGATGCCGAAAGAAGGGTTGAGCCCGGAATGGAATTGATGTAATTGACCACTTTGCGCCACGGGCGAAGCAGCAGATAGGGGGTGATGAAGGCCCCTATGGGAATGCCCACTATTGCCAGGACAATGCCCCAGGGGATGATCTGTTTTCCGTCGGAAGGGAAATCCGGTACATAGGGCCCCAGGCGCCATCCCAGCGCCCCAATGCCTCCAGCCCCGATAATTCGTAGAGTCCATACATCGAACACGAATATCTACTCCTCTCCCAGCGCCTGCCGAAGTCCCTGGCTTCCGCGTGGCTCCAAGTCCGATGCAATTGCCGGTACACTCACCCCCCAACACCACTGCGGCAAAAATATAAAAAGGACTATGGCAACGGCAAACGCCGGACAACTAAGAAAATTAGAAGAATGTTGGCAACTGCTCCAGCTTGAGGCCTTCCGACTATAAGAACGGGAAGTGTGCGCGAGGAACGCAGTTGCTGTGCCCAAATTAAGAGAATAGTCTTGGGCAATTGGAGCATAACATAAAGCTAAGGGTTTCGGAAGTTTTCGATAACTGTTCGCCAAAATTGGCGAAAACGCACTTCCAGTAAGCGTTTAGACAACAAATATCGGCGAAGTCAGAAGGACTTCGCCGATATTCTGCTATCCGCAATAAAGCGAATGTTGAAAAGGATCTTCTAGTGGTGGGGTTGTGCGAAGATTTCCGCCGATACGCTGGTACTCGGGGTCGCCACGGCGACCGAACCGTAGAGGGGTCAACGGCGTTTCCACTGGTCCACCAGGTACTGGCCCTGGTCGTCATCCAGGCCCCACATCTGGAAGTGGACCTTAATGTCGTCGTACAAGCTTACGTTCCCCTCGTCGGCTATGGGTGCGTGGTCAGGGTCGCGATAAGCTTCAATGCTCACGTCCATCCAGTTGAGAGGAATCTCCTCCCCTCCAGCAATGCGCTCTACCATGTTAACCGCGCAGGCGGTAATGCCGGAAAGGAAAAGTTCGCCGGCGCCTACCTCTTCTCCACCCGAACCGTCAGCTACCCAGTGGTGGGTGCGGGTGTTGCAGATGGCGCGTCCCGGGGTGCCGGTACTGTAGCTTCTTACCCGATAGGCCAGGGTCAGTTCTGCCATACTCGACCTCCTTCCGTTTCCTGCTTCCCGTTGATGGTTAATATTAACTACAACCCCGCCGCAAAAGCAACCGCACCTTACTCCTCAGTCCTGCTAACCTGCCCACGCCCCCTGTGGTATATTTACCAACCAAAGCCACTGGCTGGCAGAGCGATAGATGCTCCTTTGCGGAGGATAAAAATGAAGCTGGTTACCTACAACACCGGAACCGGACCCCGCTGCGGCGTCCTTCAGAACGATTCAGTCATAGACGTAACCGCCCTGGTGGGCGCGGGACAGACCTTGCGCGACGTGCAGGCGCTGCTGGAGACCGGCGTCGACGCCCTGGATCGAGTGCAGGCCGCCCTGGCCCAGGAAAATTCGTCGGCCCCGGTCTTTGCCCTGGAAGACGTGCAACTCCAGTCTCCAATCCTGCGGCCGCCCACCATTCGCGACTTCATGATTTTCGAAGAGCATGCCACCCAGCAGGGCACCCGGGAGCGGGAAGAAGCCTGGTATCGCATGCCCATCTTCTATTTCTCCAACCCCCTGTGCGTCTACGGCCCCGAGGACACGGTGCCCCATCCTTCCGCATCCAACATGCTGGACTACGAGCTCGAAATTGGCTGCGTAATCGGTAAGGAGGGTACCAACGTCTCCGAAGCCGATGCCCTGGACTACATTGCCGGCTTCCTGATATTCAATGACTGGAGCGCCCGCGATTTGCAGCGGGACGAGAGCGCGGTGGGCCTCGGCCCTGCCAAGGGTAAGGACGGCGCGTCCAGCCTGGGTCCCTGCCTGGTTACCACCGATGAACTGGCTCCCTATATCCGCGACGGCCGGCTCCACGTCAAGTGTTCCGGGCGGGTCAACGGCGTGCCCTGGGTGGAAGACAGCGACGGCGGACTTTCCTACCACACCTGGGGCGCCATGGTGGAACGGGCATCCAAGGACAGCCGCATTGCCGTGGGCGATGTGCTGGGCTGCGGCACCGTGGGTGGCGGCTCCATCGGTGAGGCCATCCGCAAGGGATACGAGGCCCGCTGGCTCCAGCCCGGCGACGTGGTGGAGTTCGAGGTCGAGGCCCTGGGCACCCTCCGCAACACAATTGGCCCCAAGGTGGACGAAGACCCGGACTACCGCTACGGAGTTGGCATAGAGATCGAAGCGCCGGTGCCCCGCATTGCCACCGACTATGTTTACGAATTGAAACTACGCTAGGCCCAAGCATCGGGGCTTAGCCCCTTACCACCGCGGGGACTATATCCGGCAGAATCAGGAGCGAGAAATATGCCAAACAGAAAGGGCACTGGACTGTTAATGGTGTGGGCCGACGTGCCGGCCGAAAAGGAAGACGACTTCAACGCCTGGTACAACGAGGAGCACATTCCGGAACTGCTGGCCATCCCCGGAATACTCAATGCCGCCCGCTACGAGGCGGTTAAGAGCGGCCCCAAGCACCTGGCCTGCTACGAACTGGAGAGTCCCGCAGTGGTGGAGTCCGACGCCTTCAAGAACCGCCCGCCGCGCTCGGAATGGGCCAACCGGGCCTCCGGGCCGGCCATCGCCACCACCCTGATCAGCAACGTCTATGACATGATCCACCCCACCGAACTCACGCCGCAAATTGCCGCCAGCGACATGGCCCCGGCCCTGCAGATTGGGCGCATGGACGTGGGCCCGGAAAATGAGGACGAGTGGAACCGCTGGTACAGCGGCATCTACGTTCCCAACTACGAGAAGGTTCCCGGCGTCATCCGCGGCCGTCGTTACAAGTCGGTGCGGGGTACTCCCATGTATGCCACCGTGTACGAATTCCAACACGAACTGGTGTCGGAGAGCGAGGAATGGGACCGCCAGCGCGACATTGACCCATCCACCGAGCGCATCCGCCCCATGATGACTCACGCGCCAGGCTCCCCCGGCGTCTGGAAGAAGACCTTCCAGGTTTAGTCCGGTATTCCACTCCATTGCACTTTGTCAGGTATCTGGCGCACCGGGGCGGGTTTCAAACCCGCCCCGTCTCCTTCCCCATGACTCTCTTGGCGGCGCCAACCGGCGCCTGAATTTCCTTTCCTCATCCTCCGGACCCTCCAGGTCCTGAATCTGGTAAACTGGAAGGCGCCGGACTTCCCATTGCCGGTTCCGCCGGTAGATGTAAACGGCGCCGATACCCGTAGCGTTTTCTCAACTTGACGAGGACATTCAAATTGCGCTGCATCACCTCCTGCACCTTCGCTCTTGCATTGGCAGCGTTGCTCCTGTATTCCCTCTTAGGTCCGGGCTTGGTTCGGGCGCAGGAAGCCGGCCAGCAAGAGAACCTGGCCGGCCCCGTCCGCATCGATCGCAATCTCATAGCCGGTAATTACAGCTTGTTTGTCGAGGCCGAGGCCTCGAACCTCTCCCTGGGTACTGCCCTGGTCAGCGTGGCAGTGTTGAATGCCGCTACCGGGGAGCCGGTGCCCGGCGCCAGCGTTGAGATCCATACCATCCACGACGTGACCGGCGAGACCGGCTGGGCAACCGCCCTTCCTGTGCCCGAACGTCCCGAGATTTACCGCGCTCGTATGAAGCTTGAGAATCCGGGCGCGTGGGACTTGAGTGTTGAGATAGACGGGCCGCTGGGCCGGGAAGCAACGGTTGTTGGCACGGTAGCCATCCCGCAGCCCAAGCAGTACTGGGTAGGTTCGGTAGTCTTTGCCGGAATGTCAGGAGTCCTCCTTTGCGGCCTGCTTTACGTTCTCTGGACCATTCGTCGCGCGCAGAAACAGCGGGAAGCGGCCAATGCAACCTAGCCCGACATCCCCCCTGCGAAACATCTTCCAACCCCTGGGCTCCAGGAAAGAAGACACTGATGAGAATGTTAGACCCAGGGCGGTCTGCCTCAAGAGTTGGGCGCTGCTTGGGTTCGGCGGGGTTGCTGCGTGGCAGTTCCTGGTTAACGCCCCGGTTGCCCACGCCCACGGGGGTGTAGACCCCGGCGACAATCTGTGGCTGGCTTGGAACACGGGCAATCCCCTGCCCTCCCTGTTCCTGTTTGCCGCAGCCTACCTTTACATCAACGGCTTGGGCAAGTGGGACAGGCCCAGCCACCCGGTTAACCTCTGGCACAAGATATCGTTTTTCTCCGGCCTGCTGGTCATTTTCCTGGCCCTGCAATCGCCCATAGACCCCCTGGCCGAGCATTATTTCTTCATCCACCAGATACAGCACCTTATGATTCGGATGATCGGCCCGCTGCTGGTGCTGCTGGGCGCCCCGCTTACCCCCATGCTGCGCGGACTGCCCCTGTGGCTGCTCCAGGGTGGCGTCCGCTCACTGGTGCGCAGACCCTGGGTGCGCCACGCTTACTACCGCCTGACCAATCCTGTAGTGGCCGTGGGCATCTTCATGGGCGCCCTTTACTTCTGGCAGTTTCCCTTGCCCCACGACACGGCGGTCCGCAACGACTACGTGCATGAACTCATGCACTTCACCATGCTCTTCTCCGGATTTCTCTTCTGGTGGCTGGTCATAGACCCCAAGCCCCACCGCTCCCGCATGCACTACGGCTTGCGGGTGCTATACCTGGGGCTGATCGTCCTGCCCAACACGGTGCTGGGCGCGGCCATCACCTTCTCCCGCGGCGTCATGTACCGGTCCTATGGCGAGTTCCCTCAGCCCATTGCGCTGGATGCCATCATCGACCAGCAGCTTGGCGGCCTACTCCTGTGGGTGGTGGGCGATATGATGAGCATCGTGGCCGCCGGTATTGTTATGGTGATGTGGTACCAGCGGGAACAGGAGAAGGACCGCCTTGAAGCTGCCCAGAGAAGTAGCCAGGCCGGTCAGTAAGTTTCACGGGTTTACCGCTGGAGAGAACAAATACCTTCCGCTCACCCTGAGCCTGCCAATGATGCGCCCGGCCTGGAGATGCTTCGACAAGGTCGCCGTAAGCGGGGTCTCGGTAGATTCTCCGACGATAGTGTTACTTTCACTGGACAAAATCCCGATTCCTTGCGATATTACCCTATCCTCCGGCCATAGGGTTAAAAGTGAACTGGATAGGCTCCCTGTTCTGGATTATGCCCCGGCGCCTGCGCTCATCGTGGGCGCTGCTGGTCATTACCGGCTTCGGAGTCCTGGCGGCGGTAACCCTCATGTCGCTGGGCGCCGTCTACACCCGCGCCCTGGCCGAAGCCGGTCTCCAGCACAGCCTGGCCTCAACCTCCCGCGAAATTCTCAATACCCACATCATCGCCCAGAATCGCCCCCTGGGCCCGGCCGATTATGACACTCTCCGCACCAACCTGGAGGAAATAGTCCACGACCGGGTGGGCTACATGATCCGCGACATTCAGCGCTACGGAAGGCCCCAGCCCGAGATTCTGCTGGTCGATGAGCCCTTCCGTCAGTCCCAACTCCTTGGCGCTCCGTCCGCCCGACCGTTCTTCAAGACCGACTTCAAGGAGCACGTCCGCCTGATTGATGGCCGCTGGCCGTCCCCGGAACCTAATGAAAACAACGGCCGCCTCTCCATCGAAGTGGCCGTGGGCGAGGGAACCGCTTCCGTAATGTTCTGGGAACTGGGCTCAGAGGCGTTAATCCTCCCTTACCGCTCCGACCTGGACCAGCAGATCCACGTCGAAGTCGTTGGCCTGATCGAACCCATGGACACCGAGGAAGAGTACTGGATGGGCTTTCACGACTATTTCGGCCCCCAGGAGGCCGGCGAGATAGTCCTGATGCCCATGTACGTGCCCGAGGAGCTCTTTTTCAACGGCATTGGCGCCCGTTACCCCACCCTGGTGGGCGACTTTGGCTGGTACCTGTTCCTCAATACCGACGTGCTCAACGCCGACCTGGTCCAACCCGCCCGCGACGACTTCGAGGGCATGGAGACCGACATCAACAAGCGGGTTCCCCGTTCCCTGATACTGACCCGCCTGGAGAACAGCAGAGACACGGGCCTGCTGGCCCAATACCAGCGGGCGGTAACCAGGGCCCGCGCCCCCATATACCTGTTCATCTCCCTGGTGGTGGTGGTCATTCTCTACTTCCTCGCCCTGGTCACCGGCCTGCTGGCCCAGACCCGCAGCGAGGAGGCCGGCCTTCTTCGTAGCCGGGGCGCCAGCATGCTCCAGGTGGGCGGCGTAATCACCCTGGCCGAGGCCCTGCTGGTGGCTGTCGCCACGGTGGTTGGCCCCTTCCTGGCCATCCTCATTTTCCAATTGGTCCTGTTCGGCACCATCAACCCCAAAGGGGGTACTGAGGTCCTGGAAGTGGGGCTGCGCGCCGATATGTTTGTCTTCGGCGCCATCGGGGGTCTGATGAGCCTTGCCGTTTTGCTGGCCGCCAATTTCAACCTGACGCGCCTGGGCCTGCTGGACTTTTTGAGGGAAAAGGCCCGCCCGCCCACCGTACCCTTCCTGCAGCGCTATTACCTGGACGCCCTGGTGGTGATTGCCCTGGGCGTGGTTTGGTGGCAGATAGAACAGCGCGGCAGCTTCCTGCAGCGCACCCTGACCACCGGCGACAACCAGCTTGACTTTAGCCTGCTGGTGGCCCCTTCCCTGGCGCTGCTGACCGCCGCCTTCCTGGTGCTGCGTGTCCTGCCCCTCGCGGTCCGGGTCCTTGCCCTGGTCGCCAGGCTGGTGGCCCCCGCCTGGGCTGCCTTCGCCCTGTCTCGCGTCGCCCGAGACCCTCTGCCCTACGGTTCCCTGACCGTCATCGTGATGCTGGCCGCCGCCCTTGGCGTCTTCGGCGCATCCTTCCAGTCCACGCTGGGCCGTAGCCAGGAGGAACAGGCCCTTTATCGGATCGGCGGCGACCTGGAAGTCCACGTCATTGCCCCCACCAGCGACACGGTGGATAACCTGGCTTCCAGCCCGGTGGTACATTCCTTTACCCCGGTCAAGCGTGATTCCGTTACCCTGCTGGACGCCTTCCCCGGTTCTTCGGCGGGGCTGCTCGCTTTCGACCCGGTCTCCCTGGCCAGCATAGCGTGGTACCGCGAGGACTTTTCGGTCTCAGGCAAAACCCTGTCCGAGCTGGTAACGCCCCTGCGCCGGGGCCAGTCCCGCCTGCCCGACCTCGGCGGCAACCTTCCCTCCGGCATCCCTATACCTGAAGACGCCGAGAACGTCGGGGTATGGGTCAACACCGAGACCTTCGCCGACAGTTCCGTCCAGCAGTCCCTGAATATGTGGCTGCGCATCGCCGATGCTGACGGCAGCCACGAAAACCTGGATATGGGAGAAGTGGAACTATCCCCCGGTGGCCTGTCGCGCACCCGGGGCGGCAACCAGTGGGCCTATTACGAATCTCCCTTGCCCCTGGAAAAGGTGTGGCTGGACCCGCCCTTCAGTGTAGTTACCCTGTATTTCGTGGGCCGTTCCCTCTACCGGATGCCTCCAGGCTCCATCTTCCTGGACGACATAACCGTCAAGCTGAAGCCGTCGCCTGGCACACCCGATGAGCTGGTTATTGAGGACTTCGGCGACACGGGCCGCTGGGTCGCCCTGCCCCACAATGGCGACGTCGTCGACCGTGCCGTCGTGACTTCCCAGGCCGGCCGCGGCGATGGACTGGGAATGGAATTCACCTGGGAAGACCCACTGCTCCAGGATGCCAGGGGCATTCTCATCCCGCCCGGAGACTTCCCCCTGGCCGCCGTCGGCAGTCCCAGCCTCCCTTTGGGCCAAACCCTGCGGCTGGACCTGGGTCGCCAACTGGTGCCCGTCGTGCTTCAGGAGAATGTTTCCTACTTCCCCACTATGTCCGCCTCCGGCGGACGGAACATACCCTTCCTGCTGGTCTCCCTGAAGTCCCTGGAAGACTATACTTCCCGCATCCCCCGGGGAAACATCAACCCTCCCCGGGAGTACTGGATAGCCTTGGAACATGGGGTGGGAACTCAGGAAGCCATACGCTCGGTACGCAAGGCCACTTCCGTTTCCGCCAGCATCCGTGACCGTTCCTTGCTGCTGGAACGATACAGCCAGGATCCCCTGGCCGGCGGCGGCTGGAACGGCCTGACCTTGCTGGGGCTTGGCACCCTTACCCTGGTGGTAACCCTGGCCCTGGCAACCCATGCCATAGTTGCCGTCAACGGCGCCAGGGTGGAACTGACTGTAACTCGCGCCCTGGGCTTCTCCCGCAACCAGCTTGTCAGCCTGCTGGTGCTGGAGAGGGTGCTGGTGGCAGGCATTGGCCTCGCCGCCGGCGCCGTCCTCGGCTACTACCTTGGGCGCTGGACTCTGGGCTATATGGGCCTGACGCCCAGCGGCCTGCCCATTGTCCCGCCCATGGTATTCACCGTCCAGGCCTGGCTGATTCTACTGGTGATCGTTAACCTGGCAATCGCGGCGACCCTCGCGACCGTGGTGGCGGCAATAACCGTGGGGCGCCTGAGGGTCTCTGATATACTTCGCAGCAGAGTCTAGGTACGGTGATAAAGAACTCGCTTTCGAGTCCCTTCCTCATTGACGGAGGAAAGCGGTGATGGGGTGAAAACGTTCGCTCCATACCCCGAGATTCCGGCTTTTCCGGTCCGGCGGCCCCTGCATCCCATCCCGAGGTAGCATGTCCTTCCTGCAACTGGCTTACACAATGGCTCGGAGGAGAATCGCCACGGCGTGGCGGTTGGAACTGGTCCTGTTCCTCGGCATCCTGCTCTCCGTAGCCCTGCTCTCCAGCAGCGTCGTCTTCTCCGACCTGCTGGCCGAGGCCGCCCTGCGCCGCACCCTGCGGGAGGCCGAGGCCAGCGATGTCAATTTCTGGGTTCGCATCTTCGTCAACCTGGAAGAACCCACCATCGCCGCCCAGCGCGCTTCAATATACGAAAGGAGCCTGGAACTGGTCGACGAGCGCGTAACCCAGGTCTTCGACCCCTACGTGGCCGACCGCGCCCACCTGCTGGAAACTTCCACATTTTTCTATACCGGCGATGCCCGATTTGAGCTGGAGCAGGACGCCCGACCCAGGGGTCGTATCCAATTTATGACCCGCCTGTTCGACGAAGACCGCAGCACCCTGCTGGAGGGACGCTGGCCCGCCGAACCGGCCCGGGTTTCCGGCCAGCCGGCCACGGCCGGCCTCTGGCGGCCCCTGGAGGTGGCCCTCGAGAAGCAGGGCGCGGAAATGGTGGATATAACCCTGGGCGAAGTCCTGTCGGTACACCCTGCTACCGGTAATACGGAGCATAAGATCATAGACGTCCGTGTCGTTGGTATTTTCCAGCGCAACGAACCGGAGAACGACTTCTGGTTCGGCCGCCAGCACAATTTCGCAAACCACAACGGCGACTGGCCCACGGTTCCTATGTTCACCACCGAAGCCGGAATCTTGCAGCAAGTGGCCACCGAGTACCCAGGCATCTACTCCAATGTTACCTGGATTTACGACCTGGACCGTCAGGGCCTCAGCTTCGATGAAGTGGACGAGATTCAGCAGAGCATTAGACTGATGCGGCGGGACGTCGTTTCTCTCATGGACAACTCTACCGTCTCCCTGAAGCTGGACCGCTTGCTGGACGAATACTCCGAGCAGCTTGTCCTGTCCCGAATCCCTCTTTACCTGATGGTCTTTCTCGTGGTCGGTATCCTGGCCTACTACCTGGCCCTGGTGTCCGCCCTTACCATCCGGTCCCGCAGCGCCGAAATAGCCATGCTCAAGAGCCGTGGCGCGACTACGCCCCAGGTGGGCCTGATGGTCTTCGTGGAAGGCCTGCTGCTTGCCGTGCCTGCCGTGGTTGTCGGCACCCTCCTGGCTGCGCCGGTAGCCGGCCTTCTCGGGAGTCTCTTTTTCGACGTTCAGCGTGATGGAATTCTGATCGTTTTGTCCTCCCGCGCCTTCCTGCTGGGGGCAGGCGGGGCCCTGCTTTCGGTGGTGGTGCTTACCCTGTCCACCCTGGTGGCCGCTCGCCAGGGCATTGTGGAGTTCCGCCAGGCCGGCGCCCGCCCCGCCCGTGCCCCCCTGCTCCACCGCTACTACCTGGACTTCCTGCTCCTGGCCCTCATCGGCTTGATCTGGTGGCAAATACAGAGCCGCAGTTCCTTCTTGCTGCGTCCCGTAGGACGGGGCGAACTGGAGATCGACTTCACCCTCCTCCTTGGCCCCGTCCTGGGGCTGCTGGCCCTGGGCCTGATCGTCCTTCGTTTCTTCCCCCTGGCCGTCGCTCTTCTGGCCCGTCTCATAGAACCCATCGGTCCGGTCTGGCTGGTCCAGGGTATGCGCCGCGTGGGCCGTGACCCCATTGCCCCCGGCAGCCTGGTGGTGCTCCTGATGCTGGCCACCGCATTGGGCGTAATCGGCAGCGCTTTCGGCTCCACTCTGGAGCGCAGCCAGGAAGACCGGGCCCGGTACCAGGTTGGCGCCGACGTGAGAATCCATCACAACGGCAACCGCCAGCCCGTGGCCACCCTTGGCCTGGACGACAGAGAATTACAGGAAGTACCGGGCCTCCGCACGGTGGAGGTCTCCAGGCTCACCGGCAACCTGTTGACCCAGGGTTTCAGCAGCGAACGCTTCGACCTGCTTGCCGTAGACACATCCCGGTTCCACCGAGTGGCCTGGTTCCGCCCCGACTTCGCCGACGACTCCGCCTCGGGCGGACTGGGCGAACTGATGAGGGCCATCCAGCCGCCGCCCGGCCTTAACCGTCCCTCGTCAAATGGGCTCCGGCGGCAGCCTGCAGAGCTGCAGATTTCTCCGGCAGCCCTGACCGGCGGCGGTGGCGGTATCCTTCTGCCCGCCGACGCCACCGGCCTCTCCCTATGGGCCAATCCCGGTCAGCCCGGAGCCCGTCTGGCCGTGGGCGCTCGTCTGCGGGACAGCTCTGGCTACACCTTCGACGCAATCATCGGTCAGCCCGGCGACCCCGGCTGGCAGAAAATAACTGGAGACATTGAGCCTCAGCGTACCCGAAGCAACCGGGCTCCGCCCAGTGTCGAACCGCCCTTTACCCTGGTCAACATCCAGGTATTCAGCCGCTTTGGCATCAGCGACCCAGGGGTTCTGTTCCTGGATGATCTGTCCGCCATTACTCCGGATGGTGAAGTGCTGGTTGAGGACTTCCAGTCCCTGGCAAATTGGCGGGTAGCCGAAGACTACACCCGCCCCGGCTTGTACGCCCTCGAGACCAGCCAGGCCGTCAGCCGTCCCAATGATCGAACCCAGGGCCAGCAGTCGGCGGCCTATAGCTGGGCGCCCGGCGGCGTCAGCCTCCGCGCCATCCGGCCGGGACCGCCCGACAGACCCGTGGCTGCCATCGTCTCACTGCAAATCCTGGAACTGGCCGACATCCAGGTGGGCGATACCATTGGCATCGCAACTTCCAACCTGGCTTTCCCCATACGGGTGGCGGCGGTGGCCGACTACTTCCCAACGTTGGACCCCCGCAACCGGCCTTTCATAGTGCTGGACCTGGAAGCCCTTAATTTCTACAACGACCGCCTGGGCCGCCGCCCCGGTCCCGGCCCCAACGAAGTTTGGGCCGCCGTCCCACCAGGGATCGGCAACGAAACCGCCGCGGTGGAACTCCTTTCCGAGACCCTGACCGGTATGGGTGTGACGGTGGATGACTCCCTGTTGGCCACGGAGGAAATAACGCGGCGGGTGGAACAGCCCCTGGCCAATGCCAGTTGGGGCGGGCTGCTGGCCCTGATGTTCCTGGCCCTGGTGCTGGCCAGCGCATCCGGTGTGGTCTTGTTCTCCTATGTCGACACCGGCGAACGCCGCACCGAATTCGCCCTGCTGCGCACCCTGGGCACCTCCGCCGGGCAGTTGAACGGTATGGTCTGGTTCAACCTGCTCCTGATGGTAATCTGCGGGGTGGCCCTGGGCACCTGGGCCGGCCAGCAGATTGGCGCCACCCTGCTGCCGGTGCTGGAAGTGTCCGAGGGTGGCGTAAGGGTTACCCCGCCAATGGCGCTTCAAACCAACTGGCTCACCCTCGCCGTGGCCTACCTGGCCCTGGCCGCGGTGGCGGTCGCCAACGTCCTCTGGCTGGCCTGGTTCACCACCAGGCTCAATATCCAGCAGGTGCTCCGCGCCGGTGAAGCCGGGTGATATCTTTCCCGTGATGCGTTGGTTTGTCCGCCGCGGCGGACCTCCGGCGGATGATTCCCGTATTGTCCGCCGGAGGCGGACTGCAATCCCTCCATCAAACCAGAACGAATAAGAACTGAACGACAGGACTTAACAATGGCCACAGATATACAAAGAAATCCCAGTCCCCAGTCGGTAGCCCCGGCTGCAGCCATCGGCCCGGACGGTCACCCCCTTCCTTACGTGGAATGCCGGGACCTGTTCAAGATATTCAAGCTGGCCGACCTGGAGGTGGTGGCCCTGCGGGGCGTTGACCTGGAAATCGCTCCCGGCGAGGTTACCGCCATCGTGGGCGCCAGTGGCAGCGGCAAGACCACCCTGCTCAACATCCTGGCCGGCCTTGAACGCCCCTCCGCGGGACAAGTAAGGGTTGGCAGCCGGGACTTGCTCAATATCTCCGACCGGGAACTTGTCATCTACCGGCGTCAGGAGGTCGGCTTTGTCTGGCAGTCCACCTCCCGCAACCTGGTCCCCTACCTCAACGTCCGTGACAACATCGAACTCCCCATGGCCATTGCCAAGGTCCCCCGTTCCCAGCGCCGCCAGCGCAGCGAGGAACTGCTGTCCGCCATGCACATGGAGGCCATGGCCCATCGCTATCCCGACCAGCTATCCGGCGGAGAGCAGCAGCGCGTGTCCATCGGCGTTGCCCTGGCCAATCACCCGCCCCTCCTCCTGGCCGACGAGCCCACCGGCGAGCTGGACACCCAGATGGCCGACGAGATTTTCGACCTGCTGCAGCGGATGAACCAGGCATTCGGCGTTACCGTGGTGGTGGTGACCCACTACCCCGGCGTGGCCCGTCACGTCGGCCGGGTGGTCCACATCCGTGACGGCCGCATCAGCGCCGAGAGTTTCATGCAGACGACCTATCGGCGCCCCTCCGCCGCCGCGGACGGTATAGATAACCTGGTGCAACAGGAGTACCTGGTAGTGGACCGGGTGGGCCGCCTGCAGCTGCCCCCGGAACACGTGGATCAATTGCGCCGCAACGGCCTGGCTGGTCTGGCTGCCGCCGACTACCTGGAGGGACAGGTAACCATCCGTCCCGCAGGGCGCCCCGACGCATCTCCCGTACCGGTGCAGCCTCAACCCGAGCGGTCCGCCTCGGGCGGAGAACCCGCGGCGCAACCGACCGCTGTAGAAGACTCGAATCCCGAACCTCGCCCCTCCGCCTCTGGTCCGCCTCGGCGGATCGAACCATCCGCCTCCGGCGGAAACCTCGTTGCGGCGGCTGACGAATCGGAAACCCAGGCTCCCGATCCCCACGCCATGTTCCGCCGCCCGCCGCGAGAGGAGGAGGGAAATTAGAAACTACTTGAAAGATCCCTTCCCCCACATTGGGATAAGGCCGTGGCAGATATTCCGCTTCCGGCGGATCTTTCCGGTCCGCACCCGCCGCAGGCGGACCGCAGGCGGAGAATCCAGAAAGGAAATACAACCCAATTAGCTACAATACCAGGAGCACCAGCCAATGAATCGGCCCACCTTTCAGGCACCCATTGCAACGGAACAGGCGGCGCCCGCCCCCATTCCTGCCTCCAGCGTCATCTCCGCCCGAGGCCTGGTCAAGGTTTTCGGCTCCGGCGACCAGGCGGTTACCGCCGTCAACGGGGTTGACCTGGACATAATGCCCGGCGAGTTCCTGGCCGTTACCGGCCGTTCCGGTTCCGGCAAGACCACCCTGCTTAACCTGCTGGCTGGGCTGGACCAACCCGACGACGGGGGCGTAGTCTTCGAGGGCCGCAACCTGGGTGAGTTCTCCGAGGCCCAGCTTGTGGAGTTGCGCCGTACGCGAATCGCCTTTGTCTTCCAGTCCTTCGGTCTGATACCCCTTCTCTCCGCCTTTGAAAACGTGGAACTTCCCCTGCACATCGGCGGCGCCGGCTGGCGCGAACGCCGTCAAAGGGCTGCCGAGGCCCTGGAACTGGTGGGACTGGGTTCCCGCACCGGCCACCGGCCCTACGAACTCTCTGGCGGTGAGCAGCAGCGGGTAGCCATCGCCCGTGCCCTGGTGGCCGGACCGTCCGTCCTGTTCGCCGACGAACCCACCGGCGAACTGGACAGCGTAACCGGCATAACCATCGCCACCATCCTGCGCGACATCGCCCGGGAGCGCGGAGTTACCGTCATAACTGCTACCCACGACCTGGCCCTGGCCGGAATGTGCACTCGCCGTCTGGAAATGGCCGACGGCGAGTTCGTGAACGGTTCCGCTGGCTAGGCCGGCTGCCCAAATACTGAACGGTTACACCTGTATCGCCGCCTTGCCTGCCCTTGACCCTTGTGGTACGCTTGCGTCAATAACATCCTCTGAAAGGCAAAGGAGAATTGCATGGCATTTGTAACGCCCCGCGAAGGCGAAACCCCCGAGAGCCTTGTCAACCGGTTCCGCGCCTCGGTGCAGCATGCGGGTATCCTGCGTGAGTTGAAGGACCGCCGCTTCTTCCGGTCCAAGGCCCAGAAGGAACGCCTGGCCGCCCAGCGCGCCGCCCGCCGCCGCCGCCGCCAGCGCCGCTAGGCCGACCACGGCAACTCCAGACCATTCAGGAATGGCCCGTTCTGCGGGCCGTTTTCTTGTCCTGCCACTTCCCTTATTCGCTACCAGGAGAGGCCGCCATGACCCAGAACCGCCGCGCCATACACGACACCCTCAACGCCTTTGTCCCCGGCGACGATACCTGGCTCCCCGGAGGCGACGGTCCCCTGGCCGGCCTGACCTTCGCGTCCAAGGACATATTCGATGTGGTCGGCAAGGTTACCGGCGGCGGCAATCCCGCCTGGGCTGCCACCCACCCGCCGGCGGAAGCCAACGCCTGGGTGGTGCAGCAACTGCTGGACGCCGGTGCGGAACTGGCCGGCAAGACCATCACCGACGAGCTGACCCGGGGTATTTTCGGCGAAAACGTCCACTACGGCACACCGACCAACCCCCGCGCCCCGGGCCGTGTGCCTGGCGGTTCTTCCAGCGGGTCAGCGTCGGCGGTGGCCGGAGAACTGGTGGACTTTGCCCTGGGTTCCGATACCGGCGGCTCCGTGCGTGTACCCGCCAGCTTCTGCGGGCTGTACGGCCTGCGCCCCACTCACGGCCGCATTCCAAGGGGCGGCATGCTTCTCCAGGCCCCCAGCTACGACACCATTGGCTGGTTCGCCCGCGACCCCGACACCTTCCAGCGGGTGGGCCGGGTCCTGCTGGCTTCCGACTCCGAACCAGCCTTGCCCACCCACCTGATCATCGCCGAAGACGCCTTTGAACTGGCCGAACCTGAAACCCGCGCCGCCCTTACCGCCGCCGTCCAGGGCCTGGAATCCATGTTCCAGGCAGTAACCACGGAACGGTTGTCCGCCACCAGTTTGACCGACTGGTCGAACCAGCAGCAGATACTTCAGAGCCGGGAAGCCTGGGAGGCGGTGCGGGAGTGGATAGACCGGGTCAACCCCGCCTTCAGTTTCGAGGTGTCAGACCGCTACGTTACGGCCCGTTCCGTAACGGACGAACAGGTTGCCTCGGCCCAGCTTAGGCGGGAGGATATCGTGGCGAGGATGAACGAAGTGTTCCAGGGTGGAAACAAGGTGATGTGCCTTCCCACCACCATCAGTCCTGCGCCGCCCAGGGGCCAGCCCGTATCGCTCCGCCACGAAGTACGTCTGCGCAACAGCGCCCTTACATCCATCGCCGGCAACACCGGCCGCCCCCAGATTTCCCTGCCCCTGACCCAGGTCAACGGTCTTCCCGTGGGCCTGTCCCTCCTCGGCGACCGCGGCGCCGACGAGGCCCTGATAGCGTTGGCAAGGAAGATTGGGTAGCGGTAGTAAGGAGCTAGTAATTTGGCGAAAAACTAAAAGGTACCGTCGTTGTGGTGGTCACCCATGAAGACCGCTTGGTTCCCCCGCTGGGCCGCTTCCGCCTCGGCCTTCGACGCCGCGTCCCACCGACGCCGCGAAGGGCTCCCCGACACGAAAAGCACAACCAGGACGGCCACTCCTCCGACTGCCAGGGCGATATAGAGCGGCAAAACCATCAATGCGCCCACCGCAAGCAACGCAATAATCACTACTGTTATCGTCAGCCACAGTTTCTTCTTTCCACCCATAGACATCTTCCCCTATTGTGCCCCATTCGGACTTTGTTTGCCGCTGCCAGGCCCATTTTCCGCAATGGTATTCTCGAACCAAAAATGGGTCAAGGAAAAAACGACTGTTAGAACGGCGGTTTGAACCCGTCCTTCCCTTCGCCCAGCCCCAGTCCATTCTCGGTTAACACGTCCTTAATCACGTCAAAGTTCTCTTTGTAGTGGGCCAGGTATTCATCTCGGAAGTTTGCCGGGTCGCATTCCAACTTCTCCGCTACCAGGTCAAAAGCCTTCTGCCGCGTGTTGGCAACAAACTTCCCTCGGTTAAAGTGGAATGGCTGGGCGATGAACTTCTTAACCCCGGTTTCCACCAAGTGGTCCGCAAAAGCATAAGGGCTGTTAACAATCAACAGTGGCGTCATGGTTATGCAGGCATCAATGCCTTCCGCTTGCACCTGCTTGATAGCTTCCAACCGGACATGGTTCGCTGGGCAAAAAGGTTCAAAGGTCCGCCGGATATCCTCGTCGTCGGTGGTTACGGTCATATTAACCTGCACCCGCCCGCCGTTGTCTTCTATCCTTTGGAAAAGGTCGCAATCCCGAACCACGTCGGGACTTCGAGTCTGCACCACAAGCTTAGGGCTATGACCTTCAGCCATAACCTCAAGGATACGTCGGGTCAGCTGTAACTCCCGTTCCACCGGTTGGTAGGGGTCAGTAACGCTGCTCATGTAGATGAGCTTGTCGTCCAGGGCATCGGGAGCGCGATTCAGCCGCTTTTGCAGCAATTCGACGGCATTTTCTTTAACGTTTACCCAGTAGCCCCAAGTGTCGCGCTTCTCTGTATCACGACTGAAAAACGCCGCATAGCAGTAGGTACAGCCAAAGGAACAACCGGAGTAGGGGTTCAGGGTGTAGTCATAGGCATCCATGAACCCGGTGGACTTGGTAAGAATATCTCCTGTGGGCTTGTAGGCAAGCGTAGTTTCGCCGATGCGAGAAGGGCGGTCGTCGACAGGGGATAGGCCCGGGAGATAGGCTGTGGCGGGTGAATCAGTAGCCATCATGCACCTATATCAATCATAAACCAAGCTATTGGAACAAGCCATCAAAGGGTGTCAGTAATGTGGAGTCAAAGGGATGTTAAAGGCGACGCAGTTCTGATATCGCTACCTCACAAGGCAACCCGTTGCCAAGGACTACTGTTGCTTTGCGTTTGCGAATTTGCCGTAGAGTGCCAGTGCCCACCCCTTCTATACGCACCTTATCTCCTAATGTGAATGACTCTGGAAGTGGGCCTGACGGAGTTTGTTGCCCATGGTGTCTATTTATGCTGGAGGCCTCTAACGGCTTGGATGAAATTCCTCCTGATTCTACTTGGTTCGGGCTTGATTGTCGTGTCGGTCCGCCAATTCTTGACAGTTCGCTATGTCTAATATCAGGAGAACCGACACTTTGTTCAGGGAACTTCGATGTATACGCAAAGAAGGGGAATTATATACTTGATTACCCAAAACCCTTGACTTTACCCGCCCGTTTGGGTAAACTATTCCCATAAAACAAACGGGTTACAGGGGTTGCAATGGCAGGCAAGAGCTACCGTAAGGGCATGACGCTGATGGAGATCATCAAGCGTTTCGACACCGAGGAAAAGGCCGAGGCGTGGTTTGTTGAGCAACGCTGGCCGGACGGGGTTATCTGCCCCTTCTGCGAATCCCTGGAGGTCAGCCCCAGGCCGAACCGCAAGCCCCAGCCCTACCGCTGCCGGTCCTGCCGCAAGGATTTCTCCGTAAAGACCGGGACTCTCTTGCATCGCTCCCATCTTCCCCTGAGCAAGTGGGCCATCGCCTACTACCTGTTCGCAACGAACCTCAAGGGCGTGTCGAGCATGAAGCTCTACCGCGACCTCGGCATCACTCAGAAAACCGCTTGGTACATGGCCCACCGCATCCGGCAGACGCTGGCCGCCGAGGGCGACAAGTTCGCCGGGGCGGTTGAGGTTGACGAAACCTACATTGGCGGGAAAGAGGGAAACAAGCACGCCGACAAGAAGCTCCACGCCGGGCGCGGGGCCGTGGGCAAGGCGGCTGTGGCTGGTGTTAGGGACCGGAACACGGGCCGGGTCAACACCGAGGTAGTGGAGAGCACTGACAAGCCGACGCTCCAGAACTTCGTACTCCGGCACACGACGGCGGGCGCGACGGTCTACACGGATGAAGCAGCAGCTTACCAGGGTCTTCCCAGGCCGCATGAGGCGGTCAAGCACAGCGCCAACGAGTACGTGCGGGGGATGGCCCATACCAACGGCCTCGAATCCCACTGGGCTCTGTTCAAGCGTGGGATCGACGGGATTTATCACCACGTCAGCGTCAAGCACCTGCCCCGGTACACCGGCGAGTTCGAGGGCCGACACAACGCCAGGCCGCTTGACACCGCCGAGCAAATGGGGATAATGGCACGGGGCGCGGCGGGTAAACAACTCCCGTATTCCATTCTTATCGGGCCGCGCGAATCTCGCAATCCCAGGATGCTGTAGAGGCTACCCATGGTAGAGACTTCACGCCTTCCAGTGGTGAATGTCGCGACAGTACCGCAACGCAGTCCATTGCGGTATCCGGGTGGAAAGACCTGGTTGGTCCCGCATATCCGAGAATGGCTACGCCATACCCAGCCCGAACTCCTTATCGAACCCTTCGCAGGGGGCGGCATAGTCTCGCTAACTGCTGTGATGGAAGGGTTGGTCAAGGATTGTGTCATGGTTGAGATAGACCGCGACGTAGCCGCATTCTGGCGGGCAGCCCTTGAGAACGGCGAAGGATTGATTGACCAGGTGGCCCACTTCGAGCCGACCATGGACACGTTGCGAGGCATCGAGGGTGCCTGTCCGGCGTCAGTTTTGGAACACGGATTCCGTACGCTGGTCCTGAACCGGACGCGGCGCGGCGGTGTCTTGGCAAGAGGAGCCTCGTTCAGTAAGCACGGTGAGAACGGACGTGGGCTGCTTTCCCGGTGGTATCCCGAAACGCTGGCAGCGCGCCTGGCCGCAATCCAAGACTACGCGGACCGGATCGCATTTTTCGAAGGCGATGGAATGAAACTTCTGCCCCTGTTGCTGCGCGGATGGGGCAAAGACGCGGCGGTGTTTCTGGACCCTCCCTATACCGCACGGGGCGGTAAACAGTCCGGTCTCCGTCTTTACGAACACTCGCAAATCGACCACGAAGCGCTGTTTGGGTTGTTGGCCGACACTGAGGCCAACTTCCTCATGACGTATGACGCTGCCCCGGAGATATTCGAGCTGGTTCAGCGGCATAGGTTTGAGGCTGTGTCCCTGTCCATGAAGAACGGGCACCACAACCAAATCGACGAGTTGGTCATCACTTCCGAGCGGCTATTCGCATGACTATGCGCTACGGAATCGGGGAGTGGTTCGGCGAGCCGTTACGGACGATGACGGTAGAGCGCCGGCAGCACCTGGCGCGGGCAGCGTTGAGGGAAACATCCCCGCCTCCGTGTCCCTTTCAACGCGGCAATCCGCCATGCAGTAAAGTCGGCGGGGTTTGCTCAATCCAGGCAGGGGAAAGCCGTCCGGTCATTACCTGTCCACGTCGTTTCGATGTTGGGGATTTACTCCCTCTATGGTTGGGAGAAATTGTAGGCTTTTCGGACATCTTCCTTGCCCGAGAGGTCCCGTTCATGCGTTCGCCTTCGACGGGGCGACCGGCTGGCCGCATAGACCTGGTGGTGTCTGGCGATGGCAATGCGGCCTCGTGGTTTGGTCTCGAAGTACAGGCGGTGTACTTCTCAGGGAAGGGTATGCAGGCGGATTTTGAGTTGCTTGCACAGAACCCTGATCCAGAACCACCACCTCCGACCGAGCTACGGCGCCCTGACTGGCGGTCGTCCAGCGCCAAGCGTTTGATGCCTCAACTACAGGTGAAATGCCCGACGATGCGCCGGTGGGGAACGAAATTGGCGGTAGCCGTTGATATGCCATTCTTTCAGGCCATTGGTGGACCGAGTGCGGACCCGTCGCACGACCTGAACGATGGAGATATTGTCTGGCTGGTCCCACAGATGAACGAGGACTACCGGTTGTCGGCGCACCATTGGGAAGTTTTGTCCCTGGAAGATTCTAGCGACAAACTGCTTTCAGCGGAAACGGTCAGACGCAGCGAGTTTGAGGATGCGTTGCGTGCCAAGTTGACCCGAATTCCTGCAAACGAGGAGGGATGATGCCACGCAAGCGGAAGGAACTGGGGCGCCCAGCACGGCCCTACCCGCCTCGGATAGACGCGACGGCAGAGGAGATCGCCCAGATGTTTCTCCGAACCGCCCCGCCTGGGCCGGTGATTGATGAATCGCAGACCTACGCTTGCGCCGAGTGCGGGCGGGAGGTCAACTACCCTGAAATCCTGTACCGCGACGGGCGTTGCGCGGAGCACACAACCCGGCCCGTCGTTGGGTGAAAATCGGGTTTTGGGTAATCAAGTATATAATTCCCCAAAGAAGGCCGTGTCATAGTCCCAATTGAGAACTGCGCGAGATGTTCTTCGCGTCGTCGGGAAGTTCTCTATTAATCCCCAACATCGATTAATTGAAGTGGTTAGGGGGCAACCATTAACATTGTACCTGAATTGCTCATGCAGTTCTTGTCCTCCCACTAAACGAACGTTAAAACGATTCGCGTCAAATGGAGAAACTCTGTTTACCAGAGGGGCGTGGCCCTTTCCAGAATGGTCACCATAGCAAGTCAAGAGTCCTGCAACTGGACGTACTTGCTGATATATATTGGAAAGCAGAGTTACGCCCGTATCCGGGCCGGGCAAAGGCGACTAACTGGA
>JAPPLU010000082.1 GCA_028874075.1 Chloroflexota bacterium
TTGACTCCCCAGACGGCGGTGCCGGTGTAGGCTTCGTTGGTCAGCAGGTAGTGGACGATGTTCTTCTGCCAGCGTCGTCCCCGGTTGGTGATGCCCCGGCCGTTCAGCTCCTTGCAGATTTCCGCCAGCCCGTTGCCCCGGCGGGAACTCTCGAAAATCTCCCTGACTATCGGCGCGGCCACCGGGTCCACCTCCAGGGTGGGACGCTCCTTCACCCCATCGCTGACCTTGACGCGGGTGTAGCCGAAGGGGGCCTTGGAACCCAGGAAGAACCCACGGGAAGCGGCCTCCCGCATTCCCCGCGTCACTTCTTGCCCAAGATTCTCGCTGTAGTATTCGTCCACGCTCTCGATGATGCCCTCCAGCAGCCTGCCGGTGGCGTTGTCCTCGGCCTGCTCGGTGATGGAGACCACGCGGATGCCCTTGCGCCGCAACTGGGCCTTGAAGGCCACGGCGTGCTCGCGCTTCCTGGTGAACCTGCTGAATTTCCAGACCAGAATGACCTGGAAAGGGGCCTTTGGCCTGCCGCCCTCGTCGATCATCTTGCGGAACTGGGGCCGGTCGGCGATCCGGCCGCTCTCGGCCTCGTCCACGTACTCGCGGGCCACGGAATAGCCGTTGTTCTTCGCGTAGTCCCTCAAGGCCCGAAGCTGGGCGGCCACGGAGAGGTCCACGTCCTGGCGGTCGCTGGAGACCCGGGCGTAGAGGGCCGCCGGGGTCAGGGGTTGGAACTGCTGCTTTTTCATTCGTCCTCCTTTGCCTGTCTTTGCGGTGGTTTACAGTATCAGGGAGCGGAGACAAGTACCTTCGGTCATCGCATCGTTCCGTCGTTATCGCTCTTCTACCCTTGCCGATAGTAGGTCGAGAGACCACTCTGAAACGTCACGGGCGCCGGTATCGACTTCGAGATTGAACGGCGCGGACACCGAGTATTCCCTTTCCCCCAGGAGGGGTATGTCGATCTTGAGATCGGCTACGGCGGTAGCGGTAATCGAGTACCTGTCCTCGCTCTCCTCCTTCGGGGCCGAGTAAGTCCAGGAAAGGTTCTGGCGGACCTGGTTGGCGATGACTCCTCCTGCCAGTTGAGTCAGAGCGGGCTTCTCGCCGACGATGAGCTCCACCGTGGCTTGGGAAACCAGGCCGATGCTCGCGTTCACCCATTCCCTTGCCACTTCTGTCGCTATGTCCTCCTTGCTCTCTCCGCCTCCACAGCCTGCCCATAATCCGGCCAGGGCCACTGCCATCAGCAAAAGTGCGATGATCTTCGTCATGTTCTCCGCATCCCTTCTTTCCTGGTCTATTGGCTGTCGTTACTGCTCAACGGGACGGCTTGCAACCGGAAGCCCAGCGAACGCAGCACCCGCAGCACGGTGTTGAACTCGGGGCTGGCCCCGGCCCGCATGGACTTATAGAGACTCTTTTCGCCCAGGCCCGTCTCCCGTGCCACCCGCCGCATCCGATGGGCGCGGGCCATCTGACCCATGATGCCCATGATGCTATTCAGGTCGCCCGCCTCCAGGGCGGCGTTCAGGGCAGCCGTCATCTCGTTGGATGTGGCCGGGTGCTCTGTCAGTCTTTCCGTTTTGTCCATCGCCGCTGCGTCGCCGTCGTGAGTCTGACCCATGTTCCACTACGTTATCCTAACGGATACCTTAATGCGCAAGGGGGAAATGTCATCCAGGGCCGCCGATTTCGGCAAGAGCTTGCTCACCGCTCTCGCAGGCCCGCCTTCTTTATGAAACTAGCAGGTGACTCGGCCAAATCGAATGGCAACACATGTCGCACGACAAGGTGAGCGGCGAGGGATTTGGCCCTGTTACAAGAGCACTAAAGAAATCGGCGGGGGCAACCAATGAGGAAAGCCAGGGGACCAACTGACATGAACTTACAGATGAACAATGCCGATACCGTTTGAATTCGTCACCGATGGCCCAGCAGTATCCCTGCAAGGTAGTAATCGCTCACGAGATAGGTAGACGAGAGACGCGAATGATGCTGCCGGTCGGCATTGGGATTCTGTACCCTTTGTGGGCATGTGAGGGTAATGATCACCAACTTTTTCTACCGTTCGGCGCCATTGTGACAGCGAAACGTGGATAATATGGCCAAGCTGATTCTGGACGCTCTGGAAGGTGTGGACTACGTTGACTATTTCCAAGTGTCAGATCTGTTTTGTCGCTATAGGAACCGAAACGGTACCCCTCGGATGTCAATCCGAGCTTCTTCACTTAGTCGGACTTGGATAGCTCAAAGTCCACTTTCGTGAAGGCGACGTCGGGGTGGTGCCTGGAGAGGTCGGAGTGAGAATGTAATTGGAACTGTGACATTCACGAAATATCGGTGTTTCTTTGACTATAGATTTTGCCCTCTATAATGTACTCCACACCCTCGGTTCCTTCCTCACGGTAGGTTACTCGACGGCCATCGAGAAATGCTTGTTCCGCTCCGACATGTTGCTCCTCCTTCTCCCATTCAAGGCGGTGGCGAGTTTCATCCTCAAAGTCCTCATATCCACCTACAGAAACGGAAATAACAAGACGTTCGACAAGATATTCCAATTGTCGGATTTCCGCTTTGGAAACTTCAGGGTTATTTTGACCAGTATGGAAGATCTCACCTCGCAGGCGGGAGAGTTTGCGGATGAGTTGTACATCGCTGGGTCTAGCCTGCAACCCGGAAGCTCTTGCGAACATTTCTAGTTTCCTGGGCAAAGGCCAGTCATTCTGTAAGACTCGGCCCTTTATCAGATCTTCTGAAATGGTCGTAGGGGAATCGACTTGATTTGGAAGGGACATCTCCGAGATTTTCTTGTTTAGGAGATTTCGCTCCGCTACTCGTTTACCATCGAAAACCCCTGGGTATTCTATGGAGTTCAATATCGACTCCAATGAGATCCATGTAGCCATGAACCGGTCAGTAACATTATCCTCATTGGAAGCGATGCTTAACCACCTGAGACTGCGCTGAATACCCGACGAAAGCTTCTTTTCTCTCTTGGTCTGCGCCCTTTCGCTGGTCTGAATTCGGGAGTCTCCCAGCGGTGTCGCATGAACGAAATTGTTGGCGAATAAATTGATCCTCTCGTACCCTTTTTCTAGGCTGGTCTCAGTTAGACGTGTGATGAGAGGTATCGACCTGACCCACCCTTTGCCAGAGTCTTCCTCCATCAAGAATATCCAGGGCTCCAAGGAGATAGCGGACCGTCCTACTTCTACGTCCCACGCAAGCTGGATGGACCTGTAACGTGTGTCAAAATGACTGGTTCCGGCGCGGAGAGCAAACCCAATCAAGTCAGCGGTGAACGTAGCTCGCTCAAGAGCCAGTTTCTCGGCTTCCATAAAGTTGGCAGCGTACACGACACCATGAGCCTTGGGACAATCGGGTTCCCAAAATGATGTTGTCCGTCCCAACTCGGTATTTGCCAGGATTGGCCCAAATGTCTTGTCGTCATTACCAGATGTGACTCCAAAATCCCTAGCCGTCAAGGACTTTACTTGGTCGGTTACGGACAGCCCTTTCAGAGGAACGGCGTAAAGGAAGGGACGACGGCTCTCATTGAATTTCATTCCAGGCAGGTTGACGCCACTCACAAGTCCTGAAAGTAGAGGGAGCCAATACATAGCCTCCTTTCTTGACATACGTAAAAATTCGATACTTGTGACGGTAGCTTGCCCCAGCTCCCAACCGTATCCGTGAAACAAGAACTCTATTGACCCGCCCGGTTCGCGCCCCGACCGGATACAGATGCCACTCTCAATCAAGTCCCCAACTTTCGACAGTTTCGCTTCAGCGTGATGATCCCATCGAAAATCATCGGGTGGAAGTACAGCTACTGAAAACGAGTCTTCCCAATGATTTCCTTGCAGCTGCCTTGTCGTTTGAATGGCCTGTACTGCGCCTTCTGGAAAACAGTCCACGCCGAAGCATAACGAATGGCACTGAATTTCTAGGGTGCTTTGGCGAAGATCGGAACTGGTCGTGCTGTCGGTCACCGTCACATCCTCCTATTCTATTGAACAGATCCGGTTCTAGCTGGATGCTATCTACTTTGGTAATTGGCTATGCCAGTGCCAAGGCGACTCCTGCAGGTGCCGGACCGTCATCAACGTAGCGCCGACGAATTCCAACCCGATTCTTGTGGAGAATTCAGCGAATGCAGGACGGTCGATGTCTGGGAGAGACTGCCAGTCCGCGATAAACCGGCGGGTCCAATCCAGGCGATAGAACCGTACGTCCAGTTTGTTCAACCCCAGATCGTCTATTGTCCGAAGCGCTCTCTCACGGGCCTCGGAAGACAACCCGGCCTTGGGGATTATGTCCCCCGTTTCGGCGTCGTAGTCAAGATACTGTTCCGGCCGCTCCTGCACGTCGGCGGCGCTCGGGTCCACGTAGCCAGAGGCCGGCCATTTACCCTGCTTGTTCTCGCCGTTGCATCTGCGGCAACTGAAAATCCAGTTGACCCACTGGTAGGCCAACTCGGGATTGCGGCTCAGTGGCCTGAAATGGTCAACCGTGGGCGCCTTTCCGGCCTCATCCGCGTCCAGCAGGCACAGCCGCTCGCAGTACCAGCAGATGTTGCCGGACCTACTGCCGAGCAGCTCCCTGAACTCTCGCCAGTAGGAGTCACTGGGGCGTTCCCCAACCCTGTTTCGAAAGTATTCGACCCATCCCTGCGTGAACTGCCGGGCGTACCTTTGGACGCCGACCGGCTCCGGTCCCCGGTCAATCCACCGCATCGCCGCCTAGCTGCCATCCTGCGACAACTTGGACTGCCGGGAGCGCAAGAACTCCAGCATCATGTCTCCATAGCGCTCCCGTTGCTCCTCCAGAGGCGTACTGCTGGAAATAAAGTCTTCATTCACCTGGCGACGAAGTTCGGCCATCTCCTCCCCCTCCCCGTCGCTGAGCGTTTCCTTCCCCCGCAACTCGCGCAAACGGTTCGCCCGGTTGACCGTCAACTGGTCCGTCGGTTCGTCAACCCCCATGAAGGTCCGCAAAATCTCATCGGTGGTCCAGCCTATGATGTCGCGCTCGTTGGTGCTGGCGGTAACCACTCCATCCTCGTCCCGCTTCAGCATATGCACCTGCCCTGCCCTCAACCCGGCGACTACAAACGGCGAGTGCGTGGCTGCGAATATCTGCAATGCGGGAAAGTGCTCCCGCAAAGCCGGAATTACCCGCCGCTGCCAGGTAGGATGCAAATGATTCTCGATCTCGTCAATCAGCAGGACTGCCGGCCGTTCGTTCCATCCGTTGGCGAACTCGTAATGATTGAGCATCTTCAAAGCCAACCACAGTATCCATAAGAGAGTTGACTGCGACCCCGAGCTCAGGTCACCGACGTAAATCCGCTGGGAACCGTCCCTTCCCAGGTTGATGGGCCGTTCTTCGGGCCTGATGTGCTCGAACCTCGGTGTATCGGTGGTGGATATGCCAAGCATCCGGTTTATGGAAACGCCTTCGAGATCAGCCAGAGGTTGGTCAGCGAGAAACTCAATATCGAAGCCGGTTGGGTAGTTTAGTGCCCTGTTCGAGGTGATGAGTTCGTCGCAGATGGCCTTGGTACACGAATGGGCCACTTGGTCTACGTATATGAAATTCCAGGCCCTTCGTTCCCCGGTTGGCGGTTCCTCCTGCTTTTCCTGATCGTACATCCCGAGCGTTTTGGCGTACAGCAAGTCAATGGCAGCCTTCAGGCTGGCCCCACAGAACGGCCCCGATAGCACCTCCTCCACCGTCGAACCGTAGGAATCCGGTTCGCCGAACTCGGATACGCCGGGTAGTCCGGTCCTGGTAGGTCCAATGTAAACCACCGGTGGGCGTGGAGTCTTATTGACACCGATACCCAAGTAGGCATTGGAATACTCCGAGTCGGCCAGGAGAATGTTTTTGCCCTCCAGCCAATCGTCGGTCCTCTCTCTTTCTTCGGCAAAGACCAGTCGCAGATGATCCAGACCAGGGTCCAAAAGCATGTGGCGCTTGGCATCTTTATCGTTAAAGTACTCGTCGATCTCCGACAGCAGCCTGCTTTTTCCGGACGCGTTCGGCCCCACGAACAGGTTGACTCGTTCGTCGAATACGAGCTCAACCGGGTCGGTGAACGGCGGCACTCCGCCGAATCGTATCCTGGTGAGGTGCATGTAAAAAACTCCGTGCGACCATTCTACTCCAGTGACCATCTCCTGGTCATCTTATGACTATCCCACAGCCGCCCCAGCCAATGCGAATCTGCCCTGGGCTGTCAAAAACATTTTGCGTCTCGCTAGAGTGAGGTTCGCCGTCTACTTCCTCGATCGCGATTTGCGCCACCGGGGACTCCACCGTTCCCGTACCGCAGCGACCTTCAACTTATTGACCAGTTCGGTATTGTGCTGCCGCTCCAAGCCGAATGCAGATTGACCTGGCGTTTCCCAGCTCGTCTGCTCGGCGTCAGCCCCTACCGGGTACGGAAGTGCCGGCAGGGCACTGTTCCTGACGCCTCTCACCTTTTTTCCTCCTGACCCTGGCCGAGAAGCTGAGGCCGGGTGGATTCTCCTTTTGCCCAGATTGGAATATCCCAGAACCATGAAAAGGGTCGGAGGGGTCGAAGGTAGGCTAAAGCCCTGCCCGTATCCACTTCTTCCTTTCGGCAAACTTCCAGGTGTAAAAAGTGGCGGCGATGACGGAGTTCAACATGGGCCCATATAAATCTCCATAGTAACTGTCTTCATAGGGATAAGAATGGACTGTCATATTTCTGGCAAGGCAAGTGACTACAAAGGCTCTCGCCCAGTATCCCAACGGGGACCTGTCCAGCCGCTTGTCCCTAAGCACCGCACTTAGGTTCGTCAAGAATTCTTGGGTGTTCCCTCCAAAGTGTAATCTCCTTTTGTGGATCCTCCAGTCAAATGATTTGTACCACCTCTCGCTGCGCATCAGGTTAGCGACAAGCGGCGCCAGGGTTTCTCTCCCCGAGACGTTAGTGTTCGAAGCTGCCAGATGTTTTAGCAAGTATTCGTAGGCCGTAAGAAGATTCTTTAAATTACTATACCTGTTGACACGCCTAAAGTTGCGGCGCGATTCTTCCGCACCAATGGCTACCATGCCGCTGAGGGAATTACGGAAAATCCCTAATCCCTCTCGTTCACAGTAGTCCAATAGGCAACTGATATCATCGTCGTTAAACGACCAACCTGCGCCGCCATGGCTGTCTAAAGTTGTACGGCACCTGGCGGCAACGCTCTTAAGGAGTTCGAACGCGTAATCTCGTTCTTTGGCAATGGGGTCCAAGTGGCGGAATGTTTTTTTGTCAGAACGGCTTATGCTGCCAAGTTCGTCTGCGATTTGTTCGCGTGTTGCTCCTGTGATTGACTCAATCAGGTCCTCTAAACTGAAAACGCTCCACTTCAATGCTTCAGCGAGTTTGTACCTCTCTTGCTCCTCGTACTCTTGGTAGAGCTTGATGAGATCGCGCAAGAACTGGTAGAGATCTCGATTGGTCAGTCCAAACCGCTCCTCAACTGCTGTAGAAATCTTTTTGAGTCTTTTTAAGTATGCGGTTGTCTGCGAGTCGTCGAGCCTCTGGAGGCCGTGTGACCTAGGGACTCCTGAGAATGCCCGTTCACGCTCGTGGCGATAGGCCGTGATCCAGAAAGAGAGTGCGTCAAAGTGACGACCCATCCCCTTGAACTCAACAAGGAGGTCACCTTTGGGCGCGTGCGGCAGCCTGTACTTCTCTTTGACTTTTTCCGGCAGTAGCTCGACGAGCCAAGCGTTCTTAAACAGGTGGGGATATTCCTGGATGAGATTGAGTTGATGGACCTGCCAATAGCTGTAGTAATGCTCCACGGTAGGACGTTCGCGTTCATTTCCACACCTGTCCCGAACCGGCACCCTGTATTCTGCCCAGGGTCGGAAGTTCCCAGTGTCGGGGCGAATCAAATGAGGATTACCCCCTAAGTCCATTTCTTGGTCGAAACGGTGGATTGTTGCTCCCTCGGTCCCGATGTCGTCATCATCCGGGAGTTGGCCGGTAGCCTCCGCCAGTCTTGCTAACTCCGGCCATTCTTGAAAACCGTCCCAATCCCTGTCCCCCTCTTGTTCCCGCCGATGCTTCTCAGCCACGTATTCGTCAGGAAGTATCAGTCTGGCAACGGGGAGCATCACGCCAATCTCTTCGTACCGTTCTAGCTCTCTTTCGTCGGTAGGGACTTTCAATTCCCTGCAATAGCCGATAAATTGACAGACCTTTGCGTAACGCTCTCCGAAAATATTCAAGGCAGACTCTTCTCGATATCAGATGGATTGCGACCCGCGCAATTGGACTGGTTGAGGTCTCGGTTTGGCGAAATATCAACCCTTTTGTTTCTACTAGCATTATACTCCGGTGCCACGTTGCACTGAGTAGTGCCATACCATACATGCAATACGGACCCCGCCGCCGCCTTGAACATCGGTGCCTTCGGCAAGGCCACGAAAGTGCGAACCACGACATGGAGGGCGGTTCCAGCGGCGCAGATATGGAGCCCCCCACCGGCAGCGCCCGGTCGATTCGCCCCTCATCCCGAGGACAAGTAACCCTTCCGGCGACTTGGCCAGGGCCGGTTGCGATGCCCTGTTTCGTGGTCTTGGGAAAGTGCAATTAGCGTTCGGGTCATTGGTCCCAAGCGTAGGCTTCTGCTACATCCCAATTGGCAATGTGGGGCTCTACTTGTTCCACAAGCTCCTCAAGCCATTTGCCGCCGGTATCTTCCTTTCTCGCTTCAGTGACGAGGGCAATGGCTTGGTTGATCTTTTCCTGAGCAAAGGACGTCTGCATAATTGCCCTTCCCGGTTCGCTTCGGAATTATTTCATGGCATTTTGTGAGAGGGGTCTCCATTGCCGATTTATACCACCGCTCTGTGGCCAAATGGCCGCAGGCCTAATATTGGAGTTTGGGATTTCGCCGAGTTCGTAAGAGGCCGTTGTTATTGATTATAGTTCGGTCCTTATGCCGCTTTTTCTCTCCAGCCGCGGGAAGACAGAGTTTTTCACGTTCGTTGGCTGCTTGGAATCTAACACTAGTGGTAGCACGGGGGTCGGAAATCAAGTGTACTGTGAACTGTATTGGACATCTGTACAATACACTGTATAATAGTTTCGTCCATGGAAGGAGGAAGAGCGATGAGCCTCACTATAGGCGAGCTGGCCTCGGTTGTTGGCAAGGATGAAAACTACGTCCGCCAACATGTACGCCGGAACCTTCTAACAGTACGAAGGGATGGACGCAGGATTCTCGTGGAGGAAGCGGAGGCCGCAAGGTGGGCGAATGAACGGGGCCTGCCATTTCGCCAGCCCGTAGGAACCATCGACTTGGCCCAGGGCGACAGCGACCGCGCTTCCAGGATCACAGTGTGTGCGATTCGTACACACGAGGGCACCCTATTGAATATGTTCACCTTGGCGAGACATCGGGACAGCCGGTCTTTGGGACCTTGGGCCACTGCAGACAATGGGGAATGGTTTTCGGAGACGGTGGAGGTAGAAGGCTCCGAGCGAATCAGAGGCCTGGAGTTCTATCGTTTGGACACGAGGTTGGTAGAGTCCAAGGCAATTGCGGAGGGAATTCTCCATAACAGCTCTCTGGATATAGGCAATGAAAAGGTCATTTACAACTTAGCGCGTAACCCGCGCCGCCACTGGGCCTACCGGGAGCACGCCTTAAGTGACTCAGAGCTATTCCAAAGCCCATTTGACAGGCATAGTGCCACGATGACCGAATATTGGTGCTTCGACCTGGAGTCACGAGAACTATGGTTGGAAACCCTTGATGTCGCTGGAGAAGCTGTTCCCAAGATTGATAAACTCTTGCACTTCCCACTGTCTAAACGGTTGGACCGAATAGGCAATCTGGCGCTAGCGAGCGCCCAGGACGACATTGAGTGTGAGATTTCGGCAACGCACGGCCAGAAGCTGATACTCAGGGTTTGGGGAAACGACTGGGTTGTTCCTCCTGTTGGAGTCTACTCCGCGACGGTCTGGGCCTGTCACAGCGGGCACAGAGTATTGCAACGGTCCATTGAGATCAGAGAGCGTGAAACAATAATTGACTGCGAGACTGCCACTGATTTGATTGGATTCGCGATTTATCGCAACGGTGATGGTCACTGCATAGACCAGTACGAAGTGCCTCTTCTAAAGTCCGTTTCATTTAATACTGTAATTGCGGGACCGGAAATAAGGATGGACATCAGGACAAAGAGGAAAACATTTCCGGTGGGGACAAACCTAAGTACCACGCTTGAAAGAGTGACAGTCGAAGACAGCGAAAGCCCGGAATTAGACCAAGGAATCAGAAAAAAATACCTATCACATTGCGTATGGAGAAAGGACCAGGAAGCCCCCCAAGCGGGTGACTTTATCAGATTCGCTCCAGATCAAGCTGGAGAAGCTGTTGCCTACGTGAAGCATCTGTTATCGCAGCGGGATCGCGCGGAAGGCCCCATATATTTCGCGGACCCGCGTTTCCTGGGCGACTACATTAGTGACTTGGAGTTGGAGTTATTAACCTCCATATTGTCAGCAACGAGGGGCCGGCCCCTGCATATCCTGTGCGGGAGGCGCAAAGAGAGTCTCTCTCTGGCTTACCCACAATTCTTGACTGACAAAGCCACAGTCAAGAGGTTTACGTTTCGAAGCGACGGGTTGCCAGCGTTTCACGACAGATATCTGATCACCCCTGCAGCGGAGACGCTTATCACAAACTCGGTCAACGGCTGGGGACGGCACGGCGTTACTTTCAGCACCCGGCCACTCGGAGTCTACCGGGCGGAGGCTGAAAAATATTGGCTTTCAACTAGTGTTCATGACCAAAATGACATTTTGGCCGAGGAGGCGAACCCGTGGTAGATCGAACCTCAAGGCCGTCCCAGGAGTGGGACCTGTTGGTCAGGACAGCTTGGCGGGTGGTGGGAGCTGTTGAGTCGCCGCAAAATCGTCCCGATCTACCTCGCTTGATCGACGGAGTGCTGCGCCGGGTATCCCAGCAATACTCAATCCACAGCACTATGTGTGACCAACCAAGGGAAACACTCTATGGATGGTTTCAGGTACGAGATGGACGTCCCGCATTAGCAGGAGACGCCAGTAGCGAGGTTGATGAGTTCGTACTCCTCGGGGCAGCGGAGCGGTTGATCGAGGGAAAACCGGAACCGGCAAATGACACCCTTTTTTGGGCCATCGGTACTCTTCACGTTGAAGAAGCGGCGGAAAAAATACTGGCTTCGTGGTCCCCTGAACAGATTGATACATTACTGGATTACTCTGTGGGAGTGCTGCAGAACCTTTCCGAAAAGGAATCTGTTATCAACCCCGAGAGAATCCTGGGTTCTACCGCGCAAGGCGGAAATGTATCGGTAGATCCGGCATATAGACTGGACCGCGTCAGAATATTCCGAAGAACAGACTTTGGCCGACCTGACCTTTACCGTGGAGTGGCCAACGTTATCTTCCTCGTGATGACACTCAGGCCGGGCCGTTTTCCCGAATTGGTAGAGATGGTAGACCACCCGGTGATCCAACGATGGGCGCTCTTTGTGGTGTCCAGGCATTCAGTAGCCGACCGGTGGCAGATCTTGGATTGGCTGAAGGAAAACCAGTCGGAACCGGTAACCGCCATAGCGATAGTTCACGCGTTGGAAGTCGTGCGAGAACTTGCTGGCGAAGCGAGTCACCCAGGAAGAGAGCAAAAGGAACGGGATGAAGCGAGTACAGTTGCTGTTGAACTACTGTCGGACTTGGTTACCCAATTGGCCCAATACGAACTTGGGGACAGTGTCCGTTGGCTTGCCCAGTTGTACGAACACGGTGAACTCCCACGGGTTTTGGTTGACGAGTCGGGAGGCTACGATCTTGGCGAGCGCCTCGAGGATTTATGTATAGAGAAACTGGAAGAATTAGTGCGCGAAGATTGGAATGACAAGCTGCGTGAGGCGTTCAGGTCCAGCATTCGCCAAGGTGTTGGCATCCACCGATCTCTGCCATTGGGGACGATAGCGCTTAATCTAAGTCCAGACCATCCTAGTCGAGCTGTCGAGATAGCCACGATAGTTCTCGAAAACCACGAGGAGCAGACCGGCGAAATCATACGCACTAACGAACGAGCTTTCTACACTCTGACGGATAGGAGGACAATCAAATGGATACGGGGCCTTGGCGCTTCCCTTGCCTTGGCGCTCCCAGAAGATGAAAGCCCGCTTAACTGGGTGACGTCTGAATGCAGCAGGCTGCAACTGAGCGTCTGGGAAGCGGAAGACAACCCCGAGAGGTTTCGAGTTGCCGATGACCTAGCCCAGATGCAAATGGCGATTGCCCTCTACGCGGTCGTGGTCCAGTACGAGACCGGTACTTCTATCGAAGCCGAAACGGTAAGAAATCTGGCGGACTGTGCTTGGAAGCATACTTGCTTTGTGGCCAAACAAGAAGGATTTCTGCTGGAAGAACCCGAAGTAGACGAACTGGCAGCGAGGGTTGTGGTTGGGTTAGGCAATCCTAGTGAAGAATGGCTCATTCTCCAGGCTAACAGGTTGGACATCGGGATCCGCGGTTTATGGGGATTGGTGGATTCCTACGTTAAAGAGTTCGGGCACCCAACTCTCTTGAAAGAGCTGAGCAACACTATTGCCGCGCGTTACCGTTATAGCAGAGGGGTAGAGATTTCCGCCTTACGGTACTTGGCTAAGATCTGGCAAACTATGGAGGCGTCGGGACCCGCACTTGAGACTGCTCAGGCAATGTTGGATTTCCATCAAAGGGCTATGAAACGCGAAGACTATTGCGTGGCCCTGAAATTATTGGTCCTGGCGTCACGCGAGAAAGGCTCGTCCTCAAGAACTAGGCTGGAAATGATGTCTCTATACGAACATCTGTGGGGTAGCCATGTGCCCAGGGAGGAGGTTGATTTGAAGCAAAGCGTTGATGCCGTTCTGGCGTAACTGGTACGCACAAGGCTCCAACTCTGAGGTAATTGCCCCTGGACTCTATTCGGAACGGGAATCACCGGGACCGCTCTCCGGGTTATAGCATTGTATTCTCGGCTTCTGCGCATGACCTCATTATTGGGCGATATCGACAAGATACCTGGCGATACCTCTCTTCGGCTTGACGCCTTCAAGCAATCCCCACCCCATGGCCACCGCTGTAGCCATACTCGATTTCTTGATGCGTTCCTGATGAAGGAACCCCGAATAAGGATCAATCTTCACGGATCTAAATTCTTGGCCACCTGTGAAGAGGGTTAGAACGACTTTGGAGTTTTTGGCCACCAGGACAGTTGGCCAGAGTAAATCGTCAGGAACTAGACGCCAGGACAACGCGAAACCTATTTTTGTACAGTGACAACCACCCAGATCGGGAATTCAGAAAGTTTTTCCTACCTGCGCTGTTTACCGCTAATTTGCCCTATGTGGCAACCATAAACAAGGAGAAATCACTACAGAGGTATCTGCAACGACTGAAAAGAGTTACCAGTTACCAAGACTCAAGAAAGTGGGCGGAATGTGATCTCCCGTTCGGAAAAAGAACGTGGTACTATCCCTATCCATTGGCAGAAATGCTGGGACCCGACAGAGTCACCAAGTGCTTGCCTTGTCCTGGCAACCGCACTTGTTTCCCAGGGTTTGTCTGCTTTTTGGGATTGCTTGTGCAATCTGACCCGGGGTCAACTCCTTACGGTTCAAGAGCTGTATTCCCCTTCCCCTCCCATTTGCCGCGGGTTCAAGACGTCCGGGGCGTCCGCTGTACTCTAGACGCCGGTCACAGGCTGGAAATCTATGCAAAGCAGATGAGGGCGGGTAAAACGTTTATTGTATTCGACGAAGGGGCCCGCGCTGCGGCGACAATGGGTATACCAGGCCCGCTGGGCTGTATAGAGGTAGGAGGTCCGAATGGTCGTGAGACTTAAAGAGTTGGAGCATCCCGAGGCAGAAGCAGCACGTGTTTATCTTCTCCTGATAGGTTGCGCGGAGCGTCGGGAGACCACCACGTATCAAATATTGCACAACCGGTTGGAGGTTGCACCGCAGTCGGTGAATGCCCGTCTCCGTCTAATCCAGACTTACTGCGACAACAACGGACTACCGTCTCTGCCGACTCTCGTCGTCACCCACACGACAGGTGAGCCGGGCACCGATCATCCTGCCAACAAAGAAGCCGTCCTCCGCGATAGGGAGCGCGTTTACGCTTTCGATTGGTTAGACCTGGTAGCTCCAGGGCCCGACGCTTTCGCTACCTGAGCCAATGCCAAGGTGGGCGCTGCATTTGGCGAGCGGAAGGGATAGGGTTGGGAATTGCACAGCTATGTCTACACCCTCGGTTGCAGGAAAATGCGGCAGTGCCTTCTCACGTCTGATTTCTAGTGCTACAGTCGCAGTTTAAGAGAACGTAGAATTGGGGCAGTCTTTGATGTTGCGGTGAGGTGGTGGTTGTTTTGGGAGACGAAGTGGCAGAAGTTCGCCGGTGGACCAATAGAATAGAATGAGTGCATGAGTGTATAGCCGGGCGGTTCGGGTAGTCGAAACAGCGTCGCCGGGCCTGGGCGTGTCTGAGACGGCTACTCTGTCTGTTGGAACGAGAGAACTGCTGGCAGTTGGCCGAATAGACTTGGGACGCCATCCCCGACGGGGTGCAGCGTCTGCAATGCAATTAACTATGGTACGCGGACCAAGTCCGGGATGACCTCAGGGACTATGTGGTGGGTCATCTGGGCGATGCCGGCGGAGTTTTGGTGATGGGCGAGACGGGGTTCCTCAAGAGCTGCGATAAGTCCGATGGGGTGCAGAGTCAGTAAAGCGGCACGGCAGGGCTGAAGCATCGGCTGGAACGAACTTGGACTCCCGCAGCGCATCTATCGTAGCGGCGCTTGCCCTGATGAAGGAAGCATGCGAGATCCGGAATAATTCTTCCTAATACGGGGAATCGATCTGACTTTCGTGTCCTTTATCCGGTCCCCGACCCGCTTTCCCCTTTGGTGCTGGACTCAGGCCCCTGCGCGGATTGAGGCAATTGCTGTTATTTCAACAGACGGGCCCAGTGATTTGTGGGTATTGAGTCATATCCATCGAGTAACTCTAAGATTCTTATGTAGTTCCCTTTCAGTGACTAAAGAATAACACTCAGGCTAGGAGTTTTCTTTCACACATGAGTCTAGACCGGTTTGGCACCCAACGCGGCCAGTTGATTGCTATAGTAGCCGAAGTCCTCTCGCTAACCGAGTTCTCAATGTTCTTCGACCGTGACAGGTATGATGGGGAAGGATTGAAGAAAGAATACGACCGGGCTAAACTTGAGAGGTCTTCAGGCCACTGGGATGCCATTCCGTGGGAGTTCCTTGAGGCAGAGGCCGATATCCGCGGAGTGCCGGAACACCTAATCTTACAATTTGGCGACACCCTTCAAGGGGTTCTAGATGACATTCTCGAATGGAGGAAGCATCCAGACGAAAGGACCAAACCGGAAAGACGAGAGCCCGACCGTCGGATTTCGGTACAATCGTGGTTATTGGATCGGTTGGCTCAAGATGGACCACTAGTCAACGGCTATTCGTCATTTCTTGGTCGATTTACCAAGTGCGCTGCCTTATATGGGGTAGAGCCATCAGTCGATTTTCTGTTTGCAATTGTACTAGGCGAGCCAACAAGCTATGACGAGTTGACCGTGCTTGAGTATGTGAAGCAAGAGAACGATTTCCTTGAGTTGTCACCGGATATTCATCTACTCAAGATAGGTGCGCAGGGAAGTGGTTTGATAGAGCGCATTCCCATGAACGACTTGAGACCTTCCTGGTATAGGCCAGAAGCCTGGCCGACAGACGGTGAATCCCCATTTTCCGGTTACACATTGCTTTGTTGCCATGACGTGCGTAATGACCCGGTGCCCGGTGGCCGGAACCGATTGTCGATGTCTGACTCCGGCGGCCACAGATCCCCGTCACACCTTCTCACCAATGCTCTGGCGCTGGTGGGCAATAGTCCGGTCAGACGGATGCAAGGGTGGATAGTTCCTGACCCAAAATTTGCCTGCTTGGTTAATGGCGGAGTAATTAGAGTGGAATACATTCGCCGAGGCACCGGCACTGACTTTGAAGTCACACCCAGCCACTTGGAAACAGCACACAACATCTTCCTGAAGTGTAAAGGATGGACTCCACAGGGACTGATGGTTCCTACTTCACGTTGGTGGGATAGTTTGTCCACACCGGAATTTGCACTCGTCGACATTGCTTTAGATCTTCGGATTGCCTTGGAGACCACGTTTTCCACTTCGAACCCCGAACTATCTTTTCGTCTCGCGGTTCAGGGGGCGTGGTATTTGGGAACGGACGGAGAGGAGCGAGTACGAATCTTCAAAACCCTCCGAAAAGCATACGATATATGTTCCAAAGCCGCACATAGTGGGAGAATCGACATGGGAGAAGATCGTGCCCGCCAAACTCTATTCGAAGCACGAGATATTTGTCGTAGGGGCATTATAAAGCGCCTAACGGAGGGAGGAGGCGAACCGCAGTGGAATCAGTTGATTCTGGACTCCCACACCAAAGAGAGTTAAATTGGACCGGGTTTGCCCCAAGAATGAGGTTGTCTTAGTGAAGAGTAACTATCTACATTAAGCTTGGAGACTTATTTACCACCCTAACCTCCCATGATGAAGAAGGGGTCGTCGCAGGGTATGTCAATCAGAACCCAGCACTACATGAACACGCACCGCGTCCCGTTACGAACCGCCCACTCTGTACGTAACTTGTTAGGAATCAGGTACACGCGCCGGATACTAGACAGCCCGGAGTAGGTGTAATAGTTAAGATTTAATCTGACACCTGTTCAAGTTTGTGATTGAATATCTTCAATGAAGGGAAGGGGTGTCAGATGACAACGCAACAAGAAAAAGTGCTGAAGCCTAAGCTGGGCCTGCTGGAACTGGCTCGGCAGTTGGGCGATGTATCCCAGGCCTGCCAGATCATGGGTTAAAGTCGGGACACCTTCTACCGGTACGAAGAACTCTACGAGCAGGGGGGGCGAGGCCGCGCTCTATGAGATCTCCCGCAAGAAGCCATTGCTAAAGAACCGGGTGCCGGAGGCGGTGGAGCAGGCCGTACTGCGGATCGCGGTGGAATTCCCAGCCTACGGACAACTGAGAGCGGTCAACGAACTGCGCAAGGAGGGGATCATCATCTCCCCGGGCTGGGTTCGCTCGGTGTGGCAGCGCCACGACCTGGAGACCTTCAAGAAGCGGCTCAAGGCCCAGCAGTAATACCTAAGCCAGGGTAGCCCAGGAGGGTCTAATCCTGACGGAGAGCCGACTAGCGGTCCCTGAAGAAAGCCAAGCAGGACAAGGGGGCCCACGGCGAGATTGAAACGGAGCACTCAGGCTATCTGGGCGCCCAGCACACTTACTATGTGGGCACTTCCCAGGGCGTGGGCCGGATCTACCAGCAGACCTTTATTGACACCTACAGCCGAGTGGCCACCGCCAAGCTCTACACCGACAAGAGAGCGCCATCACCGCGACGGACCTGCTCAATGACCGGGTTTTCCCCTTCTATGACGAGCAGGGCATCAAGCTGCAACGCATCCTCACCGACCGGGGCACCGAGTATTACGGGAAACCCGAGAACCACGCCTATCAGTTGTACCTGGCGGTGGAGGACATCGACCATTCCCGGACCAAAGTCAACCATCCCCAGACCAACGGCATCTGCCAACGGTTCCACAAGACCCTGAGGATGAATGCTACAGCCCGCTCTTCCGCAAGAAGCTCTACTACAGCTTGGAGGAAGTGCAGGTGGACCTGGACGCCTGGCTGGAGAAGTACAATAATGAGAGGCCCCACTCAGGGCGCTACTGCTACGGCAAGACTCCCTGGGAGACCTTCCAGCAAAGCCGGCATCTGGCCCTGGAGAAGGACCTAAGCCGAGGAGGTGACCAATCGGACAACACGACCTTACAGTTCTCCGCCGTAAGCTAATTCCCGTGTGTCAGATGTGGCCTTGAGTTTTGCAGATAACCAGAATTACCACGGCGGCCGCTTCGCCACAAACTTCATTCATCGCTGTTTCCTCCGGTTTGCGGATCCTGCGCGTTGCTATTTTCTGTCTAACTCAGAATTCCTGCTTGGTGTCATGACGGTGTCGATAGGGAGCATTTGCGGAAGGCAGTGGGCTGTCTACGTTTGAGGCCAGCGGTAACGGCCACTGCCGGTGGTGATGCCCAGTGCCCGATGTACTGCTGGGAACTTCTGCCAAGCCTGCAGCCGCAATCGGAGCTTTATGAGCACCTGCTGAAGCAGGAGAAGCACCGCCAGGCCGATCACCATGGCCAGCCCTGGACTGTATTCCATCCGGACCAACAGATCCCTTGCGCCGTAAGGCAGAGACAGCGCCAAGAGAAGGATGGCAGCGGTGGCCAGCAATGCCAGACGACGGCGTGCATACTTGACGGCCAAGTATATTGCAAGCAGCAGAATGCCCGTGGTATTGCCGATGAGGACGGCAGTCTGGAGCTGGGAGAAATTATTGAAATAACTGATTGAGGGTGAAGTGACCAGAACCAGAATGTCCAGCCCGGTGCTGGCTTGCTGGTCACCGTCGAGCGTTACCCAGGGTAGAAGGAAAGCCCCAAGGATTGCCAGGGTCAAAACAAAGGTCAGGATTCGCACTGCCAGAGTGGCCCACTCTGAGGCAGACTGGTTGAGCGCCCCTGGGCTGCTGCTCGTCATCCGGGGCTCACCGCAAAGGGAGATTGGGTTATACTCCTGATATTGTCGGAGGCAATCTGGAAATCGATCAGTTCATCCTCCAGCTTCTTAATTTCCTGGGGTACGTCGTTAAATCTAGACGCGTCAAAAGACATTTCGGTGGACAACTCCAACTTCCGAAGGTCGGTCTCCATATCGTCCAACCGGTGTATGATGGCCAGAGCGTTGTCCCTGGCCATGTGCGCCCGGTCCTGCCATTGGCTGTAGAGTTCATAGTCTGCGTCGTCTTCGGCCTTTGCCCGGGCTTTTCGGGCTTCATCGTGGTATCGCATAGTCAAGGCCTTTTGTGAGGCAAAATAGGCCTCCGCCCGCAGTTCTGCCGCCTGGATGGAGCTGTCGAATTTCTGGTAGGCCACCTGGGCTCTTTGGTAGCGAGGAGACCATTGTTCCAGCAGCAGGTTGATGTCCGTCACTTCAGCGATATTGACGGCGACCACCTCGTTGGTCTCTACCAGAGAGACGGTGATGTTCTCCGTCTGGTGATGCACCATGTTGATGCTCTGCTCGAAATGAGCGGCTTCCGAGACCTCAGTCTCCTGGAGGGCGAGCCAGCCGGCGTAAGCTGCAATTGCGAGGACCACCCCGACCACCAGAATGGCAAACGCTTTTCTCATTTGGCGGGCACTTCCTTTGGTTCTAGCGCTGGGCCGCTTCAGGCAAAAAGTATGCCTTCCGAGGTAGTGGGTGTCAAATTGGATTCTTCGAACATCACGAATGTGTATGGGTCCATGATACGCAAGGATCCTAAGTAAAAAGTGAGGACAAATAGGGTGATTTTCTGGGTGATTCGGCTTGTGGCGACCATCTTCAAGGATAGGAACCGGTTGCACCGGCCAAGACGTGCTTTCTCAACCCCCAGGAGGCACATTGGCACGGCGAAATGGGTCATCATATATACCAACCAGGCCCGAGCACGGTCGGGACTGCGACCGTTGGCTCGTCATCTAGTGCTCCAGTCGTCGGCCCAGGGGCATAGTGACTTCATGGCTCGTCATGCCTATTCGCACGAAGGGGTCCGCGGGAGTTCTCCCCACGGTAGGATGAAAGAGCTTGGCTTCTCTGGGATGATGACCGCGGAGAATATCTTCAAGTACCCGGCCCGCCGCGATCGCAAGAAACTTGCGAAGGAACTGGTTGACGGCTGGATGAAGAGCCCGGGGCATAGGGCGAATATCCTGGATGGCAAGCTCAAATACATTGGGGTAGGGATAGCCCAATCAGGGGATAATGTCTATGCCACGCAGAACTTCGGGGGATAGCGCTTGACTTAGTTGGCGTCTTCGAAGCCTTCCACGAGCTGCTTCAATTCAGGTAGCGCCTGAATGTCGGCCTGTCCTGGATCCAGTTCGTCCGGCGCGTTTTCCTTTACCCAATTGCGGACTATTGCCATTATGGCATTGACGTGCTGCTCCACGTCCAGTGGAGTCTTCCCATCCCACCAGCATACATCCCGCAGCTCTCTACGATTTGGTTTGGGATCCCCGTTCCCTTGGGCGAGGAAGATCTGGTGCGCTGCCACTGTGCCGGCGTACCGACCGACGAAGATGGGATTGTCAATTAAGAGCCCGGTCTCCTCGGCAACTTCCAAAACTGCCCGCCGGCTTGGCTCTTCTGTTGCCGTCACCCTGCCCCCTGGCAATGCCCACTGGTTTTCACGGTTGTGCTTGACCAAGAGGATTTTGCCTTCTTTGACAACTACGGCGGTGGCTCTCACGTATAGCGTTCGCTGTCGGTTACTGTGGCTGCTGCGTCGCTGGTTTCCCCTGCTTTGTCGGTTCAAAGGTAATGCTCCTTTGGGGCAGATATCGCAATTTGGCAGGGAGTATGCTTTCCAAAACGGGGTGTGTCAAACTCTTGGTTCTTCCTAACAGTGGACGTCCCTTGGAATCGATAGGCTGTCCTTGCTTTGGTGAACTCCAACTACGATGGCCTCACCAAGAAGAAACCGGCAACATCCTTCTGATTCAGGGCTTACCGAACTAATCGGGGAAGGCAAATGGTTGTCACTGAGAGGAGGCGCTTGTCGGTTAAGTGAGCCGAATACGCGGCAATTAGCGGGCCAGTAGATGGCGAAGAGAGGTAGTGTCGGGCTTGAGTGCAGGAATCAATGGGACGTCACGCGGAAGCGTAAATGCCCTAATTGGTTCCCAATCCGCTGTGCTCCAGGGACTGGCCCGCTGGGCGGGCGCGGGATCGAGGCCGTCGGCAGTTGCAGCGAGGTCCTAATGGTAGGGTGCAAGAGTTTTCGCCAACGGGCTATGATCATTTATGAGTTTCTCCTCCGCCTCTGGCAAGGGTCGCAGGTCTTGCCAATATTATCCGGGACGCGGTCATGGGAGGGCCCGTCGAGTAAACAGCAAGCCTAGCAGGTAATGATGCCGACATCGGTGCCACAGGAGTCGGCTGAGGAGTTGGTTAGAGTGCGTAACGCCCTGTATCTGACCATGTCCTATCACGTCAATTTCCAGCAAGAACCGGTTTCCGGGGCCATTTCGGCCCGAGAGAAAAAATGTCATATAATTGCCATTAGAGGACAATTTAGGGTTCCCCAAAAAGTACACCCTCACCAGCTCCGGAACCAACTTCCACGGCGGGGACATCCTCCTCATCTCCTACCAGCAATGCTGTTATTTAAAGGAGAATTCCCGCCACATTGGCAAGTTTCGCGTGGCCCAGGATCCGGCCAACACAAGCAAACCAGATGCCACCACCGAAGGTAGAACCATGACTGAAAGGGTAGTCGCTATCGTTGGAGGCGGGGCAGCCGGCCTGGGCGCTGCATTCATGCTCAAGAAGCTCGGATTACAGCACCTTGTCCTCGAAGCAAACGACGAGGTAGGGGGCAGATTAAGAAGCGAGCGCATCGACGGTTTCACACTGGACATGGGAGCCGACTTTTTCTGCTCCTCTTATGACACTACTTTCCGCGTCTGCAAGGAGTTGGGGATTCCCTTGATACCCAACCGGTATACCTTTGGCTGGTTCAGAAATGGACGGTGGTCGACCACTTCCCCTGGTCTGTCCCCTGGCAGCATCCTCAAGAGGCTGAACTGGGGATGGCGCCATGGCCTTTTCACCCCACAAGGTCTTCGGGCGCTGCATAGGCTTCTGAGGGAATTCCGGCGCGACTCCAAATACCTGAACTACAGTAGCGACAACCGCCTGCTGGAACTCGACGGAGAGGAAACCTTCAAAGAATATCTGGACAGAATGGGGGTCCCCCACTCACTGAGGGTAGCCTTGACAGGATTCCTCGAACTGACAATGGGGTCCGTCAATCGCTCCGGCCAGGCCTATATGCGGACATACCTGGCGGAAATTCTGCTCAAGCCCACACAGATCTCTGTGCCGGAATACGGCGCTGGAGCCTTGACCGAAGGTCTGGGGGACGCCTGCGCGGATGCCATTCGAACGATGACGCCAGTAAGACGAGTGAATATCAGGGGTGGTTCCGTCACCAATGTCGTGGTTGACGACGGGACCATCGACGTGGACGCCGTCATATGCGCCGTCCCCCCTTCCAGGGTCTTGAAAATCCTCCCCGACCTGCCTGACCCCATCCGACGAACACTGTCCGGCATCTCATATTCCACCGGGTGTCGCGTGGTCGTTGGCCTCGATCATCCTCCCCTGCCTCCAGGATGGAACGGCGCCCTCTATCCCGAAGATGACACTCCACTACTCCTGGACCGGACCATCAACCTGCCCAGGTGCGCTCCCGAAGGAAGGTCCACCCTCGATCTAACGACCGGCCGTGCTCGCGCGAAGGAGCTGATGGCACTGGACGATGAACAAATAACGCATGCGTTGCTCGGGGACGCGCGGCGGAACCCTCCGCCCGGCTCGTCCCTCCCCACAGCCGGTGATGAACTATTCAGTCGTGTGTACCGCTGGAATGAGGCTGTCTGTATGGGCCTGCCCGGAATGTTCATAGCAGTATCCAACGCGGTTCGCCAACTGAAGAAGGAGATCCCGAACCTCATTCTGGCAGGGGACTATACACGAGTGCCCTCGGTCAACGGCGCCTTGGCCAGTGGCATTCAGGCAGCTGAAGAGGTAGCCACCCTTTTCGATTCCAGACCACACACTTTGTAAAAGTACCGTTTGACGTATACTACAAGAGGCTCCTGAAGCATAAAAGGGACCGAAGTGGAACATTCACTGACCAGGACCACCGTCGGTTTCCTGGTACTGACAGCCACGCTCCTGACGACAGTGGCGTGCAGCTCGCCCACGCCAATTCCGGCCCCGACGGCCGCACCACCGCCACAGACAGCTGCCCCTCGCCCCGGGCCTTCGCCAACCCCTGAGCCCACCTCCACGCCGCTAGCGGCGGCAACACCGGAGCTCACTCCATTCCCGAGAGTAGTACCACCAACTCGTCAACCGGCTACCAAGGCCCTGCCCCCGCCTGCAGCGGCCTCTACCCCTACTCCCACGCCAACCGCGGCGCCGACCCCGACTCCGGACACGCTTACCATGCTGGAAAGAGCGTCAGCCCAGGTGGTACGGGCCAATACCGACCATGGACAGGCGTCCGGCTTCATTATCGGAACCACCGACACGGGGGGCGCATACATCATGACCAACTACCATGTGGTTGAAGGCGCCAAGACTGTTGAAGTACAGGTCCACGACACAGAGACTTGCCCGGCCACGGTCCTTGGCTACCATGGCCAGAAGGACCTGGCATTGCTGGAAATCTGCTGCGGTAGCTTCCAGGCCCTGTCTTTGCAAGAAACGGATGCAGTCACCGTGGGCGAAGAGGTAATCGCCATCGGCTACCCCCTGGGCATAGCCGGTCCCCCCAGCGTCACCAGCGGCATAATTTCCGCTTACCGATATAACGATGAACGCCAGTCCTAGGTCATTCAGACCGACGTCTCAATCAACCCGGGAAACAGCGGAGGCCCTCTTCTGTCAGCCAACGGAGAGGTTGCCGGAATCATTTCCTACACCCTTCGGAGTCCGCAGGGCGGCGCCGCCGAAGGCGTAAGCTTCGCCATCGCCATCCAGACCATTCGGGAAATCCTCCCCGAACTGAAGCAGGGAGCGCAGTTCGCCCTCCCCACGGCTACCCCCACACCCTTGGCAGAAGGGTGGCGGACTTACACTCATCAAATTCACGGATACTCCTTGGAGGTCCCGGAGGATTGGACCATCAGAGAGGAGCAACAAGACCGCCTGGACCTCCTCAGCCCCGGACAACACGCCGCAGTCCACATCTTCACCTTCGACTCCCCACCGACTTCCCTGGTAGCCTGGGTGGAAGAAACCATCCAGGGCCTGCGGGACTACAACAAAGAACTCCTTGAAATAATGCAAAAGCGGATCCAGGAGCGGGACGACGGTACCGGCGTCGCCGCCATCATCTATTGGGGCCGGACTTCACCCGAATATTGCACCACCCATCGCACCCACCTATTCGTAGCCACGCAAACCGGCAGCGCGATCATCGAGTCCCGAATATGCGAAGAGTTCGTAAAGGAATACGAACACGACGTTGCCAGAATAATAAAGAGCACGGCTCCCCGGTAGCCTTCCCGGCACAATACAGGAAGCGCCAGGAGGCCGGCCGGGGCGCGGGAATAACTTACCGACAAAGACACTGAGAGATTCCATCAAGGAAGGCTCACTATGAAATGGCAGGCGAATCTGCCCGACGCCAGCACATGGCAGCCCGACTCGGGACACGCAGAGAACCTACAGAACGGTTTGCTGTTGACATGTCAGGCAGCACAGCAACGCATCATCACAGAAGGAGCTATCGAGAGGCGCTTCAACATACACAACTACGACTCTGGACCCGGGCTGGAGGACATCGTTCGCCGGGAACTCTCAAATCTTCTCCCCGATAGATACGCAATAGACCCTGGCGTTGTCAACGACCGAAACGGGAAAACGGCGGGCGACGCCGACGTCCTGATACGCAACAAGACTTGGGCGCCTGTGGTCAAACTAGGCGCTACTCAGGATTCTCGTCGCTTCCACTTCCCCATTGAATCAATTTACTCGGCGATGGAGGTCAAGCAGACTCTTGGCTTCGAGGAACTTGATGAAGCCATGGAGAAACTGGTCAAGGTCTCCCGCCTGGAAAGACCGGATAACCCGTATGGACACATCACGGAAAACCAACACCTCAAGCTCTTTGACCAGGCCGGGCAAACACTAAACCCGCTACATACGACTGTCCTGGCACGAGGCTCCAGAGCAACCTCTCATTCAACGACCTCGCCCTCAGATTAGGGGCAATAAATGCCAGCCTCAACCGTTCCGAAATGGTTACCGCTCTGTGCGTATTGGACCAAGGGTTAGCTGTTTACCTGACCGAAGAAGAACCTTCCCGCTATGTTCAGGCGACATACAGGTGGGACCGCCAGACCCCCCTGACCCTGGGCATTTATGATCAACCCGACAAGGCGTTCTACATACTGTTCATCCATCTCTTGGGACACCTGACCCGGTCGGTGCTCGGCATCCACGGCTTAAACAGGTTCTACGGAACCTTCGAAGCGACAAACAGCCTCATAGCTTGCCAGGGAGCTCGGTTCAACCAAGCCTAGGAGCAACCTCCCGGATAGACTGCCGCTTCAGGTTCAAATTGATACTCCGCCCGGCTATACCGAGCGCCAGGCTGTGACCCGACGGGCCCTGACCGCCCCTTACCAGCAGAATAGCATGACTCTGTTCTAATAGGCTCAACTCACCGCTTGAGGTCGTCAATCAGCCCGCTGAGCACCGCCCAGACCATCATCTCCCGGTTGGTACCCGAGCCCGTTTTATCGTGGATCCGGTAGATCGTGTTCCGCACGTTGGAACGGCTGATGCCATCATCCTCCGCGATCATGAGATAGGACATCGCCTCACAGAGCTTGACCAGAATATCCAGCTCCAGAGGGGTAAGCACACCCGGGTCCAGGGGACGGTTCATCAGGCTGTTTCTCCGGGTCCGGCCAGCCGCCCGGCGCAACTCGTCGGCCGTCAACCGGAAACGGCCCTCGAAAACCGCTCTGAGCGTCTCCACCAACCGGTCAGCCCCGCCCATGCGGGATAGAACGAATCCTACTGGGAGGAACGGCTCAGCCTCTTTGACGATCCTATCCTTGGCAGCAGTACGCTGGGCCGACCGGCCAAGGCCAGTTTCCAGACCGTCATCGAGAAGGCCAGCTACAGGGAAAGGCTGTCTCCGCACCGCGCTCTACTCGGACCAAAGGGAGTGGTTGAACGGCAAACCGACACCTGATACAAGCCCAAATCAACGGCGCTCAGAGTCGCCGGATGACGGTGATTACCACTGGCCTTATATCCCTGAATAATGACAATCCCCCGTTGAGATGCGACGTTTACATCTGACAATTTAATTGGGAATTATATAGGATTTTAGCCAAAACCCCTTGACACCGCAACCCTAGTTGGCTAGAATAATCTCATAAGTTAACTAGGGTTGAGTGTGGTTATGGCTACAGGAAAAGCACCAGGTAAGAGCTACCGCAAGGGTATTACCCTGATGGACGCGGTTAAGCGGTTCGATACCGAGGAAAAGGCCGAAACCTGGTTTGTATCCCAGCGTTGGCCCGGTGGTGTTACCTGCCCCTTCTGCGAGTCTGACCGGATAAGCGTCATAGCCAACCGCAAGCCCCAACCCTACCGCTGCAAAGCTTGCCGGAAGCATTTCAGCGTCAAGACTGACTCCCTCTTGCACAGTTCCAACCTTCCCCTTTCCAAGTGGGCCATAGCCTTCTACCTGTTCAACACTTCCCTCAAGGGTGTGTCCAGCATGAAGCTGCACCGGGACTTGGGAATCACCCAAAAGTCAGCCTGGTACATGGGCCAGCGCATACGGGAAATGTGGAGTCCGGTAGCGGACAGGTTCGCCGGCCCCACCGAGGCCGATGAGACTTACATCGGTGGGAAGGAAGGGAACAAGCACGAAGCCAAGAAACTTCACGCTGGCCGGGGCGCGGTGGGCAAGGCCCCGGTGGTGGGTCTGCTGGACCGGCCCACGAACCAGATTAAGACTCAGGTGGTGGAAAGCACGGACGGGTCAACCCTGAAAGGCTTTGTCCACATGAACACCGAGTTCACCGCCCAGGTGTACACCGATGAGGCCCGGGCCTATGAGGGCCTGAACCGGCCCCATGAAGCGGTATCCCACAGCGCCAATGAGTACGTCCGGGGAATGGCCCACACCAACGGCCTGGAAAGCCATTGGGCTTTGTTTAAGCGGGGCCTGGACGGGACTTACCACCACGTCAGCGTTAAGCACCTTCCCCGGTACACTAGCGAGTTTTCAGGCCGGCACAACACTCGGCCCCTGGATACCGAGAACCAGATGGAAGGTATGGTGAAACGGGCGGACGGGAAGCGGATTACCTATGACCGGTTGATTGCGTAGGAACCAACTCATAGGGCCAGCAGACACCCGGTTGAGATAGACCTTACTAGCGCACATTGTTATACTTCAGATGGTTCAGTCAGATGGTTCAGATGGGTGAGAGATGCAGAAGGAAATCTATGACAGCGCACAAGAGGCTGCCGACGCAATCGGTAGTTCGAATCGCACAATCACTAAATGGTTTCAAGAGGGTCGGCTAAAGGCTGAAAGGGTGCCCAGGGGCGGGAGGGCTGCCCTGAGAATCAGGCACGCTGACTTGATAGAAGCCAGCCGGGGCACGATGTTCGAGCAGTCCGGGGCGCAACCCGAGCAAATGCGTTTGGACACGCCCGAGGACCTGAAAAGGGACGCCTTAAGCCTAGAGGTCTTGTGGCCCGACGACAACCGCTCCAACACCTTTAGTTTGGATATGCTGGCTGGATTTTCCCATTTCCGCGCCTTGACCTACACGGTGTCAATCCCATCCATCCTGAAACTGCTGACCAGCAATGACTATGACTTCGCCGAGGTGGTCTTCGGGTGTGAGGACTTGGTTCGCCAGTCGGACGCCGCGAAGGTAACGCTCCTGCAAAAAGCCATCGAGGACGAACTGACAAAGGGCTACATCGGAATTGGGGGGTTACCGACCCCCGAACCCAAGAACTGATGGAATGGCAGACGGCGGGAAGGGCTAGATTCTATGCGGTAGCCGGGGGCGTGGTTCATTCCAAGGTCTATCTGCTGGAAAGGCCGGGATTGAGGCGAGTAATGGTAGGTTCGGCCAACTTGTCGGAACGTGCCTTGTCCGGTCGGCAAGGCGAGGTGCTTCTAGCCTATGACAATCATTCGTTTATGTGGGAGCGGATGGTGCAAAAGTATGAGGCCGTGCTTTCCCTGTCCACCGGCCTAAATCTTGATAAGGAAACCCGGCCAGCCCATTTGGTGAAAGCCGAGGAGCTTCCGGCCAGCAGACAGGCTCAGGAATCGCAGACTCCTGAAATTCAGATACTCAAATTCGAGGGCACGGACCTGCCCGGCGACCCTGAATACATAGCGGTCCGTGCGTCAGAACTGGATTCCGAATTGGGTGACGGGTTGCGGGACTACATCAAACCGGCCCCAAAGGGCGTCTCCGTGCTGCCCCTAGCGTCCATTCGCAAGGTCAACTATGCAGTTGCCCCCAAGCCAAAGGCCAACCCATCTCAGATGCACTCCCTGCATTTCGTAAATGGCAAGTTCGTATATGACGGACGGCTGATTGAGCGTCCAGCCACGGCTGACGGGATCGGGAATGACGCCCTTCTGATAACCCAGTTCATCAACAAGTTCCGGGAGTTCGGCCCCAGGTCAGACGCATTACAGCGCAACTACTTTGCGCTCATGGGCTGGATGTATTTCAGCCCCTTCATCCCGAAGCTATCGAGACAACTGCACCTGGAAGGCTCCAATGCCACCAAGACGTTGCCAAACATCGCTGTTGCTTACGGTCAATCCCACTGTGGGAAAAGCGCCCTGATAAGATTCCTCTACACTTCGATGTTTGGTCCACCGCCAACTCTCTCTGACAAGGAATTCACGCAGTCCGCCTTTAGCGGGTTGGCACAATATTCCGGCGTTCTGCCCCTGATATACCAGGACGTTCAACCTACCAGGTTCGCGGGCAGGACCGCAAATCAAGGCGAACTAATCGCCAAGTATTATGACAGGTTGGTATCCGTCACCTCAGATTACCCGTGCGCCGTGGTGTCGGCCAATGAGGGCAGCGCGGCAATCACGGAGTTTGCAAACGAGGTCCGCAACCGTAGTTTCCTGGTATTCACTCCCAAAGGGCTTGCATCGGACGACCAGGAAAAGATGATGCGGATTGACAACGAAATCAAGCCGTGGCTAAACCGCATTGGTCAGGAATTCTATGCGGAATACCTGCACCGGATGGCCTTGCAGGTGGACTCGCTTGAGGATGTGAATTCCTTTGACTTTCTCTACGAGTCAACTAATCTCATTAGAACCCTATTCCGTGAATCCCTGCTTGAGGAAGAGGAAGTACCGCGCTGGGGGCGACCGCTGACTGCCATTGAATACAACGCTATGGCTTGGGAGTTGAAACATCAGCAGATGGCAGCTCGCCTTACTGAAAAACTGTTCGTGGGTGATTATCCCCCGCCGGCCGGACTTTGGACGGCTACCGATACTGACATAATCATGGGGGTTGACAGTGTTCGGGAGACTTTGCGGTCAAAGGAAATGCAGGACCATTGGATACGCAAAGAGGCTACCTTCCAAACCGGTCATCACATAGTCCTTATCCGAGAGGAAGTAGAAGCGTCAATCCAGCGCTCACAACCGGATTGGGTTTTGCCTGTCCCTAAAGAGCGAATCGGGGTGCTGGCCAGGGTTAAGGCTTTGATGCGTAAGAATTGACACGGAGAGAGCGTAATGAGTAGTGAGCAAGAATTGGTGAACAAGTTGTGCGCCTTGACGGAATCCGGGGAGTTGAAATGGGCGGCCTCAGTTTGGGACAAGAACGGGAAGCCAATTTGGTGGAGGGCAACTATACACGGCGATGACTCAGAAGAAATCTGGGTCAATTTACGGTGTGCTAGAAGCCTTCTATGGGGCCCAGAAATCAATTTCTGGCCACTGAAAGAGCCAAGATTTGACGTCAAGGGCAGGAAGCGGTTGGCTCCATTGTTGCGGCTAGTAGCGGAGAGGACCAGAGACCAGATAAAGCCCAGCAGTTCGGAGCGATTGCGGAATATGGTGGACAGCCTTGGCTAGCTACCCCGCAAATGCCACAGAATCGGAGTAAGGCTTATGCCACGTCCAAAAAAGCAAATGGGCCGTCCACCCAAGAACCCGCTCCCGCCCAGGATTGACGCAAGCCCGGAGGAAATCGCCCACGTGGTTCTGAACGCTGGCCGTCCCAAAGGGCCGGTGCAGGACCGGCGGTATCACTGTGGGGAGTGCGAGCGTCAAGTGGCCTTCCCCGAAACCCTGTACAACGATGGTCTGTGCGAGTCTTGCCACCGGGCCGCTACCTGAAAGCCGGCCCTTTGGCTAAAATCCTATATAATTCCCATTTAATTGGAGAGCATTCGGCAACTTCCCATACCCGCTTGCCCCACTCCCGCAGGAAGTCGGGATAGCAACGGGTTTCCGCAATTGACTGTTCCACCCTATCGCTGTCAACGTCCACACCCTCGTCTGTTGCAGGTTTGGCAATGGCCAATCTGGCAACCTCACGGGAAGGAGGGCCCTTCTCGGGAAATTCAAGGAGCCTCCCGGCGAAGGACTTGGCTTGCTTAATTTGGCCCCGTACCTGCGGCAAATCTGCCCCCAACATTACTTACCGGCAACTGGTACTGTGACACGCGGTTCAATACGGTGGAATACTGACGGGAAGGCTTTTCCACTACTTGCCAGATTTAATGAGGTCGAGCCGGAAGGAGGACGCAGGGTTGGAGTAGACTCTCAGAGTACTTCGCACTAAAATAGTGTACACTAATACAGTACGATCCTCAGCCTGGGAGAGTAATATGAAGAACATCACCCTCAGCGCCGACGAGGGACTGATAGCGGAGGCGCGCCACCGGGCGGCTGCCGAGAAAACAACTCTGAATGCCGTCTTCCGGCAGTGGTTGGCCGACTATGTGGGCCGAAACCGGCAGGCCGAAAAGGCCATGGCCACCATACACGAGCTGCAGGCCACATATGGAACCGGCGGCCGCAGGTTTACGCGGGAAGAAATGAATGAGCGCTGAACATTTCCTGGATACCAACGTCCTCATTTATATGTTCGATGAGACAGACGCCCGTAAGCGAGCGCAGGCAGAGACGTTGGTGAGTGAAAGCCTCGCCAGCGGTACCGGCTGCATCAGCTTCCAGGTCGTCCAGGAGACACTGAACGTCCTCATCCGGAGGTTGGGGGTAGGGCCCGGAGACGCGCGGCGGGTGTTGGATGATCTCCTGGTCCCATTGTGGCACGTAAATCCCACCACGGAGCTATACCAGACCTCCATCTCACTGCAGGATCGTTACGGATTTTCCTTCTATGATTCCCTCATTGTGGCCGGTGCACTGGAGGCGGGGTGCAGCCGGCTTTACAGCGAGGACCTGCAACACGGCCAAACAATGCAGCAGATGACAATATGGAACCCGTTTACAGCCCAGTGACAAGGCGTAACAACCGTGGCCGGAACTCGGCGAACCTGCGCCGCCCGCCGTTCCCCAGAGGCCATCACCCGCTCGGAGGCCGGCCGCTTTCAGTCCATTGGTGAATAAGACAATGCGGTCTGGGCGTATTCCCCGCCGAACGCCTTACGACGGTTATCGCCAGTCAGCAGGTAACAGGAACTATTTCCTCATTCTCGGGAGGTTGGAGAAGAACTGGGCAACGCGACCCTTTCGTTCCGGTTCTGGCTCGCTCACGCCTATTCGGAACTTCCGGGCTCCGCAATTCTCACACTGGCCGGACACGGCGGGGCTGCCATTCTTGAGGACAACCTGCCGGCTTCCCGTGGTACCTGTCCTGCTTCGGCACCTCAGACAGTAGATATCGGAGCTGGTTGCATTGGTCACCGTTTCTCCTCCCAAAAGACAGGTTCGGCTGGTTAGTGGCTCCTGTTCGGCGCCTCCGAACTCTCCAATAGGACCTGCTGGGATCCCCGTGCCAAGGCGCTTGGCGAGGCTGACGTATCAGAGGCCAGTCAAGGGAACACTGCCAAGGAATTGCCAGGAGAGTCGAACCCTTCACCCCGCCAGGACCTTGGCTACCCCGCGCAGCTTCGGGTTGGCCACCCTTCCCTACAGCGGGATATCCTGTCGCCTTCTCAACCGGCGGCCTGGCGGCCGTAGTACCTGGCCACGGCGCCGCGGTCCGCGGCCTCCGCCCGAGTGTACCGGTCCGGCATGGTGGGCGACTCCCACCTTCCCGCCGTCATGAGCGCCGGCAGCTGGGTGCGTAAGGCGCTTTAGACCCCCCTGCTCCACACTCGCCGCTTTCAAGGCTCACGGGCGCGGCTCACTCAGACTCACCTTGCCGATAAAGCAGGCGAGCCCCGTGAGCGCGGGGCTGAGGGCCATAGCTATCCAATAAGTGCCAAACATGATGTCGTCCATATACATTTGATAGTGGTAAGTGCTAAACGTCGTGGTGTTGCCAATAGTAACTTTGGAAGGATAGATAAAATCCATCACTTGGAGGAGGCCAGAGTAAAAACCAAACCCCGCACCAACGACAGCTATCCCCATGCAAACCCCAACCAGCATGGCCCGCTTCTTGCTTATACTCCCCACAAACCAGGCGAAGGCAAGCCCGGTCACCGCTGAGAGTACGACAGGTCCGCAAAGAATAAGTAGGAACACGAGGAAGGCAGGGTCAAAAAGTATTTGCGGATTAATGGACACCTTAACACCCTCATTGTCGGTTACCTCTGCCTGCCTGCCACACCAACAAAGATAAAGGCCCCAAACTATAGCTGCAACCGCCAACGCCGCAAAACTAATCAGAACTAGGGTCCAAAATGCCTTACCACCCCCCGGCAGCTCACAGCCGGAGGCGGCCAGGTCAATGGCCATGCCCACCCTGGGTGAGTGTCCGGCAAAGTCTCCCTGTACCCCGGCCGCCTTGGCAGCGGCGGCAATGCGCCGGTTGATCTGACGAGGAGAAAGTCCGAAGATGTTTTTCTCAGAACTAGCCGCGGCAGGCCTGACTTGCAGAAGCGCGTCCATGGTAGTCGGGCTCAGGTAAAGCACCGAACCCTCGCCGCTCTGGTCCGTCTTGGAACTCTGCACCGTCAGTCTGCCGCTCCCATCGGCGGCCGGTTTCAGGTCTCTCCAGAAGAGGGAGGCCGCCTCGGAACGCCTGAGTAATGCGTCCCGCATTACGGCAACGAGGGCGATGTCCACCAGGGCCCTGGCCTGGGCCCTGGCGTGAGTTTCCATCTGCCCGCTGGGCAGCATCCTGGGGAAACTTGCGGTGGCCTGGATGGCCACCTGCACCTCCCTGGTAAGGGCCGCCGCCTGCTGCTGGGGTCGGGAGATGGTGCGCGACAGGCCCGCCAGCACCCGGCGCACTCCCTCGTTGTCGGTGGGGTCGGGATGTCCCGCATCCTTGTGAATGGCAGCTAGGGCAGACCGCGCCATTTTGACCGTGGCAATCGAGGCTCCGGACTCGGCCCGGTCCAGCAAATAGTCTGCCACCGCCAGGGGCTCGGCCGGCATGACTTGGTGGCCCCTGGCCTCAGCCCATCGACTCCAGAGGTTCCACTGGCTGCTGTAGCACCGCCTGGTGGAGGGAGACCTGGCGCTGGCCATGGCTTCCTGCAGACGCTGGCGGTCAACCGGGGCCGGAACTCTCGGAGACCTGGAGGCAGGGACGGAAAGATCAGTGGTCAAAACAGAAATGTCCGATAATTGCCTATGTAGGACATTTTAGGGAAACCAGAAGTGAACGTTTAGTGCGCCGCACAACTCCTACGAAATTGCCACCGCCTCAGGCTCACTGCTTTTCAGTTCCCAATTCCGGCTGAAGCTTACCAAGGTGTAACCCTTGTCTGACAAGCCAGGGAAACTATCTGGAGTTGCCAAACCATCTCAGGAAGCTTTAGCTCAGGAGCTCACCCGCTCCGGTCCAGGAACTCCTGCACCCGGGCCTTGGCTGGCTCCTTGTCGTAGTTGCTGTACAGCATCATCGCATTGCGCACCGGGTCGCCGCCGAAGAAACGCTCGTACAGGACCTGGCGCCCGCCGAAGGCGCTGCACGCAACATCCCAGGCCAGGTGGAACAGCTTGGCCCGGTCCCGGGCGCTGGCGGAGTCCGTGGACATGTACCTTTCGATTTCCGCTGCGATGGGCGTGTCAAAGTCCGCTTCCGCCGGCAGCGCCATCAGGCTGCTGGAACCCATCTGCTGCACGATTTCGGCCAGCCTGGGGTAAATGGTCGTGGTGTACAGGCCGCGGCTCGCCATGAACGGCCCCGTAGCCGGGCACATTACTCCCCACCGGTCGATCTCGGCGTCGGCCTCGGAGGCCCGCAGCAAGCCCTTCATGGTTTCCAGGTAAACAATCACCTCGCCCATGCGCTCCTGCACCTGCGCTATCTGACTTGACCCCAGGGTCTCAATCATCAGCGAAAGCAGGCCCAGGACGAACTCGGTCTTCACCACCCGCCGAGTGGTGACCTGGTGTCCACTGTGGGCAACGGCGTGGGTGCTGGACGAATAGTTGTTGCACAGTTCCGGGTCGCCCAGAAGGAACACCCGCTCCCATGGCACCAGGACGTCGTCGAAGAATACCACCGCGTCCATCTCTTCGAACCGGGATCCCAGAGGATGGTCGAAGTGGGAACGGTTCTGGTCGAAGCTTTCCCGGCACAGGAACTTCAGACCGGGGGTGTCGCAGGGAATGGAAAAGGCAAAGGCCTGCCGCCAGGCATCGTCTCCGATCAGGTGAGTCCGGGTCGGGTACACGGCGATTTCATCGGATATTGGCCCCAGGGTGGCGAGAATCCGGCTACCCCGTACCACGATGCCGGCGTCGGTCTCTTTGGTTACGGTCAACGCCACCTGCTCGGTCAGGTTGTCCACTGTGGATGGATTGCGGCTCCGCTGCAGGTTGACCAGGGTATGGGTGAGCGTAACGTCGTTCTCCCGAATGAACTCGTGGTAACGCAGCACGTTGTCCTTGAAGTCGGGACGGTTCTGGGCAAAATAGTCTGCGGCGGCGGCCCAGGCGGTGAGCGCCACGTTCAGGAAGTCCGGCGTGCGGGCCATCATCCCGCAACTGGTCCATGCCCAACGAGCCATCATGTTGCGCCGCCGTTCCAGGTCTTCATGGGTCCTGGGGACCATGAAAGACAGGCCGACCTGGTCTCCGGTGCTGGGGGAGGTGAAGGTCATTTCATGCCCCACCTCCGGGTCGTGCTGCAGGTCGTACAGCGCGGCCACCGACTGGACCCCGTTGCGAAAGTAAGGGTGGGTGGTCACGTCGCTTACCAGTTCACCCCTTATCCACACCTCCCTGGGGCGGTCCCTGAGACCGGCGATGTATTCCTTTCCTGTCCGAGCGGGCATCACTCACCCCTTTTTGGCTGGCGGCATTAAATGTCCCACGCAAAGCCATGCCGTAACGAATCCAAGTGTATCGGCGGCCCTTATTGACGTCAAAACCGGCCGCTTCGGGGCAGGGCCTGTGCAAAGTCCATTTCTGTTCACTCATAGTGAGCCTCTCGAAGGATGACCTGGAGCAAACTCTCTTGACGACATCGTCTGGAGACACTGGTAAGGTTGTGCAATTGCCTTGGCATCCTTCCATTGGCGATTACACAGCTTATGCGCCGGAGCGCTTCCGGAAGCTAATGTGGCGAAATTCTTGCTATGCCTCGGACTTTCCCACGCTCGGCTCGCGATGTGCCACCTGACCGGAATCCTTTCATCAGGACCTCCCAACGAAGAATTCGCAGGTCACTCCCTCCAGACCTAGCAGACTGGATAAAATCAAGACCCTTCAACAGCAGCAAGGCGTCGCGATATACAACCAGACCCGGATGGCTCTTGGCCGTCCGGGTCGGCTAGGTCAAAAGTATTGTGGCGACGGCCTTTGGTTGGAAACGTCGTTGAATTACTGGAAAAGACTAAGGGTCGAATCGGGGAATAACTCTTCAGGATCGACCGTCTCAGGGATTACCCCCTGCTCGACATTGAATCGGATGAAGGCCTCCAGCGTCTTGAGGGAACTTTGGAAGCCGTAAGGGATCGGATCCTCCCCTACTACCTCGGCCATTTTCAATAAGGCTTGGTCAGCCTGGCTTGGATGGTCGCCGGAATGAAGGCGTCCGATGTATTGGGCCTTGGCCATCTTGAACGCTTCAAACAACTCGCACTCAAGGCCCGGATTCGCCTCCAGCTGAGCGTCCTTAACCACGACCATGTGGCTTATGGGGTAAATTCCGGTCTTCCGGTGCCAGGCGGCGTCGGCCTGGTCCGGCTCGGGGAACAGGGGCTGGACGTCGGGCGAGTCGACCGGCCCCGCGCCTATTGCGGCGTCTATCTCCCCGGATAGCAGCATTTCTCCCAGGTCACTATTTGGGGACGAGACCACATTCGATGGCGGGACGAATTCAGCGACGTGTTCATCGCCGGAAAGAACCCAGGTGACGGCTTCCAGGTCCACACCGTACTCGGTTTGCAGCATGCCCCGGGTCCAGACCCCTGGAGTAAGAGTGTAGCTGCGCAGACCTACCCTCCGTCCTTCCAGGTCTTTCGGCGACGTCATTCCACTGCGCGCATTGAATACCAGCCCTCCGTGGTAGAAGGCGCGAGTCAAAAATACGGGAATTCCGGTAAAGGGCTTCGCGTGTGCTCGGGCGCACAGGTAAGTAGAGAGGGCCATCTCCGCAACGTCGAATTCCAGACCGCGCACCATGCGTCGGAAAATGCTGACCACCGGGGACACTTCAACATGTTCCATGCTGAACGTCTTCGACGCGACGGTCCCGTCCTTCAACGGTTTAGTATGACCGTAGTTACCCAAAGCTGTGCGCAATACCAAGTCTGTCATTGTGTCGGCCTCCTGGTCGCTGGTTCCTGCTGGTGTTGGTTCAAGAGCGATTTCCTCTCGGGCCCGCCGGTTGGCAAACCGGGAGTGGGTCAGTCGTTCCCATCAGCCATATTGCCAGGCATCCCCGGGCATTATCCGCACCATGAACTCGTCAAACATGGGGACAGTGAACGCGGTATCTCCGTGCCCCGGACTCCAGATCATGCCCTTGGAGATCAATTGATTGCGGGTTGGTGCCAGAGAACTCACTCTCCGGCCCAAGGCATTGGCTATGTCGCCTGAGCGATGCGGGCCGGCGCCCAGGCTTGCCATTGCCCGGACATATCGCTTCTCCGTTGGCGTAAGTCGGTCGAACCTGACCAGGAAAAAACTCCCGTCCAGGGTTGCCAGGGCCCGCTGGGATGCAAGGTCTATATCAGCCAATGAAATGGGAGACCCCTCGGCGGTGTCCCAGACGTGCTTGCCCCACTCTTGCAGGAAGTAGGGGTAGCAATGCGTCTTCTCTACCAGCCGATCCAGGGCTTCAGCCTCGAATTCGACGCCCTCCTCTGCGGCGGGTTTGGCAATTGCCAACTTGGCGTCTTCTCGGGTAAGGGGTCCAATTTCGGGAAACTCAAAAAGTCTCTCAGCATAGGACTTGGCTCGTCCCATTTGGCCCCGAATTTGTGGCAAACCGGCCCCTAACATTATTACCGGCAATTGACGTTGGGAGATGCGGTGCAATGCGGTAATGAGGGCAGCAAGTTCATCCTCCGCCACGTATTGGAGTTCATCTATGAAGATGGCCACGCAGGTCCCGTCTGCCCAAGCGGCTTCGCCGACAACTGCCAGCAGGTCCTGGAGATCTATTTCCAGGTCGCCGTTGTCAGCCAGGCCAGGCTCGGCGTCAAAGTCCAGACCCACTTCGATATCCTGGTACTTCAGCTTGAGCGCGCCCACAAATCCGGCCAGGCCTCTGAGCGCCCTTTGGGCCAGAACCTTCGCCGCCTCTCGGTTGGACAGTTTGATCAGGGCTATGCGCAGCTCAGGGGCTAATATGGAGGGAAGAGAACGTTCTTCGGGGGCCTCGATCCTCAAGGCATGTATGCCCCGATGCTCCGCATCTTGCCTGATGCGATTGAGCAGGACCGTCTTGCCTACTCCCCGCAGGCCGACCATGAGAAGGCTCTTACTGGGCCGGCCTATCCTGGTGCGTTCGAGGGCGATATAAGCCGCATTCCGCAAGTCATCCCGGCCAGCTAGCTCAGGGGGTGGGGTGCCTGCCCCGGGGGCATACGGATTACGTATAGGATCCATGTGAGAACTCTATACTATTATTAGCTAAGTTACAATAGTATTGTAATTCAGCTAATATTATTATAACTCGCTTAGTAGCTCCACACCACGCTAAATTTCCACTCCATTCGAGCTTTGGGCAGTTAGGCTCAGCCGGGCCGTCTGTCCCGGACTCCGCGGGAAAACAGGCCTTCGACGGTAGACAGATACCTGTCTGCCCTAATGGTGGTCAACGTTATTCAGACCTACCTGCTGTATCCGGCTCGTCTAAATGGCGGAGTCGAGCAGGCAGGTCAGATGTTAAAAGGCGCGGGCTGGAAACAAACGGCGGTACACGCCGGGTGAACCCGAGGCGTGACCGTAGGTGCCTCCAATGTAGTCGTGCATCCCATCCTGGCGGCGCTGTCTTTCCCACGCCAGGGTCTCGGGTACTTTCTCGTGTTCGAACTCATACATGGTGAGGTAATTGGGCCAACCTTCAACGGACTGATACCGGCGGACCTGTATGCACCCCGGTATCTGCAGGTTGCCAGGCGTACGCACGTTATCGTAATAGTAGTTGTACTTATCCTCGATCTCCGGGGGCACGTCCATGCGTCCGATCTGGAGCGCGGGAGCCATGCCACGGCCCAACGTATGCGGGTCGCTTTCGGCGGGATAGATTTGAGTGCATACGTTACGGACCATCCCTCCCGCAGCCATGAGGGGTGACATCCGCCTCGACCATTCGGTAGGGTTGGCCCGCTGGCGCAGGTACTCATCGGACTGCAGGGCTTCCACCGATTCGAGCTCGTAAACGGCCAGGTATCTGGGCCCACCCCGCAGGGCTTCATACCGGGCCCCGTCCAAGAATCCAGGATTGCTCAGCCGCTCGGCCAAGTGCTCCTGGTTGTACCAGGCATTGAAGTCGGCGTCATGCTCGACGGCCACATCGGTGTAGACCACCATGATAGCGGTACCCTTCTTCTCAACCACGATGCGTACCTCCTCCTGGGAATAAGTCCGTTCCGGCCCATTAAAGCACAGATAACTGCTGCCTGACCATCATGGATTTATCAAACCGAGGGCGAAGCGCTGCGAAATTGCTCAACCAGCAATGTAATCCAGTATTGAGTCAATTCAAGAATGGTCCGGGCAGAGGCAATGGAGCTTATGGCTGCCGTCCATGCCGGTAAAGCGCAAGTCGGAGGCCGCTGCCGTAAGGTTGCACTGTGATACGTTGGCTTCACCTGCCTGCCATCTAGGGCTTCATGTTGAGAGATGGCCAATGAGATACTAAAATATATGCCATAACACCATAAATTATTGACAAAGGGTTAGACTGGATGAAGACGATCAGCATTTCGGTCGAGGATGAAACTCACCGATTGGCAAGGATCAGGGCTGCCGAAACCGGCACTACGGTTTCAGCTATGATGCGGGATATGTTAGTGGAATTCCTGCGGCAACCGGCAAAGGCGGGTCAGGCCGACACCGAGGCCCTCCGGCGCGGTCGACTGATGGACGAGGTTCTGAAAAGGTTCAAGGAAGAAGGAGTTGGCGTAGATACCAGCCTGAAACTAACTCGGGAAGAACTGTACGACAGCCATGCGACTGGTTGACACCAACGTACTGATTTATGCCGTGAGCAACAGGGAGGCCGACACTCCGAAACAGGCGGTTGCCCAGGCAATCCTGAGAGAACCGGACCTGGCCCTGTCTGTCCAGGTGCTTCAGGAATTTTATTATCAAGCCACACGCCTCCAGGGACCGGCTGGTCTGACCCACGAGCAGGCCCTGGCACTCCTGAGGCCACTGGCCACCTTGCCAATCCAGGAAATAACAGTAGCCTTGTTTCACCGGGCTACGGAAATCAGGACAAAGTTCGGCATCTCCTACTGGGACTCAGCAATCCTGGCCGCAGCTCATATTCTGGGTTGCGAGGTAGTGTATTCAGAAGACCTGAGACAACAACAGGATTACGCCGGACTGCGAGTGATAAACCGTTGTGAAAAAGGATGACTTTAGGAACAGGGTCACTGTCAACCTCTTGTGAAGATCCACCACTGGCGGACCGCCGCCCCAACAGTGCAAGGCGGCTCCGCCCGGGAATCCCACCCGGGAACACCGATCTGGTCCCCGTTCAGGCCGGAGCCCGAACCGGATTGGGTCTGCGTCTCCGCTTACCCAGCCGGTATTGTGCTGCAAGCACCGGTCTCAGCTGTCCCAGAACACACCCCCACAGGGTCCATACGTGCTTCACCCGCTTCCTTGCAGGTACGGAGAAGGCGACACGGACCCCGTTGCCCAGGGGAGCAACCCTGAGGCGCGGGATGCCTTCCGAACAGCCGAGGAAACGCCGGGCCAGCGCCAGGGCCGCCGCCTGGTGGGCGCTGAGCCCGTAGCGTTCCATGAACTTCACCCGGCCAATCACCGAACTGAAGGCCGGGTTTACCTGGTATACCTCCACTCCTTGCCTGATGCCCCGGGACAGGAAGCAAGCCTTTATCCTGGCGTAGCTGAAACTGGACAGCATCCGGCTGTAGCGGGGAGACGCCCCCTCCAGACCGGCTTTCTTCTGCCGGAAGTCCAGCTTCTCCAGCACGATGGGCTTGCCCACCTCCCGGGCATGGGCTACCACGTCAGCCACGGCATCGCCGATGATGGCTTCCGCTTGGCGGCGGGACTTCCCATAGGTCACCAGGGGAACACTGAAGCAGTTTACCGGGTTGCCGCTGGCGTCGGTCTCCGACACTGCCAGGTGGTCGGCGTTCAGGTCCACCCCGATGGCGCCTCGGGACCTGTCCGTGACCACCGGTGCCTTGGTAAGGGCAGTGGTCAGGAACACCCGCCAGCCCCTGGCGTCCCGCTTGAACCGGTAGCTGACGGCCTGCCCCAGGCCCGACTGACGGGCGGCCTTCTCCCCGTGACGGCGCCGGCAGGCCCCATACTCGGCATTGCTGTCCAGGGCCGCCAGAACTTGCTCGTGGCCGTACTTGAACCTTACCCCAGGGATGACCAGGTACTTGCCCTGCTCACCGGCCAGGCAGTCAGGCAACCTCAGCCTGAGGGTAAGAGAGCCGTCATCGGCCACCAAGGCCACACACAACTGGCAGCCCGCCGTTTCATCTTTGCTCCCCAGCACGAAAAACTCGTCGCTGCGGGCACTGCGCCAATCACTGAGCCATTTCTCGTGGCAGGAATAACCGTTGGCCTCCAGGTTGTGCTGCTTCCGCCAGAGACGCCTGGACCCAAAGCAAAGCCTGATACGGCCCGCCTGTATGTCCAGTTCCAGTCTCTCTAGCCTGCCCCTTAGTTTCTCCAGCCTTCGCCGCTTCTGGTGCAGCCAGTCCCCCCGGGCTCCCTCTCCGGCCTGGGTTGTCTGCTCCTGGGCCATCCGGTCCTGGGCTCGGGCTATCTGCCCCAGCAACTCATCCCGCCGCAGCAACTGCTGCTCCCTTACTGACGCCACCTTCCCCTCCAGGGATACCCGCACCGCGTTGAACATCCGGGCCGGTATCCGGTAGCGCCGCAGGTATTCCGGCTTCAAGGAAACAGCAGACCGGCCCGCCGCCACATCGGCAAAGAGCCTGCGCTGAATCCCGCAGTACCGGTCGGCATAGGCCGAAAGCAGCTTGTTACCGGAGGCGCGGTCCATGTCGGCGAAGTCGCTGATGCGGGTCTGGTAGGTGGCTGGCTGGCCTCTCCTGCCATTAACAGGCGGGGCTGGAGGGGAGATCTTTCCTTTGCTGGCAACCATGCACTGATAATAGCAGAACAGGTGTTCGTATGCCAGTGGCTCTTGGGCGAAAGGGAAAGAAGAACTACCTGCTTTAAGTGACCATACACAAACAATGCATACCCTGCAGCTACAGAACCTTAAACAGTTGCCGAACCCCTTTTAGAGGAAAGTAGGGTTGCTATGACTCCGCCAGGGGGCCGGCGTCGCACCCAATTCCTGCATCACTGCACTCGATGAAAAATTGCCGCAAATGGCACGCCTCACTGGTTCGCTCAGAGACTCACCGGGCTGTCCCGCACAGAATTCACTTGAACTGTTCATTGCATTTACCCACTAGCGGTGCCGCGTGTCGGAGTCGGACGGGGCAGCGAAAAACTGAAAGCAATGACAGCGGTGCCGATTGTCCCCTTGCCAGAGCCTTTCACCGTGTGGGCCTCTCCCAGAGTCACACCGGAGTCCGACCATAATCTTCCAATTTATCGGGACACCAAAGAGAGAGCCGGCTAACAACGAAAACTATCCACTCCTTCCCGGGAACTTGGAAAAGAGGCGAGCAATACGACTCCGAGCCGGCGGTCTCTCCTCAGCACTACCTATCCTGAACTTCTTCGCACCGCATATTGCGCACTGGCCCGACACAGCCGAACTGCCATTCTTGAGAAGCACCTGCCGGCTTCCCATTGTGTCTGTCCTGGCTCGACACTTCAGGCAGTAGATCTGGTCGCTGGTTGTTGCAGCAGTCATTGGTCTTGTCCTTCCGTCAATATATTCTCCTGTTCGCTGATCCCAAAGGGCGAGCCGGGCCTTTTCGAAGAACCCATTGAGCCGACAACACGACGCGCCACCTTGGGGCCCACGTATGGGAACTGAAGTCCACTTCCCCTCATCTAATAACGAATAAAGGCCGTCGACTAAACTCGACTCCCAAGGTCAGCCTAGAGGGCTTCGGGTTGAAAGCCGTTCTAATACAGCGCGCTATCCTATGTCTACGTCATCCGGCTCCGGGACGACTGTAGTACCTGGCCACGGCGCCCCGCCCTGCGGCTTCCGCCCGAGTGTACCGGGCTGGCATGGTGGGAGACTCCCACCTGCCTGCAGTCATGAGCGCTGGCAACTCACAGCCGGAGGCGGCCAGGTCGATGGCCATGCCCACCCTGGGGGAATGCCCGGCAAAGTCTCCCTGAATCCCGGCTGCTTTAGCGGCCGAGGCGATGCGCCGGTTGATCTGACGAGGAGAAAGTCCGAAAATTCTCTGCTCTGGATCTGCCACTGTGGGCCTTATCTGCGACAGCGCGTCCATGGTGGCCGGGCTCAGGTAAAGAACAGAGCCCTCACCGCTCTGGTCCGTCTTGGAGTTTCTCACCGTCAGTCTGCCGCTCCCATCGGCGGCCGGTTCCAGGTCTCCCCAGGTGAGGGCCGAGGCCTCCGAGCGCCTGAGTAATGCGTCCCGCATTACGGCAACCAGGGCAATGTCCAGCAGGGCCCTGGCTTGAGCCTTCACGTGAGTTTCCATCTTGCCGCTGGGCAGCATTCTCGGAAAACCGGCAGTGGCCTGAATCGCCACCTGCACCTCCCTGGTAAGGGCCGCCGCCTGCTGCTGCGGACGGGAAATAGTGCGCGACAGGCCCGCCAGCACCCGGCGAACCCCCTCGTTGTCGGTGGGGTCGGGATGTCCCGCATCCTTGTGAATGGCGGCCAGGGCGGAGCGCGCCAGCTTGAGGGTGGCAATGGAGGCGCCGGAGTCGGCCCGATCCAGCAGGTAATCAGCCACCGCCAGGGGCTGGGCGGGCAGAACCTCGTGACCCCTGGACTCAGCCCACCGGCGCCAGAGGTTCCACTGGCTGCGGTAGCACCGCCGGGTGGAGGCGGACCTGGCGCTGGCCATGGCCTCCTCTAACCGCTGGCGGTCCACCGGTGCGGGGATTCCTTGGGACCTGGGGGCGGGTAGGGCAAGATTGGTGGTCAAAACGAAAATGTCCGATAATTATGATTATAGGACAAAGTTAACATGTGCCTCCTCAATCTTACAAGGTCCTTCGCCAACGTCTTTGGATGTCTTACGTTGGGTTGGGCCGGAGCCTGCAGGGATCAAACTAGCCAATCGCAATGGGGTGATTTTCTGCCGCTCGGTGCACTGTGAGACCTTTTTCTTTTTTTAGAGGCCCTAATTCGCCTCTCAGTACGACCGAATTTGGATGGTTTCAATTTACGAGTTACCAATTTACTCGGTCCAGTGGCCAGCGATGGCTCCCAAGCCGACTTGGTTGTGGGCCAAACCGTTTGTCTCTTTTGCTTTTGGAAAGTCCCGTAAGCCAAGGCAATAGCTGAAAGGCATTGCTGATTTGCTTGTCTAGTCGCTGGGAGTCTGACTACACTACAAGACTCGCTTTCTCTGTCCCCGGTTGGTAGCAATCGGCGCCGAACCGATGATCGGACCTACTTTTTCTCGGCCTCCAGCGAGAGTCTGATCTACGGTCTGCTTTCCAAAACCTTGTCGGCTTGTCCCGTTAAAAATAACAACAGGCATACACCTGTACATATGTCTTTTAGAAGAGTTCCGCCACGATCTATTCATTACTGGACCTTGGGCTTCGCCAACCGAGATGCTGAGCAAATGGCAGGCTGCCTATGCCTCTTACAGGGCCCAGGTTGACAGAGAAGTATAAACATGTGTTGTCATGTACATCTATATATAGCAACTTCAGTTGAATAGTACTCTAGTACAGTAGTTCAAAATTTCTTCATCGCCCAAAGAGATAGCGCTGGCTATACCAATTTGGAAACCAATATGGCACTCTGGGATGCATATGAACGAGGTGCAACATCTGGCACGAGTTCCATAGCAAATTGCTGAACCCTTCGAACAACAAGGCATCCAGGCCGTCAACAGCTGTTGGCAACGGCAGCCCTCGAGACTGGGTCAGGACCATTAGTGAGTATACATAGGCAATCCACCAACCCATCCACCGTCTTGCGGATTAGCGGTGCTAACTGCTCGTCTCGGACTTAATCCCACCAAAATAAGTCCCTTCGAGCCTTACACTCCCGTTGAAATTGTGGCGGAGTTAAAATCCATCCAGGAAAATTCGGGAAACAGCCACGGCCAAGTTCGTCATTGCCAAGAAGCGGCCCAGGACTTGGGTGTGCCGCCCAGTCAACTAGGCCCCGGGAAACTAGGCCTCCCTAACCCCGGAGGCTAGGATTGCCGAAAGGGTTTGGTGTGACCATGCATCTATCGAAGGACTCTCAGTCTTAGCGTTCAGTGTGCAGACCGCTCGGATCGAGGAACTGGCAATGTATGGCGAACTCGAATGGGTAACTAGTGATGCTGCGACTAAAGGCCACCCAGGTTAGCGTCAAGAAAATGCTCAGCCAGCAGGTTTCTGCGGTGGGTAAATTCAAGCCATAGTGATTCATACTAGAAAAAGGCGCATTTTTATTTCTCTTTTGTCTAACGAGTTTCGGTAGTCCTGCCCCTTAATCGCACTTTGAAATAGCTTCCATGAAATCGACCGGTTGATCGCGCTAAACCCGGGCAATGCTATACCCCTGCCAGATCGGAACATTGTCCACCTGGCCGAATAAGAGATCTAGGCAGCGGGCCGGCCCTGAGACAGGGTCCTTGAGTTGGAGCCGGAAAAGGCCTCTGCCCACCTAAGCAGGGTGCTACTGCTAGCCTGCCGGGACCGGTACGGGCAAACAGTTGTTTATTTCGAACCCATCTTCGCACCTTAGCAAGAATCCTTATCTACGAAATAGAAAAATTGATTATGAAATCGACGTATTTTCCGGTACCATCAGATAGTGCCGCCAGATATCGTCCCAGATCCTTTTAAAGCGAGGACAACTATATCTCTCTTCTTGCGTGACGGCCGGAAAAAGGGGACTGTCTTTTTCCCAGTCCGACATTCCCCAATGTAACCTATATACTTTTGGGCTATGGGAGTCGCAGCGGCTAGGCAGCGAGCACAACGAATCACTAACCGCCGCTCGCAGGGCGAGCTGGTACACTAAATGAGCTTACCTCGATTACGCGAACATGGTCGGGGAGCGCTAGGCCCGCCTTTTCCAGGGCCGAGTCCAGTTGCCCTCTATCCATGACATATAGCTCTACTACATTCTGGAATACGTTGATGCCCGATTCGGCTTGAACGCCCACTTCGCTTGAGACGTTCATTGCCTCCATCTGAGAACGGTCCAGTTCCACCATCGTTGCCACAGCGGACCTTACCTCTATTATGTCGAACAAAGGATGGCCTTCAATGTACGGGCAAATCGTGCTCCCACCAGCCCTGGTGAAAGCGACGACCATCCGGTATTTAGGCTCGTGCTGAATCCAGTGGCCGGCATAGGTATCTTGCTCGAGCGTTTCTATTTCAGATCCCAGTCTGCCAATTATCTCCTGGCCTGAAAGCCGCACCACCGCCTCGCCCAGTTCAACGTCAAAGTCCTGGGCGTAGCTCTGGGCGTCCATTAGCACTGCGGGCGATACTCCTTCGAGAGGGTCAGATTCCGAGTCTTCGGACTGAGCCGCTTTCTGACAGGAGTGAGCGATAGCCGAAGAAACTCTTCCTTCCGTACCATTGTTAGTAGACCTGGGGATGGCGGGGGTACTTTCGCCAGCGCATCCCACGAAAAGAAGGGCGGCGAGCAAGACGGAGAATCCTATTGATGCACGGTGACGAACATGTAGCAAATTTTTACCCTCGGTCTAAAATGGGTAATCAAGTAGATAATTCCCATACTTTTTATGTCACGCTAATGCGATAAAAGCTGTCCTTTTTATTGGGGTACAGTCCCGCGGGACATCACCCGAACGTCCACCCCAAAACTTGTCTAAAGTCCGCAGACAAGTGAATCAATGTACAGTGCGAATAAAGGGCATAAAGGAGGTTCCATAGCATGCCAATGATTATCTGTGGTACCAGCTGGAGAATAGGCTCACCGTCTAAGACACTAAAAAACTAACGGATAACTGGTTGAAATAAAAAAAGGCCATCTGTACTGTTGTACAAATGGCCTTCACTACAAAACGCCAACTAAACCCAAGTACAGTTAGACCAGGGAGCTAATGTACCAACAATTGCTTTACTAGACTCAAAAGAGGATTCCAGAGAGCCAACCTGGCATCGCCTTCACGAGCAGCGCCAAAGAGGTGGTTCTGGACGGTGACCTCCAAGGAAGCACCTACAACTGGGCAATCAATGGATTCAAATAAACACATGAGTTGACCGTGTACCAAGCAGACCTCTGTCATTCGACACAGACGACCAGGAGTCTAACTTGCAACAGCAACTGTTTGATCATCGACGGCCTGCCGGGGATCACGCGCACGAGCGCGGATGCCGTTCGGGCCACCAACTTGACGTTACTTCTCAGCCACAGCTTATTTCAATGACACCAAACAAGCAGTAGCTCGCAGGTACGTTTTCGCCGAAGAATTGAAACTGGCCCCTGAAGTTAATCCTTAGTTGGGCCTTGTTCTGGTTTCTGTTATGAAAGTAATCAGACTTTTGCTATCCTGGAGCACGTATGAATCCAAAAAGGAGCTATTGTGACTACCATAGTTTCCGAGATTTGCTGAGCTGCTGTCATGCCGACATTCGCCCGTGTCCTGGATTTGCGGTCTCCATGGAGTTGCTTTGAAAGTGACAATTCCAGATTGCGGCATGCGCTGGAATGACAGCTACTGCTGACTGTCCATCCCATCCTGACTATAGCTTACTAGCAATCGGTCTGGGACAGAGCCAAAACAGTCGATCCGATGGGATCTTCGTAGTTAGCAAATACTAATCCTTCCAAGCTGACTGGGGGAAGCAAGCCTTTCTGTCCTAGGAATTTCGCAGTAGGAGCATCCCCGCGTGGGCGGGGTAACTTCACCGGTTCTTTTTCGGCGCTATGGGAGCAGCGGTCTATCCCCGCGCGGGCAAGGCAACGGCTATTCGAACAAGTCCCTTGGCACAACTTTATGATTTCTTCACCTACCGCATAGCAGCACTGTACCAGAACACAGTACACTATTCCACCATTCACTTGGCCTCCCGCTCCGGAGCATCAATTACATAGCTGGGGAGCTTAGAGGATGCGACTCCATTGGCCCGCGTTTGCGAAACCGTCCTCGATAACTGCAAAGGGTTTGATCCGGCCTAAAGAGTCAGACCCATTGTTGGGAAAACTTCTGTAGTGTTGTCGTGCATATGCCGGAGAACCGTTGTAAGAAAGGATAATCTTAGTAACATGGCCACCGTCAGCCATTGCTGAAGATCCGCCAGTGGCGGACCGCCGCCCCAACAGGAGGAGGCGACTCCGCCCGGGAATCCCACCTCGGAACACCGAGCTGATACCCACTCAGGCCGGAGCCAGAACCGAATTGGACCTGTCTGCAACTGCGGACACGCCCAACCGGTGTTGCGCTGTCCGCCGCGGCGAACCGATCTCAACTGACCCTGAACGCATCCCTACAGGATCCATACGTGCTTCACCCGCGTCCTTGCTGGTACGGTAAAGGCGACACGGACACCGTTGCCCACGGGAGCAACCCTGAGGCTTGGTATGCCTTCGGCGTAGCCGAGCCAACGACGGGCCAGGACCAAGGCTGCTGCCTTGCGGACCCTGTGCCCGTAGCGTGCCACGAACTTGACCCGGTCGATGACCGAAGTGAAGGCCGGGTTCACCTGGTCGACTTCAATCCTACGGCCGGATACCCCGGGACCGGAAACAAGCCCGAACCCCGGCGTAACTGAAGGAGGAGAGCATCCGGCTATTGCGGGGGGACTCCCCCTCCAGGACGGCCTTCTTCTGCCGGAAGTCCAGCCTCTCCAGCACAATGGGCTTGCCCGCCTCCCGGGTACAGACCACCACCGACGCCGCGCCGTCACCAATGACAGCCTCCGCCTGGCGCAGGGCCTTTCCGTAGGTCACTAGGGGTACGCTGAAGGCCTTTACCGGGTTGCCGCTGGCGCCGGTCTCCCGCATCGCCAGGTGGGCGGCGTTCAGGTCCACGCCGATGGCTCCCGGGACCGGTCAGTCACTGGCGGAGACTCCACCATTTTGGTGGTCACGAATACCCGCCTGCCCTTGTCATCCCGCTGGAACCGGTAGTTGACGGCCTGGCCCAGACCCGACTGACGGGCCGCCTTTTCGCCGTGCTGACACCGGAAAGCTGCGGACTCGGCATTGTTCTCCAGGGCCGCCAGCACCCAAAGGTGGCCGTACCTGAACCTTATGCCCGGAATCACCAGGTACTTGCCCTGCTGAGACGCCAGGCAATCCGGCAGGCGGAGGTTCAGGGTAAGAGACCCTTCCTCGGCAACCGCGGCCACGCACAGCTCGCAATCCGCCTTATCATCCCTGCTGCCCTGCTCGAAGAACTCATCGCTATGGGCAGACCGCCAGTCCCTGAGCCGCTCACCGTTGCTGGAAAACTCGTTGGCTTCCAGGTCATGCTGTTTCCTCCTCAGACCCTTCGACCCGAAGCAGAGCCGCACTCAGCCAGACTCAATGTCTGATTCCAGCTTCACCAGCTTGGTCTTCATGTTGCCCACTCGGCGCCTCTTCTGATGCAGCCAGTCCAGCCGGACATCCATACCCGCTCGGTCAACCTGACCCTGGGCCCGAGAGATCCTCCGCTGCAATTTATCCAGTCGCAGCAACTGCTGCTCCGTCACCGAGGAAATCTTCGGCTCCAGCGATACCCGCAACCCGTTGAACATCCGTGCCGGTATCAGTTACCTGTCCACGTAGCCAGTCTTCAACGAAGGTGGAGGTCGGCCCGCCGCCACCTGGGGAAAGAGCTTTCGCTGAATTCCGCAGTACAATTGGGCGTAGTCTGACAGGAGTTTTTCTCCTGGAGCGTGGTCCATGCTGGCAAAGTGGCGGATGCGAGTCTGGTAGGTGGCCGGTGGGAGCTTTCCCCCAGCAACGGGCTGGACTGGGGAAGAAACCTTTACTTTATTGGCAGCCATGCCCCTATAGGAGCGGAGCAGGCGTTCGCAATGCCAGGATCCCTTGGGCTAACGGAAATAGAGAATCACCTTGAGAAGTGAACAAGAACAACCATTACATTCTTCCCTACTACCTATGCTTGAATAATTCCTGACCCTCAAGTGATGGGTTCATATTCTGGCTTGTTGACCAACTCCACTTTACCGGCTATTGGAGCGGCTGCAACGGGCGAAGTAGCAGCATCCCGTACCCATAGGAACGGTGCCGCCCTACACCCCGGGCCAATAACGATTCGAACGATTCTGGGTTGCCCACGGTCAGGTTGCCCCGCATAACAGCGTCTGGCCCTGCTACGTAACGCGAATTTTGTTTGCGAAAAGACCGCAGGATCCGAAAAGAAGTGAGACGAGTTTCTCCACCTTGTAGATGGACGGCGCCGTCTCGTTCAAGATGCTGTGACAACCATTGGGCATAGATTTCCTCCCTAGTGAAGGGCATCTCTTCCTCGGGAAACTGCTGCGCCACCTGCTGGAAGACGTCCTGTTCGTCCCGGTAACGGCCCGTCGTGTTAGCCTTGCGAACTACGGGCCGTATCCGCACTTCAAAACCCAGGCGCCTCCCAACGGACCATTCAGAGGGCATAACCTTGCTTTGCAAGGAACCTGGAGGGAGTATTATAGTCTGGAGCGGATCGGCGTAAATGGCTGCAGATTCTCGCAGTTCAGCGGCGCCTGCCATGCAATATCCGTACAGGACTCCCTGATGCCCACTGCGGTCCATAACAACCCGGAAGGGTTTAGGGGCCAGTTCCCCGAAACACTCCTTCAACAGGCAGTGGAAGGCGTGATCGGCGTCCTGCAAGTGCCGGTAACCCATCCAGCGCCGCAGTTCCCTGCCCCTGATTTCTCCCCGGACCATGCGCAAATTGCAGCCAGACAACGAAGCAATTGTTGGCTCAGCGCCGTTTGTCATTCCTTCTACTCCCTGTCCGTGACCTATTCGAACGAGGCAAACTTTTCCAGGGGCAGGACTGCCTCGTGGACCAAGCGACCTCCGCCGTGCAGTCTGGAGGTATCCCAGTTGCGTTCATCGGTAACCATGTAAGTGTGGGAGGGAACGGTCTCCCCATCTCCCTCGCCATCAGGCCACAGCAGTGGCACTCCAATCGTGCGCCCGTTGGGCCGGGCCCGGTCAGTTTCCGCGACGTCAACTGAAAGAGGCCAGGAGCGTAGAGCAGATAGTACTGTCGTTGCTTCGGCCCAGGGGTTGTCAGCCGGGTCGAGCATTGGGGCTGAAGGAAGACAGGCCTTCCGTCCGATGAATAAGGGACGGGCCGGATACCTTAGGGCCGTGGCCAAGTCTCCTAGGGTGGGAGAGAGTCCTGCCGGTTCAAGGCGCAGGGCCATGGTCAGACGCATGTCGACGTGGAAATCCCGGTAACGAAAGCGTGGGTTCGAATAATTGGACGCGTCTCCCGCCCGGCCCTCGGGCTTCCCCCGTGTAGTCCAGCCGCGGTCGCTTGCCATCAACTGGAATGTCTGGAAGTCGGTTAGCTCTCCTCCCCATTCAGGCGTACGATCTATTCGCACTGCAAAAACCAGCCGTCGTTGAAGTTCCTGATGCCTTTGAAAATCGACGCGGCGCCAGCCCAGGGCGTTGGCCAGTAAACCGGTTAACATGGAGGCCGACGGAAAGCGCCTGCTAAAACCCAGGTTGTCGATAGTCGTACCGCCGAAGGCCATGATGGGTGCCTCCAGACGAAGTATGAGGTGCCGCATCGTTACTTCGCCTCTCCAGCGCGCACCACACCGGCCGCCCATTGCGCTAGGTCAGCCAGGGCAAGTCTTTCCGCCCCGGATATGGCGCAGTCTTCCAGGGACATAAACCGGCGAATGCCTTTCCGCCCGTAATTTTCGTCCTGGGCGGTGATTTCCATACTTAGCCGGTCCAGAGCATCTTCGAGTTGAGCCCTCGCGGGCCTACGAAAAGCATCGGCCAGCGAGTAAGGCTGACAGGTGCCCGCCTCCACGAGCATGAAGCGGGCTCTTCCGTAGGGAGCAGTCGACCCCAGTTTGGCCCCAGGGCTGATTGTAGCGATCAGGTGCAGCAGGTTGTGTATTACTTGAGCGGCCAGGTTCCGATCGGCGGAGAGCCAGGCCTCAGCGGGGCATCCCTCCAGGTTGCTGACCAGACCTGGGACGTCTACAACCACGTAGCCATAAAAAAGGCCGGCCGTCAGTTCCATGTCTCCGATATGGGCGGCGACGGCGTACTCTTCCTCCCCCGCCAGGTCGTCCACTGCGGAGAAATAGTCATTTTCGCTTTCCTCGGGGTGAACGGTGAACGCATGGGCCACGTGGATGGCGGCGTCAATGTTGGCCGCAGGGTCGGAGGTGACCATGCGACCGAACAAAGCTCCTTCCAGGCCGCCGGGCAGGACGGCCGATGCCCGGAAGGCGCGGAAATTCTGGGACTCTCCTCGAGTGCTACCAAACAACTCCGCAGCCGCTACCCGCGCAGCCTCTACGTCTTTGGGGTATTCGGTAACGATGGCCTCGGCCTTCTCTTGGAGGTACTCCACCTCTGGCAGTCCCAGTAAGAGGGCCTGGCGTCCCGCTTCCGTGGTTCCGTTGCTCCCATAGATACCCACGTTGAAGGCCTCGCCCACGGCTTTCAATACTTCTTCAGAAACGCCTTTCACCGTTGCCAGTGGGCCCATGACCTGCCGTTCAACGATATTGCGTGACCGATAGGCCCCTTTGGTACCGGCGATGCTGTGTATAGAATACTCGTCCTGAGCTAACCGCCAGTGGCGCTTTAGGCACTGTGAGGAGATACGTGTCCGGATGACCCCGCCAAAGGGCATTCGCTTGGCCAGGCCACTATCGTCCCGGTTGATCAGGGCTGCCGGAAAGGAATGCAGGGTATGGACTTGAAGGAAACGGGGGGTGCCCATGAATGGCGTTCTCCTCAGTGTTGAATCTGTTGCAATCTGAGCCAACGTGCACGGTAGTAATCGCGGGCAATTTGTGCTCGAGTTTCATAAGCCGCCTTTTCATCGCAGCTTTCGCTGAGGATGAACCAGGCCATTTCGCGCCAATCAAAAGAACAACCGTCCTTAGCCAGCAACCGAAAAAGCCTGTCCAAATGGTTAAGAAGAGCTGGCCCCCTGGCGGACAACAGAGCCGCCAAGCGCTGTTCGCTGTAATAACTTCTTCCGAATGGTAAGTGGCCTCCACCGAGGTAAAGAGTCCGACCGACGGGAGTTCCGGACCGGTGTGCGGTCCCGGAACCGTATGCCATCTGCGCTATCCCCTTCACTATAAGGGCCCACTTGGCGATGTCGGAATGTCGTGGCATTCCTTCTTCGCTTATCAGCTGCCAGAAAAAGGGAGCGTCGGGAGCATTGTAATCCATGCGCGTCAGTTGAATGCGATTGCCCGTACCGAATTCATCGGACTGAACGGATTCGGCCAAACTGGTTATGATGCTATCAAGATATTCTGGAAACTGACTGCCTGCCTGAAGCCGTTCTCGGCCAGAAAGGTTTGAGTCTTCAATATTTGTTCCTTCTTCCCGCACGCTTCTATCTCATCCCAGCTTTTGGGGCCACTCTAAGTGATCCTAAGAATACTGTTTTGACCAACCAATCATCTTGTTGCCACTGTGAGACTGGAGGCGACATTGTCGCTGCGCTTGCAACGATATCCTTTCTGCCCATCATCATCTCTGCAAAGCCCACTTCCGCGATGAACCCGGTTTCGTTCTTTGTCCCGGAGGCTGGACAACCGCCAAGCATGGCGATGGCCTCTCCAACTACTGTATCTTTGGCGAGAGTGTCTGTAATTCAGTTGTCCGAAAATTGTTCAACTCGAACACGGACATTCATTCCCTCCGTTTGAGGGCACCGTCGAATGTCGCCGCTGTCCTCTCTTAGGCGTTGGTTTGCGTCCCCATAAGGTCTGCCTGGCGCAACATGTCGGGGATGCCATTGGGACCTCGGAGCGTTCCCCAGAATGCCCGTTCTGCGGCACTACTCGCTCTGTGACGCTTCACTTGTCTGCAGGGGAGCGATGCGGTCGCTTGGGCTAGCAATCGCTCGGCATCCCTGACCAATTGCGAAGCCCATTCCCTTCGTATACTCTGGCGCTCAAGTTCTGTTCGCTCTTCGAGTTCGTCCTGAAGGTCACTAAAAAAAGAACCGTCAACACTTGCATTTAGCTTGGCGACCCACGGCCTAGCACGTGAACGTTCTTCATTGGTTGCTCGTCTGTCCGCCCCCCCAGATGCGAACGCCGCGATACCATAGCGAAGAGCTACTTGGATTGTTTCCGCCTGTTTTATCCTCTGCAGGGAAACATCCTTAAACAGTGGGTCAGGTTGGAAGGAGCCTAGCATGTCTAGTGTTTTCCGCCTAAGGGGAATTACGCGCTCATGGTAACCGCCTGTTTTGCCTTCTCCCCTTAACATACCCCGGGCAATAAGATAGCCCTCTGCAGAAATGTAGGAGGAATTCAGCAAGAGGGGGCGTTTCCAGTCAGCAGAAAGGAAAACCTGGATTACTCGCTCGTAATTGAACTTGCGTGAGCCAAGGAATGCAGGTGGAGTTCCACTTGCGTTGGCCCTATTCCCCACCGGCATCCATGGATCACCAACCAAGCCCTTGTAGTTGAAAATTCTTCGATCTTCCGAAGGGGCCCGAAGGCCTGATATGATGCCGGCCATTTCCTGCAGCCGAATCCGACGGCATATTTCAATGTAAAAGGGATCCAATTGGGTAATTGCCAATTTCTCAACCTTCCGGCCATCCCAGGGCAATGTCCAAAGCAATTGAATGCCCTCATCGGCTAGACCGTACTCATTGAGAATGCGGTGCCTTTCTGACAACAACACGGACAGATCGTGACGGAAGTGTCCACACAGGTCGGTTGTTGGAGTCAAGGTGAATGCAGATCTATTACCGTAACCGCTGGGCATTCGTGAAATCCCATAGTTATGACTGCCTTGGTAGCCTTCCATAGTCTGAAGAGTTACCAGGGCAAAGATCCAATCATCACATCTCGCCTCCGCCGCCACCGCAACCTTCAGTTCGTGGTTTCTAGAGGTGACCAACACGTCCAACTGGTCCGGAGTGCTCACGACGAACCTGAAATCCCTTTCCCGCTCTGTTGATTTGGACGGAGGCTGCATGAAGGCGGGTTTGGCGATATCAGAAACCACCAAGTGCCAAGGGTCGTCATCAAGATAGTCGGAAGTAAGGTAGCGGAGCAGGCCAGACCAATCATCTGCATCATCTGGGAAGGGACCTTGATTCCTACCCGACCGGTGCAGGGCCATGGTTCCCAACTGCACCAGGAAGGCGTGCCAGGCGTGGCGTTGGTGAGGGCGCAAGGCCGGGAAAGAGGTGATCTCGCCACCTATCAGCGCAGAATACACCTGCGGCAGGGCGGCAAGAGTCACATTGCCCCCATTTGTCCTGTAACGAATCAAAGGTTCATTGAGTAGGTCGTGCAACGCGTGTTCTCTCAGGTATTTGGGCTAACTACTCTAGACTACCAAAGCCACAAACGTGATCAGGTTTTTGGGAAAGATATCGGCAAATCTGCCTGGGATCGTAGACTGATCCGATTAAACCATCAGCCTCGATTGCCATTCTAGTACTGCGTAATCACCGGTCCAGCAAATCGCTCAACGCTTTGGAGCTTCAGTTACTATATCCTTTGAACGTCCTTAGGTTGGAACGGACGCAACCCCATCAACTAGTTCGACAAGTATTGGGCCGCCCTGGGAGGACTAGACACATACCTGCTTACGAACGATGTTGTGTTTTTGGCCCGGCCATAGGTATCGCACTATTGCCGTCCTGCAGACCTCACTGTTTGTCGCGATTGAAGTCCCTGCCGGGTCTAAGCTGCGACGGATTCACCGCGTACAGGTTCTTTTCTGATTCATCTGGCAACCAAGTGATGGGTCTATGTCGTGCTCGCAGATTTCGGCAAGCCGAGCCAACATATGATAAGTGATATCTCTACAGAATATCTCCTCGATGGAAGGGTGGGACTGCAGCGGCTGCGTTCCTCGAGGGCGGAAAACAGGCCCAGGCTGACGCTGCCATGCCTACCCAAACTTCCGGAGTAGCATGCCAACCAAATCTTCTATTTCCGTATCTTCTCTTCACCGCGCAAGGTCATTGCCCAAATCGTACCGGCGCCCACTTATGATAACGCTCCCAAATTTGAAGCTGTGTTTTGGTCTAATGCTACAGACTCGCCTCACTCCATATACCTTAAGAGCCCCACCTTCTATAGGCTACTAGCAACCAGAATTGTGAAAAGGCCAAAAGAGGATGCGATTTCTCGTTGATTCCCAAGGTTAGCTATTGGTATTCTTGTACAAGAGTACTCCTCTACAAGGGTTCAAGCAAACTGTTGTACAGTTTTCTATAAGGAGTTGGACTTGTCCATCATCGCTTTGGTAAATCAAAAGGGAGGCACTGGCAAAACCACATTGGCCACGAACCTGTCCTTCGCCTTTGCAGAAAGCGCCAAGGTTGTACTCTTGGATGCGGATCCTCAAGGCAGTGCTTGGGACTGGATTAACAGCAGGGCACAGCCACCTGTTGATCTGTCTGTTGTGCGGGCCGATCTCGGTCTGCTCCCACAGCAGGCCAGGAAATTGGCCCGCGACTGTGACTGGCTTATAATCGACGGCCCTCCGGGAATCACCCGAATCAGTGCAGAGGCGGTTCGTGCAGCTAATCTGGTCGTGATTCCCTCAAAGGCAAGTCCCTTTGACGTATGGGCCGCCGGTGATATCGTGGCTGCGGTGAAGGCGCGCCAGGCAAATGCTCGGGGGTTGCCCAAGGCGGCCTTCATTATAACGATGACTCGGCCAAGAACCAGATTGGGCCGACAGGTTGACCAGGCGTTGGCAGACTACGACCTTCCTACTCTAAAAGCTAGAACAACTGAAAGAGTCTCTTATCCCCAGGCTGCCATCGAAGGCCTTTCTGTATTGGAGACGAGGGACCAGACCGCCCGCAACGAGATTCTGGCTATTCGTGGCGAAATCGAGAGGATTATGAATAATGATGCGAGGTAGGCCCCACCGGATTAGCGATAGTGCCAAGGAGACATTTGTTGAACAGGCTGCCGCGGTGGATACGGTGCAGTTGCACTGCCTGATACCCATGGACATGCATCGCACCCTGAGGATTCTTGCAGCCCAGGAAGATACTACCGTAACGAACTTGGTCATCGAAGCCATTCAGGACTTGCTGTCGAAGCGTGCTTAGGATTAATGGGTGTACTTTTGTACAACTAGACATCTGTGAATTGGTCCCGCCCCTTCGGGCAAGTAGCGAAGTGAGAGTTCCGCTCCTAAACTGAGGGCAGCGGTTGCTGTCGGAAGGAGCAGGAAATGTCACAAGGACGCAGGAAACACAGCCCAGCCTTCAAGGCCAAGGTGGCGTTGGAGGCGCTGAAGGGCCAGGAGATGGTGGCCCAATTGGCCGCCCGGTACGAAGTCCATTCCGGGCAGATTCAAGCCTGGAACAAGGCCCTTGCGGTGGGCGCATCCGGCGTCTTCGGCAACGGCAAGGACCAGAAGTCCAGGAACGATGCCGCCCTCTTCGCCCGCCTGTACCAGGAGATCGGCCTGGTAAGGGCAGGACGGATTTTCTTGGCGGAGAGGTCCGGTCCATGAGTCCGGCCCGGCGGCGGCAAATGGTGGACAGGGACCATCAGTCCCTTTTCCTGGAGCGCCAATGTGCCCAGCAGGCCACATCGGCCAATCCAGCATACTACCGGCCTCGGACCGTCTCGGCAGAAGACCTGTCCCTGATGGGGGAGATCGACCGGCAGTACCTGGAGGCCCTTTTTTTGGTCGAGGCGGATGAAGGCCTGGCTGGAGCGGCGTGGGATGCCGGTGAGTCGGAAGCCGGTGCAGCGTCTGATGCGCGCCATGGGTCTGCGGGCCATCTACCGGCGGCACAGCACCAGCCGGAGGGCGCCGGAGCACTCGGTCTATCCCTACCTGCTGAGGAATGTCAGAATCATCCGGCCTAACCAGGTATGGGCCGCGGACATCACCTACCTGCCCATAGCCCGGGGGTTCATCTACCTGGTGGCGGTAATGGACTGGCGCAGCCGATACGTGCTGGCCTGGCGTCTGTCCAACACGATGGAGGCCGGCTTCTGCGCCGAGGCTCTGGAGGAGGCCCTGGGTCAGGGACAGCCCGAGGTGTTCAACACCGACCAAGGCAGCCAGTTCACCAGTTGGGAGTTCACCCAGGTCCTCCAGGACCGGGGGGTGAAGATCAGCATGGACGGGAAGGGGAGGTACCAGGACAACATCTTCGTGGAGCGGCTATGGCGGACGGTGAAGTATGAGGAGGTGTACCTGAAAGCCTACGCCAGCGTCCTGGAGGCCCAGCGGGGACTGGAAGATTATTTCCGGTTCTACAACGGGATCAGGCCCCACCAGGCGCCCTGGGCTACCGGACTCCGGCCGAGGTGTTCTATGGAGAGCAGGACCTTGGAGAAGGGGACTCTAATCGGAGTAGGTGTTCACCTGGACGGGAAGGCGATCAAACCATAGGGCGTACAAATGGGAGCTGAACTGCAAACTCCACTTGCCATTAGACCCTCACACTATGCCAGTGCCTATCGGGCTGAGCAAGAGAACTGTGGCGGACTGCATACAACCTCATTGATTGATTGCTGCAACATCAGCCGTATATCTGCTAGCCGACCTAGGATACGACACTGCCGCCATTGTGGCTGAAGCCGAGGCTAGGGCAATGCGGCTGGTGATACCACTAAGAAACGACTGCAAGGATCCCCGGCATTACGACCAGGCACGGTACATACAACGTCATTTGGTCGGGACTGCTTTTTCTTCAAACAATTCAGAGCAGTGCCTACCCGAAACGCCAAGAACGAGGCTTGGGTCCTGGCCATCTGCCAAGTCCCGGTACTGGCTTTCTGGACCAGACTATTTTGACGACCCTCCCTAATACTACAACGACGACTTCAGGGTGGAGTCTCCGACCTGCTTTGGCGGCGGGCGGC
>JAPPLU010000053.1 GCA_028874075.1 Chloroflexota bacterium
CCCCCATCTGTGTCGGTGCGCCGTGAACAGGGTGTTCGGAGCCTATGCCCTGGAAACGGGCATCGTAGCCTCGGCGGCTGGCGACTCCACGAGCCCTGCAATAAGTTGCCTGTATGAGTAACAACCAGCAACAATAGTTAACGATAGATACAGACGACTGGCCTAAAGGAGCGATAGCGGAGACGCAGTTCGCCCTCCTCTCGCTGCCAGCGTGCATGACCAATGGGCCCAGTACCGGTTACTGACACTTACCTCTAGCGACGAACCGTCGGAAAAGCTTACACTTGTCAGTGAGCATTACCGTGAAGACCATTTCTCTCCAATCCCACCCTTCCAGCGCCGACCGGGCTGCCGGTCAGCAGAGGGGCGCCAACCTGTCTCCGGGGACAGCCCATGGCTGAACTACGGGGCGGAAAGCGCAAGCAAGCAACCACTTGCCCACAGGGCTGGCTCCCCGCCGCCTTCATCGTCCAGTTGGACCTGACGTGCCGCCAGCAGCGCTACGCCCGCCGCTGCGTGGGCATCGCCCGCTTCGTCTACAACCGACTGGTGGCCAACGACCAGGCCGGGCGGGACATTGGCCTGTGGCTCACTCCCCACGAACTGGAGAAGGAGTTCAACGCCGCCAAGCGCGTCAACCCCTCCCTGGCCTTCATAACCCAGGTCAGCAAGTTCGTGGCTCAGGGGTCCTGCCGCAACTACCGCAGCGCCCATTCCCGCTGGCTGAACAAGGAAATCAAAGCCCGTAAGCCCGTCATCCACAAGAAGAAACGCACCGGCGCCGGCTCCTTCCTGGCCGCCTCGGGAGTGGCAACCATCAGGTACAACCACCACCGGCGCATCACGCTCCCCTACCTGGGCAGTGTGCGGATGACCCGCTCATTGCCTGAGGGAATCCCCTACGAGGTCACCCTCCGGAGGCAGAACGGCCGCTGGTATGCCTCCGTCGCCTACTGGAAACCGCCCCTAACGCCGCCCCGGCGAGAAACCCAATCGGTGGGCGGCGTGGACGTGGGCATCAGCCCCCTGGCCGTGGATAGCGGCGGTGAGCATCCCAACTCAAAGAGCCATTACCAGCCGCTCCAGACCGAAAGAGGGCAGTGGGAGTACCCCAACCCCAGGGGCTATGCGAAGAGCCTCAGGACCCTGCGCCGCTGGCAGCGGGCCTAGGCCCGGCGCACCCCGGGCAGCCGGGGCTGGTGGGAGGCCCAGCGCCGCATCGACCGGGCCCACCGCAGGGCCAAGGGCCTGCGGGACAACGCCCATCACTACATCAGCAGAGGATTGGTGCAGAAGTACCACACTCTCGGAATAGAGACCCTGAACGTCGCTGGCATGGTCCAGGCAGGCCTCCAACCCAAGGCCTTGGCCGACGCCGGAATAGCCGGCCTGCTGCGGCAGGTCCGATACAAAGCCCAGTGGTACGGGACCCGCATCGTGGAGGCTGACCAGTGGTATCCCAGCAGCAAGACCTGCTCCGCCTGCGGCGCGGCGAACCCGGAACTGACACGGGAACCCCGGTGGTCATGCCCCGCTTGTGGCGTCATTCACGACCGGAATGAAAACGCAGCTCGCAACCTGCAAAAACTGGCGCTACTCGCGGTAGGCGAGGATGTAATGCTCCTGGACGGGGGAGCGCTGGCCGGCGGTAATCCTACCGCCGGTGAAACTGCCCCGGAGGAAGGGAGAACCATGCCGAGAGCAACGGCCAACACCCAGCTCAGGCTGGCCGTGTAACCATTGTTACTCATTTGGATTACCCCCAAACAAGGAAAGGCTCGACTGTACCGAACAGACAAAGGAAGCTAGAATCTCAACAGACCACCATTGCAATGAAGATACCACATGGGCATGCTGGAAATCATTATCGAAATCGGCGACCCTGCCGGCACGACCTTTGAAGAACTCCAAGTCATAGTCGACACAGGCAGCACCAACACGGTAGTCCCCAGGCAGATCCCGGAACGGCTGGGAGTACCCGTAACGGACACCAAGCCCACCAGAATCGCCGATGGGTCACTAATAACGTCCCGCATAGGCGACACAATAATCCGACTGGAGGGACAGACCTTTCCCACCCCCGTCACCTTCGCCGAGCCAGGAGAACCCGCCGTACTGGGGGTAATCGCCCTAGAGCGAGCAGCGCTGGCCGTCGACCCATTGGAACAAAGGCTGGTGCCCACCAACCTCATGAGGCTTTAGGGAACCTCTGAACAAATAGGGGCTTGTGGCATACTAAGGGATAGAGCAGGTTATTATGCGGGAGGAGAGCCATGACCGACCAGCCTACCTTTGCCGACTTGGACTATCAGGTCAAGAAACGCAAGACCCGGCGGGAAGAGTTTCTGGAGCGCATGGACTGTCTGATTCCCTGGGAGAGGTTGGAGGAGCGGATTCGACCTCATTACTTCCGGGGCCAGCGGGGTCGGCGGCCCTACTTCCTGTCGGTGATACTGCGGGTGCATATAGTACAACTATGCTACAACCTTAGTGACCCGGCCATGGAGGACCTGCTGTACGAAGCGGAGTCGGTGAGACGCTTTGCCGGACTGAGGTTGTCGGAACCCATCCCCGATGAGAGCACGATACTGCACTTTCGCCACCTGCTGGAGCGGCATGAGTTGGGCCAGGGGCTGTTTGAGGAGATCAAAAGCCACCTGGCAGAGCAGGGGGTACGGCTCAGGGAAGGAACCATCGTGGACGCCACCATCATCGCGGCGCCGTCGTCCTCCAAGAACCTTTCTGGGGAACGGGACCCGGAGATGCGCCAGGTGAAGAAGGGGAACCAGTATTACTTCGGGATGAAGCTGCACATCGGGGTGGATGCGGAGACGGGGATAGTCCACAGCCTGAGCACTACCTCTGCCAACGTGCATGACGTGACCGAGGCCCACCGGTTGTTCCACGGCGGGGAGAAACAGGTGTGGGGCTATGCGGGCTACGTCGGAGTGCAGAAGCGAAAGGAGAACCTGGACCTGGAGGTGGATTGGCAGGTGGCCATGAGGCCGGGGAAGCGGCGGAAGTTGGAACCGGACAGTGGGGAGGCAGTGGCGGAAAAGGCCAAGGCCTCAGTACGGGCCAAGGTGGAACACCCCTTCCTGGACCTGAAGCAGATCTTCGGGTATGCCAAAGTACGCTACCGGGGATTGGCCAAGAACACCCAACGAATGGCCCTGCTGCTGGGGTTGTCCAACCTGAAACGGGCTCAGACCCTGATAGCTGGCTGACCCAGGGGGAGGTGCGCCTCTCGAACCTGGAATACCCCAAAAGCTGGGGTTCAGGTAGGATTACAAAAGCAATAAAACGGTAAGCTCGAGGACACCGACTCTCGCGGCAAGCCCTTATACCTAGAGAAAACCCATGAATCTCAATTGTTCAGACGTTCCTTAGAAAGTCCATGACCCTATCTTGGACATGAACACCGGTAGGAGTGGGCCGGCACTCCCAACATCCACCAACCCTCACAGATGTCGAATAAAAGATTCTGCACAACGAATCGCAATTAAAAAAGATTCATTGTGCAAAGCCCCGCCACTGCCTCTTGATCCTTATGGACTACTGCCCAGCCCGATTCCCCCTCAGTGCTTGCAGCTGTTTGCTGCCCGACGCTCTTAGCGTGTCCAGAAACCGGGTCGCACTCAGTATCGAGAGCCGATACGCCGCCTGCCGTTAGAAGCCCTGGGACGCTGGCACGAACTCTCCGGCGGCAAACGTTTTGGTCTTACCGGCCGGGTAACCTGGCATCATGCCAAGGTCAGTGCAAATACGATTGACGCCAATCGTTAAACAAGACGCATGGGCAACTGTGGTGGGCGGACCTCTTGCTCAACACCCGGCAGATCACCTGGGTCCCTGACCCACCGCTCACTTGTTGCCAGTTTTTCGAATTGGTTCAATCATGGCTTTGGTCTGTACTCCGGAAGCAAAAGCGCTGCTTCTGACCAATAGAAGTGACTAATGGATGACCACCTACAATATCGCTTTTCTGGAACCTGCCAGACTGGCCAACAATGCACAGCATTTACCCGAATTTCCAGAATGGACGGATTGGCTACCACACTGGGGCTGAAGTCCCGAAGGGTTTCTAACTGCTGGCTGAAATCTACTACTATGTGATGATAGCTGATACTATCTGATGCTCATCATGGCCGTAGTCGGGTCTACTGACAGATACCTGTTGCCTTCAATATGGGCTATTGGGTACGCTTTCCCCATGTTGAAGTCCCACCGGATTGCCCTGAGGCCCACACTGCAGCAGGAGTCCCTGTTTCTCCAGCACGCCGGTTACGCCCGTTTCGCCTACAACTGGGCGGCGTCCGAATTCCAGGCTGGCCTGCAAGTTGGAGAGTGGCTGGGTGAACGCTCCCTGAGACCCCGGTTGAACCGGGTCAAGGAGTTGGTAGCCCCTTGGGGCGCGGCCCTGTCCCAGAACGCCGCCAAGTACGCCATCATTGATTTTGGCCAGTCGGCTGAAGCGTGGGGCCAATACCGCAGGAAGGTAAAGACTGGCCAGCGGGTTGGTTTTCCCCGCTACAAGCGAAGGAAGCACGAGCAGGGCTTTAGGGCTGACAATGGGCCGGAAACAGTCAGGGTAGAAGGAAAGACGGTCGTCCTGCCGAAGATTGGCCCGGTGGCCATGGTGGAATACCTGCGGTTTGCCGGTTCCATCCGCGAGGTGACCGTCAACCGGACTTCTGACGTCTGGTTGGCCTGCTTCTGCGTGGAGGACGGAAAGGCGCCGTCCCCTGTAAAGGAAGGGCCCACCATCGGAATGGACGTGGGCGTGGGCGTGACGGCCACCTGCTCCGACGGGAGGGCTTGTAACTGCTCGCAGAAATCTACACTAATCGGATGTAATATGCTCTAATCTCTCGCTCTCTGCCAATTTCTGCCAGGGTTGTTTCCGCAGCTGCTGACAGCAGCCTCTAGCGGGTAGCCCTCTGGGGCTACTAAACTGGAAGCAGAGGTGTATGGCGGATGCTGGTCTCCCAGGTAATAGAGCTTCGACCCAGTCAGCGACAGGAAGAGGCGTTCCGCAGGCATGCCGCCGCGGCCCGGATTGCCCGCAACGATCTCATTGCCCTGTGGCGCGAGGAAGGGAAACGCCTGCCCGGATTTCGCTTCAAGACTGTGGAACTCCGGCCCCAGGTCAACCGGGTCAAATATGCCGCCCATCCCTGGTTCAGGGAGCTGAGCCAGAACGCCGTCAAAGGTGGCATGATCGACGCCGTGGACGCCATCGAGCGGTATTACCGAGGCCAGAACCGCCGCCCGCGTTTCCACAGCCGGAACCGGACCCTGGCCTTTCGCGCTGACAATGGGCCGGACACGGTGAAGATGGACGGCAAGGCCCTGACCCTACCGGCGAAAGCAGGTGGGGACGTCAGGACCAAGGAACCTCTCCGGTGGCCAGATAAGGTTATTCGGGAGTGCCGAATCAAGGAGAAAGCCGGCCGGTGGTTTGCCAGTGTCCGGGTGGACGTGAACCCAACAGAGTATCCGCACCAGTGCGGCAACGGCGTCCTCGGCATTGACCTGGGCCTGAAGACCTTCGCCACCATCGCCTATCCCGATGGCACGATTGAGAAGGTGGACGCTCCGCAGCCCCTCAGGCGTTCTCTGAAGGCGCTGCGCCGGGCCCAGCGCCGGCTTTCCCGCCGGCGCCAGGGCAGCAGGAACCGGGAGAAGGCCCGACAGGCCGTCGCCAGGCGACACAGCAGGATGGCTAATATCCGCAAGGACTTCCTGCACCAGATGTCGCACCGCGTGACGGCCAGTGGCCACACTGTCCAGGTGGAAAGCCTCCCGCTAAGGGGCTGGCAGCGCCGGTGGGGACGGAAGACCTCGGACCTGGCCCCGGCTGAGTTCCTGCGGCAGCTGGAGTACAAGGCCGAGTGGAGAGGCGGCACATTCGTGAAGGCGGACTGGCACTTCCCCAGCAGCCGGCTCTGCCACGGCTGCGGAACCCAGGGTGGTCCATTGGACCTGAAGGTGCGCCGGTGGCGCTGTCCTAGCTGTGGTTCCATCCTGGACCGGGACGGCAACGCCGCCCTGAACATTCGAGACTGGCCGGGAGCTACTCGGTCATTGCCTGTGGACGCCAATGGTAAGACTTCCATTGAGGGAGCCCTGGCGGTAGAAGCAGGAACAGCCTGCCCTGAGACGATTGGTGCAGATTAGTCAGATTAGTGCAGATTTCTGATAGCGGTCAGACACCTTAACCTTATTTTCAGCGCGGCTGAGCTCCATACGCTCCTCTCCGGTGGGGCCTCTCTTGCGGGTGAGCCACCAAATACCAAGAGCGACTAGGGCAATTCCCAATAACAAGAGCAATGGCATGGGTCACTCCTTCTCAACTCGCGCCAACGGATAGATGACCGTGGAAGAACTCTGTGGCATGACGATGGCGCTTAGCCGCTCCGTACCGCAGTAGGCAAACCAGAGCAGGTTCTTCTTAAGCAAGCGGGAAGAGATGGGGCGGCGTCCGACTGTGCCGGATCCCCAAGAAAGGCTATACGTGCTCGCATGACCAAAATAAAACTTTTTCACAACGGCAAGTTCCGTTCAATCCACAAACGTTCCTCTTCGTCATCGTCAAAGTAGATGAAACGGTGGAAGAGCTTAGGTTGCTCCCGGGCCTGGCTCAGGTCTTTACGAAATGCCTCGGTGCCGGAGGCGTCAACCTTCAAGCTTGTGGGGTCGATGACGACACCGTATTCGGTGCGGGCCGCATCCAAGGAAACGAAGCCACCCAGAACGTCTTTTTCCACCAGGTAAATGTCCCGTTCCAAGGGGTCGCCCCAGCCGCCGCCTCCGGCGGTGTAGAGGCGCACCAGGTCGCCGGCCTGCCAGTGGTTGTCGTCCGAGAAGGGGCGGATGTCCCTTTCATTATCGCAGCCCGGGTTCAGCACCACCCTCGACGTCCCCCCGGCCTTGCCGCCAGCCACGCCCCAGGCGGGGAAGCGGTGGTTCTCCACCCGTAATCCAAAGGTGCCTTCCGAAGCCAGGAGCCGTACGTCCCGAATGATTCCGCAACCGCCCCGGTACTTGCCGGGTCCGCCGGAGTCGGGATTGATGGCGTACCGCTCCATGCGCAGCGGGTACTCCATGTCCATGAACTCGGCCGGGTAGTTTTCGTTGTGGCGGCTGTACACTGCATCGATACCGTCGGCCAGGGGACGGGCTCCGTGTCCCACTGCGATGCCGTCGGTGCAGAGCAGCCACTCCCCGGTTTCGGCGTCCCTCATCCGCCAGTAGGCGATGACGTAAACGGCCATGGCAGCCATGGTATCGCCGCCGTTGGCCCGGGCCACCACGGCACGAACAGCGTTCTTCAGCTTGGTAAAGGTGTGGGCCCGGCAGCCCAAGGCCGCCGGCCACCGGGGCAGCAGGATGCTGCCGGAGCGCAACTTCACCTCGTCCACTGATGCCAGCAGGCCTTGATTCGCCGTAAGGGACGGGTCGTACTGGTGAAAGTGCTGGCCGAAGTAGGCCGCCACCGCGCCCTCGCTGGCAACGAAGTTGATGGACCCGGGGGCTTGATCGTCGCTGGCAGTTGCGTCCAGGGAGATCTTGTCCCCGGACCGGCTCAACTCCAGGTGGAAGGAGTGCCAATCATCGCCGACGCCGTCGTTGTCCATGTAGTCCCGGGTTGAGTAGGTGCCCGGGGGTATCAGTTCCAGCGTTTTCTCGCGAATAAACTCCGCAGTTTCCTGCTGGTCCTGTTGGAGGGCGGCCAGGGTGGTGTCTTTGCCGAAGCGACGGAAGATTTCCAGGACCCGTTCTTCGGCACGCTGGGCGGCGGCCATCAGGGCCCGGGTGTCGCCTTCCAGCAGGTCCGGGTAGCGGGAGTTGCGCAGGATAATGCGGTAGGCTTCGTCGTTCAGCCTGCCCTGGTCAACGATGCGGATGGGCGGGACCAGGGTGCCGTCGTGAAAGATTTCCGTATTGGCCGGGCCGATACTGCCGGGGCGGGAGCCGCCCAGATCCCAGAAGTGGGCGAAGGAGTGACAGTAGCCTACCAGTTCCTCTTCAAAAAAGACTGGAGTGATGAACACCATGTCGGGTGTATGGGTGATGCTGCCCCGGGAGATGTAGGGGTCGTTGTACCAATAGACATCGCCAGTGTGCATGGTTTCCGCTGGGTAATGCTCCCACACGCACCCCATAATGTCGCTGCCCATGGTCTCACCGTAGATTTCCTCTCCCTCTTGATCCAGGAAGCTGACGGTGTAATCCTTCTTTTCCCGGATGAAAGCCGACATGGCGGTACGTTCGATGATTAGCTCGCATTCAAGCCGTGCGGAACGCAGGGAACCGCGGATTAGCTGGAGAGTGATAGGGTCTACGGATGGATTCTGGAAGGCGCCTTCATTCTTGGAAGGGGTAGCTGACATGATAACCTTCTCCAAGGCTAAATCGGCCGCATTATGCAGTTGCCACATTCGTCAATACGACCAGACCAACCCGGGTCTATAACTACGGTGGAATCCAGGTTTTCCAGAATGGCCGGGCCAGAAATGACAGTGCCCGGCGTGAGCCTGGCGCGATCGTAAATGTCGGACGGTACGAAATGGTCCATGTGGTCGAAGTAAACCGGGCGCTGGCCCACCAATGCCTGGGCAGGCGCGCTATCAGAATGGCGGGAAAGGGGCATCGTCATGTTCGCATCCTGCCGCCCCCGAGCTGCAACACGGAGAGTGACAATCTCCACGGGTTGATCCAATGAGAAACCGTAGGTGCGGCTGTGCTCAAGGTGGAATTGTTGAAGGGTGGTTTCCAATGCGGTCGGATTGACCATCCGGCCCGGCCACTCCACCGTCACTTCCGCTCCCTGGTGAATGTAACGCAGGTCGGCCGAACGCACAACGTCCCTGCGACCTGGGGGTATGGCCTCAGCATCGAACCAATGGTCGGCTTCCCTTTCCAGCTCACGATAGAGTTTCTCCATAGTCTCCAGGTCGTAGTGGGGCGGCTTTTGCAGGGAAGTGCGGGCGTAGTCGTTCTTGAAGTCGGCAACCAATAGCCCATAGGCCGAGGCGACGCCAGGATTTGGCGGGGCGATGACGGTCGTCATATCCAGCAGGCGCGCCACGCTGATGGCGTGCATGGGGCCGGCGCCACCGAAAGCCACCAGGGCGAACTCGCGGGGGTCGTAACCCCGCTCCACGCTGACGTTGCGGATGGCTCCCATCATGTTGTAATTGACTATCTGCAGAATCCCGTGGGCTGCACGGTGCAGGTCCAGTCCCAGGGGACCAGCGATTTTCTCCTGGATGGCCTCCTTGGCCGCTTGTACGTCCAGGGACAGAACACCCCCTGCAATGTCATCGTCGATGCGGCCCAGCACCAGGTTGGCGTCGGTGACGGTGGGCTCGGTCCCGCCCTGGCCGTAGCAAACGGGGCCGGGCGCGCCGCCGGCGCTGCGGGGGCCCACATTCAGGTTGCCGGCCGCCGTTAGCCAGGCGATGCTGCCGCCGCCAGCGCCGATGGTGGCGATGTCCAGCATGGGGAGCTGCACCGGCCAGTCGCCCAGTTGACCGTTCAGCGTAACGTTCGGGGTGCGGCGGTTGACCAGGGAAACGTCGGTGCTGGTGCCGCCCATATCGAAAGAAATGCAGTCTTCAACCCCGGCGTTGGCCGCCACGTCGATAGCGGCCATTACGCCCGCCGCCGGGCCGGATAGGGCGGTATGTACCGGCTGCTGGATAGCAGTCTCCGCGCCGATGACGCCGCCGTTGGACTTCATTATCAGCAGGGGAGCTTCTACTCCCAGATCCTCCAGTTCCCGGTCCAGGTTCTCAACGTAGCCGCTGACCCGAGGCATGACGTAGGCGTTGAGGACGGTGGTTATAGTCCGCTCATACTCCCGGAACACCGGCAACACCTCGGACGAGAGAGACAGGTGGGCCGCTGGAAACTCTTCCTGCACCAGTTCCCGAACCCGGCGCTCGTGAGAGGCGTTGGCGTAGGAATGGGTCAGGGAGACGGCAATGGACTCGATGCCTTCATCGCGAAAGCGGGCCGCCGCCGACCGTACTGCGTCTTCGTCCAGTTCTTCGAGGATAGCGCCATCAAAAGCGGTCCGTTCCGGGACTTCCAGGACGTGTTCCGGGGGAACGGGGCGTTCCGGCTTGACCCAGACGTGGGGGTTGGACATGCGGGCCATGTTGTGGCGGCCAATTTCCAGCACGTACTTGAACCCGGCGGATACCAGCAGGCCCACCGGGGTGCCCTTGCCCTCCAGGATGGCGTTAGTGGCAATAGTCGTGCCGTGGAAAATGCGGCGGATCTGAGAGAAGGCTACGCCATGGGCTTCAAGTATCCGGGAGATGCCAGTGACGAAGCCCCGGGAAGGGTCGTAGGGAGTGGATGGGGTCTTGAGCAGATGTACATCACCGGTGGTCATGTTGAGCAGGATAATGTCGGTGAAGGTGCCCCCCACGTCGATTGCCAGGGCGTACTCGTTCATAAGCCTTCAGCCATTTTGCTTTGCCAGCGTTGTAGATATGATGACTTCAGTGGCAGGATTGCCGTAAACCATTTCTCAAGATCCGCCTCCGGCGGATCGCCGCCCCCAGAGTGCAAGACGGCTCCGCACTGGTCTCTCAGCCGGGAACACCGAACTGATCCCCGATCAGGCCAGTGCCCAAACCGGATTGGGGCCGCATTCCAGTTTTTCTTGGCCAAAGGAGGGGGAAGAGAGTGCCCCGGCCCCGGGGACCAACCGCAGCCAGTGCATATTGTACAACCACGACAGATCGAACAGTTGGCATTCACATCCCAAGGCCTTGCTAAACGTCAACTAATTTCGCCGGTTCACCACCCTGGCAGAAGGCTCAGGTGGTCCCGGCTACGGGTGGTCTGGACCCTCACCTGGGGCAGGTGGGGATAGAGATCCAGATTCATATCCAGCCGGGACGCCTTATGCTCAATCTCGCACAGCAGCATATGTTCAACCGGGTCAAAACCCAGGGCGCCCAGTTGCAGGGCTTCCCTGACCGCTTCATGAACATGCTGCTGAGTGAATTCCTCCATCAGCCTGAGGACCTGAACAAACTCCCGCTTGCCCTGGTGACCCATCCGGCGTCCAGACGGCGGCGCAGGATCCCGTACTCGTCGGGCAAGTCCTATCTGGCCAGGGGCGCTGCTTGGTCTAGGGTTGGGAAATGTTCAACCAATTGCAGGTGTACATTAGTCATCGGTAGTGTTTAGTCACTTCTCAAGGTGGTTCTCTTTTTCGCTTTGCCCAAGCGGCACTGGCATTGCGAACACCTGTCCTGCTACTTTTGGGGGCATGGCTTCCAACAAAGTAAAGGCTTCTTCGCCAGCCCGCACCGTTGCTGGGGCAAAGGTCCCACCGGCCACCTACCAGACTCGCATCAGTGGTTTCCGAGACGTGGACCCCGGCAGCTTCACAATAGAGAATGCCAGGTGCAAAGTCTGAGCCGGGCAAGGGACTGGGCGAGGTTGTCCGGTTAACTATTCCCCGGGGCGGAGTCGCGTGAACTCCACTTCTTCTTGCCATACCCTGGTCCGGTCTTGGGAGTCCTGCTGAATCATCACGTTGCACAGCCAGTCGTGGTCATTGGACTGAGGGTAGTCGCTGCGGTAATGGGAGCCGCGAGACTCTCGGCGGGCCAGGGCGCTCAGGCAGGTGATTTGCGCGACCGTTATCAGGCTTCGCACGTCCAGCCACTCCTGCCAGGCCTGGTTGTACTGGCGTATTGGCGGTACCGAGGCTGCCTGGGAGCGCTGGGCCAGTTCTTCCAGCGAAGAAAGAACCGACTCCAGGCCCGGACCATCGCGCACAATTCCCCCCTTGTCCCACATCAGCGCCTCTACCTCCTGGCGGATGGAGAAAATGTTGCCCGAGCCGGACGCACCCAAGGGGGCAGTGGCGCCTTCCACCAAGGAGTCCACCTGGCGAGGCGCCACAATGGGCAGGGTCCAGTCTTCGACAAACTCGGCCAGGGCGTCCCCGGCCAGGGCGCCAAACACGGTGGACTCGGCAACCCCGTTTCCACCGAGCCGGTTGGCCCCGTGAACGCCTCCCGAGTCCTCACCGGCTACAAATAGACGATCCAAGCCGCTGCGGCAAAATTCGTCTATTCGTACTCCCCCCATATGAAAATGGGCAGTGGGACATACCTTCACCGGTTCCCTAGCCAGGTCGAAGCCTACTTCCCGGCAGCGTGCGACCATTCCGGGGAAGGACTGTTCCACGAATTCGGCGCCCAAGTGGGACACGTCCAGAAAGACGGCCCCGTCTGGAGTGCCCCGTCCTCCCTGGATCTCCAGGTACCCCGCCCGGGACACCATGTCCCGGGTGGACCGTTCCATACGCTCCGGGTCGTAGCGTTCCATGTACCTTTGACCCAGGTTATTCAGCAGGTGGCCCCCCGCGCCCCTCAGGCCCTCTTCCAAAACCGCGCCCGTTACGATGGTACGGCCGGCGACCAGCCCGGTGGGATGGAACTGGTACATTTCCATGTCCTGCAGGGCGCAGCCGGCCCAGTAACACAGGGCCATGCCGTCCCCGCATTTTTCCAGCGAGGGAGCGGCGAAGGAATACATCCTGGCGCCTCCGCCGGCAGCCATCAGGGTGGCCCTGGCTGCCACGGTTATGAATTCACCGGAACGGACGTTGAGCAGCAGCGCTCCCGCAATTCCCCCGTTGGTATCGTGCAGAAGCGAGACGGCGCGGTGCTCGTCCAGGAGGGTCATGCCGGATGCCAGGACATTCTCTTTCAGCCGGGACATTATCTCGATGCCGGTGAGGTCTCCCCGGTGGACCGTGCGGTCGAAACTCTGGCCGGCGAAGGCCTTCTGGAAGATGTAACCGCGGCTGTCCCGGTCGAAGAAACAGCCCAGTGACTCCAGTTCCCCGATAATGCGGGGCGCCTGGTTGACCAGCAGCCAGGCCAGTTCCTGGTTGTTGATAAACCCTCCGCCTCGGATAGTGTCTTCGAAGTGCCTTTCGAAGGAATCCTCCGGGTCCAGGACCGCGTTGTAGCCGCCCTGCACCATGCGAGTGCAGCCGCTCTGGCCAATCTGGCCCTTGGCGACGACCACGACATTCAGGTGGGGGTTTTTCCGGTAGGCGTGCAGGGCCGCCATCAGTCCAGCTCCGCCGCCGCCGATTATCAGAATGTCCGCGTCCAGTTGTTCCTGCATGCCTTCCTCGACCGGGCCTGTCGTGGGAGCGTGCCTTGCCTGCTTGTCCGTTCGCCCAATATAGGGGAGATTCGACAGGGCGGCAACCTGCCCTAGCAGCGTCCTTTCAATGGAATCACCCTTATGGTATGTTTAGCGGACTTGGGGAACTGTAAAGGGTCCGTCGCCGGACCGGCCTTGTGCGGGCCGGTTGATACATAATCGATAGGGTAATGCCATGTCCACCACGTCCACCGCCATTTCGCGGGAGCTTATCTACCAGGTAGCATACGAGACCAACAAGCGGGCCGCCATAGTGGTGCCCCAGGACGGGCTGGCGGCCTTCGGCGAGGCCTGGGAACGGGAGAGCAAACCCCTGGCCCATTTCATACTGGGCCAGATTCTGGAAAACGCCAAGCTGGCGGTGGTCGACGCCCGTCCCATGTGCGGCGACACCGGCCTGCCGCGTTACTACGTGAAGCTGGGGAACGAAGCCCGGATAGACGGCGGGGTCGTGGCCTTGGAGCGGGCTTTGCGCCAGGCGGTGGCCGACGTAACCCAGGACATTCAACTGCGTTCCAATCGCGTCCATCCGTTGACCCGGCGGAACCCGGGCAACAATACGGGCGTCTTTGCCCCCAACATAGATTACTCGTTCGAGCCTGGCGGTGACTGGATAGACATTATTGCCGTACACAAGGGGGGCCTGTTCGGGACCGATTACCGGATGCTGTTTCCCGCCGACGGCACCGACGGGATAAAACGGTTCCTGCTGGACAACATGGCCGAGTTCGCCCGTCGCGGTCTCTCCTGTCCTCCCGTTGTGGTGGGAGTTGGCCTGGGCGGCACCAAGGACCAGGCAATGACCCTTTCCAAGGAGGCGGCCTGCCTGAGACTGATCGGCGACCGGCATCCGGATCCGGAGGTGGCCGCCCTGGAAGAGGAACTGCGGCGCCTGGCCAATCAGACCGGGTTTGGCGTCATGGGGGTCGGCGGCGACACCACCGCTCTGGATGTCCACGTTGAAATTGCCTACACCCACACCGGCGGCCTGCCCATCGCGATTTCCCAGTTTTGCACGGCCTATCGCCGTTCGGTGGCCCGGGTTTTCCCTAGCGGTGAGGTTGAATTTCGCGAGGACCCACAGTGGTTCACCCCGTACTACCGCCGTGAAGGCATAGAATAAAACCTGGGTGCAGGTTGCCGGAGCAGGAGGACTGAATTTGTCGCAAGGCCAAAGCAGGGAGTGGGAACTTACTTGTCCGCTGGTGTCCGACGAAATCGAAAAGCTGGCCGCGGGAGACCTGGTGTACCTCAGCGGGCCGGTCTATACCGCCCGGGACGGGGTTTACCAGCACATGCTGTTCGACGGCAATGAGCCGCCCATCGATCTCCGGGGACTGACCAATGTAAGCCTGCAGTCCTCTCCCGCGGGCGTGGAAGTGTCTCCAGGAGAGTTTGAGGTCGCTTCCCTCCAGGCCACTGCCGGTTTCCGTTACGCCCAGTACATGCCGCAGTTGCTGGAGCAGTTTGGTGTGAAGGCCGTGGTTGGCAAGGCCGGAATGTCCGAGCAGGTTTACCAGGAAGTTTTCCGGAAGCACGGCGCCGTATGTCTCACCACCCTGGGTTATGGGCTGGGGGCGATTTACGGGCGGGCCATCAAGAAGGTCCTGGGTGTGTACTGGGTGAAAGAGCTGGGCATTTCCGAGGCCCTCTGGACCTTCGAAGTGGACCGGCTGGGGCCCCTTCTGGTGGAGGGCGACGTCCACGGCAACAGCTTCTTCACGCAAGTCAACGACGACATTAACCGGCAATTGTCGGCCCTGTATGACGGGCTGAAGGCCCCGGTGTACGGGCGCATCGGTGAAGAGCAGAAGCCCGAAACGGAACTCTTCTAGGGGACTCCGGTGGCATTTTCCTTCCGATATCTATCGCTGCACCCCGGCAATTTCCAGGACCGTTACTCGGGTACCCGTTCCGGCTGGTGGGCCTGGTTCCTGCAACGGCTGACCGGCGTGGCCCTGGTTGGCTACCTCTTCCTGCACATAGCGGTGATTTCCACGGCCCGGGCCGGAGCAGACACCTTCGACGCCGTGCTTATTTTCCTTCAAAAACCCTTTTTTGTAGTCCTGGACCTGTTTCTCATTGCCGCGGTGTTGTACCACGCCCTGAACGGCGTACGGGTGCTGCTGTTCGATGCCGGAATCGCCATCAGGCAGCAGGCACTGATGTTCTGGATTTGTATGCTGCTCACCGCCGCGATAACCGGGGTGGCCGGATACTTCAGCCTGCCCCTGATTTTCAGGGAATAACCACCGAAGGGCCGAGGCCAGGGGATATGTCCGCGCCGTCAACGAGCCAACAGGAAAAGATGGTTACCGGGTTCTGGCCCTGGTTTCTCCAGCGGGTCAGCGGTTTCCTCCTGATTTTCCTGGTGGGAGTGCATATCTGGATGACCCACTTTTCCGGCCTCGGCGACGTGGTGCGGGGCCACCAGGAAGAGCTGGTGTTGTTCGAGATAGTGAAACAGCGCCTGGCCCAGGGGTTGTTCATATTCATTGACTTCTCCCTGCTGGCGCTGGTCTTGTATCACGGGCTGAACGGGATGCGAAACATCCTTCTGGAGTGGGGCCCCGCCGCCAGGCACGCCGCCGGGATGACGACGGGCCTGTGGCTGCTGGGCGTGGTCACTTTCATCTACGGAGCCTGGGCTCTCCTGGCCTTCATTCTCTAGCAGACCGAATAGCCCTGGAGGTTGCCAAGTGGACACCATTACGCTGTCGGTAAGACGCGGGTCGTCGGAACAAGATCCCGCGGCCTATTGGCAGGACTTTGACGTACCCCTGGTCGAAGAGACCATGAGCGTGCTGGACGCGCTTACTTGGGTGCAACGCAACGTGGACCCCTCGCTGGCCTTCCGCAGGGCCTGCCGGGTAGGGATGTGCGGCACCTGTGGCACGGTAATAAACGGCAGGGAAGGGCTGGCCTGCGGAACCCGGCTCGGCGCCGCAGCGGGAAACGGCGGCGGTAAGGTGCGAGTGCAGCCGCTGCGTCATCTGCCCGTGATACGAGATCTGGTAACCGACCCGGGGTTGTTCTTTGACCATTTGCGGGGAGTCGACCCCAGCTTGACACCTGTGCCGGGTGTTCTAGAGCCAGTGGTTCTGTCGGCCGACTCCAGGGAGCGGCAGACCATCAGTCCCCACCGAGAGTGCATCTACTGCGGGCTGTGCTACTCCGCCTGCTCGGTGGCGGGGCTGGACTCTCACTTTCTCGGGCCGGCCGCCTTGAACCGGGCCTTCGCCCTGGTTTCGGACAGTCGGGACGCCTCTGGGAAGCAGAGACTCCAAACGGTCGCCAGTGAGAAAGGCCTGTGGCGCTGCCACACCATATTCGAATGCACCGCGGTCTGCCCCAAGGGAATACCCATCACCCGCGCCATCCAGGGCCTCAAGCGGAAGGTGGTAGTGGACAAACTGAAGAGCCTATTCAGGCTGTGAGGTTGAAAGTCAGCCCGTCTATATCGCCATTCAAGTGTTGGCTAGTGTTCGGTCAAGCCGGAAATAGGGAGGTTAAACAGACTCCGCTTGAGGAACCGCAACCCAAAAGGCCTCCCTCGGCGCCGGTAAAAGAAAACACAAGATACTGCTTCGACTACCACCTGAGGCGAATAATGCCATGGTCCGGCGCGGGCAACGATCCTCCCCTGACACCAGGCTTACTCAAGGGCCTGGCCGAATTGCGAGTCCTGAGCCCAGGGGATACGGGCTTTGGAGCCGAGATCTTTGTTCCTCTGGGGAAGAACCGCGAGGAGCCCGCACCACTGCTTGCCCGCGCTGACATCGTTGACCGCTATGTCTTGAAATTGAAGACCGATCAGTAACCTGATAGCCAGCAGCCAACGGCACGGACAGGTCAGAACCGGTCCGTGGTGACCACGGAACTGGCAGGCTGCTCAACCCGCTCCGGGCAATGGACGTTGCTAATGTCGCAGAACTGGCACTCGGACCAACTAGGTACCTTGGCGGCAGGTTCGAGAGCGGCCAGTCGGTGGATGAGTCCCTGCAGGGACTGGACGAAGACGGGGTCCACCTCCTCGGGCTGGATCTCATGCTCCCGATTGCCGTAGACCACGACGCCCTTGATGGTTGCTCCCCGCAGCTCGGGACGGGCTATGGGCAAGAGGTACATGTAGATCATGACCTGCGCCAGATCGGAGGACCTAGGCCGGCCCGCTTTCACGTCAGCGACCCAGACCAGGTCCCCCTGGCGGGCAATCAGGTCCGGCTTGCCGGCAATGGTGGCCTGCCTTCCTTTGATTGTGAAGTGATTCTGGGCCTCGCGGCTCACGTCGTAGCCCTGCTCCCGAAAGTCCAGTGCCTTGGCGTTGAGCATATCGGTGTGGCCGACCTGCCAGCGGGCCAGGTTGTTGACCCGTTCGGCCCTCGTCCAGCTCTTGCCGTCGAACTGGGTCTTGAACCAGGAGGCATGTTCGCAGCTGTCGTCGCCGATCAGGAGTTTTGTAACCCAGGTAACCCAGATGTAGGGACCCTCCTTGCGGAGCACGGGCATGGCGGCCTCCAAGTCATGGCAGTCTTGGTTTCACCCCGGTATCTAGGTGAAGCTCATATCTTGAGGCTAGAGACGCGTCATCCACAGTGTCAAGAAGCCGCTGTCAGTGCGGACAGGGACAAGACGGACTGGAATCTACAGACCCAGTCAGGTAGTTGCCGGACGCTACATGCAGTGGTTCCGTTCCGGCCAACTCTTAACTTACTATTGTGCGGCCTCTACAACCACGTCTGCAGACGGCGGTGCCACAGCGCATAATTGAACCGGAGACTCACTGGACAAGCGGTGGCAAAATGCACGAGGACACATCCACCATCCTCCTTTTCCGTGTTGCCGGCCTTACGGTCCTGTGCCCAATCCCGTATGGCAACTTCCAACCAACTCGTGAATGGTAATCCAAATGAGTAACATCTGATCCAACGCAAGTTGGGTCAGAGCCGCCCGGAATAGACTCCCCAGTTCTGGCTGAACCTGCAGGCGCAGTACGGCCCGGTGCTGGCGGAGGAGTCGGTTGGGGCGAAGATACGCAGCCCGCCAGCCGCGGCTAGTGCTGAATAGGCTATGCCTGACACTGGCTGGTCCGACTACATACTAGTCAATTCCAGGCGCCTGGGTATTCCGACTTTTGTTGGTATGTAAAATTCTTCAACAGTACATAAGTACATATGTTGTATTGGTATGCTGTACTTTTCCACACGGGACTAACCGTTTCTATAGTCAAGGGCATTCAGCAGCTTTGGAAGGAGTTGAACCCTACTCAGCCGGGCCTCTACGGCAGTACAAAACTGGAAAACACATGCGTTCCAAACAGCGCGGGGCATTCCAACTGGCGAGCGCACCGTTTCGTGTGATTTCAGAGGGATCTGGTTCTCCCAAGCTGCAGAGTCTCCCCCTGAGAACTTAGACTCTCCAAAGGAATGCCATTGCCTCTGACGAAACCGGCTCTTATTTTAGAACAGTGCGGTCGTCTTCTACCGCTTCACTCGGGGCCCATAGCCCACAGTAACCTTAGGAAACTCGTCAATGTTAACCTGGCATAGGCTAATCTTTCACGGAGTTTTCCAGTTGGGATGGCCTTGCTTCCCAAACACTGCACTCACTGGGTCATCCAACAGTAAGTATTTTGACTGTATATGCCTCATAGGTGGTAAAATAACGAATACTTCGCCAGGGTCCCAATGGGGTCACTGTGTTCAAGTAGGTGGGAGGTAAGGGCGGCTGTGTCCTCTGCCAGTTCTCGAGACCGAGCCAATCAATCCCTCGACCTGATTGTTACCTCCATACTGCCGCACTTGCGGGGGGTCAGACCGGGCCGAAGCTCCACGGAGTGGACATTCTATTGTCCGCTGGAACACAGGAAGCGCAACGCGTCCGCAGTGATCTGGCTAGACGAAGAAGGTTGGATCAGCGTCCATTGCTTTGACTGCAAGCGTCAAGATGAACTGCGGGAAGCCATAATTTCCCCGGCCATCGGGCACGGATACCAATGGAAATCCCGAACAATGCCAAACCCGGGCCGGCTGCATAACCGAAGCAAGCGCCAGGACACCGCGACCTTGAAAACATGGGAGCGGTCGGGCCCGATACCTTATGGTGACCACCCGACCCGCCGATGGATGCAGCACCGGAACCTGTGGCACCCGGAAGTGCAGGTGCCCGGCTCACTCCGGTGGATCGACGCAGCGTCCACATTTCCCGGTCCCCACACTGGGGCCGGGTCCATCGTCGCACTGCTGGCGCCGCTCCCCCGGTGGCAGGCAGCATGGCCCGGGCTTCCCCGGCCGTCAGCCCTTGAAATCATCGCCATTGGTGCTGATGGAAGACCGTCGCTGGACCGACCCGCTGCCGCGGGCGGGCTATCCAAGAGAACCCTGGGAAGCAAGCAGGGATGCTTCTTGGTCATAGGATGCCCGGTCCTGTCAAGTCTCCCCTACCCGGTCAGGGTGGCCGAGGGGGTTGCTGACGCCCTGGCCCTGGCCGCCCGTTCTCCCGGACCGGCCGTGGCCACCATGGGGGACGCAGGAATGGGCAATGAGGACCTGGCCCTCTGGCTGGCCCAGGCCTCCGAGGGTGTAGTTATACATGCAGACGACGACGCTGCCGGTATTGCCGGAGCGAACAGGCTTAGGGCCGCCATTACCGTCGCCGGCGGCCGGGCCCGGGCCGTACGCCCAACCCTCGGAAAAGATGCGGCGGATGCCGCGGCCCTGACACCACTTCACAATGAGGCAAAACTCTGGCCTGCTTTCGCGGAAAATCTACGGGAAAAGTACGGCTGGCCTCAATGGGAAGCCCAGAGGCAGGCCACCATACTGACGACGGAAAACCTGGAGCGATTATGAACGGCCACGACACCATCTCCAACCTAGAGGGCGAAGAGCTAATTTCGACGGCGCACCAACAAGCCCTGGAACTGCTCTTCAGCCTTGAGGAAAAGATCGAAGGCGGGATTCTGGATCCGCAGGAATATGTGGATGCCTTGCGGGCTTTAACGGATGTTGGGGACGGCACTGGTCCGGCGCCATCCGGTTACCGGCAGAACTTGCTGTCTGCAGCCACGCAACCAGACCGGGCCTCCCTTCAAATTCTTAAGAACGCCATCGAAAGTGCCCGGCCCATCCGAACAGCCCGATGGGGCATCCAGCAGCCCACATCCAGGAAGTGGCTGGTCGAGGACTGGTTGCCGGCCGGCCGGGTAACAATGCTAACGGGCGAGGGCGGAGCAGGTAAGTCCAGGCTCGCCCTCCAACTGGCCGCTGGCATTGCGTCCGGCGGAGAGGACCGGGCATGGCTCAAGGCTCCCGACGGCATTCTCCAATTAGGAAACGCGGTTCCCGAAGATGGTATGCCCGTGGTTTTCGCTTCCTGGGAGGACGAGCCGGAGGAGTTCTATCGGAGGCTGAACCAGATTTCGGGAAAAGCCGCTCCTTGGGTAAAGCCGGAGCGTCTAGAGAATCTCACGATTGCAAATATGATGGGCGAGGGTCCCGTCTGGGCTCCGGCCCAGGGCAGCCACATTTCCTCTATGGCCGAACTCACGCGAAGCGGAGAGAGAATCCGGAGACTGTGCCAGGACCGCGATGCCAGGCTTCTTGTAATCGACCCCCTGGCAGCAGCTTATGCCAGCCAAGAAAACTCCCGTGGCCTGGTACGCGCCTTTGTGTCCCACTGGGACGACTGGGCACAGGCCAATGACTGCACAGTGCTCCTACTGGCACATCCACCCAAGTCTTCGAGCTACAGTTACGCCGGCTCCACCGACTGGCTGGGCGCAGTGCGAGCCCTGTGGAATCTGCAGCGAACGGACCAGCCAGGACAGGAGCAAAAGGGCACAGCCGGCAACTGGAAACTAAGTTCCATCAAGGGAAACTATAGAGGTCCGGGGGAAAGCGTTCAGCTTCGATGGGACGCTTCTAATGACCAGCTAAGGTGGGAAGCAATCAGCCCCGAGGGAAACACTTCTGCCCGGGGCCGTTACGATTTCGACTCTTAAGAAAACAAGAGCCTGATACTGAGGAACAAACACAGTCTAAGGGGTAATCCAATAGAGTAACAACGGTTACACGGTCAGCCTGAGCTGGGTGTTAACCCCTCTTCTCGGCTTGGTTCTCCCTTCCTCCGGAACAGTTTCACCTACGGTGGAATCACCGCCAGCCAGCGCTTCCCCGTCCAGGAACATCACGTCCTCGCCTACCGCGAGTATGGTGGGCTGCTTGCGCTTTCCGCCCTTGAGTCCAGCCGTGGACTCCCTCTAATGTAAGGTTGGCGCCCTACTTCCGGGTGTTGACCAAGTCTACGCTGCGAGCTCGGAATCGAAGAGAATCGGTCTGCATGGCTAGGACCAGTTTGAAGTGTAAACTCGCCTGGCGCCGCGTGGCTATGGGCAAGTATCAGTAAGAGACGCTGGTTCAAGCTGCCGGATGTGGTTACCTCAGGGCAGACGGCTGTAGTTGTCGTTAACCAATGTTGCTGGTTATTACTCTTATGGGCAACTTAGTGCAGGGCCGTCCCAGTATTTTCCAAAACAGGACGCTCCGAGAAACCATCTCGATATGACCTTCTTCAAAAGAGATGCTATCGGATAGCCCATACCGTGCGGAAGCATGGGTTCGTCTGTCCTGTACATCGAAAGCGTCGCTAACCTGACCAATACCCCGGCTAGCTTGACAAAAACCACGGTTAGCCTGACCAAAAGCCCGGACAGTCTGACCAGCCATCTCCAGTTCCTCGTTCAAAATCACAAAAATTAGCGTGCCACTACCCCTACCCCTACCTCTACAGAGGAGGGGTAGGGATTTATGGGTTATGGGGCCCCTTTATTCCCCATAACCCATAAATAGTGTTTTGAAGACCTGGAAAAAACAGTCTTTCGTATGAGAATTCGATATGTCTCTGCCTACTCTGGGTCCACCAAGGTAGGAACCGATCAATACATTGAGCTCATATCGCTGCAGAATCTCGTACTCCGCTTCAGTCGTCTCGGATCCCTGCGCCGAGCTGAATTGGACCAGCCAATGGTCAGACAAACGATGATCGCATCATTGAATGGAACAGCTTTGCGGTTACAGGGCTCAGAGGCTGGAGTTGACCATTCGCCGGTGGCAATGCCCGGGATGCGGCGCCAGGCATAACCGGGACGCCAACGCGGCATTGAACATCAGAGAGTACGGGTCGTGAGCTACACGGTCCCTGCCTGTGGACGCTTGTGTAAGACCGGCCCCTTGGCGGACAACGGCGGTGGAAGCAGGAACGAGGCTACTCGCTAGCTCTCATCTGTTCAGGCCGTGAGAACAGTACAGATTGGGTAGATCAGAGTAGATTCTCATTAGCGGTGATTTGGTCAGGCAAACGATGATGCAGGGAATTTCCGCAGAGACCCGGAGCCTTGGGCTTGCGTTTTAACAATCATTTTTCAGCTTGGTGGTCAGGCAAACGACGGTATTCGCTTTGTGTGAGTGGAGATTGATTGGGGAAACACATACAAGACGATCCTGGAGGGCGCTATTGTCCTGCCTTCGTTCCCTGCGTCGGAAGACAGGGTTATGCGTGCCCAGATGGGCCCTCCGGGCCCGCGTACGAGTTTGTGTATTGCCGAGTATTGATATCGGTCCATTTTTCAGCCGTATCTTTCACACCTGAAGAGATGGTATTTCACAGCCTTGCCTGAGTTCCTGACACCGTATTGGCTGCAGGTACCTGAGTTATAGGCGGGATTACTGCCACCGGATGCACACCGGTCCATGCTGCGTTGTAGCTGAGCTGTGAAGTTATCAGCCCCAGGGACTGTTGCGGAGAAGGGCGGGTGAGGGCGAATTTCTGTTTTACTCGTGTGGCGGGTTCTTGCAAGTACCCATTGAGTATGTGGTCATGTTGCGGAGCTTCAGGTCCTCGGTGGCGATGAGGCAGTGGCTCTTGACTAGTGCGGTGGTTAACTGATGGCACTGTTGGCGGCTTCTCACCGCTTTGCTTCGATACTCTCTTGCGAGGTCCAGAATCCTCTTTCGATAGCGTGGACCTGTGGGTGCAGGGATTCATCTCTGCTCCGGTTCACCTAGGTTTCTTTCTCCCCGGCGCTATTTTGGTGCTCAGTGCTTGGTTGACGCCCTGGTGCATGGTGACGCGGTTGGGCTGCAGGGCTGTAAAACGCCAGGAACTATAGCGCAGTAATCGGCGAAATCGCCAAGTACATTGGTCGGCCTCGCCAAGGTCATTGGTCCGCCCTGGGTACCCATTTCTGGTCAGACAAACGATGGTGAGCATAGTTCAGGTAACAATGTGCTACCGGGCGCCGGCCCTTTTCACTGCTAATCTCCAGCCGGCGGCTGGGTCCTGGGGGGCAGGGAGTTCCCTTCATTAGATGGAGGTTGGTCAGACAAACGATGATTTAGTGTTGCCATATGTGGGTGGATCGGTTGCGGTTCGTATTTTCTATTTTGAACAAATGGAGCGACTGCCGTGCTGTGGTCAAGCTAACGACGGTAGGCGCTCCCCGTATCAGAAGACCTTTGGGGGAGTACTGATCCTGGGTCCTCTGAGGAGATGGCTATGGATAATTCCTTGCGTTGCTCTGCGATCTGGTCAGACAAACGACGGTTTAATTGATGGTTAGCGGCTTCGAAATTAGGAGATCTTAAGACCTGAGGAACCGGTACGGGACTCGCGAGAGAGAAACCAAGTAGGCGAGGTGGCTCGAGGCGCTTTTTTGTCGCAGTCCGGGCGTGGTGCTGTGAACAGTCTTATCTATGCCATGCTGGAGGTTCAGTCTGTCATATCAGCAGAATCGCTTGGTCAGACAAACGACGGTGTGTTGGGGAGGACAAGATGTGGTAGCTCGGAGAACCTGTGGCGGTCGTTTCTGAATCTCAGCCTGGGAGTTTGGGGTGGGTAGATGCCCGTGACCGGGGCCAGCCTCTGGTCAGGCTAACGACGACTAGTGGAAACAGTCGGTGGGAGGAATTTCCCCTCTACGATCCTGAGTTCTCCGGCCTTCTCAAGCTGCCTAGCTACTGCTAGCACCTCAGAAAACCGACGACCTCGATCTCTGCGTGTTGTCGGGAAGGCCAGGGAGATCAAGTCACTATCACTTATCTTTGGATAGCGGTCAGGGTCCATTGCCTGAACCCAGTGCCTTGCCTTACCTTTGCCCACGGGCACTATGGTAACTCCTGGGTTATACCACTGGTAAGCTAGATTGATCAGCAACCTGTAGGCTGGGGCCGATCTTACACCCCACCATCGGAGCCTGTCAGAGACTTGTGGTCCCTTTCCAGATCCGGGTGGCAGGTCAACGATAATGCGGACCGACTCATCCAGCGCACCAGGGCCTCGCGGTATTCCGCTTACGGACACCACCCGGCGCAGCTCACTTCGGTTGGTTTGGGGATCGTAGAGAGGTATCCGGGCCTCCCTGCTGTCCAGGGCTTCAATGGCTGCCATCAGCCGGGGCCAGTATTCCGCCGGACTGGGAATTCGACTGGGATAAAGCCACGCAAGGAAGTCCCTGAGTGAGACCGACATCGCCACTGGCTGTCCCCGTTCCCGTTCTTCCATGGGGACGCTGAGGACAGACTCGACAAACATCCTCAAAGCCAAGGGGGCGCCCCTGCCGGGGCTGGTTGCCGGTCCGGCGCCCAGATCATACAGGGCCAGCGGCAGCGCTGGTGAGGCCGTGTCCTGTCTCCCAAATCCGGGCATGACCATCTGGTCGCCATCTGGACCCTCAGTTGCGTGGGCTGGAGGGCTGAAGAGCATGTTGCCGTTTTGACGTGCAGGGGTGTTGGACATGGCCAGAAGGGCGGGGGTTACCCGCTTGGTGGTCCGGGTGTTTGGTTGCACTGGCCTCGGACGACTCTGCCAGGCAGTGACAAGGGGGGCCAGTGGCCACAGTGGGTTCTGGCCGTCGTCCACGGCTTTGAGGAACTTGTCATGCAAGTCGCCTACCGATACGAAGAAAGGCTCACAGTTGATGATGGCCCCAAAGAACCTCAGGGGGGGCTGCACCTTTTCCCCAAGCAACTCTGTCAACCGGATGCACAACTCGCTAAGGGCCTCGGGCGGACAGTCTCCGCTCTCAAACCACTGGGCAAGTTCCGTGGCCTTGGGGCGTTCTCCATCTCCTTTCGCAAGCACGCGGTCTGCCTGCTTGTTGGCGTGGGCAATAATGTCAGCAAATGTAAGTGACGGCGCCTGATCTTTATCCGTATCAGGACTGGAGACCGAATCATCGTGAGACCGCGAACTCTTTACGTAATTGTAATAGGCTTCGTCGAGTGTCATGCCGTCGGCCGGTATAAAGTTTGGGCTTGATTTCTTCTCGATCAAAGTGGGGTTACTCCAATAGCAGAGTCAGGTTCCGGTCGTTTCTCCATGGACGCCGATGTCGAAACTTCCAAATCTCTGGCATCGAACACTGAAGCCCTCCTGTGAAGATGGCGCGGGATGCGGGTCTATCTCCAGCGGGGTGGAGGGTGAATGACCTGGCCACCATACGGCAGGGAGGCGCACTGTGGACCTACTGAAGAAACTTGCTTTGCGGGGCGATCTCTGAGGCTCGATGATGACACGTCGGAACAGCACCCCATCCCAATGTGAAGATGCCGTACTACCGGACAGCATCTCTACAGACGTCATTCTAACATCAGTCGTAAGTAATGCGTCAAATATGTTAAGTAAGTTCTGCATCCGCCACTTTTCCTGGCGGTGGCGGAATGTCAAGAATACGGTAAAGTGTTTCCCAAATGAGTAACGGCAGTTACACGGCCGGGATGAGGTGGTTGTTGACCTCTGTTCTCTACTCGGGTCTCCCTTAGTTGGGGCAGAATAACCGGGTGAGGACTCACCGCCAGCAGTGCGCACTGGCGCACCAGGGACAGGGATGGCTGGTCCCGGTCCACCATCTGCCGCCGCCTGGCCGGACTCATGGACCGGACCGCTCCGCCAAGAAATTCCGTTCTGCCTTCAGCAGGCCGATCTCCTGGTACAGGCGGGCGATCAGGGCGGCATCCTTCCGGGACTTGTCGTTCCTGGACTTCTGATCCCTGCCGTTGCTGAAGACGCCGGAGGCGCCCTCAGCAAGGGCCTTCTTCCAGGCTTGAATCTGGCCGGGATGGACTTCGTACTGGGCGGCCAGCTGGGCCACCGTCTCCTGGCCCTTCAGCGCCTCCAGGGCCTCCTTGGCCGTGAAGGCTGGGCTGTGTTTCCTGCGTCCTTGTGACATTTCCTGCTCCTTCCGACAGCAACCGCTGCCCTCAGTTTAGGAGCGGAACTCTCACTTCGCTACCTGTCCAGCTTCTTGGGTCCACCTCAAGCCAACATTGGAGCGGGAGTTCTTTTCCTGCGGCACTCTGGCCACGCCCGATTCGCCTAAAACTAGGCGCTTCCGAGTTTCAGGTTGGGCTGGAGGTGGGGGAGTGGCTTGGTGAGCGCTTCCGGAGGACCCTGTGGAACCGGTTCAAAGGGCTGATTGCCCCCTAGGACGCTGCCCTGTCCCAGAACTCGGCCAAGTACGCCATCATTGACTTGGGCCAGGGAGGTGAGGCCTGGGGAGCTTACCGTGAGAAGGTGGGAAGGGGCAGCGCCCTGGCCGTCGGGTTGGCCTTCCTCGCTCCAAGCGAATGAAACACGAGCATGGTTTTCGGGCCGAAAGTCGGCCGTGTACGGTGGGGGTAAGAGTTAAGGCAGTCACCCTGCCTGAGATAGGCCCCGTTGCCATGGTAAAACAGCTGCGTTTCTTAGATTCCATACGGGAGGTTACTGTCAACTGAACTGTAGACGTCTGCTTTGCTTGCTTCTAAGAGGAAGAAGGCCAGGAACTGCGGCCGGTGAAGAAAGGGCCCCCGTCGGTGTGGAAGTGGGCATTGGTGTAATGACCACCTGCTCCGGCGCAACTGTTTTGGAGAATCCCAGATCCTTGGCTCGTGTATTGCGGCGCCTCCAGCGGGTGGACAAGGCCATCGCCCGTAGCCGGAAGGTCCACGGCAGGAATAATCATTCCAGCCGCCGGGAGCGGCTCTACGCCAAGATGGCCAACGTGCAGAACGACCATAACCATAACGCTACGACGGCGATATCCAAGTCAGCGGGCCGGGTGGCTTTGGAGAGTATTAACATGGCGGGCATGATGCACAACCGCAGCCTGGCACGGACTATTGCCGACGCTGGCATGTGCGGTGTCCTGGCCGGGTTAGAGTACAAGTCCGCTTGATACAGGGCGGAGTACGTGAAAGCGAACTAATGGTTCCCGTCCTCGAGGCTGTGCTCACGCTGCGATTTTAAGAGAGAAAAGCTGACCCTCAGTGAACGAGTGTGGTGGTGCCAGAACTGCGGAGCGTAGAATCAGCGGGATGCCAATGCCGGCCGTAACGTGAACCTAAAAGCGGACAGGTTTTGATGTAAAGGCTCTCATGCTTGGCGGCATTATTTCCCATGCACTCGCCGCCGTTCAGCAGGGGCCGCTCGTGGACAATTGCTAGTCAGCCAACCCATAGCTGGTACTGCGGCCCCCTTCAGCGCTGCGCTCCAGGATTCCGAGATCCATCAGGGCAGTGATATCTCTCAGCGCAGTATCTTGAGAGCATCTGACGATCCTGGCCCAACGAGATGACGTCAACTTATCAAGCTGGCCGTCCAGGAGCAGGTTGATAATGATTCTTTGCCGCTCGTTCATCGGTAACCGGTTATGCTGCTCCCAAAAGCGGGACTTCGTAAGCACCTTCGCCAATGTGAATTCCGAACCATCGATGGCCCTTCCCAGGCAGTCCAAGAACCACTCCAGCCAGGCGGTGACATCCGGTGTCCCCCTCTGCACGGATTCCAATGTCCGATAATAGCGAGACCGCTCAATTCGTATCTGGGATGCCATGCTATAGAATCGATGGGGGCTGTTCTCCGCGCGGGCCAGGGCCATGTCGGCGATGGCCCGGGCGATCCTTCCATTGCCATCTTCAAAGGGATGAAGCGTGACAAACCAGAGGTGGGCCACGCCGGCCCTGAGCACTGGGTCGGTCTCGGATGGGGAGTCGAACCACTTGATGAAGGAGTCCATCTCTCCCGGGAGACGGTCTGCGGCGGGAGCCTCGAAGTGGACCCGCTCCGCTCCGACCGGCCCCGATACAACCTGCATCGGATCAGAAAGACGGTTCCTCCATTCTCCGGCACGTTTGCGTGTCAGGCCGCTGAAGCCGGTAGGAAAGAGGGCGGCATGCCAACCGAGCAGCCGCTCCTCCGTAAGCGGCTGGTCGTATCGCTGGGTTGCGTCCAGGAGCAGTTCCACCATGCCGTCAACGTCACGACCGGCATTAACCATTCCAGCCACCTGCAGGCCCAGGCGTCGCGCCACCGACGATCTGACTTGCGAAGCGGGCAGAACTTCTCCTTCAATGTCGCTGCTCTTGACCGCATCCTCGGTAAGCGTGCCAAGCACGGCTTCTTGGCGCAGCTCAAAGCCGATGGATCGCATACGCCCTAGGAGCAGTCCCTGCCGGAAACGGACGTCAGCCAGCCTCGGGCCAACAACTTCCTGGCTCCAGCGAAAGTGAGGCCAGTCGGGCTGCTCGTGTATGTATATTCTCCGCACCATATGCGTCTATTATACTTCGTATTCTCCGCACTGGGCAAAGGTCAGTGGGCCACTGGCATGGCAAATACTCTGCCTGTTAGGGATGGGAGCTTTCGGCGGGGTTAGGAACTGTTGAAGGTTCTGTAGCTGCAGGGTAAGCAATGGTTGTGTTTGGTCACTTTATGTAGCCATTTCCCCTTTCCCTTCGCTCAAAGGCTTGCCAAGGCCAGGGGTTTTGCGCTCAAGTTGAGCTTGTCGAATGCCCAGGAGACGCTGGCATTGCGCACATCTGTACTGGTACTATTGGGCCATGGTTGGAAGGAAAGAAAAGGGTCCTTCGCCATTCCGGGCGGCGGCGGGAAAGGGTCTGCCAGCCACTTACCAGACCCGCATCCTCGACTTTGCCGGGATGGACCGCACTGCCGGTGATAAGTATCTTTCGGCCTACGCCGGCCTGTACTGCCGTGTCCAGCGCCGGCTTTTTGCCGACGTGGCGGCGGGCCGGTCAGCTGTTTCATTGAAGCAGGATTACCTGCGTCACTACCGGATACCGGCCCGAATGTTCAACGGGGTGAGGGTGTCCCTGGAGGGGAAGGTGGCGTCGGTACGGGAACAGCAACTTCTCCGCCGGGACGAACTGCAGCGGAGGATTTCCCGGGCCCAGGTTCAGATTGCCGAAGCAGGGGAGGAAGGCCGGCGGGACTGGCTGCACCAGAAGCGGCGGCGGCTGGGAAACCTGAAGGGCAATCTGGAGGGGCTGGAGTCGGACATCCAGGCAGGCCGAATCCGGCTTTGCTTTGGGTCCAGGAAGCTGTGGCGGAAGCAGTACAACTTGGAGGCCAACGGCTATCCCGGTCACGAGGACTGGCTGAGGGACTGGCGAAGTGCCCGCAGCGACGAGTTCTTCGTGCTGGGGAGCCGGGACGAGACTGGGGGCTGCCAGTTGTGCGTGGCGACGGTGCCTGAGGATGGTTCCCTAACCCTGAGACTCAGGCTGCCCGATGCCCTGGCCGGAGGGCATGGGAAACACCTGGTCATACCTGGCATTCGGTTCAAGTATGGGTATGAACAGGTGCTGGCGGCCCTGGAAAGCAATGCCGAGTACGGGGCCTTCCGGCGCCAGTACGGGGAGCTGGCGGCCCGTCACTCGGGCCTGGGCCAGGCCATCAGCTACCGGTTCAAGCGGGACGCCAGGGGCTGGCGGGTGTTCGCGACCACAAGTCTGGCCGGGGCTCCGGTGGTGACGGATAATGCCCGAGGCGCCATCGGGGTCGACCTGAACGCCGACCACCTGGCGGTGTCGGAGTCCGACGGCGACGGCAACCCGGTAAACTCCTTCAGCGTTCCCTTGGTGACCTATGGCAAGTCCCGCCACCAGGCGGAGGCCCTGATTGGTGACGCGGTGGTGGGCATTGTGGCCCATGCCCGGGAAGTGGGCAAGCCCATTGTCCTGGAGAAGCTGGACTTCCGGCAGAAGAAGGCCGTCCTGGAAGGGGAGTCTCCCCGTTACAGCCGGATGCTCTCCTCCTTCAGCTACGCCAAGGTCCAGGCCTGCTTCCTGTCTCGGGGTATCCGGCAGGGGGTGGAAGTACACCAGGTGAACCCGGCCTTCAGTTCGGTGATAGGCCGGGTCAAATTCATGGAGCGCTACGGGCTCAGCGTCCACCAGGCAGCGGCCTTAACGCTGGCCCGGCGTTTCCTCGGCTGTTCCGAAGGCATTCCACTCCAACGAGTCTGTCCTGTTGGCAACGGTGTCCGTGTCGCCTTCTCCGTACCTGCAAGGAAGCGGGTGAAGCACGTATGGACCCTGTGGGGGTGTGTTCTGGAGCAGTTGAGACCGGCGCTTGCAGCGCAGCGGCGGCTGGGGAAGCGGAGACGCGGACCCAATCCGGTTCGGGCTCCGGCCTGAGCGGGGACCAGTTCGGCGTTCCCGGGTGAGAGTCCCGGGCGGAGCCGCCTTGCACTGTTGGGGCGGCGGTCCGCCAGTGGCGGATCTTCAGAAGAGGCTGACGGCGGTCATGTTACTAAAGTCAACCATTTCTACAACGGTCTGAACGGCGGGAGAACTGCGGTTGATGAGAGCGATCCAGTAGCCTGTGTCGGCGAAGATCTCCGCCATTTCTATTCCACCCTTGGGTGGCCGTACCTGTAATGCCGGTAATTTTTTGCTCCGTCGGTGGGGATACCGTCCCAGTCATCTTGGCCTATGGGTTCACGCAGCCGGTCGATGGTTTCCAGGACGTTATGTGACTCCAAATCTTTTGCTTCGTCTTGCTCGATAATGAGCGTTAAGATAGCGCCTTCCCGTAGGTCCAGCGGTTCCAGCGGCTTCAGTATGCCGTTGGCCCATTCCGCCTTCAGTCGTAGGGTTGTCATGTTTCTCCTCCATGAGCGCTTCGTTGGGCCAGTGTCTCGGCTGGAATGCCGTTTCGCAATATTCTCGACTGACAGACGGCGGTTGACAAAACCATCGTTAACCGATATACATAGGCAAGGCGGGTAGACTGAAACAGCCCGCAGAGCCCGAGGGCCCTGCGAGCCGCCCGTCCAGCGCAGCTGCAACTGCGCTGACCGTAGGACCAATGGTGATGTGAGCACCATGGACCATGAGCCTAACTATAACATTGCGCCCCGCTTTGGGGGCAGTTCCCTGGTTAAGTTTGTCCGGGACGCTCTGGTGTTTCGGAACGTGTCAGTCTGCGTTGGAAACCCCACGCCCCATGGGGCCTGGGGCCTTTTTGTTTTGCCCGCCTCCGACACCTGCCGGTGTCATGATGGTCTTGACATCCGAGGTATTGGGCGTCCACAATCCAGGTTGGCGGGCGGAGCAACAGCCCGCAGAACATTACATCCTACGGGCTGCCCGGCCGGCGTAGTTGGAGCTACTCCGGACGTAGGCGCCAATGGTGGTATCAGCACCATGGGCCATGGGTCTAACTATATCACGGCGTCCCATGCGGGGCGTTGTTCACTGGTTACGATCTCCAGGACCGATTCGGTTTCTGGATCCGGCAGTATGTCGTGGATGCCCCACGCCCATTGGGCGTGGGGTTTTTGTTTTGCCCGCCAACCCCAGCGAATAAACCGACCTGCCGGAACGCAAAGGAGCCGAGCCGAATGCTGAACAGAGCCTGGTGGATCATCGCCATGGTGTGCCTTTCTCTGACATTGGCCTGTGGCCAGTCAGCGCCGGCCAGCCAGGAACAGTCGGCGCCATTGGCCGAAGGCAGCCCAGAGCAGGCACGAGAACCCTCGGGGCAGGACATGGGTACCGCGCCGCAGCCCACACCTGCTGATATGTCGGCTCCCACCGGCCCAAACCAGGTCCCACAGAATATCCTCTCCCAGGAGTCGGAGGCAGCGGAGCCAACCCTCGCACGCCCCAGTACTGCAGAGGTGGTCCCGGCCGCTACGGGTCAGGCTGCCGTCACTGTAGAAGAGCCAGCGCCCACTGGGACCCAGGCATCGGCGTCGGAGATTCCAGCGCCCACGTTAACCCTGGGAGGACAGCACGCCTGCGAGCTGGACCCCTCCGGCCGGGCGCTTTGCTGGGGCTATAACTGGCACGGCCAGGCCGCGGGGCCGGACGAACTCTTTGTAGATATCAGCGCCGGGGACCGCCACACCTGCGGCGTGACGACCGACAACAGGATGTTCTGCTGGGGCTTCGACGAGCAAGGCCAGGCCTCGCCGCCGGAGGGCTCCTTCACCTCCGTCAGCGCCGGCCACAGCCATACGTGCGCGGTGAGCGCCGAGGCAAAGGCCGTGTGCTGGGGAAACAACGAAATGGGCCAGGCGGCGCCGCCCGACGGCGACTTCACATACGTCACCGCCGGAGAAGAGCACACCTGCGGTCTGACCACCGCCGGCGAGGCCGTCTGCTGGGGCTGGGACAATTTCGGAGCGGGGACACCCCCGGACGCCCGGTTCATGTCGATCAGCGCCGGTCCCGAACACACCTGCGGCGTTACGTCCGACGCCGAAGTGCTCTGCTGGACCTGGGGCGAGAACAAACACGGTGAAGCCACGCCGCCGGAGGGTTCCTTTCTGTCGGTCAGCACCGGTTGGTCGACGAGCTGCGCTGTCAACAGCGATGGAAACGCCGTATGCTGGGGGTCGGGATACACCAAGAAATTCGACCTTTCCGGAAACATAATAACGCCACCCAAGGCGGGCTCCCCATGGCTTGCCGCGGGCCCCCTCGCATCCCTCGAGACGACCGGAGCATCTTACTGCGCAGTCACGGCTGGAGGAGAAACCCTTTGCTGGGCGGACACTCCGTCGGTCCAGACCCTCGTTCCCGGGGCGGCTTTCGAAACGGTAAAGATACAACGCAGCGATGGTTGCGGGCTGACCGAGAGCGGCAAGGCCCGATGCTGGGGACCATCGCTGCAATACGGGACAGCCCCACCCGACGACGCGGTCTTCGCATCCATTACCTTCGCTCGAAGAGCGATGTGCGGCCTGACGACCCAGGGCCAGGTCCTGTGCTGGGGTTCAAGAGAAGACAGTGAAAGACTGACGGAGAACACGCCCCGGGCGGTATTCACCGCCGTTGACGGATCCTCCGAGGATATCTGTGGGTTAACGGCGGGGGGACAGGCAATCTGCTGGGGACAGCGTTCCAAGGAAACCATCGAAGCTGATAAAGGGTCCTTCAGCGCGCTCAGCGTTGGCCACGACCATTCGTGTGCCTTAGACACCGAAGGAAGGGCTACCTGCTGGGGAAGAGCCGCAGATTATATGGAACCACCCCCCGACGCCAGCTTCGATGCGATAAGCGCGGGCCTTACCCGTACCTGCGGAATCAAGGCCGGTGGCGCGGCCCTCTGCTGGGGCGCAGGGGGAACTGGATCTCCGGGGGCGATGGATGGTCCCTTCGCAAAGGCCTTTCCCGTGGGTCGGGGCCTATGCACATTAGACACCGAAGGAAGGTTTCGCTGCTCGCCCCAGGAAGGCCCACTTAACGCCCTGGAACCACCAGGAGATCTCAGGGATGCCGCCTTTACCGATATCCATATATCCGGTCAGAACGTCTGCGGCATCAGGGCAGAGGGCGACCTCGTTTGCTGGAGTGAGCAGCAGAACACTATTGTCGTACCGGCAAGGTGAAAGCCCAGCATGAGACGTGCATAAGGGCGCCAGAGAAGGTCGCGAGCCTGGGCGCAGGTTTCACTGGTCAGATAAGAAGCGGGGATCATGAAGCATTGGCAGCCAACAATCTCAGCGGCGGCAGGCTGACCGGAGAGGCTCCGCCGGCGCTTAGGCTGCCGAAAACGCTGACCCGCCGGGACCAGCGTATTAGCCTGCTGTCGGTATATTTGCCCGAGGTCCCGGCCAACCTGTCGAACCAGGGCATTTAGGATCATGGCCCGGCGACCTTCCGGGCGGCCTGGGTTCCGGCCGAAGTCGTGGCCAGGGAGAGGGGCTCGTCTCACAGGCTGAAGGGTCCCACCTGCCAGGGCGACAACGGGCCTTGAACAGGCGTCGAAGGCATACTGGGAGAATATCGTCATGGATCCGGAGTTGCAGGGGAAACGGTTGTCGTGCGACCAATTGGAACAGGGAGTGCGGGCCGAGATGGGTGTGTACAGCTGGCAGCTGTCCGGAGCCTATCTGGGGATAGGACTGGGCGGCGACATATCCTTGGCCGAATTGACGCTCCCCATGTATGAATTGCTGGCCCACCAGTACGGCAGCATACTGGCCATCGAAGACACCGAGCGGATTATCCGGAGAAGGTTTGAAGAACTGCTCGCCAAATGGCTGGGGGAGCACGACGCGGCGGAGCGGCGGCGGTACCGGAGATATCTATTGGAGTGCGACGCATGGGCCGTAGAGGTCATCAGGAACGGCCTGCCGGAAGAGAGCGGCCTGGTCCAGGAATACACCAGGCTGGCCGCCAACCATTCCCGAATCGGGGTGGGGGGAGGGGTATCCCTGGCCCACCTGGTAATGGGCGCCTTCGACCTGCTGGCCCTGGAAGTCCCGCCGGAAAGGGTAATCGAAACTGCCATGTTCGGCGTGCATCACCACCTGGAGATGCTGGCGCTCCGGTGGCGGGAGGTCCTCAACATGGCCGACCGGGACGCCAACAGGGAGAGGGCCTGGGGTCGGCTGGCATGGGCTGGGGTAGGTGGCTCCCAAGTTATTGAGCATCAAGAAGGGCCCCAACGCCATGTGGGAGAGCCGGGGCTTCTGCCTTCCATGGAATCCGGCTGGGCTGATGGTGACGCCGGCTGCAGCGGGGTGAGTGATGAATCCTGAATGCGGCAGCCCACGAATCCAGTGGCCTCCGGAAAGAGGCATGACTTTCACACGGCTGAGGACGGGGCTTCCATGGAGCCGGTCTCAGGCCCCCGGAAGGAGATTAATATGACCGAAGATTTTGGCGTGATCCTGGACTATGGGGGCAGGCCCTTTACCAGCGGCAACCGGGAGAACGCGAAACTCTTCTTCGCCGCCCTGGCCCACGGCTACATTCACCAGGGGATGGGCGGAGGCAGCTCTATGAGCGACCAGGTCCAGGCGGCCTGTGACCTCATCGCCCTGGGTTTCGACCCGGACATGGCTTCCTCCATCGGCCGGGAGACAATGGACCTCAGGCTCCATGAGTGGTTTGCCGCCTGGCCCCAGGGCAAGGACCGGGTGAGGAGAGAAGCGGAATTCAACCGCGCCGTGCTCCAGTACGACTCCGGGGCCAACTGCTCCTGCAGGGACGATGAAGAGCGCAGGAGGCTGGACCGGCTGGTCCGGAACCCCTGGAGGGGCCTGACCGGTGCGGAGTGATGCGGGTCACCCGTTGCTGGGCCAGCCGGGCCGTCCGCATCCCTTGCGGCGCCTGGCAGCGGTAATCGACAAAGTCTCAACGATTATTTCTTGATATCAGAATAAACATGCTGTATAATCGTCAGCCCATGAAGGTTTCGAACTACATCACAGCGCCGGCCAGTGCCGGCTTCAGCATCGCCAGCAACCCGGCTGGGCATTTCGCCCGGGCTGCAGCAGCTCCGGCTAATTGCCCTGGCACGCAACTCGTGGCCGGCCCGGCCCCCATGGGAAGTTGCTATTCCCCTTGCGGCAAGGACGGTTGATATTAGGCGGCGCCAAGACGTGGAACCCTTGTATCCGGAGCCCCGGCGCCCACCAGCGCCGGGGCTCGTTTTTCCTCTGTTCCGGGAGACAACTCATGATAGCCACGGCAGGACAATTTACCGGCAAGCAATGGAGGTCCGGGAGGCTGGAGCAATTCCTGGCCGGCCACCCCTATCCCCTGCTGTACGCCACGGTGCACGGCTCCAGGCTCTACGCCTTTGACACCCTAGAATCCGACCTGGACCTGCGGGGCTGTCACGTGTTGCCCGTTGAACAGGTCCTGGGGCTGCGGGACGGGCCGGAGACCGTCACCAGGAAGGGGGAGCTGGCCGGCGCCGGCGTCGAGCTGGTGACCCACGAGGTGAAGAAGGTCTGCAGATTGCTGCTCAAGGGCAACGGCAACGTGCTGGAGGAGGTGCTGTCGCCCCTGGTCCTGGTGACGGGGGACTTCCACGCCGAGCTTCGGGATATCACCGGGGAGACCATTTCCAGGAAACACAGTGGCCATTACCTGGGTATGGCAAGCCAGGCCCTCAGCGTCCTGCAGAAGCCCGGCAAAGGGAAGGTCAAGTACGCCCTGCACCTGTACCGGGCCCTCCTGACCGGCGTCCACCTGATGGAGACGGGGAAGCTGGAGTGCAGGCTGCCGGTCCTGAACGGCCGGGCCCGCCTTTCCCACGTCGACGAATTGCTTGAACGCAGGAAGGGAGGACCCGGGGAACAGGGCCTGACCGGGCAGGAGATCGCCTTCATGGCGGGAAAGTTCGACCGGCTGATGCTGGAACTGAAGGAAGCGGCCGACCGGTCGCCGCTGCCGGCACAGGGCCAGAGAGAAGCCCGGCTCAATGACCTGCTGGTTCGGATACGGCGGGACGGCAGGTACCGGTAACGGCCCCTGAGGCAGGCGCATTCATCTCAAGAGAATTTGGGGAGCAGGGCAATGACCAGGAAGCGGATATTGATCTGGGAAGAGGAATTCTTCCTGGAACCCCTTTCTTCCTCGGTGGTGAAGGTTGAGTACAAGGACCAGGTCGGCTGGGTCGGAATCAGCAGGGACTGCGACATCAACAGCCCCTTTGCATACCAGACCGGGCTTCTGGAATCTCCGGACGAGGGAATAGGCAACAGCCTGACGGCCACGCCCACCATCCGGTCCGCTCTGCTCTGCGTGGCCCACCACCTGAGGGAAAAGCAGATGAGGGCGGAGGCGCTGCGGATCAACCCCCAGGCGCGCCGCGGGATGGCCCAGTGGGCATTGCGGGAATTTTTTGACGGGCACTGCGACAGGGCCGCGTTGTAGGGCGGGCTTTTCCCAGGGCAGCCAGCCGCAAGGAGAAGGAAAAAGATGACCGTTGACGAACTGATACGGGCTCTGCAGGAACTGGACCGGCCGGACCTGGAGGTGTTCGTGCCCTGTCCTCACTGCTGCGGCCAGCGGGGGACCGACTTTGACCGGCTGGACGCCGAGTACTGCCTGACCATGGTAAGGGAGGGCCGGACCGTAGCCGTGTTGGGAGACCCCCGGGAGGAATGCCTGGAGGACCGGCGCAGCGACAGCCGGCGGGATGTGGGCCTGGCTATAGGCAAGAATCCTGAGGGGATCGCCCTGGCTCTGGGGCTGGAACCCGTGCGGCGGCTGTACCAGAAGGACCTGGAGTCCCTGGCCGGGTTGCTCACGGACCGGCCTTTGAACCGGACCATCTTTCACCGGCTGCTCAGGGCCAACCTGCTCCTGGAAATCCGCAGCGGGGAGTCGACCGAGTACGTGGTGGCCATAAGCCCCTACCGGACCACGGTGGAAGACATGGAGGAACTCCACAACTTCGGCGACTTGATGTCCCAGCTGACCGGAGGGCCGGTGCGGCTGGTGATGGCCAGCGTCGCCGCCGACCGGCGGGTCCTTGAGTTGATGGAAGCCGAAGGAGTCCGGCATTGCCAGGTCTCCCCGGAGGACGTGGACCAGGTCCGCGAGGAGAAGAGGAAACGCCGACAGGAGGAGATGCGACTGTGGCGGGAGAAGAGGGCGGGGGCGGTCGATTCGGGCGACCAGGTACCGGAGCGGGCAGCCGGAGGAGGACCTGAAGCTGGGACATGAGGATGTGTGAGTCCCCAAGTTCTGTATCGCGACGCTCGGGAGCGCCGGCAGTAACCAGGGGCTGGGCCCCTTCCATTCACGGACGGAGAAAAGAACCATGGCAACCGAATTTTCCTGGGCAACCTCCAGGAAGCAGATGGAACGCATAGCGAGGCGCCAACGCGCGGATGAGGCGAGCCTCATGAGCACAGGTGTCCTGGCCGACCTGTTGAGCGTTGAGTGGGTCAGAGTGCTGCAACCCCGGCCCAGCTACGCGCCCAGCAGGCTGGAAAACCTGATAGACATGGCCGCTGCCCAGGGCAGGATGACCTCTTGGGAGGCGGACTACCTGGCGGTCGAGGCCGTCGTGTTCGAGGGGGGTGGAGCCGAGGCGGAGGTCTACGTCCTGGTCTATCCGGCCGTCGAGCGCGTCCTTCCCGGGGATGTTGCCGAGGCAAGAAGGCGGGCCTCTCTCCTGGAGCAGGCCATTGGCGCTACGGTCCTTCCCGCCGTGGTCGGCGTGGACGTTTCTCCAGCCTCCGGCGCCGTCGATATGCAGGATGTGCTGTTTCTCAGGTACGACGAGCAGGACCGCCGCGTCCGTTCTCACGTACCGTCTTCAGCGTGGCCGAGAGGGAAAGACCCCGCCGTAGCCCGGAGCGTAGCAGGATCCGGCGTGGAAGTCCCGCCGGACGAGATGCCGGTGGAGCCACCCGATAGGGAGCCGGCGGCGATGCAGGCACTGGTTGGCCGGCGCCACTACAACAACGGCCATGCCGAGTTCATCCTGGAGCCCGTCTCCCCCTCGGTGGTGCGGGTGGAGCACCGGGACCAGGTGGGCTGGATCGGCATCAACAAGAACTGGGACGTCCTCCAGCCCTTTACCTGGACACACGAGGAGTCGTACGTGGATGACGATGGCATCCGTGGGAGCTTCTTGGGCGATGACACCCCGGAGAAGGCCCTGAGGGCTCTGGCCCGGAACATGCTGTCCGACCAGAGGAAGGCGGATTCCCGGCGGGTCAATCCTGAGGAGCGTCAGAACGCCGCACGGCAGGTGCTGCGGGAGTTCCTGGGCGAACTGGAGGGCTGACCGATTCTCCGGGCGTCCTGCTGCAGTCGGGCAAATGCGGCGCCCGGCCGTCTGCGGGCCGCCTGGCTTAGAGAGGACGATGACATGCCCTTCGTCAGCAGCCGGCGAGCAGGGGAGAAGCTGCCCGAGGAGATTCATCCGCAGCCTGACCGGCGGGCCGGCACCCTGGCCGGAGAACCGGCTGAGCACCTGGCAGCCCAGGCGGCTGCCCCGGGCGGCCGGCAGAGCGGCAACGGCTGGCACGGCCAGTCGGACCCGGACATCGCCTTGTTACCCGAGGACTCCGGCGACCCCGAAGCCGGTAGTGCAGCTGGGGAGGAAGCCTTCACGCTGGCGTTGGCCGGCCAGAGGGAGAAACTCTACCCAGGCAACGCCGAGCCAGCGGAACTCCCGGGCCAACCATGGAGTGCAGTCACAGCCACCCCACAGAACCGGAGGTCCACCGATATGGAAGAGACGAAAAGGATGACAGTGCTGGAAGACAAACAGGGCTTCACGGCCACGGTGCAGGAGACTGATACCCCGAGGACCTGGGAGTTGGAGTGGACCGGCACTCCCGATGCAGGCCGGGCGTACCGCATGTTGAAGAACGCGGATACTGAGGTGCTGCGCAGCGGCGGGGAGGTCCTGGTCGTCAACTGCCCCGAGGAGCAGAAGGCGGTACGAGAAAAGCTGGACAGGTGAACGGATTCTATCCGGGCCCGGACCGGCGACCGCTACCGGCTGCAGCTCATCTTTGAGGCGGAGGATGGATTGGTGCATGACGACTTCGATTTCCGGACCCCGCTCGGCCGGATCACCTGCCCCACCTGCGTCGAAAGGTTCGCCAGGAAACGTGCTAGGGCGCGGGAGGATGCCTTTGACGAATACAACGGTCCCAGGGAAATCGCCAGGCATACCCGGCTGGTGGCCGAGGCCTACGCCCGCCTGGCGGAGATAGAGGAAAACCTGGACCTGGACCAGCTGAGGAGAAGGACCGCCCCGGGCCGCTGCTGACGCCGGCGGCGCCGAGGAGCGCACAGCAGGAAACCAGGGGAGAACACAACCGGACTAAAGGAGGAAGGCGATGAACGCAGGGGAGACAGCCGGAGGGCCCGCCAATCCCGCCGACTACCGGCGGCACTACCGGTTCACCTCCGCCGAGTACGAGGCCATGATCGAGGCGGGCATCCTGGGCAAGTACCATAAAGTGGAGCTGATCGACGGGTACGTGCTGGAACTGGAGCAGTACACCTACGAGCTGGACACGGTCGCCAACCGGGCCATGGAGCTCTTTTTCGACCTGGACCGGAGGGAATACGCGGCGATGATAAAGGCCACCCTGCACGTGGGAGAGGGATTTGTGCCGGACCCGGACTACTGGCTGACCAGGAGGGGCGACCGCCTGCGGTTTCCGCAGACGGAGGACATCCTGCTGGTCCTGGAAGTGGCCGAGGAATCCCTGAGGTTCGACCTGGAGGTCAAGGCCGGGCTCTACGCCCGGGCGGGGGTGGCGGAGCTCTGGGTCATCGACCTGCCGCGCCGCGTCCTGCACCGCTTCACCGGCCCGGCGCCCGACGGGTACCAGGAGCACACGGTCCTGACGGAGGATGAGGAGCTGACGCCTGTCAAGGTGCCCGGCAAGACGCTGCGCGTCAGGGACCTGCTGGACGGGTAACCGGCGCGGCATCGGGCCTGAAGGTGGTATTGCCGGCGTCAGGGCCAACTGCGGGGGAGGGGGGTTGCGCTGCCGGAACATGGCCCGAACACCGGAGCCGGACTGACCGGAGCAGTGGCTGGCGGCGCCGGCAATCCGGGACCCCAACCGGCTGGCGGACAGCGGCCAGGGAGGCGCTTCCCCCATTACCGGCGCCAGGTTACGAGACCCGTCAGCCGTCGCCGGGCAAGGGAGCGAAAGAGAGGGACCATGGCATTCGTGAAACGACACCGGGCCGGAACCGAGATGCCCGAGGCGGTCCACCCGGACCCCGACCCCCGGGCCGTAGCCCTGGGCAAGCGCCTGGCGGAACACGCCGCGGTCCAGGCCGTCATCCTGGGCGGCTCCCGCCACACCGGCGGCTGGGACGAGCAGTCGGACCTGGACCTGGTGGCAGTCCTGGCGGAGCCCTGCGATGCTGAGGCTGCGGAGAAGACCGTCTCCCTGGCCCTGGCCGACCTGAGGGAAAGGTACTATCCGGGCTACCGGAACTGGAACAGTAAGGACAACGGCGTGGCGGAGGGCCAGTGGATAGTGCCCATGGACTTCTTCCTGGCCCACCGGCGGACGGTCAACCATGCCATGGCCCTGGCCGCCCGGCAGGGCCGGATTATCGCCAGCGAGCCGGGGAGCGAGGAAAAGTACCGGCACGACGGCGACACGTCCAACGAGTGGGGGCTGGTTACCCTGCCGAAGCTGAGGAATGCCTGGTCTTGCTACATCCAGGTTCCAATCATAAGGAGGATATTCGACGAAGTGCCGCCACACCGGCTTAACGTGAGGACCGAGCAGGGCAGGACGGCCCACCGGCTGCTGTGGCACTCGGGCTCGGCGATACTCTCAATCCTGGAAGTCATGTGCCCGAACGGCTCCCTGGCGGCCATGGCCGAGATACTGAGGGAGAAGGACCCGGGCTGGACCCGCGAGTTTGCCAGCGACCTGGACTGCCTGGACCAGTACAGCGGCTGCGGGTGCGAGGTGGTGGTTGCCAGGCCCATCGTAGACCTGGAAGTCATGTGGGGCGCCCTGGAGCGGGACAGGGAGGCGCTGTGGCGGCGGATCGAGGAGCTGAGCGGCTATGACCTGATGGAGTTGCCGGAGAGGGACGGCCGGAATCCTACCTAACCAACGGCTTCCTGGGAGAACTTCCGTCCCGAGTCAAGGCTCCCCGGGCCATGCCGGAGGTGCGGACGTGGTGGAGTTCGTGGCAGAAAAACGGCGAGGCACCGCCGGAACCGGTGATCGCTGGCCCACGGAAGGAATCGAAGATGACGGTCAGGTGAGCGGGACACCGGATGGCGAGCCGGAGAGAGGAGAGCAGGAATCACGCTGCTACCGGCGGAGGGAGCGGGATTCGAACCCGCGATCCCGCGTTAACAGGATAAGCGCTTAGCAGGCGCCCGCACTAGACCACTATGCGATCCCTCCAGTAGACACGGCCCAATCATACCATAGGGCGGTTATCATAGCCCCGCAATCGGAGAAAGGGTGGGACTGACATACCGGCATCCACCCCAGTAAGAAGGCCGGGGCTCCCACGACCGGGCGCCGCCAGGAGAGACCTTCATCCCGGAGAGAAATGGGACATGACAGAAGCAAATGACGCCCAGGGAAGCCCGGTCATCAGAATCCAGGTGTCCAACCTGCAGGGTACGGAGTTCGAGGAACTGGAGCTGCCGGTGGACCCCAACGCCCCTTCCACCGTCCTGCCGCGGGACCTGCTGGAAAGGCTCGAAGTGCCGGTGACAATGACCAGAACCGGGTACGGCCCCGAGGGCTGGCCGGTGGCCGTGCAAATAGGAGGCATCAGGATCCGGATCGGCAATACCGAGGGCTACACAAGCGTGGTATTTGGGGACGAAGACCAGCCCGCGAGGGTGGGGGACCTGACCCTCAAGGAGTTCTTCCTGCAATTGAACCCCGAGACCGGGGAATTGGAGCCGCTGGTGCTGCGGGAAGTGCGGCGCCTCACAGCCTGGCCAGGGCCAGGGGGGCAAAGAACCCCCATTCTCCCGGCGGGAGAGGGCCAAGGGGCGCCAGGACACATACGGGCGGAACAGGACTGGAGGCAGAAGGGATGAGCTCAGAAGAAGATGCCAATTTGTTGACCAACCCGGACCGTCACTACCGGTTCACCTTCGCCGAATATGAGGCGATGATCAATGCGGGCATCCGGGGCGAGTGCCACAAGGTGGAGCTGATCGACGGCTACGTGCTGGAGATGGAGCCCTACACCCGCGAACTGGACCTGGTGGCGAACCGGGCGATGCGGCATTTCCTGGACCTGGACCCGGAGCAGTACGCCGGCATGGTCAAGGCCACCCTGTACGTCGGAGAAGGCTTTGTCCCGGACCCGGACTACTGGCTGGCCAAGATGGACGACTTCACGCTGAGGGTGGACCCCGACGACATCCTGCTGATCATCGAGGTGGCCGAGGAGTCCCTGCGGTTCGACCTGGAGGTCAAGGCCCGGCTCTACGCCCGGGCGGGAGTGGCGGAGCTGTGGGTGGTGGACCTGCCGCAGCTCCTCCTCCACCGCTTCACCAGGCCAGCGCCCGGTGGCTACCTGGACCACACCGTGCTGACCGAGGACGAACTGGTGACGCCCCTCAAGGTGCCGTCCAAGCCCCTGTACCTGCGGGACCTGCTGGGCAGGTGACCAGGCACGAGGATGTTCGTGGAATATTTGGTCCCGCCGTTTGCGGTCGGCGGAGAGGCAAGTGCCCGCGACATTGGAAGGTCCCGGACAGCCGCGGCTGCATCTGCTCCCACGGCTTATGACGACCTGCGGCGGGGAGAAGCCTGAAACCAGAGAGCTCCGGACACGGAAGGTTCAAGTATTAAGGCATCGAGGGATTTTGCCATGACTGAAGAAAGCAGGCACCAGGTCCTCCCCGAGGACTTTATCCCATCCCTGGCCGGCGGCAGCCGGGCCAGCCGCCGGTATGCCGCCCAGATGCTGGGCATCAGCGAGCCGGGGCAGTTGGGCCCCTTCCTGCTGGAGGCCATGGAACGGGGCACGGTCCCGGTGCGCCGGGCCGTGTCCGAGACCCTGGGCCGGCTCCATGGCGCCAGCCTCCCAGGGCTTCCCGGCGCCGGCGCCGAAGAGGCGGCCGACCTTTCTTCCATTCCCTACCTCGACTGCCTCCTGATGGGAGTCCGGGACCCGGACGAGACCACCCGGGTGAACTCGGCCGGCAGCCTGGCCAGCCTCAGGGAAAGCAGGGAGGCGGTGGAAGCCCTGGCCCTGGCCCTTTCCGACCCATCGGCGCCGGTAAGGGCGGCGGCCGCCCGGAGCCTCGGCCGTCACTGGCCCTCCCCGGAGGTGCGGCCACCGGTGTCAGCCCTGGTCCAGGCCCTGGGCGACGCCGAGCCGGAGGTGCGGAAGGCTGCGGCCGGCGCCCTGGAATACATGAGAGCGCCGGAGGCCCGGACTCCTCTCATAGGGCTCCTTGAAGACGGGTCCCGGGAGGTACGGATCAGAGCGGCCCTGTCGCTGGGCGCCCTGGGCGCCCCGGAGGCCGTTCCCCTGCTGATAGAGGTCCTGAGGTCCGGAGGGCTCCCAAGTTCCTCTCCGGCCCTGTACCTCTGCCGGATGAGGGCCCAGGAGGCCCTGCCGGAGCTGAAGGCTGCGCTGAAGCGCTTCGATCCCTACGGGCCGCAGCGGACCGTGGCCAGGGAGATAGCCAAATTCGGCGCCAGCGTCGCCGTTCCGGCCCTCTGCGAGGCCCTGGAGTACGGCGGGGACCGCAAGTTTCGCATAGACGCCATCGAAGTCCTGGAGGAGCTGGGAGACCGGAGCGCCGTGCCGGCCCTGGCCAGGGCCCTGGGCTAGTGGGGCGACCCCCAGGCGGTGACCGCCCTGCTTCGCCTGGGCGGGAGGGAAGCCCAGGACGCCGTCATCCGGCAGGTGAACGACGAGGTCCATGAGGCGGCGGCGGAAAGAGCCGCCGTGTGGCTGGGCGAAGAGGGCATCACCCGGGCCATGCCGGCCCTCCGGCAGGCGGTGGAGCAGGCCGGATCCACGTACCTGGTGAGCGCCGCTGCCGAGTCCCTGGCCCAGCTGGGTGACACCCTGACCGGGCCGGACATGGTGGAATGGCTGGGCCACCAGCGCCCGGACCGGCGGCGGCGGGCGGCGGCCGCCCTGGGCTGCCTGGGAGATGAAAACGCCGCGGGGCCCCTGGTGGCGGCGCTCCGGGACCCGGACAAAGAGGTCAGGAGGGAAGCGGCCCAGAGTCTCGGCTGCGTGGGAGACCAGGCTGCCGTCCCAGCCCTCACCGCGGCCCTCGATGATATTGACGAGAGGGTGCGGGAGGCGGCAGGACGGGCCCTGGAGGCGCTGGCCAGGCGAGGCTATTGACTGTTGGCCAGAAATTATAGGTCTATGAAGCTTTCCGTTAATATCTGCTACTCTTCACGGCTCTGGTGGAGTCTACTGACAGAAGCTACTTGCGGTGGGCGCCAGGCTTTGGATGCGCTTCCTGCATGCTGAAGTCCCACCGCATAGCGCTGGGGGCCACACCGCAACAAGAGTCCCTGTTTCTCCAGCATGCCGGTTACGCCCCCTGCGCATATAACTGGCCCGTCGGCGAGTTTAGTGCTGGCCTTGAGCTAGGGGAGCGGCTTTGAGAGCGTTCGCTGAAACCCCGGTGGAACCGGGTTAAGGAAATCATAGCGCTTTGGGGCTCCGTCCTGTCCCAAAACGCGGAAAAGTACGCCATCATCGACTTTGGCCACGCAGCCGAAGGCTGGGGTCAATATCGCAGGAAGGAAAAGGCTGGGCAGCGGCCTGGCCGCCGGGTTGGCTTTCCCCGCTACTAGCGGTTGAGTCTGGCCAGGAGAGAGTTCTCTCCGGCGGGGCAGAAGGCCGGTACGCGGGCCCCGCTGGTCAGCCAGTCTCACCGACCAATCAGGAATGCCCAATAAACGCGAGCATTTCTGCAAAGGCTTGGGGGATGCTCAGACCAAGTGGAGAGCTTCGCAATTTTCTTAGGTGTCCCGCACCTCCGAAGGCCTGGAGTCCGCCGCCCGGACCCTGGGCGTGGAGCCAGCTGGTCGGGCCCGCTCACCCCTGCCCGCCAGTGGAAGGCCGGAGAATGCGGCTCACAGTCGCAGCAAAGGCCAGTCCGTTCCGGCATCGGATATAATTGAGGCGCGCCGGCGCGTGAGCACGGCAGCTTTCAACAGGAGACGAGAACCATGGCCACCGACAACCGGACCGAGACGGCCAGCCTGACTTGGGGCGACTGCCCCGGCGTGGAACGGGACCCGGAAAGATTGGCCGGCGCCTGGACCTTTGGCAACACCAGGCTCCCCCTCCACGCCGTCTTTGAGAACCTGGCCGGCGGGGTCTCCATCGAGGAGATCACCGAGCAGTTCAGCGTGACCGAGGAGCAGATCCGGACCGTCCTGGCCCACGCCGCGCGGATGCTGGCCGAGGACCGGCTCAGGCCCGGAGAGAGCCCGTGAAAATACTTCTCGACCACAACACGCCCCAAGGGCTGAGAAACCTGCTGGCCGGGCACGAGGTGGAGACCGCCCAGTACCGGGGCTGGGACACGCTCCGCAACGGCGACCTGCTCCAGAACGCCCTGGACCACGGTTTCGAGCTGGTCATCACCTGCGACCAGGGCATCCGCTTCGAGCAGAACCTTCCCGCCGTCCCCATCCCGGTGCTGACAATTGCCACGAACCACTGGCCCACCATCCGCGCCAGTATTCCATTGATTGAGGACGCCATCCCCAGCGCCCGCGCCGGACAGAGCAACAGCCTCCGGCTGCGGCAACACCCGCTGCCCTGACCTGCCAAGAGCACAGTGGCCTGAGCAACAGCCCCGCCCAAGAGCCCCGTAAAAGAGGGTTCCACCTTTGGAGTGAACCTGGGCCTTGGCGTGGTGGCCACCTGCTCCGACGGCTCCATGGTGGAGAATCCCCGGGCTTTGGCTGGGACGCTGAAGCGCCTGCGGAAAGTGGACAAGCCCATCGCCCGTGGCCGCAATGTGCATGGCATGAACTGTCCTTTCCGCCGCCGGGAGCGGCTGTACGTCAGGAGACGTCGGCTCTTTGCCCGGGCAGTCAATGTGAGGAACGACCATCATCACAAGGCCACGACGATGATAGCCAAGTCGGCGGGCCGAGTGGTGGTGGAAACGCTGAACGTGGCGGGCATGATAAGGAACCGGAGCCTGGCAAGGGCGATTGCCGATGCGGGGATGTCGGGCTTCCTGACCAGGCTGGAGTACAAGTGCCGGTGGTACGGCGCCGGCTACGTGAAGGCGGACCGGTGGTTCGCCTCCTCGAAACTGTGCTCCCACTGCGGGTGGAGGAAAGAAGACCTCACTCTTGCTGGGCGGGAGTGGCGGTGCGAAGGTTGTGGAGCAATCAATCGGCGGGACGCCAATGCCGTCCGCAACCTGGAACTCTGGCCGGGTTTGAGCTTCCAGGTTACCGGACGTGGAGCCCGTGTAAGACCGGCCATGCCGGCGGTGGTCGGTGAAGCGTCAATTGGATCTGCCTCTGAAGTCTGGCCTTCAGCCTGTCTGGAGTATCAGATTTTATCAGATCTGAAATAGCGGAAAGAAGATGGAACGGGATAAGAGCACATAGGACCTAACCAGGCAGGATTTTGCAGAGGCAATAGCCCGGGCAGGTGGGCCGAAGGCGGTACTCGGATCCCTCAACCGGCTGAAGGCCGCTACGGCGCAGCTGGAAAGGGACTACGAGCGCATCAGGGAAGACTACCCTCGGCACTGGATCGCCATGGGACCCGACGGCATGATGGCCAGCGTTCAAGTCACCGAGGACGCGTCGGCAACCGATCACCAGGAGGCCGTGGACCGATTGTTCATACTGATGAAGGAATCCGGCGCCAACACCAAAGGCTGCTTGATCCAGTACATCGACCCGGAGGAAGTAGTCATGATCCTGTGATCGAGGGATACTTCAATCCGGCGCGCCGCCTCCACGTCGAGGCGTATGTCCTGCTCCCCGGTGCCCACCGGATCCCAGAGGCCATTCCGCTTCTCCTGGACACCGGCTAGGACTTCACCCTGCTCAAGCCCGATGGCGCAAGAAGCCTCGGAATGCGGCCGGAAGCCCCGACTCCCACGGGCACGAGCCGGGACATCGGCGGCGCCCTCCGGTTCGCCCAGCTCCCCGGCTTCGTGGCCCTGCGGGACGAGACCTTCCCCTGGGGAAGGACCAGGCTGGTCTACTTCAGGACCGAAGTGGCGGTGGCGGTGGCGATGCCGGGCCAGGAGAACGCCAACGTGTCCTCCCTGCTGGGCTGGGACGTCATAGACCGCTACCGGATGCTCTACGAACCGGCGAGACGGAGGCTGGAGCTCCACGCCCGCCAGGCCGACGGGAGCCTCAGCACCTGAGCAGGCCACCCCCAGGCGCTGCGCCCTGCCGCCCTGCATCCCCCTCCCACGCGCGGGCCGCGGTCGCCGGGAGAAAGAGCCATGACACGCCACCAGATCAGCCCCCTCACCATCCACTTCGAGTGCCTGGTAGGCAGACTCTTCGAGCGCGACTACGTCCCCGGAGAGGCGCCCAAGCCCTGGGACGAGCGCCGGTTCCACCTGGGCAACGCCCGCATCCAGGCCGGAGTGCTCATCGACCAGAAGGAGCAGCGGGTACTCTACCCCGATCGGTCCTTCGGCCCGCCCGAACCTGGCGCGGCCGGCAACGAGGGCCAGGACGCCGAGGAGCAGTTCTGGCAGTGCGCCGAACGGTGCTGGCACTGCGGGGTGACGCACGGCAACTACGCGGCCGCCGCAAACCACATACGGCGCAAGGGGGCGGGCCGGCGGCCGGGGCTGGGCCGTGATACCCTGGCAACCCCTCACCATCCGGGCAGAGGGAGACGGGGAAGACGACGATGACGAACAAGATGGGGACCAGGATCGCTGAGGGCAAGGGCCGGCCCGGGCGCGAGCACCTGGTCCTCGAGCAGGAGCCGGGGCGCACCCTGTGCGGGCGCGGCCTGGAGGGACCGAGAACGGTCAGCGTCCACGACTTCTGCCCCACCGAGGACACCTGCCGGTCCTGCGAGGGCGTCTTTGACACTCCTGACTGTTCCGGCGGCGCCAATACCAAAACAGCCCCGGCGGCAGAGCCTGACGCCAGAGGGGAGCAACCATGACCCTGCGCCACATGAGGCGAAGAGCCGAGGAAGAGGAGAAAAAGCTGGCCGACCGCCTGTACGAGCGGGACTACGTGCTGATGGAGCTGTGGAACACGGCTATGAAGGGGCCCTGCGGCTACTGCGACACCGAGGTGGACCACTCGATCCACATGGTGGTAATGGGCGGCGGCGACGAGGAGCCCGAGTACTTCGGCGAGGTGGCCGGGGCCCGCATCGTGGGCGTCTACGCCGTCTGCCAAGCCTGCGTGGGGCAGAACCGCCACGCCGTCCGCGACCCGTTATTCGGGACAGAGGGGCATGAGGCGTGAACCGGGGACCAGGCCCCTGATGTCAAAGACAAGAGGGCCGGCCGGCAGCCGGAGGAGGGGTTCCAAACGGGGCAGGTGGCTAAGCGCCGTGGGGGAAGATAGAATATGAGCCCCAGCAATCCCGGCTCAGGGCAGGGAGAAGACGATATGAGCAAGGACCCGGAGCGGACCTCCAGGGAAGACCCGCAGGCGATGGAACGAGACCCGCAACCCAGGGAGGAGGTCAGGAAGCAGGTCCTCACCCAGGAGCTGATGCGGCTACCGGCGGTCATAGGGACTCCCCAGCCCGACGAACCTCCCCTGTTCGACCAGGTCAGAAGGATGGACAGCCGGCTTGGCAACGTATCCGGAGCCCAATACGAACAGAGGGTAGCCCACCGGGCCATCAGCCGGGTGGCGCCCCTGGGCATCGCCAGAGCCCGGGTCGCGCTGTCGGCGGCCGAGTCCCGCCCGTCCTTCCGCGACGCTATGGCCGTGGCCGTGGAGACAGGCCTGATCCACCAGGAAGAGCTGGAGGACCTGAGCGCGGCCGACGTGGTTCTGGAGGGGGCCGATGGCGCCCACGCGGTGATCGAGGCCTCCCTGGGACCCGACGGCGACGACCTGGAAAGGGCGGCCCGTCGGGCCGCGATCCTGGAACGGGCCACCGGCCGCAGGGCCATCTCCGCCGTGGCGGCCCCGGAGACGCCGGAGGCCCTCCGGAAGCGGGCCAAGGCCAGAGGCATCCACGTCCTCGACATACAACCCTGACCCGCCGCCAGCAATAACCCCCGCCAACAACGGTACCCACGGCACAGACCGCCGCTACCGGAGGACACAGGCCCATGACTCAGACGCAACCCGACTTCCACGAGTGCGCCAGCCTGCAGGAGGCGGCCAAGCGGGCCCAGGCTTGGGCCTGGAGCCGCCCCTCGCTGAACCCCGGGGGGAAGCCTCCCACGGACGCCAGAGACGAGGCGAGGGAAAGGGTCAGCAACGCGGCCGCGGAGCAACTCACCCGACATCTGGTGGCGGGGCCCGAAGGGCAGGCCTGGCTCCTCACCCAGGACCGGGAGGGGCAGGAGCGGCTGACCCGCCAGCTCGGCACGGCCCTGGAAGAGGGCTACAGGGACTGGGTCCAGGAGAGCGTGGAGATCGCGCTGCACCAGATGGAGCAGGCCGGCGAGGTTAAGCGGGTCGGCGACCTGTGGCAGCGGGCCGAAGGCGAAAATGATAAGCGTTGACCCGGCCCTTACGGGCGAGAAGAGCGGCGTCGCAGTACGGACACCTGCAGCCGCAGGACAACCCCCGGCTTACCTCCCCAACATGGCGCGGTTGCCCGGTTAACCCGTCGATGCCGTAAGGGACACGGAAATCTGCCGTGAACGAATGCACAGAAGCGCGCCGTCCTAACCGGGCGACGGACGGCCCTCGGTCCTGGCCGCGAACCCGCGCGCCGTCCTTCCGGCCAGCTCGGTGAGCCGCGTATCCCAACTCTGCCCCGCGGCGGTGACCACCCGAACGCGGTCCCCCACGGCGAGTCCCTCCGGCGAGATAACTCCCCACGTGTTGTCGGGAAGCCGGTGAGGACGGACCTCCAGCGGCGGCAGATCCGAGCCGTCGGGCCAGAGGTCGCCGGAAGAAGGCTCCACCGAAGGCTCGGAACCGGCACCGGAACCAGCACCGGGGCTGTCCCCTAAACCGTCAGCAGCAGGCCCATGCCTGTCACCTAAACCGGCTTCCGGCCTGTCCCCTAAATGGCCAGGAGAGACGAGAGCATCCCTGTCCCCTAAACCGCCCTCCGGCCTGTCACCTAAATCTTCAGCATGGCCGGAGAAGAGGCTGTCCCCTAAATCCACCACATCACCGGCCAGAGGCCTGCCACCTAAATCCCCAGAGTCCCCGGGGGAGGGCCTGTCCCCTAAATCTCCGCCAGAGCTGTCGGAGCTGGACGGGCTGAAGAGGGGCACGGTCACCTCGCGTCCCGCGGGGTCCAGGACGACATCGCCGGCCCAGAGCAGGCGCTCGCCGGGCTCGGGCGCCTCGCCATCCACCGAGCCGGCCCAGCGGCCCAGGTAGCCGAGATGCCGGTGGTGGGACCGGCCGTCCTGCCAGTAGGACTCCTGCAGGTAGGCCTAGGGACCACGGCCCCGGATCAGCTTCCAGACGACGTTAGCCATGACAGACCTCCACGAAGTAGGACAACACTAGGAGGACTCCGCCGGGGCCAGCCCGCTGGCGTGGCGCAGCGACGCCGCGGCGGTGAAGGCCTCCACGGCCCGGTCCCAGGCCGCGCTGTAGCGCGTGTGGAACAGGGGGCCAGGGGGAGGGGAGGCCCTGAGCGCGAAGTACTCGTCGCCGGCGTGGACCGACAGCAGGGAGCCGTCGCTGAGCAGCGAGCCCTCGCCCGGGTCCAGCCCGGAGACCAGGTCGCGGAAGTCGGCGGGACCGGCGTCGGCCATGACGTACTCGGCGGCCTGCACCGACGAGGAGACCATCAGGTCCAGGTCAACCTCCCGGCTGGCCTAGACGTCGGAGACGGCGGTCAGGTCGTCCACGTGCCGCATGGCGTCGGCGATGCGGGCCGGGTCCCCCTCCACCAGGGCATGGCCGAGCTCCTCCCGGAGCTGCCCGTAGGCGGCGTCCTCCAGGCCCATGGGATCGGCCGGTTAATGGTCGCGGTCCTCCCCGGGAATGTCGCGATGGTCGTGCACCCGGCTCCAGGCGTCGGCCACCGCCCACACCGGCGAATGGTAGCCGGCGTAGCGGGCGTGTACCAGCTCATCGCTGAGCCAGGACTGCAGGTAGCGGTCCACCAAGGCGGCCCGGTAGTCGGAGAGATAGGGACTCTCCCCCAGGCCAGCGGCCTCCACGGAAGAGTCCAGGTAGCCGGCCACCGCAGCCGCGCGGACCGCCGACTTGCCGGCGCCGGCGCCGTCAGCGTCGGGATAACTGCCCGAGTAGTGGGCGAAGTGGCCGTGGCCCAGGAACTCCAGGGCCCGCTGTCCGTCGCCCTCCGGATCGAAGTAGCCCCGCAGGTCCAGCATGGCCGCCTCGGCGCCCCGCATGGCCGCCTCGGCGCCCCGCATGGCCGCCTCGGCAGCCTGGCCATCGCCGCCGGCGATGGCCTTCTCCAGGACGGCCTAGGAGCCGACCAGCTGGCTGCGGGCCACGTCCATCAGGGGCCAGAACCGGCCGGACTCCACGTCGTTGCCGTCGAAGGCAGCCTGCAGCTCCTCCCACATGGCCTCGGCCCGGGGATGGTCGGAAAGCGAGTCGGCCCGGCCCCGCCAGCGCTCGAAGGCGTGCTCCCAGGAGTTGGCCTCGGCGAGGCAGTCCTGCAGCGGCTCCTGGGCCAGCCGGTCGGCGCGGTGGGCCAGCGCCGGCGACTCGACACCATCGTCAAGCCGCTGCTTCCGAAGCAGCTCCTGGCCGCTGCCGTAGACCTCCAGGGCGGCGGCCACCGCCTCGACCCGGGCGTCCTCCGCCTCCTGGGAGTCCAGCCGGTAGTCGGAGTATCCGGGAGCGGTGTCCGACCTCCCATAGTTGAGCCTCTCCGTTGCCATGAACCTTCACCTCCGTACGCTGCCGGACCGAGGTCAACGGGCCAGACGGCGGCACTGCCAGAAAGGCTGGAACCACGATGGGCAACAATTGCCCCCAGAGAATAACACCCACAGGAGAGGACAGACTTGCACGGGATAGCACCCGTAACCGACAGGGTAGTTGCGAGGACAGGCAAGCACCCAGATAATTAAAACAGCGATAATTTGGAACCAGGAGGTAACGACCTGATGCCCGAAGACATCGGCAGCACCGTCATAGCAGTCATGGCCGTACTTCTGCTAGGAGCCACGACCATTGGCCTGGCAAAGCACATAGTCGATCATTTCATCCCCCCGAAGAAGGGGAAGAGCGAAGAAAATCCGGCTCCAGGAGGTAACCGAAGAGAGTGATCAACACCCTTAGAGCCATCCTCATAGGAGCAACCGTCCTGCTGCACGTCAGCAACGCAACACTGGAAGTCCTGAACAAGATGCCGAAGATACTGGAATTAATGGGCCTGTTCGGCCTGGAACCAACAAACTCTCACCACTAGAGTCCTGGCGCCAGCGTCGCCTGCTACTCGCTGCTCGCCGCCGCACTGCTGGGCAACAACCTGTTACCAGCCCAATCCAGGTAAGAACCGCGAAGCAAGCTCAGCCTGCTGGTAAACGCCCTGGCGGTCTATCCAGTAGGCGCCATCGGATGGCATTGGTTGCAGGATGCAACCGGAAACAATGCCGCAGCCTACCTGGCCGGCGTACTAAAGGGCACCCTGCCTTGGATAGCCGCTGTGGCAATTCTCTTACACTTTGCCGTAGCCGGCTGGGCGGAACACAACAGACGAAGAGGCTGAGACCACCGGCAGGCCCGACAGGGACCCGCCGCCCTCTTCATTCCTGCACGAGCCACGCGCAGCGCGGCGCATCCGCCCGAGACAACCCGCAGCCTGCGGACGCGCCAGCATCGCTTTCCCGTTTTCTGCTTGGCGAAGCCGCCGGATGGCGGCGAGCCCGCCGGGCTGAGCCGAAAACCGGCCCAGGACGGCCCCCAGAGGCCCGCAGCGGGCCGCCGGCCCCCTCCGGGCAAGGAGAAGTCTACCCCCCACGGCAAAATCCCCCGCAAATCGGCTCCCAGCGCGCCGGCCACGGCCGGTCAGCCAATCCATTTGGATGGTTCCCCCCACAGGTCGCACGCGCCATGGCCACCATGACCACCAGTACCGCGGAGGCCGGGAAGGACGCCAGGACCGCGAAGACGGCAAGGGCCAGTGACCCGGCCGGCCAGAAGGTCACCGGGTTTGCCTTCGCCGGCTCCGACCCCTGCCGGTGCCACCGGCGCCACACCGCCGGCGGGCACCGGTGCCGTGCTCCAGTCCCAGGTCCCACATGGGCGTCACCAGCCGCAGCGCCCGGACCGGCCCATGCGCACCTGCGGCCTGGACTGCTGGCTCACCTGCGGCCAGGGCGGTGTCTTTCACGCGGTCCACGGATACACAGCCAGCGTTCGCCCGTCCAGGAGCGTCACATCCTCGCCTGCCTCAAGTAGCGCCAGTTTTTGTCCGCCGCCGCGGACGGGCCGAGGTCTCGTTCCGGTCGTAAATGATGCCGCAACCAGGGCATGACGACCGGCGTTTCCGGCCCAGTTCTCTGTTCACCATGCCGCAGGCGGAGCAGGCGCCGACGGAGGTCCGTCTCGGTATCGTGGGGCTACACGTCTGTCCCATGCCGTACGCTGTAGTTGAACCGGGTGTCGACCAGGTCGGTGCCGCACCGGTCCAGAAGGGGCATGCTTCGCCGGTAAACGGATGGGATGCAGGCGGTGACGGAGATATCGAAAGGGACGCTGCTGTATTGCTGCTGCGGCATAGCGGCGGCGACGGCGTTGCCGCCCACCAGCTCCTGGGCCTGGAAGACGCGAAGGTCAAATCGGTTCGGCGTCCGGGACGGCGCCCAGGCTGCGCCGAGTCCGGCGGTTCCTGCTTCCACAATGGCGGCGCGCCGGGGACCGGTACTCCTCTCCACGTCAGCCCTCAAGCGACGATGCGCCGGGGATGAGTGAACGAAGCCCCTTCGCCAGCTAGGGGAAGTCCTTCATGACGACAACATACTCTGCCAGAGCCCGTCCCTTGTTGATTTCGTCTCGATAAGAATCCGGCAGACCGGCTTGGCGAGGGATGTCTGGAATGCTCAACGGCTCCACCTCGCCTGCGTACTTTATGCCAAACAGTCGAATCGCCGTTGTCCTGCGATGCCTGCCGGACACTCCGCCAGCCTCATACATACCTCTCAGCATTCGTGCTGCCTCGTCAATGGTCATGCTTTCCTGCCCTGAGCGCCAGGGGCGGTGGTCGAGTGGTTCCAGGCTCGGAAGATTCTGCATGCACCCCCCAGGCGACAGCGGATGGCCCGGAGCTCCCGACGCAGCCTGAGGACCAGCGAGTCCGATCCGCCGCGATGCCGGAGGACGGATTCTGGGGGCAAACGTTCCGCCCCGCTTACTTCCAATACCGGAGTTCCTCGAAGATCTGGGCAACCTCTTGTGCGTGAACGTCGGCATGCTCCTCGCAGTAGCCAGAGGCAACCTTGTACGTCTGCTCTTCTGAGGCGACGATCAGGTGGCGGACGATGTGGACGCAAATCTCCGGCCCAAACCGATAGCGGTACCGGATGCCAGCCCACCGGTGCCGACCGTCCGCGCCCCGGCTCAGGGGCTCCAGCACGTCGAACACCTCCGGCTCACCAATGTCGCCGTGGTCCAGCATCTTCTCGATCCACTCCGCTGGTGGGGCTGGCGGGTCGCGGTAGACCTCCACGTTGACGAAGGCTCGCTCGCCTGGGGAGATGAACCAGGTATATGGAGGGTCCCGCCGCACCGTCCAATCGGCGGGGATCTGCATCTCGTAGCCGTCCTCGTCGCTGCGGTAGACGGTCCAGGAGGACGGGGTCGGCGCGGCTTGGGGAGCGGTCGCGGCCCCGGCCCCGATATTGGGCGACCCCGGCGCCTCGGCATGCGGACCGGCGCAGGCGAGGGAGAGAAGGGTGAGCAGCAGGGCAAGGCGCAGCATAGCGGTACCCTTCGGGCGGGCTGTTTCCGATTATCTGCCGGACCCGCCCGCAAGTCAAAGACGGTCGTGGGCCTCTGCTCCCGAATCGGGCGAATGTGCCCCTTGGCTCCCCCATCACTTACACGCCCCCATCCAGGCAAGCTACGCCCCGCGAAGGGCCCCGTGGAAAGCCGACCAACACGCCAGGCTGCAGGGTGCTTGCCCGAGGGGCAGCGCGTGGCAATTGGGTATTTCCAGGAGCAGGGACAGGAAATACGTCGGCCTGCCAGATCCTCCTGTCAACACCACCCGTCGACGGGCCGCTCACCTGGCCGTTCGGGACAAGACCGGCCGATATTTTCGCTGGACAACAATAAGGCTTTTGGCTCACTTTGACGTTACGGTCGATCAACCTGCTTACAAGCTAGCACTTCGTTTTCGGCATCGCTCCGACCGCCGGTCCAAACGCAAAGCGTCAACCCTTCTTGACTAGCGGCCTTGGGGTCTATGTCCGCCCGCACTGTCAAGATATTGTCTAGATAGGAATGCGTTTCAGCTATCCACAAACCGGGATCGTCGCCCCACGACCATCCTGGACCTGATGGGGGAAGTACGAGTCCAAAAAGCACGTCACCACCATTGGTCAGGGTTACGTTGCTCTTATGGTTGGTCAGGTCGGGCCTGATTAGCGTGTATCCTTCCTTGACTCTGGCCCGAAGCGTAAGCACCCCCGAGCCAGTTACAGTTGGCGCTTCCAGCCAGTCCACATTGCCAACCAGCGGCACAGTGTCGTAGGCGCAATTTGAACAATCAACCGGGTCCAGCCCTTCCATGTTTGCTGTGGTTGCGGCCCTTGAGGTGGCAGTGGGTACAGGCAGGGGCGTATTTGTGACTGTTGCAGTTGGGGCAAGCGTGGGGGTGGGGGTGTTTGTGGGACGGCCAGTAGCAACGCGCACGGTATTTGGTCGGGCTTCCAGTGTTGCTAAGACCTGGGCCTCTACGGTAGCGGGAATGTTCGGCGTAGGCGGCGGCGTCGAGGTCGGGGCAGCGGTGGCACAGGCGGTGAGAATCAGGGGCAAGAACAAGGCACCGGAGAAGAGGAGTTTCATTCTGGCGTGCCTTTGCGGGGATAAGATTTGGTACTTGCTGCGGGTACCAGCGTGCTGAATTGGACTGAAAGAGGGCACGGTCAAATTGTCGTCCCCTTTCTTTGCACGTTCAACAGGGTAAGAATTGCACCTTTGGAGATAGTATACCTAACAAATGCCATATTAGGATTACTCCCTCGTCCAGTCGAACGAGAGATGGTCAGCCTGACCATTCGTCGAAGGCGGGGCAGTCAATGAATTCCGGCCAAAGAAGTTGACGCTGGACAAATGCTGTCACCACACCAGCGCCTTCGCCCGGGAGGATCGCTGACCAGCCGCACGCTGGGAGGGCAGGGCAGCGTGCTGAAGGACCTCCACCTGAGCAGCCGGATCAACATGGACTCGCTGGCGGGGGAACTGCCGCTGCTGCCGGAGGCCAGCGCAGCCTACGCCTACGACATGGGGGCCAGTATTTCTTGCCGCCGACCTGCCGGGACGTCTGCGCAATGCGGGGGCGTCCGGAAATCCCGGTGGCGGCCCCTCAGCCTCCGGTACCGGGTCGGGCGGCTCGTCCATATCCGCGTCAGGCTCCGCAGCCTCCGGGCCAGGGGCGACCGCAGCGTCTTCCTCGCCCTCGCCTGTGCCGCCTGCACCGGGGTCACCGCGCCGCCAGGCCGCCGGCCTGGCG
>JAPPLU010000006.1 GCA_028874075.1 Chloroflexota bacterium
GCTCAGTTCTACCCGGTACTTCTTCACCATCACCGCCTCCCTCACGTCCCCTTCCTAATTTCTCTGAGTATCTCCTATTCTAACAGCCATCATTTCAATGGTGGTTGCCTACTAGTACTACAGTCGCAGATAAAGGTTAAGATGTTGGAGTCGGCGTTGGTAATGGCAATGTCGTGCTCTGGCCTGGTGGCGTCGTCTCCAATTGGACCAGCCCAGCGCCAAGTCGGGGGATCCCCTGGGCTGCCAGATCAATCTGCACAGCAGCCGGCGCACCTCAGGGACCGTGAACGGTATCAGGCTTGTATCCCCACCTGCATCTCCCCCTTTTTGCCCTCTGGGCCGGTGTTTGCCTGGAGCCGAACTACTGCCAGTAGGCGTGGGCCAGCATGGCCAGGGTGACGTGCCGGTACCAGCCCTCCCATTTGCGCACTTCATACTGGTCCAGCCCCACCAGCCCCTTAGCCTCCTCAAAGCATTCCTCAATGGCCCACCTGATGCCGGCTACCTTCACCAGTTCTTCCAGAATGGTCTCCCCAGGGCCGTAGCAGACGTAATAGGCCAGCTCTTCAGGCTGGGTTATGCTGCGGCGAACCAATAGCCAGTACCCCTTGCCTGCTTCCCGCAAAGGCCGGATGGCAACCCAGGTCCAGTCGTACATCCTGGGCCCCTTGGCCCCGTCCCCAGCGCTCAACCGGACCCAGGCGGATTATTCCACCCGGGACGCCAACCGGTCCACACGTACCTGTCTGGGGCCTTCCTCCGTCCAGGCCCAAAGCCTCTCGTTACTCTTTACCGCCAGCATATGGGGAATGTCCTGCTCCTCCAGCCATCGCCGCAGCCTGCGGTCGCTGCCGTACACCGTGTCTCCGGCAAATCACCGGAAGGGAACTCCCCCTTCTTTCGCCCGCGCCACCATTTTCTGCGCCAGTTGCGGCTTGGTCCGGAACCTCACCCCCTCCGGCACTCCTGCTTCCCGTCGGCGCGCTCCGTCTTCGCTCCATACATGGGGCAGGTACAACTCCCGATCCAACAGGACCCTCCCCTGGCTGGTAGCGTAGCTCAGGAATACCCCTATCTGGCAGTTCTCTATCCGACCCGCCGTGCCACTGTATTGCCGTTGCACCCCCACCCACTTGGTTCCCTTCTTCAGGAATCCAGTCTCGTCCACCACCAGCACACCATCCGCGTCTCCCAGGTGCTCAATCACGTAGTCCCGGAGATCATCCCGAACCAGCCCAGCGTGCCACACGTAGTTGTACAGCAGGCGCTGCACTCCGTCTGGAGTGGCATCCCCAGCCTGCTCTGCTCCGCCTGTGGCGGACCACCCGTTCTTGCGCTCCACCGGACTGATCAATTCTTTCAAGTAGGCCAGCGACCGCCAGCGGGGTTCCAACCGGTAGAATCGCACCCCGATCCGCCGGTGCACTTCCTCAATTCCTTTGGCCCACCCCGCCGCTTCCAACACTTCAACCCTCTCCCCTACCAACTCCTCACCTCACCCACTGCCTATACTAACCCCATTCTACTCGAACTTATCTGCGACTGTAGTACTAGAGTCTCTTCCTTGTTAAAGGAACTGAGGACATCGTAGTTTACGCCTTGGCCTGGGTCCCTCCAGAACAGGCGTATCACTCCCGCCTAGGGGATTTCATAGTCCTGTGCCTCGAAGGGCCCGACGATTTCGGGTGCGCTAGGCGTTAGGCCACTGTGTTACGTCCTTTCGTCAGCCAGGAATTGTTCCACTATCAATTCCTGAGGGAATGGGAACGGCTCGCCGCACTCGGGGATGTAGCGAACAGTCACTCCTCTGGGTGCGTCACCAGGCATGGGCCCCTTAAGCATCATCACCCACAGGTCCAATTCGTAGCCTTCAGGTACGTAGCCGGCAATTTGGATGGGGAAAGTCACAAGCTCCTGCGCCCCGCTTAGGGTGAGTACTGGCGGGCTCCTCTGAGCCATTTGCGTGGCCTCGAGTGAGAATCTCTCGGTTTCCACCTTGCCGGCAGACGGCGGCGGCTGACCCGACGTGGGATTGGGAGTGAAAAAGTGCATGGGCACTGGCATCCCTCCCCCGGGCGGAATAACAGACCTTATGGAATCCGCGTTCGGGGAATATGTCGGCTCCCCCGCAGATGGTGGGACGTCGCTGACGGTGCATGCGACGATAAGCGACGTCGACAACATCACTACGAGGAAAATTCTGACCCGTCTGTTCATGCTCTCCCTGCCCGGTTCCTGCCCGTCGGTTCTACGACAACCGAAGACAGGCTAGGAACCGGTCTTTTCCTTGTCTATTGCGGCCCGGACTTCTTGCACCGATATGGTTGTGAAGCTCCGGGTATCTTCCCAACGTCCATCACGTTCGGTAAGTTTGCCAAAGGTCGAACCCGTTACCGGACGATACCAGTTGGCTTTGGAGTATCCGGCGGGCGGGTTGTTAGTGGGGCTGTTGGCGTATTCGGGACCGTCGAGACGGTCCAGGAACAATAGCACCTTCTCCCCTACAGCAAGCTCGGGTATATCGTCTTGTTCCACAAACACGTTCGGGTTATCTGACACCGGGTAGGGGCCGGTCATCAGGGCTATGGATGCAGGAAGACCCGCTGGGTAAAAGGTAGTGTCCACCGACAGCCTGTAGTTTCGGAACTCTTCCTGATGGTTGGGCGTCTTGCCCGGAGGGGCTGGGCCATCAATGGTTGTCGTGGCAAGGGTCTCCGATACAACGCCAACTACCACAGCATCGGACCGCTTTACCATGTCATTCAGGGTAAAATCCAGTTGCATGCCCTGCACTGAAACGACCTCGGTGGGCTGTTCTGCCGCACATCCTAGCAACAACAAGGATAGTACAGCCAATGTGGTTAGTATCTTCATCAGTCCTCCCCGTAGATATCTTGAACATGGTCCTTCTCGTGGTTACAAAGGGTGTAGTCGGTTCGGAACTTCGGGAAGCTTACGCACGAATATTGCCAAGGCTTCCCGGTATCGTCCAGTACAAACCAGTGAGCAAACTCGTGGGCGGCCACATGTCGGGCGTCGAGTTCTTCGTTATCGGTGTCGCAGTTATTGCCACAATCCGTAAAGCTGAAACGAGTGTTGTAGAGGGACCACATGGCGATGATTCGACATCTCTGCGCGTCAATTAAAGTGTGCTGGGTCAGGCCGGGCCGGTCATCGTACGGCCGCCTACTCTTGTACCATTCATGGTCGGAAGCGGAATAGTCGTGTAAACTGAAGTTGGCCCCGCTGTTATCGTTCCAGATATCAGCGGCAGCGTCAATCTCGTCCTGCCACCAACCGGCGAAATTGCCGTGAGAACGGTCGTAAGTGGCGCTATTGTTAGGCCAACGCTTGAATTTACCATTGCTGCACTTTTCAACATTGGAAGCCGATGCGGTATCAGACGGTCCCAGAGCCAAGGTGCCCAGCCCTCCCATCACGCCAAAGGCGATAGCCGCTAGGGTAATGCTCAAAGCTGGCAACCACGCTCTTGTCGCCACCCTGGGTTTGTGTATCCTGAACTTCATGAGGGTCTCCTTACAGATTGGATGGGGCAGAGCCGAGTTGACCCTGCGGCCCCGATTTGCTACCTTGTTCTCGGCCAAGGCTAACGCCCTGGCAACGGACATACGCCGGGTACTGTAGGCATCGTTCACCTCCCGTATTCGACTAGTCCGGCAAACGGCCACCGCTCTACCACAGCGGTGGCCGTTCCCTCTTGGGACGCAAACAACCCTACCATAGGAATTTGAAACTGCAAAGACCCGCGTTCATCCTTGGAATTGCGGAATGCGTAGGTCTGTTGGCGTAAGCATGTGCTTCGCTCTCTATATTTTGAGGAGAATGCTTGAGGTTAGAGTATGATCCCCGACGAGGGACGCAATACAGGGCAATTTAGGCGTAGCAGTATGCAAATGTGGTGCCTTGCAGTTCGATGTCCTCCCTCGACTATATTCTGCCCCAGCAGCCAGAAGGGTTTCGTAGTTTTCGGTGAATCAATCCTGACTGACGACCTGCCGGCTGTCTTCAAGCGATAAGAATGGCCTGACCAGAAACCTAACCGGGCGGGTCAGGACAGAAAATGGCCTTTGGCATCCGGGCTGCTGAGATCTTCGGACGCTCTGAATGCCCTTCAGGGACCTAGACGTCATTGGACCCTTTCGGGCGCTTTGTCACTTCCACATAGCGCAACACGCTCTTGGAGGTCTTGGTGACAAGATAGACCGCCACCAGGATAATGAAAGCAGGGAAGCTGGCTGCGGTCTTGTCATATCGGGTGGCTATTCTCCGAAAGCGCTTCAGTCTTTGAAACAGGTTCTCTACAAAGTGGCGGGTCTTGTATTTTTCCTTGTCGTAGGGACGTTGTACCTTGCGGTTTGACTTGGGCGGGACCACTATTTCCATTTTGTGGGACACTTCCAGCTTCAGTATATTGCCGGTGTCATTGGCCTTGTCTCCAATGAAGGCGGACGCTTCTATACCTTCGATCATGTCAGGCAAAGAGGGTGATTCGCCTGAATTCCCGGGCAGGATCATGTAGGAAATAAGCTGGCCGTTCTCGTCAGTGGCAGCCAGCAGCTTCGTCGTCCTGCCGCCGCGGCTGTGCCCGATTCCTTGGGTTTCGGGGGTGCCCCGGGTCTTCCTGGCCCCGGTCCCATCCTGGTGGACGTGAATAATGGTCCCGTCGACCATCAACGAATGTACTCCGGTCCTTCTGGAAAACTGCTGAAACAGCCGCTCGAAGACTCCCTGTTGCTGCCATCGGCTGAACCGTTGATAAACCGTCATCCACTCGCCGAAGTCAGGGGGTAGTGCCCTCCAGGTACATCCTTCCCGCGCCATGTGGAGCATGGCCTCCACTGCAAGGCGGTTGTCATGGGCGGTACATCCGGGTTCCCTTTCCTGGGAAGAAGGGGGCTGGTCTTTTCCATTGCTTTGCCGAGGTGCAAAACCGCACGGCCATGACCTTTTCTCCGGTTCACTCGGAGAACTGGAACATCCCAAGAGTCAGCAGACGCACGTGTGCGCTTGAGGCCTATGCGGGGGTTGCGGATGGCAACGCGCGCTAATAGAAAATGCCTGAAAGACCTGCTTAAGAATGTTGCGTTCTCGGGTGGTTCTTTCGCTTCTGAGGTCGCTGGACTGACTCTCCGGCGGCCTCAATTATGTAGAACTAATGTACGTTTCTCAGGGCATTTTCGCAATGGGAAAGTGCCTTGTTTTGTATTTACGCGACCCTCAGATGGCCAGTTTGCTGTCAGCCGGAGCCAACAATTCTGTGCATCTAGAGCCCAAATCCTGAATGTAAACAGACCTTAGGACCCACCTGCGGAGCGGTTGTCCCGCTGCGCTGTCCCCCCATGCACGGGTTGGAGTTGATCACCAACTCTGAGCGTCCCATCACCACTGCGGCGTCGCTGCTGAACGGCAGAAACGGGGCCGCAGACCCCACGGGCTCCGGTCACCTGAGGACAACGGACCGGACGCTTTCCATTGCAACGCGGTTTCCTCCGGCGCTCTGGCTGACGGCCTGGCCGCTGGCCTCTCTGCGTTCCTCTCCATTCCCTCTCACGTCAGTTACTCGGCAACTTTCACTGGGCTAACTGCGTCTTTCGCCAGACCCCAAGTCGGTGCTCTCGGTTGCCCTGTCATGCCCCGGGCGTAGCGCGCCCGGCGCCGGGCGGTCGGATTGAGCGGCTGACCTCCGGCCTGGACGTTCCACGTCCTGCGCCAACCCCCCACCGTCATTTCCTGTTGCGTCGCCTGACCTTGAACGTGGTGCCCCTTCCGCACTGACCAGCCGGACCTACTAAACGCTACTCTAGGCGCAGTGCGTCCTGCGCGGGTTGGCGTGAGCCAATGCCTGCGGCGCGGCCAAGGGTCATGACCATCCCCTGGCGGTCGCTCACCGGCGCCGACACGGGCGGACTGGGGCAGGCTACGGCGCCGCTTCCAGGGTGGCGCAACAGCCAGCAGGAATCGGGGCTTGGCGACAGGCTTTAGTCCCAGTCACCAGGGCGGTTGCCGGAGTCGGCAACCGGGACAGCAACGGGCAGAATGTCAGCGACAGCGGCGGCAACTACAAGCACAAGCACATCGAGGAAGTGATCCACCGCAACAACCAAAATCGCGGGTTCTCCGTAGTCACCGGCCGGTCGGAGCAACCGGTGAACCGGCAATAGGTCCCAAGTCCCGCTGCCCGAAGCGCGGCGCGGCGGCA
>JAPPLU010000050.1 GCA_028874075.1 Chloroflexota bacterium
TTTGTCTTCGTTTGTTTACTCTATCCCTTCTCTGCCAAGATACAAGGGCGACATGGTTGGGATCCCAGGATGACATCGTTTCCCACCATTCTCTCAGGGAACCGTCCTGACATCCGGGAAAATCGTGTCATAAGAACCTGCAGACAGTGGCCACACCCACCACGGAGCAATGGCAATGAAGTTTGGCATCAACCTGGGCGGGGGCAACCTGCCCCACGAGTCAAGGGCCGAGGCGTTTGAAGGAAAGCTGGAGAAGTCGCGGCTGGCGGCCAGGCACGGCTACCATTCCCTGTGGACCGGCGCGGCCTACCTGAACAACGACTTCCACGCCACCCTGCTGCTGGCCCGGGTGGCCGCCGAGGCCCCGGACCTGGAACTGGGCTTCGTGGGCTTGCTGCCCCTGTACCATCCGGTGGAGGCGGCGGAGCAGCTATCCACCTTGGACGTTATCTGTGGCGGCAAGCTGGTGCTGGCCCCTGCCCTGGGCTGGCGCGACTTCCAGTTCGAGGGCTTTGGCATCCCCAAGTCGGAACGCCTTACCCGTTTCCGCGAAGTGCTGGCGGTGATGAAGGAGCTGTGGAGCGACGAGCGAGTTACTCACCAGGGCCAGCATTTCCAGATGACCGATATCCCGCCCGTGGGCGCGCCCCTGCAGCGACCCCATCCCCGCATCTACATCGCCGCAAACCAGGACCAGGGCGTCCGCCGCGCCGCCCGGCTGGCCGACGGATGGCTGGTAAGCTCCCGCTCCACCCTGCCCACCATTGCGCGGCAGGTTGAGCTGTACCGGGAGGCAGTCGAGGCAAGAGGCAAGACGGGGTACATCTCGGCATGGCGGGAAATGTTCATCGCCGAGACCCGGGAGGAGGCCATTCGCATTGCCCGCCCCCACGTGGAGTGGCTGTACCAGGACCGGGCAGAGTCGGGCCACAGCCAGGAACTGCCCGAGGCCGACCGCATAGACGTGGGTTTCGAGCAGGTGCTGGAGGGACGGTTCATCATCGGCAGTCCCGACGAATGCGCCGCCGAGATTGAGAAGTACCGGGAGTTGGGCATCGAGGAGCTGGTGCTGCGGTGCCAGTGGCCCGGCATGCCCAACGAGGACTCCCTGCGGGCGGTGGAACTGTTCGGCCAAGAAGTGCTGCCCCGCTTCGGGTGAAGCGGCCGACGGATTGGGTCGGTACCCGGGTGATCAGCTTTCCCCCGTTTCCACAGGTGGATACAGCTTTCCGCCGATATGACGGTTCTGTTTACCGTCTATGCCGCAATGCTGCACCCTAACTACCATCCTCCCTTTCTTCCGCCAGCGCCTGCTCGGCCCGGGCCAGGTTGGCGCGGCTGGCCTGGGTGCTGGGGTGGTCAGCCCCCAGGATTCGCTCCCTTAGGGCCAGGGTCTCGCGGTGCAGTTGGGCGGCGGTCTCATAGTCGCCCATGGCGTGGCAGCAGTTACCCAGGCTGCCCCGGCTGCGCAGGGTATCGGGGTGTTCGGGGCCCAGGGCACTGGAACGCCGCTCCAGGGTGTCGCGGAACAGGGCCAGCGCCTCGTCGTAGTAGCCGGCGGCGTAGAAGCTATTGGCCAGGCCCGTGCTGCTGCGCAAAGTGTCCGGGTGGTCGGGGCCCAGCGTCCTTCGGCGTTCCATCAAGCCCTGATAATGGTGATGGATGGCCTGGCCGTAGCGGCGGGAGACCCGGTGGAAGCGGGCCAGGTGGTAGTCCACGTTGAAGGCGCCGGGTTGCTCGGTTACCATCTCATTCATCCACGAAGGGGCACGAAGTTTCACGAAGGCCAGGGGCGGACGTTCCGCAGGCTCAGGATGAGCGGGCTGGGTCGCCCTGCTTCCCCTGCGGGCTAATAGCCGGTGGCCAGGGAGATGAGGGCGCTTATTATGGGGCCCATTATCGTCCAGAGAACACCCCAGCCCAGCAGGTAGTCGGCCAGGATGATGCCCAGCAGGATCAGGGGGCCGAACCGCTCGTAACGGGCGTAGCTCTCCGCCATGCTGTCGGGGAGCAGGCCGCCCAGCACCCGGGAGCCGTCCAGCGGGGCCAGGGGTATCAGGTTGAATACCGCCAGCAGCACGTTGAAGAAGATGACCACGCCGGCAATGTCGGTAAGGGCCTCGCGCATGCCCCCGGATAAGACGTAGGTGGTACGGTACAGGCCGGGGGCGCTCCAGCCCAGCAGTCCCAGCTTGATGGGAATAGCCACCAGGAAGGCCAGGGCCAGGTTGGACAGAGGCCCGGCGGCGGCCACCAGCGTAATGCCCAGGGGGCCCCGCAGACGCTGGTAGTTCACCGGCACCGGCTTGCCCCAGCCGAAACCCACCACCAGCATCATCACTGTTCCGCTGGGGTCCAGGTGACGAATGGGGTTCAGGGACAGGCGGCCCAGGCCGCGGGAAGTGCCGTCGCCCAGCACCGTGGCGATCAGGGAGTGGCTGAATTCGTGGATGGTGATGGCCGTCAGCAGGGCAAACATCACCAGGACGGTCAGGCGGACAAAGCTGGCGGGGTCGTACAGCAGCAGGTCAAATGAACTGATCAGCATCTTGGGTTACTTCACATGGATGGGAAGGCTGGGCAGTATTTTCGAACGCCGTTGCTGCCGAACGGATGAACAATTCTGCCAACCGGTCGCACGCTGCGAATCCTGTCCAGCCGCGCCTTATTCGTTTCTAATCGTAGTCGTCGTAATCATCATCGTCATCGTCGTCTTCCCGGGACGGCGTGGGGGCCGAAGCGAAGCCGGCGGAGGGGACGGTGGCCCTGGCCCGGTCGCGGCGGCGGCGAGGACGGGGCATTTCCAGCAATGCGGTCTTCAGGCCGGCCAGGTCTTCAGGACTGACACCGGAAAGGTCCAGGATGATGCCGCTGGCGCCCATATCCCTTACGGCTGTCAAGTCATCCTTCGCCGGAATGGCGGATACCTGGACCAGGACGTATTTGTCGGTGCGACGGGAAATGCTGCCGACCGTTACCAGGTCCTGCAGAGTCCAGGGGCCGGTTACGGCGGTCATGTCTACGGTAAAGCAGTCCACCGGCAGGGCCGCAACGGCCCGCAACTGGCGGTCGCTCAAGTCGGGCGCTACGGTCAGGATGCGGGCCAGTTCGTCCTCGCCTGCCATTGATGAAGCCGCGCTCTCCAAGCCAAAGGCCAGCACGTCGGCCCCGGCATCGGCGCAGACCTGAGCATCCTCGCCGGAAAGAGCTGAAAGACAGATGCCCCAGGGGACATCGCTGGCTGACTCGGCCAGGCTTTTGGCGTCCACGGCGCTGCCGACGCCGGCTACCAGGACCGCGTCCAGGCCTGCCTGGGCGGCGGCGGCAAGGCCGGCCTGATGGTCCGAAGTGACCAGGCCCACCAGGGCCAGGCCCGGAAGCCTGGCGGTACGGGCCGCGCCAAAACCCAGCGGGGCCGGAGACCCGTCGCTTATTCGTTGCAGAAGATCCAGGAGTTTGCTCATTGTTACTCGCTTGTGGCTTGATTGGCTCAGCGGATTATACCTTATGCGGGTTGATTTGTCGGTAGAGGGAGGGCGTGGTCAGGGCAATCGCATGTCAGTTTCGGTGCTGACAGGTCGTCCCCGCGCAGGGGGAGACCCGAACCCGAAGGTACACATGGTTGATGTGAAATTCTCCAAATGCGATTGCTCTGATGGCGCGCCGGACCTGTGCACAAGCGGACTGGGGCGCTCTATCAGAAGCTCTCGCTGGAGAGGTGGGCCGCCAGGGAGGCAAGAGCTTCCCCGAAAGCGCCGGAGTCTTCCCAGCCACGGAAGTCAAGCACGCTGCCCCGCTTGAGGAGGTTACAAAGCTGGTCGTCCCGCTGGAAGAAGACGTCGTCCGCGGCAACCGTTAACAGGGTCTGGCCGGTAGCGGTGCGCTGGCCGCCTGCCAACTGGGCCAGGTAGGTGCTGGTCTGGGGACTTTCCAGGGACTGGCCGGTGCACAGCAATACCAGGCAGTCGTAATGGGGAGTATGCTCAAACAGTATGTGACCGGCCTGGACTGCCGCTTCATCATCGGCGGCTATAGCCCACGCCGGTATGTGGGATTCCGCCAGGCCGGACCGGAGGCTTGCAGCCAGGTCGGTGTCATTCATCGAACCGATGATCAGCGTGGTTGGGTAGGCGCGGTTAGCTCCCCGCATCACGTCCTGGGCGGCCAGCAGGGGTTCGGCCACACCGGCGCTGGCCAGGAAAGCCCGGGGTATTCGCCCCCCGGACTTGGCGATCGTATCCAGGGTGATGGCGCTGGGGCCGGTGTGCGCCGCCATATCCAGGCCAATGACCATACTCAGGTCGCAATTGACCAGCCGCGTAAACCCCAGGGTTGTATTCAGAAAGACGGCGCTTTCCAGCTCGGCATTGGAGAAACTGGCCCCCCGCAGGTCGGCCCCGGTCAGGTCTGCCAGCTTCAGGGAGGTGGCAGAAAGGTTAGCCCCCCGCAGGTTGGCGCCCGACAGGTTGGCCCAGGAAAGGTCGGTATAGGCCAGGTTAGCGCCCGACAGGTTGGCGCCCTCCAGGTCAACGTACTGGAGGTCGGAATAGCTAAGGTTAGCGCCGGAAAGCAGAGCCTGGCCAAGGTGGCTGCTGGACAGATCGCTCCTGATGAGAGTGCAGCCGGGCATATTGGCCAGGGTCAGGTCGGTGTGGGAGAGGTTGGCCCGGGATATGTGGGCCGACTGCAGGTTGGCGCCCATCAGGCGAGCATACTGCAGGTTGGCGCCGGTCAGGTCGGCCCTGCTGAGGTCGTCGTGAGCAAGGTCCGCTCGGGGCAGCTTCACCCCGCTCAAATAGGCTCCGGACAAGTCCAGCTTGGCCCGTCCGTGAACGAGTTCCCGTTCGAACGTCTCACCGGTGGACCGGTCTCCCAGGCTGTAGTTCAGGTGGTAGACGATGGGCTGTTCGTTGGGAACCCAGAAGGTTGCTTCCCGCCAGCGGGATATGGCATTGGGACCAGCCTTCGCGATGGCAACGTGTTCAGGATCTGCCAAGGTGCCTCCTGGCCCATGCGGCCTGGGCGGGACATCCCTGCCCGGTCATTCGGTGGGATGTAAGATACACCCAAAGGGCAGGTAAGGGAAGTTGGGGTGGTTGACCCGGGCCAACAGGCCGTCTCTCCCGGGACGGAGTCATAGCCTCCCAATGTTTCCTCTTAACCTCCTTCTGCTTGGGAACTATGTGCGAAATTAACCAAACTACTGAGCAAATAGCTTGCTGCGTTCTTCTTGGTGGTCAGTAAGCAAAATATTCTGTATGCCACAAAGCCTCTCGCCTATCTCGATTATTGGATCAGGTCTTTCAGAAGCTTCCAAAATCAAATCTACTGGAATGGCCAGCAGCATCAAGTAAGTTAATAACGACGTTCCAAACTTTCGATTTACCTCTGCTTCAGAGAATACTTGCATATCGTTAGCGTTAGTATGCAACGAGCGGGACGGAAGTTCGTATGTAAGAAAATACAACCACTCCTTCTGTGAATCCTTTTGTAAATATCTTCCAGCGACAGTGTTTATTTTTTCTTTCGTTTTAGGCTCTTTCCAATACGTCCTCGCCTTCTCTGGCACACCACCGAAATAACCTCTTAGCTCCTCCAGCTCATTGTCCATTTCTTGGATTTCTTGACTTGCAAAAGGATACGGAGGGTTGTCTCGAGCTCGTATGAGGTCGTCATACCGTCGTGCTGCATCCCATTTCCTAAAATCAGAAAACTCACTCTTTACGTGCAAGTATGCCAAAGTTCTCATGCGGTCAACTAACGCTCTTTGCATTATATCCATATCCACAGAAGGAGCGATCTTATGTACGTTGACAAGATTCTCCCCCGCCCTGCGGATCACGTTAGAAACGACATGAGATGTGTCACTATCAATGCCTTTGCAGCTTAATAAGGCTTCATATATGTAGTCACCATGACGCAATAACTCGTAACAGATCAGCTTATATTCCTCTCTAATCAAGTCTCCCCTCACTAATTCCTATTCCAATTCCTTTCATCCTGCACAGACCTGTTTCTGCGCCAAATTTTCGGGAATTATATACCTGTGTACCCAAAACCCTTGACTGCACCGGCCCGCTTGGGTA
>JAPPLU010000015.1 GCA_028874075.1 Chloroflexota bacterium
GGGGACATTTAATCACAATCTTTACCCAGTGTCAGATTAAATCCTAACTATTACACCTTAAGCTTGGGAAATCCAGATTGCGGGATAGCTTTAAGGTTCTTGGGATTCGCTCAGAAAGGCAATCCTCTAAAGCGCGATTGCCCTGTGGTGAAGCACCCAGGTCAAGCACAAACCGCCCGCACGCGTTATAATGGTTGCAACCGATGGAACAGCTCACCGACGTCTTCGCATTTACTGCACACCTGTTGCCTCTTTCTTGCGTCCCGCGTTGATTTTTCCGCTCTTCCTGTTCGTAACTAAGGAGTATGCCCCTCTATGCGTTTGCAATCCAGGTCGCCTCGTCCCCAGAAACCCGGCCGCAAGAAGAACAGCAGCCCAGACATTCCCCGTCCCCAGCATCACCAGGTAATTTGCGCCGACTGCCGGGCGTCCACTACTGTTCCCTTTCTCCCCGTCAAGGGCCGGCCGGTGTATTGCTCAGACTGCCTGTACCTCCGGCGAAACAGCTTGGGCACCGCTCAAGAGCCTCCGGCCAAATCTGCCCTAAATGGTAAACCCACATCGCGGAAAGAGTCCGTCAGTGAAGTCCAGGCCAGCGTCAGCAAAGAGTCCGTTTCGCCTGACTCCATTTTTCCCCGGATGATCCTCAATGAGGTCACCCGGACCGCCATTGCGGCCATGGGAATTTCGGAGCCTACCCCGATTCAGGACCAGTGCATACCTCACCTGCTGGAAGGAAGAGACCTTATCGGCCAGGCGCGCACGGGCTCTGGCAAGACCCTGGCATTTGCCGTGCCGATGGTCGAGCAGTGCGAGTCCACCAGGCGCCAGCCCAAGGCCCTGGTCCTGGTTCCCACCCGCGAGCTGGCAATTCAGGTGGGCGGCGTTATAGAGGAGCTGGCGCGGCCTCAGGGGCTGCACGTCACCCTGTTGTACGGCGGCCGTTCCGTGGGCAACGATTACAAGGCCTTGAAGCGGGGGGCGCAGATAATAGTCGGGACTCCCGGCCGCACCCTGGATCATGTTCGGCAGGGCAGTTTGAAACTGAAGTCTGTGCGATTCCTGGTGCTGGACGAGGCGGACGAGATGCTGGACCGCGGATTCGCCGCCGACGTTGACGCCATTCTGAGTCAGACACCTTCACAGCGGCAGACGGCGCTGTTCTCGGCCACCATGCCGGAGTGGGTATCGAAAACCTCGAGGAAACACCTTAAAGACCCGGTAAAGGTGGCCATTGACGCCGACCTGCAAACCCTGCCCTCAGTGGAGCACCTGATTTACTCCATCCAGAAAACCGACAAGATGGAAGCGTTGCAAACCCTGCTGGACCGTAGTGACGGCGCTCCGGTCCTGGTCTTTGGAAAGACCAGGCATGGGGTCAAGCGCCTGGCAAAACAGCTGGACGCTCTGGGCTATCCGGTAGGCGCCTTGCAGGGTGATCTCAGCCAGCCAGCTCGCGACCGCGTGATGAAGGATTTCCGCTCCGGAGCGGCGCAAATCCTGGTAGCCACCAACGTGGCCGCGCGGGGCCTGGACGTTGAGGGCATAGGACAGGTCATCAATTATGACCTGCCGGATTCGGAACAGTTGTTTACCCACCGGGTAGGCCGCACCGGCCGCATGGGCCGGGCCGGCGAGGCAATCACCTTCATCACTCCCGATGAAGACCGGAAGTGGAAGGAAATTGAGCGAGGCCTGGGCCGCAACTTTACGCGCAGGTCGTGGACACGAGAACGACGGCGAAAGCAACGGCTGGAAGAGGCCGAACCCTGCTAGCCCCTGTACATCCGCGCCATCCCAGCGCCATGCCCGCTCCACCGCCCTGGTCGGCGTGTCCAGGCGTTCTGTTTCATCGTTCCCGCGAAGCAGGGAATCTCGACAACCCGGGTCAAGATCCCCGCAAACGCAAGAAGGGCACGGCGCATCTCACGACTCCCCCAAAGGGGCCTTGCAGGTCGCTGGCTGACTGGTGCTACCGCTTCCGCCCAAAGTTCAGAGGCTGGTTCGGGGCCTGGTATGGGAAACTTTCCACGCCTGTTCTTGGGAATTTCGCTGTTTTCATTCGTAACCGGAGGGCAATCCCTCCTTAATTCTCGCCGCCCGTTCTAGTACTACAGTCGCACATAGGCTGACCCGGAAGGTTCGACTTTGGTGAATGTGCCATTCCTCTGCAGCATAAGATGTTGCTCGTAGCTGTATACTGCTCCACTTGAGGCTGACCGACGCCTCACGAATCCAACTGCGACTGTGGTACTAGGGAGATGGTAAATGGCGCTATGGTCCGTCGATGGCTGCGCCGCCGCCGGTGGTATAGACATTCACCACATCTGCCCGCTGTATGACTACCTGCCGGGCCGCGATGCCGGCTTCAAGAGTCATCTCCCCCACCGGTCGAGAAGGAATCGTGGCAACCGGCCTCTCTGGGGCGCCGAGGTAGGCCATCACCCGAGCGATCTCCTCGGCGTGGGGTGGGTGGTAAATCGGCGTTCCGAGGTCGCGGACTATCTGCGCCAGCCGCTCCACCAGCCTATCGGCGGTGAACAGCGTTGCCACGCCGTGTTCTATGCCCCAGGCCTGGACCGTGTTGTCGGGGCCTTCGGCCATGAATACCAGCACTGGGACGACATAGATGCGGTAGCGCAGCGCCCGCTTGACTTCCCCGCTCAAGGCCACAGCCTGGGTCGGGGCGTGACCCAATGGGCTGGGGGTCGTAGAACCGCCTGACTGGGGAACCACCACGAGCCTCTCGTCCTCTACCGCGTGGGGCTGGGTTACTACGTAAACGGAAAAATAAGTGTGGCCCTCCAGGGCCACCGGGAAGCCGGGCCGCTGCCCGAAGGCATCTTCCCTGGGGAAATAGATGGCCTGCCCAAGTTCTTGGCCCAACTCCAACTGGGCCAGAACCTGCCGATGAGCCGCGTGGTCGGGACCCTGCAGCAACTCGCTAATGTTTTCGGGATTGGTTTTCACGGTTTGTCTCCTCATTACTCAGTGATCGTTTAATTTTGTTTGCCTGAAATCTGCTTTGGGGGAATTCGCGAGGCCGTTGCCTCCGTAATGGATGCCCCAATCGTACAATCCTACATTGGTTTAGCCTCCGTATTTCATGTGGTGTTCCCACAGTCCTGGACAAGGACCACACGGACGCGGCCCAGGTAGAGAATGAGCAGGTCCGGACCGGCGTAGTCAGTAATCCGTGTAGTGGGACAGTCACAGAAAGCTGGTTCATCAACGGCGTCGCGACCGACGCCTATGCCAGGCGGTACTCCGCCATAGCCGACCTGCCCGTCGGTGATGATGTCGACCTCCAACCGAATGTCGTCGGCATCAGGAGGCCGGAGCACCCCAACCTCCCTGGCAATCTCGGCCAGGCGTTCCACCAGTCGGTCCGCTCCCCAAACCAGGTGGACGTTGCTGCTCTGGACCTTACTGATAATGGCATCGTCAGGGTTCATGTCCGGGAAGACCAGGACGGAGATGAAGAAGGTGGACTGGTCGAGGGCTTGGGCCACCTCCTTCAACAGGCTCATGGTGGCGTCGGCAGTGATGGCCAGGGGACAGCCGGTGACTTCTTCGTAGTCGCCACGGCGGCCTTTCTGGCGCCGCCAGATCCCACCCTCCAACACATGATGCCCTCCTTTGATCTGGAGGCCGAACCGGCCGATGTTCTCCAGCCAAATCGCAAAGTCCAGTTGGAGGGCTGGGCGATTTCTCCGGCTGCGCTGCCATTCGTAGTATGCGAAACCGGGCGCGCCGCTATGGGCCAGGGCCTGAAACACTCGCCGTTCCGCCAGCCGGTAGGGGACTCTCAATCGATGTTGGTGAAATAACTCGGGATACATTTGCAAGGGTTATCGCTCCTTGGGTTGTCTTGGCGAGAAAAACGGGCTGGCACGAGAAGCCATGGGGTTGCGCTACGGCGGCCCGGTCCCGTTGACTGCAGAATTGGAAGTCGGTGTGCCGCGTGCCTGAATCCCCTGGGACCGGAAGGCCCAGGAAAACGACCGTCTTTACGCACAGGGTTTTCACCGGCCAAGTCAGCACGGCGGGCGGCGCCGTGCATGGAAGGTCTCGATACCGAGTACGTCTCCCTTCTCCCTGTTTGCTGCGCGGCCGATGGCAGAGTTCAGTCCTTGGCGCATCGCAGTCCCTGAAGGTCCTGCTGTCAGAGGGCATTGGAAGACCCAGACTCCACCGGAGTTTCCCCAAGACACAGTGGTTTAGGCGGGCCGAGGGGCGCGGCAGGGGAAGCCGCGCCTGACGGCTGTTACCCCAGGCATAAGTGTGGTACCAGCGGGAACGCTGCGGCCGCATAAGGCCAGTAGGAGGGGATCCGGTTGCGACGGGGAAAAGGGTAACGGGTATAAACAATGGTTGGCGCCACGTAACAACAGGGAAACACAGAAATGGGCCGGGCAACCCTATCCCCTTTCGTTGCAACGTGGGGTAGACGGAGGTTTTTCCTGCTCCACTCCCCCACGAAGGGGACAGGACGTAAGGGAAATGTCTACCGATTTACCAGTATTTCTACCTGACAGAGGGACAACTGGCTCCAGTCAGTACCGATATATTCCCTGAAGGTTCTCGGTTCCTGCCATCCGGCAGTTAGTGGGTGCACGGGCATAGATATCGGTTTGCAAGGGGCAGCCGTATCTTCATTTTCTTCTGAAATGACCGGCGGTAAAGGCGCCGATGTTTTTGGGGTCCCCCGCTTCCCCGGGTGGACCCTGCTTTCGTCTTGGTCCTGGCCTCCAAGGGCCTCAATAGTGCTGATGCCGTTTTCGTAATTCCCAGGAATTACGAAAGGTCAGTTCTGGAACAGTTAGCTATAACTAACTGCAGGTTGCCATGTATCTTTGGCTCAAAGACCTCCGGCGTTTCATCTTGCATTCTCGGTCCGGCTGCCCCCGACGTCTCACACTAAGTCCAATTTTCCGCTGTCGCCACCGGACGGGAGTCCATCCATTCGACGACCTCGGAGAGATGCCACCGTGATCCACGCTTGCCTATCCGGATGGCCGGGGGAAACTCCCCGGTCTTGACTATCCGGTGCAGCGTGGTCCTCGAGACTCCGATCATCTGACAAACTTCCGTTGCTCTTAGCAGTCTATCGTTTTCCTTCACTGGCAACCTCCGCGACGCTCCTGTCTTGTTGCGGAGCAGGGGGAAGCCTGCTCCAAATGCAGGGTACAATAAGTCTCCTGAAACAACCTTTTACCCTTTTGCACGGTAAGAATCTGCCTGGAGCAACCGCCTGGGCGACCGCAATTTTAGGCTGAAGCTGCCAGCAACGGTTTGGCCGGCGCGTGGGGGACAGGAAGCAGAGACATTGCGGCCATTGAGGTCGGTGAGGGACCGAGTTAGGGCGAGGAAAAGGTCTTAAGCGGCGCCAACTGCCGGTCAGCCGAACTTTTCGACCTCCAAGAGAGAAGGCCGTGAATACCCCAGTTGCCCAGGCGAGCAATGCACGGCTCGATTCCAAGAACTGATTATCTGCCTAAATTTGGACGCGGTAGGTCAAATTGAGGCAGTCCTGGGTATCGGGCGCCACCCGTAATTCCACCACTGTCGGCTTCGAAAGGACTACTTTGCAACCAATCCGGCACCCCTATGGCAAAGGGAAATTGGCCGCCACTGAAACCGGTGGGCGGGGATGCTATTTCCCAGGTCAGCGTATTGCTACTGAAGGTCAGGACCCGACTCGCCGTTGGCGGCAAGGTACTCCGCCCAGTCTTCCATCAGCTTTCTGCGGCGTTCAAAGTAAGGCGTTCAAAGTAATCGGTACGCCGGAAGGCCAGTTCCGCCTCCGAACCCATTACGTGGGCCAGCGCGAACTTCGCAATCTCCCGGGGAACGTCCGTGCATTCGGCGGCCCAGTCCCGGAAACTGGACCTCAGGCCGTGGGGAGTTGTACCTATCCGGTTGTCCCGCGTTAGTTTGGAGATGGTGCTGTCCGACATGGGCTTCTCGTGCTCTGAAGGGAAGATCAGCCCGCTGCCGTCACTGGATTCCTTGGCGCGGTGCAGCACGTCCAGGGAAGCCTGACTCGGTGGAACCTTGTGCTCCAGGCTGTTCTTCATCCGGGACGCGGGCACCGTCCACCTCCGGGATTCCAGTTTCACCTCGCTCCACGTCGCCAGCCTTGTTTCGCCACTTCTGGTGGCGGTGTAGGCCAAGTATTCGAAGGCCAGCTTGGTGGTTGGGTGCCCGTCGGTGTCACGAGCCCTTTTGATCGCAGTCCCTACTTCCACATGGGGAAGAGCCCGGAAGTGCTTCACCCGTTGAGCCTGTTTGGGCAAAGACTTGAGAATCGCCTTGGAGGCCGGGTTATCTGACCTGTAGTTCTGGCCAATCACCCATTCCATGATCACGCTAGTATTTTCCCTCACCTGCCGGCCCGTTTCGGGTTTCTCCACCCATATGGGCGACAGGATGGCAATGATGTCTGCGGTGGTGATCAAGGTCACCAGCTTTTCTCCCAGGGTGGGAATGGCGTAGGTGTCCATTCTGGCCCGCCACCGTTTCGGGGTTTTGAACTCTTCCAGCTTGTGGAGCGTTCGGCAATGACCGTATCGACGGCTTCGGCGAAGGTGGGAACGGCATCAGGAGGAGTCCAGGGGGCATTTCCTTCGGCGACTGCCTGCCGGTTCTGCAGCACCAGTTCTCGTGCCCTTGCCAGGGTGATGACGGGGTACGACCCCAAGCCGATGTTGAAGGGCTTGCCATTGATCAGTAGCCTCTGGGACCAGGACTTGGCCATCCGACCCCGCCACCCCGGTTTTACCAGCAAGGACTACCCGTGGCCCACTGGACCGTCCGAGTATCGCCCCGGTTCCTTGACGCTTTTCACAAAGATAGCCGACAACGGTCGCGGTCTTTCCTGGATTCTCTTACCCCGTTCCATTTGTGTATTATCACCTGTGTTATTACTTTAATAGCGATTCCATATGGAATGAGATGAAACTTCAAGACCACTAAATCAGGGGTTTTATATTTGGCACTGGGGCAAAAGGAGGCTTATGCCACTGTTTGAAACACCATGTCGGAACCCATCTCCCGCTCCAACCTCCTTTCGCAGCCACCAGGCCCGACCCAAATTTGCCTCCGTTAGGGTTTCGGCGTTATCTTTGACCGGGTTAGTTGTAGAGCTTGGCCCTGTCAGGCAACCGCCCCTTTCTGGCCGCGAGTTTCTTACGTCAATTCCAGGGTCTGGACCAGGCGGCCACAGTCTCAACGTTTGATGCGGCCGGTGTTGGAGGGCAGGGTTTCCCTGAACAGTTCGGTGCAGGCTGTCCAGGAGAAACTCTCCGCATACCGCCTGACCTGTTGGCGGTCGCAGCCCAGGGCCCGCTTAACCGCCTCCCGCAGATCCTCGTCCATCGCCCCTGAGACTCCCTCGGAAATTACGTCCTTGGGGCCCATTACGGGATAGGCGGCCACTGGAGTTCCCGAGGCCATGCTCTCAGTAATCACGTTGCCGAAAGTGTCGGTGCGACTGGGGAACACCGTAACGTCGGCAGAAGCAAAGTACTGGGCCAACTCAACGCCTCGCTTGAAGCCTACGAAGCTGATCCTGCCCGCGTATCGCTTTTCCAGTTCCTTGCGCTGGGGGCCATCGCCTACCACGGTGCAGCGATATTCGGGTAGTTCTGCCAGACGACAGAAGTCCTCAATGCTCTTCTCCTTGCTCACCCGTCCCACGTATACCAGGAAAACCTCTCCGGGTTGCCGGGTTCCCAACAGCCCTTCCACCCCGCGGGAAGGATTGAACAGGGTGGTATCCACGCCGCGGCTCCAGACCAGCACGTTTCGGAAACCGGATCTGTCCAGGTCTTCCTTCACGCCTGCGGTGGGCACAAGGGTATAGTCGGCTCCTCCGTGGAACCATCGCATGTAGGCGGTAACCGGCCCGGGAGGCAAGCCGTAGATATCCCTTACGTACTCGGGAAAGCGGGTGTGATAGCTGGAACTGAAACGGAAACCGCGCCGCCGGCACCAGAACCGGGCGATGGTTCCCAGAGGCCCCTCGGTGGCGATGTGAACATGATCGGGGTTAAGCTGGGAGAGAGTGCGGTAGGCCTTGAAGGGAGAAATGGTAAGTCGGATTTCCTCGTAGCGGGGCATCTTCATCGTTCGGAAAAGGGACGGTTCAACCACGGACACATCCAGCCCGTCCTCTATTAACAGGTCCACTACCTTGGACATGGTGGTGACTACACCGTTTACCTGCGGTAGCCAGGCATCGGTTACCAGCGCCAGGTGAGGCCGGCTAGCCACCGGTCCGCCACCTCAGGAGCTCCCAGGTGCCGTCGTGGTGTTCCACCAGGGCGCTGCAGTTTTCCACCCAGTCTCCGCAGTTCATGTACCTGGTATCCCCGATGTCCTTTATATCCGGCGTGTGAATGTGTCCGCAAATAACCCCGTCGTACCGGTTTACCCGGGCATGTTCGGAAAGGAGCCCTTCAAATTTGAGCATATATCCCATAGCTGCCTTGGTATGACGCTTAGCAAACCCTGCGAAGCTCTGGTGGGGAATGTTGAAGAAAGACAGCGCCCGGTTTACATTACTATCCAGCGAGAGCAGGGCGTCATACATACGGGTGCCCAGGAACATGAGGCGACGACCCTTTCTGCTGCGCATCAGGTCATCAAACAGGTCTCCGTGGATCACCAGGTAGCGCTTGCCGTCGATGCCATAGTAATCAGTCTCGTTGGAAAGAGCGATATTACCCAGGCTGAACCCGAAATCCGCCCAGCCCCGGAACATTTCGTCGTGGTTGCCCACAATGTAATGTACCTTGGTCCCGTTGTTGGATTTGGCCAGCAGGTTCTGGATTACCAGGGTGTGCATCCTGGGCCAGTAGACCTTGCGGTGCATGCGCCACCCGTCAACAATGTCTCCTACCAGGTATAGTTGGTCGCTGTGGTGACTCTCCAGGAAATTGGCCAGATGATCGGCCTGCGCCCCCTTAAAACCCAGGTGTGTGTCGCTGATAAACACGGCCCGGTAGTCCTGCACTACTTCCTTCAATGGGTTCTCCCTCAAATTTGTAAGGCAACTGGACACACAGGTACATACATCTTCTCCAGCGCAATTGCCATTTAATGGTCGTATAAATCTGGGTTAAACCTTGAACCTGCTATGTTTTGTATTATACCTGCCTCGATTACGAAAAGGGGCCAAGACTTTCTCACATTTCCAACCCAATGTACAGGAAAATGGTGAATTCTGCCAGCAAGGTGTCATGAGGCGAAATCCTGATCGCAGTCCTGACCGCTCGGGGAAAGCCGTAGGCAGAGGAGACGGGAACCTGGAAAGGCTACGGACAGACAGAAAGGCCGGAAGCAAATCGTGGCCGAGATTGAGAGGCTTACCAGGGTCAATGCCGGAGAAGAGCCGTCGTCGTGGCTCTATTATTCGAACACCGTTTCCAGCCTGGCAGAGCTGTCAAAGAAGTGCTGCAGACTCTGGTTTACGCGGAAGAAAACGTCCGCTCTCAGTTGGTCTCCGGTGGCGTTGTCGGAAATGCCGCCCTCTATCATCAGGTCCAGTGTATTTAGCGTGTGGCTCAGGTCGGCGCCGTTATTCTCCCTGGTATTGGTTACCAGATCCTGCCACTGCTCCACCGTCATTTCCAGATAGAAGTCGGCGTCGATAAGGTCATACTCAGTGCCTTCCGTCACCTCGGTGCATTCGAAGGCCTCGAAATTGATCACGAATACCCGCTCTCCCACTTTAATCCCCATGACAGCGTCGATGCTGCCAAGCCGCCGGAACTCCTCGTCCTCGTTGACCAGTTCCTGCAGGGCCCGGAACCATTCTACCGAGGGGAACTTCAGGGCGGTTGATCTGCGTTCACTCATGCCTGTCTCCTGGCGGGCTGGTAGGAAATGTCGGGCTTGGCGAGCGAGCCCCAAGCTATTCCTTGAAATAGGGTTCGCCCTTCTCTTTGGCGGCGCTGAAAGGCACCATTCGATCCATGTGGTAATCGGGGTCCGAGTTGGCCGGCGCGCTGGCCAGGGCCTGGTCGACCATCTTGTAATATTTGGGGTCAAGTTGCTCCAGCTTGTCTGCTTCCGACCGCAGGTAGGCTACCCTGGATATTATCCGGTGGAGGGAGTCGCCGCCGCACAGCTTGCATTCTGTTGGGTCGTCAGAGCTGAAGGTACGCAGGTAAATGCTGTTGACCTCTCCACAACCTTCGCACCGGTATTCATAAATTGGCACGGTCAGTCTCCCGACGGGGCAGTTTCTTCCCGGCGCAGGAAGACCGCCAGATCCGGCGACAGGTTGGCCTCGGTCTTGTTGATGCCAGCCCACTGCATTCGCCGCAAATAGTCCTCGATGTAACGCTGCTTCAAGTCCTCTACAACGGCCATTCCCCCGGCAATGTTCTCTACACTTCCGCCGATGATAATGGCAAGGGCTTCCCACAGAACAGGGTCATTCAGGTCCCGAACCAGGTCCCGCTCCACACCCCGCATCAGGTTGCTCAGGCCCAGGCCGAACCCCTCGGGCTGGTTTTCTACGGCGTACCTCACGTGGGCCATGCCGTAGGCCATGTGGCGGGTCTTGTCCTCCATGCACTTGCGGAACAGTAACTGGTCGGCCTTATTGCGGGCGTACGCCTCCCCAAACCGGTACAGCAGCAGGGTCAGGGGACCCCGTACCAGGTATAAGAACACGGAAACCTCGGTCCACCCGGGGCGGGTCTCCATCATTCTGCGGTTGAACTGGCCAGCGCTTTCCAGGCCCAGGCTGCCGCCGTTGTGAAGGGCCCGATGGCGGAAGATAGTATAGTGACGGCCCGTGTCGAAAATCTCCGAGGCCAGGAACGTCTTGACCTCGTGGTATGCGTAGTTCATCTTGTGGAGCCACTGGCCGATCAGGTCGGTCTCAATGGAAGCCTGCTGGGCCAGTTCGGTACAAAGCTGCCGCATGGCCAGTTCGTACTCGTAAGGCTGGGGCGTTATTTCTTCCCAGGCAATCTCCAGGTGGCCCATCCACCGGCGCTGGATAGCTTCCTCGTAAAGGTCCACAGCGTTATCGGCCCACAAATCAACCTTGGCGCTGAGAGCGTAGAGGTCAGTCCTGGGTATACCGGAAATTGGAAAGGCGCCCCTGGGCCTGCGGCTCATGTCGGAACTGGACTCGGGGACTTCTCCATAGCTGCCGACGTTCAGGTCGCGCATGGTCAGGCCACGCTTCCCCGGCTGGGCGCGAACTCCCCACTCCAGGGTGTCGTTCATCCAGGAAAAACGGTCGATGGCAGCCTCGGGTGAAGTACCGGTTCTGGACGACTGCGGGTCGGCTTCTTCACCAGATTGCTGTTGTTCTTCTTCCAGGGCCATAGCAGCCTCTAGCGGCGGAGAATTTGGTCAGAGCCTTACAAAGCAAGACCTCCCTCGGATGTACGCGGGAGGTCTCAAGGAATTTTGTCCGGTGGGCTACGCTGCAGCCTTGTACTGTTCCAGCAGTGCGGGATTCACCCGGCCGTTGTGGATGCGGTCATCAAATCCGGCGGACTTGAGCCGCTGGAAGTACTCCTTGGTTTGACGTTGGCGGATGGCCATAAGAATCTTTTGTCCCTCGTCCACCTTATCCTTACCGCCTCCCAGCAGCATCGCCAGGGCGCCGCTGGTAAGCTGGCTCTGGCCGGCCGGATTCTCGCCGCCGGCGCCGGTGGCCTGGCGACTCTCGCCCTCGTCTAGATAGCAGTGAATCTCATCGCGGCGTTCCGGAGCGAACTCGTTCATGTACCGCAGGTGCAGTACGCCGATGGCGACGTGGCGGGCCTCGTCTTGTGCGCAGCGGCGGTAGATGGCCTTCTCGGCTTCGTTGTAGGCCATCATTTCACCCAGCCGGAACAACGTAAGCACATTTCCCTCGCCGGTGATGTGGAGCCTGGAGGAAAATTCGGTGAACTCCCGGGCGTTATCGGTACTGCCGCCAACCACGTCGCTGACACTGTCGATCATGCGCATGAGGCCGCCGCCGTTGGCCAGGGCCCGCTTGCGGAAGACATCCAGGTGGCGGGACTCGTCCATCACCTGGGCCAGCAGCGCCAACCTCACTTCCTGGTAGTCCGGGGACATGGTGGAGATGAAGCGGCCAGGAACGTCGGAGGCGATAAATTCCACCTGAGTAAAGAAGGTGGCCAGCTGGCATTGAGCGGCTTCTATGTCGTCAGGCAGGGGCTGGATGGTCTCCCAGGGAATGTCGGTGGCCGAGCTCCACTGGCGGGTGATGAACTCTTCGTACAGCTTGGTCAGGTTATGGGCCCAGACTTCGCTCTTGGTTCGGAAGGTGTAGGCCCCAAACCGGGCCACATCGCCCCGGGGTATGGAGCCCTGAACTCGACCCGTGTCGTTGGCAGACTGTTCCTCTACCCCTTCGCCGGCCACGTGTTCCCGCAGCTTTTCCAGCCACGAAAGGTCAAATCCCTGTTCCTTGGCCTGTTCCCAGTAAGCTGTCCTGCTCTCCACGGTGGCCATGCGGTTCACCCCCCAATGAATTGCCTGCGGTTGGGTATGCACACTACGGGAATTAATCGTGATATTACTTATCCGGCAGCGGACTTGTCAACTTTGAGCGGGCCAATTAACAAAGCCAATTAACGAAAAGGGCAACACCGCCTCAATGGCCTCATGCTTTCAAAGGACATGCGTCGGCCTCTATCCGGCCCCAACCAGCCGCCGCGCCGGAGGCTTCGCAAACAGGATGACGACCGCCGTCAACCCGGCCAGGGAGGCAAAAACGGATAGGGCGATGTCGTAGCTGCCCGTAACATCGAAGACGATACCGGCGGCCACGGTGCCGATGGCCTGCTCAAGGCTGGTAAAAGGCTCGGTAACGCCCCGGATGGCTCCCAGCGACCGGCGGCCATAGTAGTCGGCGTATGCCACCGGCGGAACCGACAGCATGCCGCCTACCCCGAACCCGAAGGCGGCGGAGTAGGCCAGGGCGTCTAGGGTGGAACTGACGGTAAGGAACAGAAGCGCGGGTATGGCAACGGCCAGGGACACGGCAACCAGCACGTAGCGCACGGGGAACCGTTCCGCGATCCAGCCCCACATCAGACTTCCTGCGCCCATAAAGGCCGCGGACAGGCTCAGGCCCAGCCCCGACAGGACCACGCCCAGGCCCTCGTCACGCAGCAGGGCCGCCAGGTGAGTGTTGATGCCCGCCTGCACCAGGAACAGGGTGCCCACCCCTGCGGCTAGAATCCACAGGGCTGGAGTCTTCATTGCTTCCTTCAGGGTCCAGGCCGGTTCTTCCGCTGGTTGGGCCGCCGGTTCTCCCTGGTAGGTTTCGGTGTCGTCCTGCAGGGATTCAGGTTCAGGATCGCCATCGGGTCGGAGTCCCAGGTCTTCCGGTTGCTGCACAATCAGGAATGTGGTGGGTATAAGGGCGATTATCCATACCAGGGCCCCCAGCACAATCCATGCCGCTGGCCAGCCGTGGCTGAGGATCACTGCTGAGGCGATCAGGGGGAAGGCGACGAGCCCAATGGAATGTGAGGCGAATAGTATTCCGTTAGTCCGGCCCCGCATCCGCACAAACCATCTGGACACCACCACCGAGGCGCCGATGGGAATGGGGCTGGCGAAGATTACCCGGCTGATGCCGTAGAACAGGTAGAAGAAAAAGGGAATAGTTGCCCATGCCAGGGATATGGTAGCCAGACCCATTATGAAGACGCTGGACGCCAGCACCAGCCTTGCGCCGTACCGGTCTATCAGCCATCCGATGCCCGGGGACAGAGCCGAGGCGGCCAGCCCGCCCACGCTAGCGGCTCCGGCCACCAGGGTGCGGCTCCAGCCCAGTTCAGGGTCTGCTGCCAGTGGATAAATGAAAACGGCCAGGGTCAGGCTGGCCGAGGCATTGCGCACTACCTGGGTGCTGCTGGCGGAGGCCAGTATTACCCACCCGTAGAAGAAGGGCAGCCGCTGGGCCAGTCGTTGCAGGGAACCGGTCATAGGGTGGAAACCCATGCAGGACTGACGGGGACCTCCTGCGGCTGATTAAAGGGGGCCGGTCTGTCAAGAGTTGGGGCCGGTAGAGTCACAGGATGCTCCCAGGGGTTCCGTGGGGGCTGGTGTTGAGTCCCCAGCGCCCGAAGTTGAATGACCAGGGGCTGGTGGCTGGGGCATACTTTAACATAAGGGCCCGGCTACGTTAAGTGGCGGCCTTGGGCCCAGCAGGATGGTTGCAAAGTCAATCCTTGTGTTCCTGCCTCCCTGACTAGGGAATGTCAAGACTGGGGGTGGCGCCCCTTTGCCTGGGACCTCACTCCCTCACGTTCAACCTCCAGAGGAGAGAGAACACTGAAATGGGCCCATAGTGGTCTAAATCTCCGGTTGTCCACTGGAATTGTCATCGTGGGCTGCTCCTCTGTCCTTTGGAGCCGACCTCTTGCAAACTCGCCTGACGGCTCACTACCCTGAAGATGGATACTCGGGGAAAGTCCATTATTTCGCAGCGGCGCTATGGAGAACCGTGCCGCTGGGATGCAGGGCCTTCCTGTCTGCAGGCAGTCTGCCAGGAACCTGGCATTGGGTGAAAATGAGCGGAAATGAACGGCAAAATTTGTTTTATTGTCTCAGCTTTGCACAACAAATGGGAATTTATCGAAACATGAACAGGGCCTTCACAATGATTTGAAATCAAGAGAGACCCATTGTGCAGAGCCGGACGACCGACCTGCTTCGCTCAGTGCCCCGTCGGCCCCAGAAAAACGAACCCTGCCCTGGCCTTTCACTTATGGACCCGCTGCAACGGCGCGGGGCCGTGCTATACTGGCTGTGCGGAAGGCCCCGCACACCCACACAAGGACACCAGCCCATGCAGCAGCAACCACTGGAAGAGAGGGTAGCTTCCCTCGAGACAGCCGCCGAGCGCCACGAGCAGACCATTGCGCGCTTGACCACCATCGCCGAGGACCAGGACCAACTCCTGGACCGTCTCGTAGCCAACCAGGAAACCCTTCAGGCCAACCAGGAGACTCTTCAGGCCAACCAGGAAACAATCGTAACCCTGCTGGAAGAACTGACCCGTGACGCTGCCACCACCCGCCGCCTGTGGCTACGCCTGGCCCAACGCTACGGCTGGCTAGACGACGAGCAGAACGGCGCCCAGCCGGAAACGCCCGCTTAGCCGTTAAAGTCCGCCGCCCCAAGCAATGGCTCCAGGACACCGGCCCCATATTTCACCGTGGTCCGACTGGTTGCCCCACTACAGAGCCGGAAGCCCCCTTATTCCTTTCAGGATGCAATTGCACTGGTCAGCCTTGGGGCTGGAGTATATCTGCGGCAGGGACAAATGGCACTGCCCGGTATGGCCTGCCACCTGGTTTGTCAGGCATGACATTTCTGGCTGAAAAAATTCAGCGATAGGGTAATTTCCATTCACATGTAATGGTTCGGTGCGCCCTCTCTTCTTGCCTTTTTCACCCTTTGACCCTGTGCTATAATCGCAAAGCCTTTGAACGGGGCCAGTTTTGGGGTGTGCCGGGGAGTGTGCGGGGCCCTTGGACAGGTTTCTTTTTCCGGCAGCAGACCGGTTGCGGTGGCAGCGCCTCCGGTTGAACATCAGGGCCGGTTGAACATCAGGAAGGGGGTATGGCTGCCACCGCCGACCGCAGGCAGCCCGCTACTATGACTTACACTAAAGGCCCGCTGGTAGATTCCGATAATCTGAGAATTTTCTCCGGCAATTCTCACCCCGCTCTGGCCCAGTCGGTCTGCGACTACCTGAATATCCCATTGAGCCAGGCGGAAGTCTTCAAGTTTGCCAACGATAATTCTTTCGTGCGAATTCTGGAAAACGTCCGCCAGCGGGACGTCTTCATCATCCAGCCTACCGGCGCCCCGGTTAACGACCACCTGATGGAACTGCTCATCATGATCGATGCATGCAAGCGGGCGTCGGCAGGGCGGATTACTGCCGTAATCCCTTATTACGGCTACGGGCGTACCGACAAGAAGGACCAGCCCAGGGTGCCCATTACGGCTCGCCTGGTGGCCGACCTGCTGACCACCGCCGGGGCCGACCGCCTCCTGACAGTGGACCTGCACGCCGGCCAGATCCAGGGTTTCTTCAACATTCCCGTTGACGAATTGACTGCCATGACCATAATGGCCGACTACTTCAAGGCCATGGAGATTGAAGACCTGGTAGTGGTGGCCGTGGATATCGGCATCTCCAAGCGCGCTCGAGACGTGGCCGAATACCTGGATTGCCCATTGGCCATCATTGAGAAACGCCGAATTGACAATGCTGACCATTCTGAAACGCTGAACGTCATCGGCGATGTCAAAGGGAAGGTGGCCCTGACCTTTGATGACGAGATTCTCACCGGGGGTACGACGGTAAACGCCGGCCACGCCTTGATGGAGGCCGGGGTTACCAAGGTCTACTGCTGCGCCACCCACCCCGTGTTTGCCAGCCGCGCCTACGATGTCATCGAAGATAGCGACTTCCAGGAAGTGGTCGTAACCGACACTCTGCCCCTGGACCCCGACAAGGAAGCTGCCAAGGTCAAGGTGCTATCGGTTGCTCCTCTGCTGGGCGAGGCCATCAACCGCATTCACGTGGGCCAGTCGGTGGGCGCGCTCTTCAGCACCCGCAGCTTTCCGGAGTTTCCCAGCCGACCGGCCTGATCTCGTACGCTGGAGTAATGAATTGAGAGCGGGGCCAGCACTGGGACCTCGCCTCGAGTCTTTTCCTAAATACCTTCCCCCGACCCAATCCGGTATCTCCGCGCTTTCACTCCAATTCTTGAAGGAGGAATGCTCAAGATGTACGACCTGCTTATCAAGGGTGGAATGGTAATTGACCCTTCCCAGAACCTCAACGGCCCTAGTGACGTGGCGGTGCAGGACGGCAAGATTGCCCTAGTGGCGCCGGACATACCCGAGTCCGAGGCTGTCCGGGTGGTGGAAGTCAAGGGCAAGTTGGTAACGCCCGGCCTTATTGATCTGCATACTCACATCTACGACGGCGTTAACGGCAACGGCGTGGAGGCCGACCTGGGCGGCGTCCGCGCGGGCGTTACTACCATGGTGGACGCTGGTAGTTCCGGCTGCGACACCTACGGCGGCTTCCCCCGCCACATCATCCCCAATAACGCCACGGAAATTATCCCTTTCCTGCACATCTGCCGCACCGGCCTGGCCACTACGCCCGACATTTTCAGCCCCGCAAGCATTGATCTGGACCGCACCATTCAGGTGGTGGAACAGAACCGGGACACCATCTTCGGCATTAAGGCCCGCATGGTGTCGCCCGCCCTGGAGATTATGGGCATGGAAATGCCCCGCATGGCCAAGCGCGCCGCCGTGGAGGCCGGAGTCAAGTTGATGGTACACATTGGCGACACGGAAAAGCGCTATGACGAAAAGGTCATCCACCAGTTGCTGCCCATTCTGGAAGAGGGCGATATCGTCACGCATTTGTTTACCGCCAACCCTGGCGGGGTCATCGACTCCGAAGGCAAGCTGGTGCCCGAGGCCAAAGAGGCCCAGGAACGCGGAGTTTGGCTGGACACGGCCCACGGCAGGATGAACTTCAGCTTCGACGTGGGACAACGGGTGCTTGACCAGGGTCTTCTGCCCCACTGTATCAGCACCGACCTTACCCTGCCGGGCCGCGAGTTGACCGTCCATAGCATGACCGAAATGATGACTCGCTTCTTGGCCATAGAGTTCACCCTCGACCAGGTGGTGGAGATGTCCACCCTGAACCCTGCCAAAGCCCTGGGCCAGGAAGACCGCATTGGCTCCCTGGCAGTGGGCCACCAGGCGGACATTTCGGTACTGGACATGGTGGAAGGCGACTGGGTGGTCTACGACGTGGTTGGCGGCAGTCGCCGCACCGAAAAAGCGTTGGTTCCAGTGTTAACCGTAAAGCGCGGCGAGGTCTATGAAGCCGGCTGGGGCCCCAGGCCCTGGGGCTGGGAACCGGACAGCGTATAGGGGAATCAACATTGATGGGCTGGATTGACAGTGAGAGCACGGGGCGGGATCTATACCCGCCCCGTTGTTGCTGTTTCAAGAAGGTGCACTAAACAGGCGGTTCATATAGCACAAGTTTGGATAAGAGCCGAGCTCTCTAACTACCTCTTTTCTGCGAACCCTTTAACTTCTGACTCACCCTCCTCCCTACTTGCCTAACCATCGCCACCGGCCTGAAGCGCCGCTTCATATTATGGGCAATCAAAGGGGCCACCTGCTGGTTGCCAGCTACCAGAGGGGCTACCCATTGGCGTAGTTCCTTGAGAGTGGGAGAATTCTGTTCCCAGGTGGGCACCAGGGAGTCCATGGGCCGCCATTGTTTCTCGCCCTTTAGCTTCGCCATGACCGTGCCGCCGGCCTCCTGGACCGCGATAGCGCCAGCCAGCATGTCCCACATGCGGGGCGCGCCGATGATGGCGTATTGCATCACCCCGCAGGCGGTCATGGCCAGTTCGTAGGCTATGCTGCCGGTGGTACGTAACTCGCCAGGGTTTCGGCCCACGGGCTTGCCGAATTTGGTGGTCTGGACAAAAAAGCCGGGCAGTCCGATGAGGCGGTTGCCCACGGGCTTATCTGAGGCATAGACCGAAACCTGTTCGCCGGCCTCCCCTTCCGCCCGCGCAAACCTGGCCCCACCGTCTCGGCGGCAGTGCAGCACAAACCCTCCCCCGGGCGAGGGCCATGGGATGTACAGCGCGCCGGCCACGGGTTTTCCTCGGTGAAGAACTCCGATGGACGAGGCGTAGACGGGCAGGCCATTGAGAAAGTTGGTGGTGCCGTCCAGCGGGTCCAGCACCCAAAGAAAGTCTGGCGCTGGACCGGGCGGGTCCGTCTCGTCGGAACCCTCTTCTCCCAGGATTCCGTGGGATGGAAAGAGGCGGGTAATTTCCCGCACCAGGTATTCCTGGGTGGCCTTGTCGGCTGAAGTTACCGGGTCAAGCTGGTTCTTGTCTTTGTATTCGATGGAAAGCTGGCGGCCGAATTGGTCAGACAGGATCTGCCCTGCGCCCCAGGCCAGAGCCACGGCGGCGGACTCGATTTCCTGCAACTGTTCCTGGAAGGTCTGGCTGTCAGCAAACATAAGCTTCTATCAACCGCCGTCTTTGGACTTGTTCGGGAAACGGCAGGTATGACTTTGCAATGAGAAGTCGCCCACCATGAAGCCATTAGTGAACATTCCTGCCCTTAGGTAGACTAACAGGGTTAGCGATACATGGGCTTGAAGAAGCTGTGCAGGTAGTTGCGCTGATGCGCCCAGGAATGACACCGCTTAACCACCGCCTGCGGGATGGGCTGCCCCTGCCGTTGGGTGATGCGCATGGTCTCGTAACCGTTCAGTTCGGGCGGCGCGTCGGCGGTAAATATAACCTCGCATCCCTCCGTCTCTATGAACATCTTCAGGGACTCGAAGCCCGTTACCTTCTTGTTGGGGGTCTGGTACACGAAAAGCTCGGTACAGCCGTACAAGTCATCCACGTGGTCGTTGCCATTGCCCCGGCCACCACCCTGCCGAATCTGCTGCCGTGTAAAACCATGTCCACTCAGATTCATGCTCATAAACTGCCCCGCGATCAATTGCGAACTTTGAACTACGAACGGGTAAGTCCCTGCTGACCCATTCGTAGCTCTTGATTGGTAATTCTAAATTATCCCGCTAGGGATAGATAGCCCAGCCCACCCGGTCGGTGTCCGCCCTGTAGAAGTGGCCGTCAGTGGACGTTACATATAGGGTGGACAACCCCGGGCCGCCAAAGCACACGTTGGTGGGCCGGTTGCAGGCTATGGGATGGGTCTCCAGGACCCGACCCGTGGGCGAGAAGATGTAGATCATGGGCCCGGGGCCTCCCAGTTCCCAGCCGGCGGTGGCCACGATGTTGCCGTCCGCGTCGAAACACATGCCGTCAATGCCCCGGTGGACCGCGTTGGCGTCGCGACCAAAGCTGTGCAGCGTCCAGTAGGAACCCAGGCTGCCATCGTCGTTGATGGGGTAGGCACGAAGCTCCCGGTTAATGTCGATACGCTCGCTATTGCTCTCCACCACGTAGAGAATGCGCTGGTCGGGTGAGACCAGGATGCCGTTGGGCATGGTCGTGTCGAAGGTAACCCGGGTAACCGTGTAGCTGCCGTCGGGCTGGGGGTCGGCCCGCAGCACCGAGCGATTGTCCAGCTCCTCCACCTCGCTGGGGTCGATGTTTCCGGCGTTCCAGGGGTTGGTGAACCAGATCCGACCGCTGCGGTCTATGGCCAGGTCGTTGGGCGTGTTGAGTTTCTGGCCGTCCACCCGGTCTGCCACGGTCACGGTAGCGTCGTCGTCAAATCGGACGATGGACCGGCCGCCCGAGCAGCAACCGAAGAGACGGCCCTGGGCGTCGAAGGCCAGGCCATTGGTGTGGTTGGTGCCAGTGCGGGCTTCGGTAATGGCCCCGCTGTCGGGGTCGTAGCGCATGATTCGGCTGGAGGGTATATGGGTGAACAGGATGGCTTCGCCGTCCCAGACGGGACCCTCGCTGACGCCTCCGTAGGGCCTGGTAAGCAGTTCAAAGTGGTATTGCCAGGGCATTGTGATGTTCCTCCTGAAGGACTTCGGATAGGGCAGATTATCCACGAATAAGCGCGATTGTCCACTAATAGAGCGCAGCGAGAGGGCCATCCCAGGCACAAGGGCTGGCGGTCCCTGGCAGTGGGTGGCTCTCGGGGACAATATCCTATTGATATTGCCAGTTCGGTAGTCTAAATTAGACGGACGTTTGGGGAGGCGGGCGGACGGGGATCGGGTTACTCTCGAAACCGGTGAAGCAAAAAGGCATGACATCCGTTCTGCGGGAAATTCTGGAAGCCCTGGCCCTGGCCATAGTGGTTTTCATTCTGATCCAGGCCAGCGCCCAGAACTTCCGGGTGGAGGGCTCCAGCATGGCCCCTACCCTGGAGGGGCAGCAGTACCTGCTGGTCAATAAGCTCGTCTACTTTTCATTCGATGTGGAACGTTTTTCCCGTGTGGTTCCGTTCTGGCAGGTGGACAAGTCTGAAGTAAGCCGTCCCTTCCGGCCACCCAGGCTGGGAGAGATAATCGTCTTCCACTTCCCCGGTGAACCCCGTCGCGACTTTGTGAAACGGGTTATCGGCCTGCCCGGCGATAAGGTGGAGATAGTGGATGGCATGGTGCTGGTCAATGACTCTGTTCAAACGGAACCCTACCTCAACGAACCCTTCGATGGCACCATGGCGCCGCGCCACATGGGCGAGGATGAGTATTTCGTGATGGGAGACAACCGCTCCCACAGCAACGATTCCCGAAATTGGGGCGGCGTCCCCGAGGATAACGTAGTGGGCAAGGTGTGGCTGATCTACTGGCCCTTCCCCGAATTTGGCCTGCCCCGTTAGCGCCTATCCCGTGCCGCCAGGCCGGTTTTGACCGCCTGTACCAGGGTAAAAATTATCCACGGAATGACTCTGAAGCCCGACTATTCTCCAGACTTCCCAGTCCCTCCGTGGATAATTGTTCAGGTACGAGACCCGGCGGCCAGGCTTAGTCTTCGCCCTCTCTGGCCGGTCCTACCATGATGTCGTCGCCGTCCACCCGAACTTCAAAGGTGCGCAGCGGGTCTACCGCCGGCGGTGTCAGCACCTTGCCGGTCCTGACGTTGAAAATGGCTCCGTGAAGCGGGCACTGTACCTCTGCCCCGTCTAAGTCTCCCTCGGACAGGGACGCATAGGCGTGCGAGCAGATGTCGTCGCAGGCGTGGACCTCCCCGTCCACGTTGACCAGCAGGATCTGATCGTCGCCCACGTCCACCACCTTCATGTCCCCCGGGGCCACCTCGCTGACTGCGGCAACCTTAACGAAATCGTCGGGCATAACTCCTCCCTTGTCTGCGGCTGTTTCATTCCAGGAATTGCGCCCGGCCTGTTGGCCGGGCCGGGGTTTCGGGGGTCATTATATAGAAGAGTGGGGGAGGGGGAAATGGGGGCTTGAACAGGTAACTGGTTAGGCTTGAACGAAATGACGCCGTGCGGGACATGATGACTTACAAACTCTGACCTGTTACCTGCATCACCTCCATCACGCAGGGCAACCGCGTCATGATTCGGGAAAGCCCGTCGTTCCCGCGCCAACTAGTACCTCGAACCTGGAGACTGCCGGGCTGTCCTTTGGGCGATCCGCCTCCGGCGGACTCCCCTTTGCCGGACTCAAAATGCCATTGCCCTGGTGACACCTGCCTCTTGATTCTCCGGTTAACGCTTATCTACCATACTTCTATGGCACATTCCGTCCCAAGTCCCTTCAATCCTGAATCACCCCTCTCCCTGGGAAAAGAGCCGGGAGTGAGGTCGTATCATCAGCTTAGGTTTAGCCGGTGGCTCGAAACGGCTCAAAACGGCCCGGAATGGCCCGCTTGTCCAACCCCTTTCCTATTTGGAGAGCGGCCCATTTTCGGGCCACTGAAGTCGTCTCCGGCCTGTGTTTCAGATACGAAACGGCCCAAAATGGCCCAAAATGGCGCGAAAACAAAAAAATTGTCCCCACTGAATGCCCAGAAGGCAGGCGGGAACCTTCAGGATAGAGACGGCGGCGTTTCCCTCGAGCGACAATTACGCCCCTCTCGCCGGAATCTAAATGCGATTGCCCTGCAGCCCGACCCCACCCCAATTGCGCCTCCCAACTCGCCCGTGCTATAATTCACAAAGTTAGAGAAGATGAGATAGAAGGTACTGCATTAGTAATGCTGGATGCTGACGTCAGGGAACGAATAACGCGGGAATACCGGACCCACCCCAACGATACCGGGTCCACCGAACTGCAGGTCGCCATACTCACCGAGCGCATACGCCAGGTGACTGACCACCTTCGCACCCACCGGAAGGACTTCCACTCCCGCCGCGGCCTGGTCAGCATGGTGTCGAAACGCCGCAGGCTACTCAATTACCTCAGTAACGAAGACGTCAACCGCTATCAGACCCTGATCAGCCGGTTGGGACTGCGCCGCTAAACCAACGGCCCTTTTCTTCTGGCGCCTGCCAGGGCCCCGTCCAGTTACCACGGTAATAGCCGCCCGTCTGCTATAAGCGCTAGCTTCGCGTTTGTCTCCTCTCCATTTATCTTTAATGTGCGAGGTTGGTAATTTCCCTATGCCTGAAGCTACTGTAGTAGAACGAGTTATCGGTAACGAAAAGCTGGTAATCGAGTCGGGCAAACTGGCTTTCCAGGCCCACGGTTCCGCCGTTCTGACCTACGGCGATACCGTAGTCCTGGCCACCGCCGTTATGGCGGACAAGCCCAGAGCCGACATCGATTTCCTGCCCCTGACAGTGGAGTTTGAAGAGCGGTTATATTCCGCGGGCAAGATTCCGGGCAGCTTCTTCCGTCGCGAAGGCCGCCCAGGTCAGGAAGCCATCATTTCCGCCCGCCTCACCGACCGCTCCATCCGCCCTCTTTTCCCCAAGGGCCTTCACAACGAAATCCAGGTAATCCTCACCGTACTGTCCGCCGACCAGAAGAATCCCCCGGAAATTCTGGGCATGATCGGCGCCTCGACGGCCCTGTCCGTCTCCCACCTGCCTTTCGCCGGCCCCATTGGGGCCTGCCGCGTCTCCTATAACGACGGCGGGTTCATCGTGAACCCGACCTACGCTGAGATTGCCGACGGGCAGCTTAACATGGTGGTGGCCAGCACCCGTGACGCCATAATGATGGTTGAGGCCGGCTCCTATGAAGTCTCGGAAGAGGTGATCCTGGAAGGCATCCAGAAGGCCTTTCAGGCTAACCTGATTACCATTGACCTGATCGACGAACTGGTAGCCCAGATCGGCAAGCCCAAGTACGAGGTGGAAGTACACACCGAGGAAGAGGAAGCGCTGGACTCCCAGATCATGGCCATCGTTAACGGCCGGGTCACCGAAATCCTGGAGCAGAATTCCTTCAAGGCGGAGCGCGACGAGGGCCTGGACCGGATTGAAGACGAGGTCGCCGAGCAGCTCGCTGAAGAGTTTGGCAAGAACAAGGTGGCCGAGGGCTTCAAGAACGTGGTCAAGGGCGAGGTGCGCCGCCGTATCCTGGACCTGGGCGTGCGTCCCGACGGGCGCAGCGTGTCCGAGATTCGCCCCATAACCTGCGAGGTGGGCGTTCTGCCCCGCACCCATGGCTCGGGCCTCTTCACCCGGGGCCAGACTCAGGTGCTGTCTGCGGCTACCCTGGGCCCTCTCAGCATGAAGCAGAACCTGGATACCCTGTCCCCCGACGATACCAAGCAGTTCATGCACCACTACAACTTCCCGCCCTATTCCGTGGGCGAAGCCCGTCGGGTAGGTTCCCCTGGGCGGCGGGAAATCGGTCACGGTGCGTTGGCCGAGCGGGCCATTCTGTCCGCCCTGCCTTCGGAAACCGAGTTTCCCTACACTGTTCGCGTGGTGTCCGAGGTGCTCAGTTCCAACGGCAGCACCTCAATGGGCAGCGTCTGCGGCACCAGCATGGCCTTGATGGACGCCGGTGTCCCAATGAAGGCGCCGGTGGCGGGCATTGCCATGGGCCTGGTAACCGACAACGACGGCCGCTACGCAGTGTTGAGCGACATACAGGGCATTGAGGACTTCCTGGGCGATATGGACTTCAAGGTGGCCGGCACGGCAGCCGGCATCAACGCCCTTCAGATGGATATCAAACTCAAGGGACTGGACGAGGAAATCCTGCGCCAAGCCCTGGAGCAGGCCCGCCTGGGTCGCCTCCACATCCTGAGCAAGATGTCGGAGGCCATCGAAGAGGCCCGCACCGAGATGAGCCCCTACGCTCCCAAGACCATTCGCATCCAGATTCCGGTAGAGAAGATCGGCGCGGTCATCGGCCCAGGCGGACGGGTCATCCGGGGCATAATCGAAGAGACGGGCGCATCCATTGACGTGGCGGATGACGGCGGCGTCACTATCAGTTCCTCCGAGCTGACTTCCCTGGAACTGGCCCGCAGCCGGATCGAGGGGCTGACCCGCGAGCTGGTGGTGGGAGACATACTCACCGGCAAGGTCAACCGCCTGGCCAGCTTCGGCGCCTTCGTGGAACTGATCCCTGGCAAGGATGGTCTGGTGCGCAACGAGGATCTGGGCGACATGGAAGAAGAACTCAAGGTCGGCCAGGAAATCACCGTAATGGTCCAGGAGATCGACTCCATGGGACGGGTCAACGTTTCCCGCCGCGCCCTGTTCGGCGACGAAGAGGGTGGCCCCAGGCCCCCGAGGCCTTCCCGCCCACCCCAGGACCGGGGCGACAGGGGCGGTGACCGGCCCCGCGGCGGCGGTGGCTACGGCAACCGCGGTGGTGGTGGCGGCAACCGGGGCGGCGGCGGGGGTGGACCCCGTGGCGGTGGCCCCGGCGGCAATCGTGGCGGCGGCGGTGGTCCTCGTGGCGGCGGCCAGGGCGGCAACCGGGGTGGTGGTGGTAGTATTTCCGACCGGCGCTTCCTGGGCAATAGCGGCGGAAGGACTACCCGCTAAGGGACATTTGCGCTGGTCCACTACTTTGGGTCAGCCCGTTCAGCAACAAAAAAGGGCCGCACTTCCCAGTTCATGGGAAGTGCGGCCCTTGACATAGAACACTAAGGGGTGCCCACCACCTCTGTCACACCCACCTCCTCCATCAAGGCCACTATCCCTTCCCAAGTCTGGTCTTCGACGTAGATGCCTTCCTCGCGGCGCTTTATTTCCGTATTGTACTCAATCTCGCCGGGGTACAGCACTTCGGTGAAGCCCTCGGCAGGGGGTGACGTCTTGATGAACTCCACAAACTCCCGCATCTCCCGCTTGAAGTCGTCCAGCGGGCGGAAGTGCTCCACGTTGTAGACCGAGATGAAGACGCCGTCATTATGGCGGGCCTGCGGGTCGATGCCGAACCCCAGTCCCGTCAGCAGGCCGGAGAACATCTCCACCATGAAGGACAGGCCGTAGCCCTTGTGTCCCTGGTCGGCCCCCACGGGCAGGATGGCACCGCCGGCGAAGTAGTCATTGGGGTCGGTGGTGGGTTTGCCGTCCTTGTCCACAATCCAGCCCAGGGGCACGGGTTCGCCCCGGCTGCGCTGGAGGTTGATCTTGCCCATTGCCACCGCGCTGGTCGCCATGTCCAGCAGCACCGGCCCGGGCAGGTCGCTGGGCACTCCGATGCAGATGGGGTTAGTGCCTAGGCGGCGGGCCCTCCCGCCAAAGGGGGCTGCGTTCTTGGGCCCCGCGCCGGAGTCGGCGGTAACCAGGCCGATCATCCCTTCGTTCAGGGCCATGGTCGGGTAGTCGCCCACCCGGCCCACGTGGCTCTGGTGGTGGACGGTCATGGCGGCCACCCCGTGCTCCTTTGCCTTGTCGATGGCCATACGCATGGCCTTCTCAGTCTGAACGAACCCGAATCCCCAGTTGCCGTTGACGACGGCGGTGTTGGGAGTCTCCCGCTCCACCTCGAAGGGTGCACCGGGAACGATGTGGCCCCGGTCGATGCGACTGCAATACTCCAGAAGCTGAATGATGCCGTGAGAGTCATGACCCACCAGGTTAGACTTCACCTGGTGGGTGGCGACAATCTCCGCCTCCTCTTCAGGCGTGCCCTTGGCAATGTAAACATGGTAGGCGACCTTGTGCAGGTATTCGTGGGGAAATACGGGCATGGCGGGAACCTCCGGGGGTGTGGATTGTTGGGGAGTAGTCTATTGGAAAGGGCGGGGAAAGTCTATTGCTCCATACAGTAGTGATGACGGGATCGGGCTGGCGAAGGTCAGGAAACGGGGAAAGCGAAATGGTCGGGGCGGGCAGATTCGAACTGCCGACCTCCTGGTCCCAAACCAGGCGCCCTGCCGCTGGGCCACGCCCCGTTCAATGGCTGAAGAAGTGGTTGCCGGATGGCAAGTGAGAAGCTGAAAAGTAGGTGGTATCCCCGGAGAGGGTCGAACTCTCATCTCTGGCTCCGGAGGCCAGCACTCTATCCGTTGAGCTACGGGGACACGCTCTTTCGCTGCCGGTTAAGGATACCACGCTGGCGACGAGGGTAACAAGGGAAATCAAAGGCAGACCAGGTCCCGCCTAGCTCTGCTCGCCCTCTTCTGCTGGTACAAAGCGCATCGACAGGGAGTTGACGCAGTGTCGCGCGCCGGTGGGGGTGAACCCCTCGCCAAAGAAGACGTGGCCCAGGTGGCCGCCGCAGCTGGCGCATTCGATCTCCGTCCGGAAGCCGTCAGGATCGGGCAGGGCCCTGACTGCGTCGGGGATTTCCGCATCGAAAGCAGGCCAGCCGCAGTGAGCGTCAAACTTGTCGTCGGAGCTGTAAAGCTCGGCGTTGCAGCGGCGACAAATGTAGGTGCCGTCCTCGTAAAAGTCGTCGTACTCGCCCGAGAAAGGCCGCTCCGTGCCCTTGAACTCAATAATGTAACGTTCCTGGGGGGTCAGGGGGTTGAAGTTGCTGGCCATGACTGCCTCCTCAATTGCGAGCTACGAGCTACGAGTTGCGAACTAGGAATGCTGGATACGGGTCTTGGCGTTCATCCATCTTTGTGCTGCGCATCCTGGAAATCCATGTTTCTATTCACGTTCTGGCCGGTTCGGCCGCTACAGACTCGGGCTGGCGACCCCGGAAGTTACGCAGGTCTGACCTGAAGACAAATATCAACACGGCTACCAGCAGCACCACGACCGCTCCAATGCCCACCGCCACCGGCGCGCCGAGGTAGCGGGCAACGAACCCGGCCTGGGCCATGCCCAGGGGACCCAGGCTCCAGGTTGCCCCGTACAGACCCATAACCCGCCCTCGTATGTTGTCCGGTACGAGTTCCTGCAGCGTGCTGAGGCCGCCCACCAGGTACAGCGAGAAGTTGATACCGGCTATGAAAAGAATCCCCATTGATATCCAGTAATGGCCAAACCAGGCTGCCACGGAAAACAGTATCAGGCAGATGCCGTACAGCACAGCCCCGAAAAGGATTAGCAGGCCCCGGGGACTGTTGGAGGGAACGCTGCCGATGATCCAGTTGCCCACGATGGCCCCAGCGCCGGCTGCGCCCAGCAGCCAGCCCACGCGCTCTGCTCCTACCATCAACCACTTCTCAGCCAGGGAAGGCATCAAGAGAATGTAGGAGATACCAAACAGGCTGTTGCAGAATGTCATCAACATTACGTAGAGAAATATGGGGTTGCGTCCGATGTAACGGAATGCCTCCCCGATCTGCTGCATTACGCCACCCCGGGCCGGGGGCCGTTCGCGCAGGCGCAGGATAGACATTACCGCGGCCAGCACGTAGAAGGAGGCAGCGCTGATAAGCATGGAAGTCTCAATGCTCAGACGGGCGATGACCATACCGGCCAGGGCGGGCGCCAGAACCCGGACGCCATTCCACACAACCGACTCCATGGCCACGGCATTGACAATGTGCTCGCGGTCCACCAGGCGGGGGAAAATGCTGGCACGGCTAGGCTGGTCAAAGGCCTGGCCCACGCCGGCGATGAAGGCAGCCAGCAGGATGTGCCAGGGTTCCACCCGTTCCAGCATAACCAGTACCGCCAGCCCCACCACAACCGTTGCCGAGGCGCTCTGGGCGGTGGCGACCAGCACCTTGGGCTCCAGGCGGTCGGCCAGCACACCACCCACCAGGTTCAGGGCCAGGGCCGGAAGGGCAATCGCCAGGCCAAGGTAGCCCAGATACCCCTCGTCGCCCGTCAGCTGGAACATGAGCCAGCCCAGGGTGAACTGGAATAGCATCTGGTGGCCGGTAACTCCCGTCAGCAGGGCGAGCCAGTAATAGCGGAACTGGCCATAGCGCATGGAAGAGGGGACAAAGCGGCTGATGCCAAAGGCCAGGGGAGTCTGAACGCTCATATAGGCTATTGTGCCACCGCTATTGGGGCTTGGCAATTGGCCAGTTCACCACTGTCGCTCCTCTCCCAACTTCCCGCGTGCCACAGCCAGGAAAATTTAGTTTTCCCGCTCATTTCGGCTCATTTCGTCCCACTTTTTCGTCTTTTCGGATAGGAGACTGGGACTTGGCTGCGCTTCTTTGGAGTTGCTGCGTTCACCAAGCCAAGCAGGAAATGGGGGGCTTTGGGGCCAAACAGGGCTTTCCTGTTACAAATGGGCCCTGCAAAGATGGGTATTCCATCGTTCATAACTGTGCCTGCCTAAACCAATGGACGGGAACAAGGCGGCAAGAATGTCAAACAGTCTTTGCCAGTTTCGTACTATGTTAGGGAGGTGTAATCCGGAGAATCAAGGAGGGGTTGTCATTCCGTGGAATTCCGGCTTGCGGGTTATTTCAGGGGGCGATAGTCCCCTATCTCTGGGCCGCTTCCCTGCGCTTGTTCAAGAACAAGATCAGCCAGAGCAGGTTGCCTACGAACAGGGCGCCCGATGCGAACCACAGGACGGTGCCGATGGTGGGGTTGAGAGTGAGGCCAACACCCAAACCCACGTAGAATATCACCACGGCCACCAGGGCCAAGATCACGTGCAAAGCGATTCTAAGCCCAGTCTTCATTACTCCCCACTCAACCCTGTCTAACGTGGCCCGACCTAAGGACTCAAACGCCGCCGTCCCCTGCCGGCTAAGCGGCGGCTCCGCAGCAGCGCTTGTACTTCTTGCCGCTGTTGCAGGGGCACTTGGAATTGCGTCCGATCTTAGCTCCTCCGGCGGCGGCCTGCCGACCATTGCCGACCACCTTCTGCATTGGGCTGGCGGGGGTGTCGGCCGGACGGCGTGCTGGCGCAGTGGCTGGACGCTGGTTGACGGTGACGTGGAACAGGGACCGCACTACGTCTTGCTGCATCCGATGGAGCAGTTCCTGGAAGGTCTTGTGCCCCTCGGTGCGGTACATCACCAGGGGATCCCGCTGCCCGTAAGCGTGGAGGCCGATACCGGTACGGAGGTTTTCCATGGTGGTAAGGTGGTTGACCCAGTGCAGGTCGATGGCCCGCAGAAGCAACAACCGCTCCAGCACGCGCATATGCTCAGAACCCAGTTCTGCCTCCCTGGCGTCGTAGACAGTTTCAGCGTGGTCCGAGAGGATCCGGCCCACGTCCTCATACTTGTGAGTAAACAGGGCGTCCTCGTCCCGCAGTTGGGGCGGCAAGGGGCAAATCAGGGCCAGTTCTGAAATAAGGCCGGTGGCGTCCCAGTTGTCCTGGTGGCGGTCAGGAAGGTGCTTTCGGACCAGGTCGGAAAATTCCTGCAGGAGCATTTCCAGGATTTTTTCCTTAAGGTTGTCGCCGTTAAGGATGCGCTCCCGGTCGGTATAGATGATCTCCCGCTGGGTGTTCAGGACGTCATCGAAGTTGAGCAGATGCTTGCGAATGTCGAAGTGGTAGCCCTCCACCTTGACCTGAGCGCTGGAAATGGACTTGGTAATCAGCTTGTTTTCGATGGGAGTATCATCGTCCATACCGGTCCAGCTCATAACGGACTTGATGCGGTCGCCGCCGAAGCGCTGCATCAGTTCGTCCTCCAGGGCCACGTAGAACTGGGAACTGCCCGGGTCGCCCTGGCGGCCGGAGCGTCCGCGAAGCTGGTTGTCGATGCGGCGGGCATCGTGGTGTTCGGTGCCAATGACGTGTAAACCGCCCAGTTCAATTACCCGTTCGTGCTCCTCGGCCCAGCCTGGGTCGTCGGTGTTGGCGCCGCCCAGGACGATGTCGGTACCGCGGCCGGCCATATTCGTGGAGACGGTTACCGCACCCAGACGACCGGCCTGGGCCACAATGCCGGCTTCCCCTTCGTGGTTCTTTGCGTTCAGGACCTGGTGGGAGACGCCGCGTCGCTTGAGACGGTCGCTGAGGGCCTCGGATGCTTCGATAGATGTGGTGCCCACGAGGATGGGACGGCCCGTTTCGTGGATATCGACGATGTGCTCCACCACGGCCAGCCACTTGGATTCGGCCACCTGGAAAACCAGGTCGGCTACGTCGTCGCGGGCCATTGGAACGTTGGTGGGAATTACGGCTACCTCCAGCCCGTAGATCTTGTAGAACTCGTCGGCCTCGGTGGCGGCGGTACCGGTCATTCCGGCCAGCTTGTCGTACATCCGGAAGTAGTTCTGCAGAGTAATGGTGGCGTAGGTTACACTTTCCCGCTGGATTTTGAGGCTTTCCTTGGCCTCCACTGCCTGGTGTAAGCCGTCTGACCAGCGACGGCCAAACTGGAGGCGGCCGGTGAACTCGTCCACAATGACCACCTCGCCGTCGCGAATGACGTAGTCCTTGTCCCTGACCTTCTGCACCTGGGCGGTCAGGGCGTTCTCAATGTAGTGGACCAGGTGGTAGTTATCCGGGTCGTACAGGTTGTTGACCCGGGTCCACTGTTCCATCTTTTCTATACCTTCCTGGGTGAGCGAGATGGCCTGGGTGCGCTCGTCGATGGAGTAGTCTGTAACCGAGTCCAGGCGGGGAACCAGCTTGGCAAAGGTGTAGTAGTGCTGGACAGGTTCATCGGCCGGGCCGCTGATGATCAGGGGAGTCCGGGCCTCGTCTATGAGGATGTTGTCTACCTCGTCAACAATTGCAAAGTTTCGCTCCCGCTGGACTCGGTTTTCCGGTTCCAGGGCCATATTGTCGCGCAGGTAGTCGAACCCGAATTCGTTGTTGGTGCCGTAAAGCACGTCGGCCAGGTAGGCTTCCTGGCGGGAGACCTGGCGCAGGAATTTCATTCCGTTGGGGCCCTTATCCACAGTGGGGTCGTACATGAAAGCCGTATCGTGCTGCAGGCAACCTACGGTCAGGCCCAGGTTGTGGTAGATGGGGCCCATCCACACCGGGTCGCGGCGGGCCAGGTAGTCGTTCACCGTTACCACGTGGACGCCCCGTCCGGTGAGGGCGTTGAGGTAGACGGGCAGAGTGGCGACCAGGGTCTTGCCCTCGCCGGTCTTCATTTCTGCGATCTGGCCCCGGTGGAGGACGATACCGCCGATAAGCTGGACATCGTAGTGGCGCTGGCCCAGATTGCGGCGGGCCACCTCCCGCACGGCGGCGAAGGCCTCGGGAAGAATATCGTCCAGCGTGTCGCCCCGATCCAGGCGACTTCGGAACTGCTGGGTCAGGTCGTACAGTTCATCGTCGGAAAGGGCATGCATCCCTGGTTCTAGGTCGTTTATATGGGGTACCAGGGTTTGGGCGAGCTTGTCGATGGCCTTTTCGCCAGGGTCGCCAATAATTTTGCGGAGCAAGGTAACCATAGAATGACACCACCTTGAGGAAACGCTTCCCGCTACCGGGATCCTGATTACACAGCCGTATCAACGAGCAGACGAGCACCGAAGCGGCCGACCTGTCCCGGACTTGAGTGTTCGTCCGATTATTGTCGCTTGCGATGTAGTTCAAGAATGTTATTAAAGAATTGTACCTGAACAGGCTTGAAGTTGCACACCGGCGCCCTGGATAAGCTGGAAGGACATTTGCCTTGACTGACCGCCCGGTATTCAATCCAAAGGAAACCCGATGCAAAGGGTATCGCTTTCAGTGTTTGATCAATTGATATCAGAGCCCTCCGCCGGCGAGGGTAGCACAATTGGAAAAGCATGAATTATTCCCAGGCTAAATAAACAGGCACACCATTTATTGCGATTATAGTCCTCATTGACAACACCTTAACCCCTCAATAGAATCAAAAAGGCCCGTTGAAACAACGAGGCCGTATTTTGTCATTAAGGATAGGGGCTAATCCGAATGACCACTCTCAAGCAACTGTATTGTCTTCAGGAAGTCGATCTGGACCTGGATGGCTTAAACGGTCAGATAGCTGAGGTGGAGCGGGAGTTGGAGGGGAGGCTGTCCCTGGACAAGATTGAGGTATCCCTGGAAGAGGTAAAGACCAGGCTGCAGGAAATTCAGAGTTCCCACCGGCAATTGCAGCTGGAGACGGAAAGCCAGAGGGAAAGAGCATCGCACCTGGAAACCCAGCTTTACGGCGGCGACCTGGACAACCCCAGGGACCTGGAGGCGCTGCAACTGGAGGCGAACAACGTCCGGCACACGCTGGAGCAAATGGACGTTCGCCTGCTGGAACTTTCCCTGCAGGCGGAGGACGCCCGGTCGCAGATTTCCACCCAGGAGCAGCAGCTTACGGACACTCAGTCGGAGTGGGAAGTTCGCCAGGCCCAGCTGTGGGAGCAACTGGAGGAACTGACGGTCAAGCAGGAAGCGCTCAAGAAGGACCGGACCAACCTGGCGTCGGACGTGGAACCGATGGAACTAAACCGCTACGAGGGCCTGCGGCGCAGCAAGGGCGGCCAGGCCGTCGCCAAAGTTATGCGTGGCCTCTGCCAAGCTTGCAGGATGTCCTTGCCCTCACAACAATTGCAGCGCGTCCGGAATGGACGGCAGGTGGTACTCTGCAATAATTGCGGTCGAATACTGCTGCCGGGGTAGGGTGTTGTCACCACCCAGTAGGTAACGGGTGGCAGCATTCAACGGGCTGGCATTTTCAGCCCCCTGACCAAGCGTCAGGGGGCTGCTTTTTGCTGTGTTCGGGGGCTGTGGGTCGTTCGGCTGGATCAGGCCTGAAATAGTTGCCCCGTAACAGGGTGGCTGCAAGTCCCCTATCTGGCTGCCAGAGAGGATTGGAGTGAGGGGCTATTGTTCCGACTTTGCAATCATCCTGGCCCTGTATCGCATCCTTGACCCCCCTATGGGGCTATGCTAGATTGAATTTGGAGAGGCCAGGCAAAACCGGGTGACCGCCGCGGCGGGGGAAACCCCGTCGGGGAGGAAAGTCCGGGCTCCACCGGACAGGGTGCTGGGTAACACCCAGGCTTCCGGGGCGGCTGAATGGTCGTCCCAGGGGACGGAAAGTGGCACAGAAACATACCGCCGCCGGCCGAAGCATCTGGCGGTCATTCGTGTGAATGGCAGTCGTAGCGCCGGCGGTAAGGTTGAAATCGGACGGTAAGAGCGTCCGGTCGCCTGTGGTGACACAGCGACGGTCAAACCCCACCTGGAGCAAGGCCGAATAGGGGGACTATGGGTGTCCGGCCCGTCCCCGGGTTGGCTGCTTGACCCCGACGGTAACGTCGTCCGGCGCGCCTTTGTTGCGCCGACCTGCGGTTGTCTTAAGGGACCTTCCGCGGGGGGCTAGATAGATGGTCACCGTCCCACCGGCGACAGGTCGGCGGGATACAGAACCCGGCTTACAGGTTTTGCCCAATCCTCTCCTCTATGCAATTCCCCGAAAGGCGCTGGGCGGGGGCGTTTGATGCCGCCTGCAGTCGCTCTAACATCTTTCCTTTATCAGGAGACGAAATGGTCCGAACTAACTTGACCAAGGCCAAGATTAACGAAGGGCAGGTGGCCCTGGGCGCCAGCATAAACTTCTACGCCCCGGGCCTGGTGGAACTTTACGGCGTCATGGGTTTCGACTGGGTCTGGATAGACTGCGAGCACGGGTCTTCCAATGACTCTGAGACCGAGAATATGGTGCGGGCGGCCGAGCTCTACGACCTGACCCCTATCGCCCGAATACCCAACGCCTACCCATCTACCATCCTGCGGTTTCTGGACCGGGGAGTGCAGGGGTTGATAGTGCCCCACATCTCCACCCGCGAGGAGGCGGAGGGAGTAGCCCGGGCTTCCCACCACTACCCCGATGGCGACCGCAGCAGCGCCACCGGCGGGCGTACCAACCGGTTCGGGGCGGGATTGTCCACTCCGGAGTATTACGCCACCGCTAACCGCGAGGTATTGGTGATTGTGATGATCGAGACTCCCGAGGCTGTGGAAAACGTGCGGGAGATTGCGTCAGTGACCGGCGTTGACGCTCTGCTGGTGGGCAGCAGTGACCTGACCCAGACCATGGGAATGGCCAGCCCAGCCGAACTGGACGCGGCCATAGACAGGGTAATCGAAGGAACCAAGGCCGAGGGCAAGGCGATTGGCGTCGCCGGGGCGGGAATGTCCCTCAACAACGTCCAACGTTTCCAGCACTTTGCCGGCCGGGGCGTCCAGCTAATGTCCATCGGGGCGCAGGACATGATCCGAGCAGGGGGAGACGGTTTCTTGAGGACGATGCGGGGATAGCGCGCAAGCAGCCAAGGGACAAGTCAAAGGCCACGGCCCTTCGCAAGCTGTATCTGCGAAGGGCCGTGGCCTCTACCTGTGCAAGGCCTGTGTAACTGCGACTATTTGAACGCCGGGATCACGTGCTTGCCAAACAGTTCGATGGACTTCATCACCTGCTCGTGGCCGATGGTCTCGGTGGCCATGAGAAACTGGACCTGGTCCACGCCGGTGGCCTCGTGCAGCTTGACGGCATTGATGCAGCTTTCCGGGTCGCCGGCCACACCTGACGAAATCAAGAACCTTCCGCTGAGGTTCAGGGTGGCGGTGCATCTAACTTGCGACACACTACGAGCGTGGCTTGTACATGCTAACGGTGGGGCATTATAATCCCGCGGTGGACATTGCCAGCATGTTGCGCCTTTACGAAGGGAAGCGGATCACGCCGTTCCTCGAGGTATTTAATGCCGTCCGAGACGCCCCCGCGAGTGCCGTCGGCGAATTGCTTGAACTCGCCGCCTCCGACGAGATGGCACTCCAGGTTGGCGCGACCTGGGTGCTTAGGCACCTCGCTGAGAGTGGCGTAGTGCTTTACGGGCCCCAGGCGGAGAAACTCTTGCACCTTCTGAGTCAGCCCCTCGCGCCCGGCGCGCTCCTCCACGTTCTGCAGACCTTGCCGCACATAGAGGTCGAGCAAGCGCAGCAAGGAGCGTTGCAAAGTGTGCTGCTGGCACTGATTAAGTCTAGGCGTGCGTTCATCCGCGCATGGGCCTACAACGGCCTCGGTATTCTGGCCGCACGGGACCCCTCATTGCGGCACGAGATTTTCAATCTGTTTGACCAAGCTGCGAGAAGCGAGACTGCCGCTGTGAAGGCGCGTATACGACATGCGCGTTCGGCGATTCCGGACTAGGGTCGAGTTACCAGCCGACTCATTCTATCCATCGGGGCGGAGGCTCGATGAATCTTATCGGGGAAGGCTTGCCTGAGTTCCTAGGGCCAGGACTTCCCAGCGGAAATTTCGAAATACGGCACACTACCGCCCACCATCCTCCACTGTCGAACCAAATGCACTCGACCGGCGCCTTCCGCGCCATCCAATGCGGAAATGGTCAGAGGCCACGATTGCTTCCTGGTAAATGCTGGACATTGTCGTGGCCTTTGTGACTGCCGGGAACTTGGTTTAGGGACGGACTGCCGCAATTAACCCTGGACACCCCCTACTTGAACGCCGGGATCACGTGCTTGCCGAACAGTTCTATGGACTTCATCACCTGCTCGTGGCCGATGGTCTCGGTGGCCATGAGAAACTGGACCTGGTCCACGCCGGTGGCCTCGTGCAGCTTGACGGCATTGATGCAGCTTTCTGGGTCGCCGGCCACGATCACACCCCGTTCGGCCAGGGTATCAGAGTCCATCTCCTCCCAGATTTTCTGGGCCAGGGCGCTGCCGCCGGAAAGGTCGAACTGGGTGGCCGCTCCCTCCTCGGTGACTTCCTTTACGTCAATGTAGCGGGAGAAGTTGTGCACCAGGTGTTCGGGGATGCCACCCCACTGTTCCAGCAACCTTGAGTAAATGTCCTTCTGGTCCTGCACATAGGGACGGCCGGGGCCAAAGAAGGTTTTGAGCGAGTTGGCACATAGCTCCCTGGCCTCGTGGTTGTCTTCGCCGCAGTAGCCGAAGATGGAGCTGAGCCACTGGTTGTTGACGAAGCCGCCCACGGGGTCCGCCTCCTTGATGGTTGTCCGGTAGTCCTGGATGTGGGGTTCCAGCACCGAGGGAGCGCTGACCCCCAGGGCCATGACACCGATGCCTTTCTGGGCGGCCAACTGGTAGGTGGTAGGCTGCAAGGCAGCTACCCAGATGGGCGGGTGGGGCTTCTGGTAGGGCTTGGGCAGCACCTGCCGGGGCGGCACGTTCCAGAAGCGGCCGTCCCACTCGAAATAGTCGGACTCCCAGATTTTGGGGACCATGGACAGGGACTCTTCCCACATTTCACGGGAATCCCGGGGGTCAATGCCCATGCCTGTTTGTTCATAAGGGGCGGAGCGGCCCGTGCCAAAATCCACACGCCCGTTAGACAGGTGGTCGACCATTGCTACCCGCTCGGCCACCCGAACCGGGTGATGGTAAGGCAGAATGACCACACCAAACCCCAGCCTGATATTCTTTGTCAGGCGACTCAAGGCCCCGAAGATAACCTCCGGGCAGGGCGACGACGAAAAGGTGGTCAGGAAGTGGTGCTCAACGAACCAGACGTAATCGAACCCCATCTCGTCTGCCAGAACGCACTGCTCGATGGTTTCCTCGATTACGGCGTGGTCGTCCAGAGAGGGACGCTGCATTTCGTAGGCCAGGCCAAATTGCATGATGCACCTCCGGCATCCGATCGGCTGAGTAATTGCGGCCATTCTAACCTTGATAGATTGACGGAGCAAGGAACCTGCACCAGCCAAATCAACCCGCATCAACCTTGACGCTCCACCACACCCCCACCATAATCAAGCCACGCTGCCAGACTTTGCCCGATTGAGCAAGTGTCTGGTACCCTCTTCGCAATTTGAACCCAATCCGAACGTAACTTTGGAGGAAACATGGCCCGAGTCACCGGTAGTCATCTCATCGCCAAGGCCCTGAAGCTGGAGGGCGTCTACAACATCTTTACCCTTGCGGGCGACCACGTGCTGCCGGTGCTGGACGTCATGGCCGACGACGATTTCCGCTTTATCGACACCCGCCACGAGCAGGCAGCGGTGCACATGGCCGACGCCTACGGCCGCATCACCGGCCAGCTGGGCGTGTGCATGTACACCACTCCCGGCTTCGCCAACGCAATTCCGGGGTTGACCAACGCTATGCACAGCGAAAGTCCGCTGTTGTCCATCGCCGGGTCCGCCGACCTGTCGGAACTGGGGCGGGGGGCCATGCAGGAGATTGACCAGGTGGGCATGGCGGCGGCCACTACCAAGGAATCGCTGATGATTTACGACGCTCGCCGCATCCCCGACACCATCGCCAGGGCAGTGCGGCTGGCCTTCAGCGGCCGTCGTGGCCCCGTCCACCTGACCATCCCTACCGACGTTCAGGAACAGGAACTGGATGAGGACGAGGTGGTCTTCTTCAATCCCGACGAATACCGGGCCAGCGAAGCTATCCTGGCGCCCCAGGCCCAGGTTGAGCAGGCCATTGCCCTGCTTCGACAGGCCCAGCGGCCCTTCGTCATCGCCGGCGAAGCCGCCGGTTACACCCAGGACGGGCAGGCGCTCATGGACTTTGCGGAAACCCTGAAGGTGCCTGTATTGACTGAAGGGCAGGCCCGGGGCTTGGTGCCCGACGACCACCCCTATGGGTTCGGCTTCTTTGAGCGGGGTCTGAACCGGGCCGCCACCATGCTGCGCAACGCCGACGTAGTCGTCCTTCTGGGCCGCAAGCAGGACTACACCATAGGTTTCTGCCGCCCACCCAACGTGGCCGCCGACGCCAGGATTATCCAGATCGATCCTTCGCCAGCAGAGATTGGCCGCAACCGGGGCGTGGCCGTGGGAATGGTGGGCGACGTGACCAGTGTGGTGCAGCAAATGACCGCCGAGGCGTCGAAACACACCTGGCAGGACCTGCCCTGGCTGGAGGAACTGCGGGCCTCCCGAGCCGCCCAGGCCGAGTGGGCCGAGGGGCTGGCGGTGTCGGAAACGCCCATGCACGCCATGTTCGTGCACAAGACCCTGGAGTCCATGCTTCGGCCCGATGACTTCCTGTCATTCGATGGCGGCGACTACTGCCATTTCGGTCGGGCCCTGCTGCCGGCCCAGATGCCCAAGAAGTGGAGCTACGTCTCCAGCCTGGGAATGCTTGGTTCATCTCTTCCATCGGCCCTGGCCGCACAGGTGGCCTACCCGGACTCTCGGGTCATCAACCTGACTGGCGACGGCGCATTTGGATTCAACGGCATGGAGTTCGATACGGCGGTGCGCCACGGACTGAACGTGGTAACCGTCCTGGGCAATGATTCGGCTTGGGGCATCGACCGGCAGATTCAGCTGGGCCTGTATGGGCGCCCCGTGGCCACCGACCTGCTGCAGACCCGCTACGACCTGGTGGTACAGGGACTGGGCGGCCACTGCGAGTTCGTGGAACGCCCCGAGGACCTCAAGCCCGCCCTGGAACGGGCATTCGCCGCCAACAAGCCGGCCCTGGTAAACGTGGTAGTGGAACGCGCCATAAGCCCCCGCGCCGAGGCGGCCATAGCCCGGCGGCAGGCGGTTATGGGGCAGTAGGGTCAACATCCCCGTTTTGCCCCGGGAAGGGAGGCCATGAAATGCTTAAGGTAACCGCCAAAGACTTCGGCCCCATAGTCGAAGGAACGGTGGAATTGAAACCGCTGACAATTTTTGTGGGGCCGAGCAATACGGGCAAGTCTTATATGGCCACTGCCGTTCATGCCGTGGTGAATTCGCTGAATGGTTACGGAATGTTTCCCAACGTGAGGCGAGCATTCTGGCAACGCCATATCATCGGAGTCGACAGGCTTTGGGATATTCCAGATGAAGGCTCTAGCGCCGAGAAGGCGGCATTGGATTGGGCGGAAAGCATAAATGAAGGGCAGGCTGTTCCGGCAAACCCCAGGGTTTCCGACGCACCTCCATCCGTGCGCGACGAGTTGAACAATTCAGCTCTTCAGGCCATAGAGACATTTCAAAGAGACGCGCTGGAGTACATTGACAGGGTATTTGGAGGCAACGGTTCATTCATAAGGACGACAGGTGATCGAAGCAATTTTCAGTTACAGATCTACCGAAAAAATCCTTTGCTCCACTCAACTATTGAATTGGATATAGGGGATAGGCACCCTGAGGTTGATATTACGCAAGCTGTAATTGACCCGCTTCCTGACATAATTGGTGAAGAGTTTTTAGTTGGACGGGACGAGCTTGATATAGTTACATTCGATGAAGTGTATAGTCGATGGATTGGCTACATCAATGATGTTATCTTATCCGGTTTTCCGCCGGAGAGTTTCTATTTCCCTGCAGCCAGGTCTGGAATTTCACAAGCTTATAAGGTTATAGGGGCAGAGCTAGTGCGTCAGTCTGCTCCCAATAGGGGGAACTCCCCGGCAGCTCATTTGTGGCTAGGCACCATATCAGAGTTTGTAAGCAATCTTATTGGGCTTGACAGGCGTCGTCTTAGGGGGTCGCGTCCAATCGAATTGGGAGATCCTATTGGATTCTTTGAGGCGCAAGTTGTCAAGGGAAAAATCGATATGGACGAATCTTCAGAACTTCCTTTGCCCGACATTGTGTATGTACCGAAGTGGTCGGAGGCTGACAAGTTTACGCTAAACCAAACCTCTTCCATGGTCTCTGAACTGGCCCCGATAATCTTGTTCCTGAAGCACCTAGTCCGTCCCGGCGACCTCCTAATACTGGAAGAACCCGAATCCCATCTTCACCCTGCAGCCCAACGGCAGATGGCCCGGGGCATAGTCCGGTTGGTGAACGCAGGAATGAAGGTGCTTATAACTACTCACAGCGACTATTTCCTGAACCAGGTAAACAACCTCCTGCGTATCAGCCACGCAAATGAGCAGTGGTTGGAACAACACGGGTTCGATAGGGCTGATTGCCTGCAACGTGAGGACGTGAGCGCTTACCTGTTTCGTTGGGACGACAACGAGGGTGGCAGCTTGATTGAGGAATTAACAATCCGCCCGGATGTTGGAATTGACGATGATGAGTTCGGTAAGGTAGTAAACGACCAGTATGAAGAAACTATCCTGGTCGAGGGCATTCCTCTCAAATGACCGCCGCCAGCCTTTTGGAGTCTTTACGGAAAGCCCACCAAGACTGCTGCTTGACGGACAACTGCGCAGATCAAAATTGCCAAGTGGATTTGAGCGGAATGGAATCCGACTCCATGGCAATATTTCACGGCGAGAACCACCGGGACAGCCACGGTGACTCCTCCAGCAAGATTGCGGACAGACTGGTTTTCACCATTTACAAGGGTGGAGCGTTGTCGGGTCTGGTAGCTGCCGTCATAGAACTAAAAGGCGGTATGTCTCTCCATTTGAGCGATACGATTGAACAGATTAGAATGGGGATGAAAGCGGTTGAAGTGCTACTGGAGGAAAGTAGTGTAGCTGCTTGGTACCCCGTGTTGATGTTTAGTGGCGCTGGAAAACGGCGTCCCCAGTACGTAAGAAAGATCAACCTGCAGAGCAGCCGCATCGCATTTAGACACGACACTCCAAAGACCATTTTCCTGAAGGATTGTGGAAGCAAATTAACTGATACTCTGGAAGAACTGGGAAATCGGTACCCAAGCAACCTTTCGTCAGCTTGAAGGAGGCCCCCCTCATGCCCCACTCACCCCACGGCATCAACTACGACTCTTACCGTCCCGTGGTTATGGGGCGGAATGGGATGGTCTGTTCCGGGCACCCTCTGGCCTCCCAGGCCGGGATTGCCATGCTGCAACGGGGCGGCAACTTTGCCGATGCGGCCCTGGCGACGGCGGCTACCCTGAACGTGGTAGAGCCGTTGATGTCGGGTGTTGGAGGCGATGGCTTCATCATGGTGTACCGCAAGGATGCCGACCGCCTGGAAGTGTCCAACGGTACCGGCGCCGCTCCTTACGCCGCCACGCGGGAACGATACCTGCCTGAAGGCATACCGATGAAGGGCATTATGTCTGTGTCGGTGCCGGGGCTGGTCAATAGCTGGCTGGACGTACATGAAAAACACGGCCTTCTATCCCTTGCGGAGTGCTTTGCTCCGGCCATTGACCTGGCGGCCAACGGCTTTCCCGTTACCCACGTGCTGTCCAGGTCCATTGCCGCCGACCCGCTGCTTTGCCAGTTTCCCACTTCTCAAGCCGTATTTGCTCCCAAAGGCGGGCGACCCTTGCAGCCCGGGGAAATCTGCTACCAGAAGAACCTGGCCCGCAGCTTCCAGGATATAGTTGATGGCGGACGGGAAGCATTTTACAAAGGCGAAATCGCCCGGGCCATCGTAAAGTTCAGCGAGGAACAGGGTGGTATCCTGTCCCTTAAGGACATGGCCGACTGCCGGGCCCGGTGGCAGGAAGCCATTTCTACTACCTACCACGGCCACACTGTCTACGAAGCGCCGCCCAACTCCAGCGGCCACGTTTTGTTACAGGAACTGAACCTGGTGGAGGGGTTTGACCTGAAGTCGTTGGGTTGCAATACCGCTGATAGCATCCACCTGATGGTCGAGGCCAAGAAGCTGGCCTTCATCGACCGGGAAGCCTTCGTTGCCGACCCCGAGTACATCGACGTACCCATCGAGGGCCTCCTTTCAAAGGAGTACGCTCGGGAACGGGCGAAGCTCATTGATCCGGGAAGGGCTGCCTACGACGCCAAGGCAGGGAACCCTTGGGCCTACCAGGCTGCCCAACCAGAAGGCCGCCGGGCTAAGGTGGGCGCCGGCCAGGAGCAGGAAGACACCACCTGTTTCGTGGTGGTGGATGGTCAAGGCAACGCCATCTGTCAGCTTCAAAGCATCCAGAGTGCGTGGGGGTCCAGCCTGATAGCCGGGGAAACGGGCATTTTGCTGAACAATCGGATGACCTACTGGCACCTGGAGGAGGACCACGTAGACTGCCTGGAGCCGGGCAAGCGGGTGCGCCACACCATGAATCCGGTGATGGTCTTCCACAACTCCGATGCGTCAGACAACGGGGCTGGCCGCCAACTGTCCCTGGTTCTCGGCACCCCTGGCGCCGACACCCAGGTGCAGACCAACCTGCAGGTCATCAGCCACGTACTGGACTTCGGGATGACGGTGGCCGAAGCGGTGGAAGCCCCCCGCTGGCGCAACACCCAGAACCCCACCGAGTCCTACGTCCCCCACACCTGTCCCGACGAACTGCTGGTGGAATCGCGCTACTCCAATGAAGTGTTGGAGGGACTGCGGCAGCGAGGGCACGTCCTCAACATCCTGGGCGGCTGGGAAGCCACCGGCAGCGAAATGATGATCCAGGTAGATGCGCAGAACGGGGCGTTGCATGGCGGGGCGGACCCGCGGCGGGACGGGTACGCGGTGGGGTGGTAGGCCGTCAATCTCGTCCATTCTGCACCTGTATGGCCGAGTATTTGGCAACTCCAAAGGGATTTAGCTCAATGATACAATTCCCCGGGCTAAGTTAGACCACCCGGATAGATACGTTCAAAGAGGTAACTGACGGCATACAGGCCATTTACCGTCGACCAAGAAATGGAGATTGTGGGTGATGAAGTTCTTTGCGTCGGGGAGAAGGGCAAAAGCATTTATGGCCTGCTAGGGAGCACGGTTGCTTTGCTGGCATGCCAACAGGGGACAGCGCGTCCTGAACCGGCCAAGGATATAGGAGTTACCGCCATTGCAGTTATTAGTGGCAAGCAGGGCGAATCCCTCGGGAAGGTTACCCTGGCCCAAGGCCCCCAGGGTGTGTTGGTGAGCGCCGACCTGACGGGGCTGCCGCCGGGTGGTCATGGATTCCACATCCATGGCGTGGGCGCCTGTTCGCCTGACTTTTCCGCGGCAGGCCGCCACTTCAATCCTGCGGAGGAGTCCCACGGCTTCTTGTATGGAATCGGCCAGCACGCCGGTGATTTGCCCAACATCTATGCCGGGTTGGATGGCGTCGCCAGGACAGACGTTTTTATCTCAAATGTGACACTGGCTGAGGGAGAGCAAGACTCCCTTTTCGATTCCGACGGGTCGGCCATCATAGTACACGAAAAGCCCGACGCCTACGGTGAGGATGTCGGTTCAGCAGGCTCCCGTATAGCCTGCGGGATTATCCAGCGAAACTAACCCCTTCACTAATCGTGGATTGGCGCTTTCGGCGCAGGACGAATTTATCATGCGCATACCAGGTAACAAGCGAAGCCAGGAACCTGACGACATCGGCAACCGGGCCGGTGTCTTTGCCGAGGCGGTCCGCGACGGTGATATGAACCTGGCCTGGTCCATGCTGTCCAAGGAGACCCGGGGCATGCGCATGGGGGTGTGGGCCACACGTAACAACATAGACATGCAGAACGCCTACCGGGCCGCCTACGACCTGGACCATAATATGCGGTCTTCCATGATGAAGGACTTCCGGGATACGGTGCTGCGCCTCTGGCCTTTGGAAGACCTCACCGACCTGGGAGTGGCGCCCACCAACTTCATTGACGATACCCATGCCTTTGCTTTCCTGCCCTTTGGCGTAACCGAGAATGAAAGCACTGTTACCCGCCGCCGCATGATGTCCGGCCTTGTGATTCCCATGCTGCTGGAAGACGGGCAGTGGCAGGTGGACCTGCCGGGGTGGCGCTTCCTGGATACCTAGGCTGTTGGCGTGGTTACAGGGCTTTCCACTCGGTATTGTAGTAGCAGAGACGGAGACAGCTGACCTTGGCCCGCAAGAGACCCCAGCGCACCAACGTCCAGCCCCTTCCTGCAAAGGACGAAGCCGTCGTGTGCGAGCTTTGCCAGCGGGAGGTTGACCGATACACCGTTCATCATCTGGTTCCCAGGGCCCGGGGAGGACGGTTCGGACCCACCGCCAGGCTCTGCCCCACCTGCCACAGGCAACTTCATGCCCTCTTCTCCGAAGCGACCCTGGCCGAGGAACTGAACTCCATTGCCCTTTTGCAGGCGAACTCCCAAGTCAACAGCTACCTTCGATGGGTGCGCAAGCAGAAAAGCGCCGGAGGGTTCAAGGTTCGGCGGGCCAATAACCGGCGGTAGGCAGGGCTATGACTATAAGACCGGAGACGGCGGTACCGGCTACGGCGGAAGCAGTAATCATCGGAGGCGGTGTAATGGGGGCCAGCATCCTCCACAGCCTGGCGGTACGGGGTATGACCAATACGATCCTGCTGGAGCGGGATGTGCTGGGAGCCGGCTCCACCGGCCGCTCCTCGTCCGCCATCCGAATGCACTATTCCACCGAAGTCCACGCCCGCATGGCGTGGGAGAGCTTCAAGGTATTCCGTAACTTCCGGGAAATCGTGGGCGGAGAGTGCGGGTTTACCCGTACCGGCCACCTGATCATGGGCGCTGAAAAGGATGGCGACACCTTCCGCGCCAACGTTGCCATGCAGCAGGGCGTGGGTATTGATACCCGGCTGGTTAGCAGGGAAGAGGCGCAGGAACTGGCGCCCAGTTTCTTCCTGGAGGATTGCGGGGTTATTGCATACGAGCCCCTGTGCGGATATGGCGACGCTTCGGCTACGTGCTCGTCCTTTGCCCAGGCCGCCCGGGATCGGGGCGCAAGGGTAATCCTGCGCTGTCCTGCTGTCAGTATCGATGTAACGAAGGGCAAGGTCAGGGGCGTGGTTACAGCCGATGGACGGGTTTCCACCAACCGGGTGGTTGTAGCCACCGGCCCCTGGAGCCGGAAGTTCCTGCTGGAACATGGCATTGACCTGCCCCTGGAGGCCACCCGCCACGAAGTAATGCACCTGCGCAGAGGACCCGAGGGGCCGGATTATCACCCCGGCGGCGGCGACCTGATGAACCAGATATATTTCCGCCCCGAGGGGGCCGACCTGACCCTGGTGGGCAATGGCAACATGGAAGATGTCGTCGAAAACCCGGAAATCTTCGCCCAGCGGGCCAGCCCCGGGTTCATCCAGGAAATATGGAGCCGCCTGGCCCGCCGGATACCCTCGCTGGCGGACGCCGAGTTCAGCACGGGGTACGCCGGCCTCTACACCTCCACGCCCGACTCCCACCCCGTTATAGATGCCGTTCCGGGGATAGAGGGCCTGTACGTTTGCACGGGGTTCAGCGGCCACGGCTTCAAGCTTTCGCCCATGGTTGGAAAGTTGATGGCCGAATTGATGCTGGACGGCCAAGCCACTTCAATAGACATTTCACCGCTCCGCATTTCCCGTTTTGCGGAGGGCGACCTGAACAACACGGGCTACGGGTTCAGGGTGATGGTATAGAGTCGCGCTACGGTTTGCCTGCCGTTTTTCTTTGTGCATCGTCTTCGAAATAGGAGCCCTCCCCCTTACGCCGACCGCAATCATGAGAGAATCGACTTCGGAAGGCCTCCCCGAACCTCACCAATCGGCGCGCCGAACTATCCTCCGCCGGCCACATAGCGCAGCCACAGTGAGAGAAGAAGGGAGGATGACGGTCTTCTACAGTTCGCCGACTTCAACGTTAGCTTTACCCCTCATCACCAACTGTAGGGGAATCGGTTATAATTTGGCTTTCATATCGGTATTAACTCGAGGCTGAACGTGATTTCCAACAATGCCAGGGTAGCCAGGGCCCTCTACCTGCTGAAGCTGGACCTGGACAACTTTGTCGCCAGGGAATTTACCAATTACCACCAGGACCAGACCCTTACCGTTCTCAACCAGATCCTGGGCCAATCCCGGGACTCCCAAAAGCCCTTCCAGAATATGAAGACCCAGGATTTGCTGGCAGTGATGCAGGCTTCCTGGTGGAATGTATTTGACCGGGCTATGGGCGGCATCGAACCGGGCTTGGTACGGGAAGTGGCCCTGACCCATGAATCGTGGGCAGGGCGCAACAGCTTCAGCGGGGAGCACGCCTTTCAGGCGTTGAACTCTGTCCAGCGATTGCTGGCGGCCATGTCGTCGCCCAGCACCCTGGAACTGGATATGCTCAAGCGGGAATGCCTGGACTCGGAAATGGAGGGAACGGAACCGGATGTAGAACCAGTCCAAGCCTCTACCGACGGCGGGACCGAGACCGAAGTCCCCGCTGCCGTGGAAGAAGTCCATGGCCGGCCCGTCGCTTCAGACGACACCGAAGAGAAATCGCTGGAAGTCGGCGGGGAAGAGGCGCCCGAGTCCTGGGAAGATCCCTACACGGCGGACTTGCTTCGTGTTCTAAGAGAAGCAGGCGCTCTGAGGGAGGAGGACTTTCTGGCCAGGGTTACTCAAGATTGCGTCCCTGCCCAGTATGCCGACGACTCCCTGTTCCATGAACTGAATACTCCCTTGAGGCTGGCCCTTGAAGAGCAAGGTATACCCGGGATTCTGGGCTACCAGGCCGATGCATTGTCCCAAATCCTGGCCGGGAGCCATGTGGCCCTGGAGGCCGGATTGGGCGGTGACGAAACCGTTACCCTGGCTGTCGTTCTGGCCGAATCCCTGCTGAAAAATCCGGGCTGCCACGGGCTCGTACTTTGTCCGGATGAGCGAACGGCAGGGTCGCTGGCGGTCCGCCTGAGCGGTCTGCTGGAGTCTGCGGGAGTTCGGGTGATGGTTGATGCGGAAGAACTGCCTGACCCTGTCCTCCAATCCGAAGAGCAGGTTTTGCCGGCTGTCCTGGTAGCATCCGTGGGATCCCTGAACGTTGCCCTCGCCACGCTGAAGGAGGAGTGGCAATCCGTCCTGAAAGACCTGAAAATTATCGCCCTTTATCATGCTGAGGGATACCACGGTCACTTCGGGGCAAATGTGGCTGTGTTGCTGCGACGGCTTGCCCATCTCCTGGCCATACTGGGCGCAAGTCCCAGCTACTTTGTTCTGGCCCGGGGCTGTGGCAATAGTATCGAATTGGCCCGAAACCTCACAGGGCATGATTTCAATGCGGTTTCCGCCCTGGAAGCGCCGACTGCCAGGCGCCACTATATTGCCGTCAGTCCCCGGGACCCAGCCGGGCCCGGCCAGGTAGATTTGCCCGATCGCATTGCAAGGGCGGCCCTGGCCTGCATAGGAACCGGCAAGTCGGTATTGGTCTACTGCCCAGGGGAGAGCCTGGCCCAGATGGGATATGACCGCGCAAGGGAACTGGGGAAAGACTCGGAAGTTGGCGAGACCGCACTTTCCCTTGCCGCCGCAGACTCGCTCGACGTGCCAGACCACGTTGACGGGGATGAAAGCGCCTCTTACGAGCCCCGTGCTGTGTTTGCGGTCATTGGGCAGGATTCTGACACACCACAAGGCAATTTTGACGGAGTAATTGTAGCGGGCAGTCTCCCAAACACTCGCCTTGCCCTGAATCTGCTGGATAGCGCCGGCGGGTCGCAAAATGGCGAGGCCTTTGCCCTGTTCTATGCTGCAAACGACGCCGATGGCCGTTTTGCAGTTCGCAACTTTGATGCATTGCTTGGCAAGAATCCGGACCATTTGGCGCTTGACCCTGACATTCCCGAGATTATCAGTCCTCACCTTCCCGCCCTGGTACATGAAGCGGATGGGCGCGTTTTCTCCTTTTCCCGTGAGGCGCTTGGCAACGCCGTCTTTCAGGCCCTGCGGCGGGAGGCAGCGTCACTCAGTGCAGAAGACGAACCCGTTAGTCTAGCTCTGGACATTCGCCCCACTGAGTGGCAGAAATGGGGTCTGTGGCTCGAGGGCCTGCAGGTTTCATCCCTTTCTCCCTACGGCAAGTTTCGAGAGATTTATCCGGGTAGCGTGGTCGCGCTGGACGGCATGAAATACCGGGTGGCGTCGATTGACCCCGGAGAAGGAGAGGACCGGTCGCCTGCTATCACACTGGAGGGCGCCGAGGCGCTTGCCAATCTGAGGACTGTACCCACCTTTACCGCATCCGTTGAGGTACTGGAAGAGTCCTTGTGCCTTTCCCTTGCCCCCGTGGTTTCCCTGCACCTGGGCAGGGTAGTGGTGGAAGAAGCCCTGGTCAACGTTTCAGTTATAGATGAATCGAGCAGCCTCGACCTAAGCGATGAGGCGCCCGATGGGCGGGATAACCGGGACTTGGTGACCGCCACTTTCACCCCGGATGAAGAAGCCACCTGGAGTCTGAATTGCCAGGCCTTCTGGATTGACGTGGAGGGACTGGCGGAGGCCGACGCCTCAGCGACAGTGGACGGTCCCGGGACGGACGCTGCCCCGGTGATAGCAGCCCTGGAGCAGATGTTCAGGGTGGGAGCCAGGCTCACCTTCTCCGTTGGCAAATACGACCTGGCCACTTATTGCCAGGACTCCAGCACCTTCGTTGTGGAGGTCACCCCTGATTCCCTGGGCATCGTCAAAAAGATCTTCGACAACTGGCGGGACATCCTGAGCCTGGGCGCCAGCGTGGCCAGAAATTGCCGGTGCACCAGCGGCTGCACCTACTGCCTTCTGCCGGTCTCTCCCTATGAAAAACCAGTGGACAAGGTCGGAGGACTGGCCCTGGTCGACAGGCTGCTGGAGATTACTGTGGGTTCGTGACCTAATCCGGAGATTCGGGTTGTATTGTTAATCGCGAATGAGACTGAAGTCTTTCAGTTATAAGTTTTAGTGATAGTTCTGGCCACCACAAAGCTTTATAGTGGATTAACTTGTGCCGAGTTGGAGGACTGACATGAGCCTTGACCAAGAGATAGCTGAAAGACGAAGTGAAATCCATAGTGATGGCTATCCTATGTCGATTGGAGAACTAATCAATCTATACCGCGACGATGAGCTAGATATTCATCCAGAGTTCCAGCGCTATTACCGGTGGAGCGACGAGCAGAAGTCTAGGCTCATTGAATCAATTCTGTTGGGTATTCCAATTCCATCAATATTCGTAGCCCAACGGGACGATGGCGTATGGGACGTGATTGACGGCCTTCAACGATTGTCTACTATTTTCCAGTTGGTCGGTGAGTTGAAGGATGAGAACGGCGAATATTTGCCTCAGTTGGTGTTGAAGAGAACCAGGTATCTGCCATCTTTGGAGGGCAAAAGGTGGGACAGCGAGTCTGTTGAGACCGCAATGGGGAGTACTAATCAATTGCTCATCAGGCGTTCTAAAATAGACGTGAAAATAATACTGAGGGAGAGCAGTGAGTCGAGCAAGTACGAGTTGTTTCAGAGGCTGAATACGGGAGGCTCCCAGCTTTCTGGCCAGGAGCTTAGAAATGTGATGTTGATGATGGTTAATGCCGATACTTATCGATGGATTTCGGAACTGTCTAGAGATGAGGCTTTTCAAGCATGCATATCTCTTTCCGATAAAGCCCTGCAAGAGCAATATGACTTGGAATTAGTTACTCGCTTTGTCGTATTCAGGAAGCTTCAAGAATCGGAGCTGCGTTCCGTTGGCGATATTGGAGAATTTTTGAACGACAAAATCATTGAGTTGGCCCAAAGTGAGGACATTCGATCGAGAATTAAAGTCGAAGAGGAAGCCTTTAGGTTTACCTTTTTCCACCTACACGAGGCCTTGGCTGAGCGAAGTTTTCACAGGTATGATCGTGACAGGGGCAGACATCTGGGTGGTTTCTTGATATCAGCTTTTGAGCCATTAGCACTCGGACTGGGCTTTAATTATGAGCAATACAGCAGCAAAAAGTTAGAGTTACCAAACATAGAAACTATCTCCAAGGAGCTTTGGTCAAATCCCACCTTTAGACAAAATAGCGGAGGAGGGATAGGGGGGCTACGCGGATTCGGGCGAATGTTCCACTAGGTAGACAGTTATTTGCACCATGCCTATAAGATCGCTAGAGCAACTGTCCGAGTTGCTGGACGAGGAGCTTAAGTGGCGAAAAAGAGAAATATCGCACTTGAAATCCCAGTTAGACAGGGCCCGGAGAGATTACGAGAAACGAATAATGCTTCGTGTTGCCGTTTGCCTTCTTTAGGCTCATTGGGAAGGATTCATAAAGCAAGCAGCAACAGCCTACATATCTTATGTAGCTACTAGGGGGCGAAGATTCAGGGACTTGACTCCTAATTTCGTGGCCTTGGGACTACGGGGACTGATAACTACTGCTGGCACTTCTCATTCAACAGTGCTCCACACCCAGCTTGTCTCAAGTCTCACATCAAGGCTAGGGGACAATGCCAACCTGCAGTGGAGCAATGCAGTAAATACAGGCTCCAATTTGAACTCCAAGGTTCTGGCGGAAATCCTTTGTCTCTTAGGGTTTGACTCCACTGATTACCTCTCAAGCGGCGCTCTTATTGACCAAAGGCTCCTGAGAAATAGGAACAGAATTGCTCACGGTGAACAGGAGGAAATGGAGCCAGAAGACTATGAACTCCTGCATGAAAGGATCTTTCAACTTATAGACCGATTCCGGACCGACGTAGAAAACGCCGCAGCCCTTCGCTCATATTTATTGAATCCGTCAGCTTAGAGGCTTTCGCCATGACTACTCCATCCCTGAACATTAACGCTGACCGCCTGAACCGCACTCTGGCCGAACTGGGCCGTATTGGCGAGACTCCTGGCGGTATGATGCGCCTGGCATATTCCCCCTACGATTTGCAGGGGCGGGAGTATGCCATGGGCTTGATGCGGCAGGCGGGGCTGGAAATTCGGGTGGACCCGGCTGGCAATGTAATCGCCCGAAAGTCCCGTGCCGCCCCCGACTTGCCGGCCATTGCCCTGGGTTCCCACACCGACACGGTACCCAACGGCGGCAAGTATGACGGCGCCCTGGGCGTTCTGGGGGCCGTCGAGGTTGCCCAGACCCTGGCGGAAAGCGGCCACACCCTGCGCCATCCCCTGGAAATCATCATCTTTACCAACGAGGAAGGCACCCGTTTTCACCGCTGGCTGCTGGGCAGTCGGGCCATGGCTGGCCTGCTGGAGCCCGAAGACTATGACGCCGTGGATGAAGAGGGTGTATCCATCGAACAACGCCTGGCGGATGTTGGCGGCGACCTGAACCGCATCGATCAGGCCCGCCGCTATCCCGGGGAGCTGGCCGCCTATTTCGAACTGCACATCGAGCAGGGGCCTACCCTGCACCGGGCCGGTACTCCACTGGGCGCGGTGACGGGCATCACGGGCCGCTACGTATTCAAGGTGGAAGTGCAGGGCACGGCCAACCACGCCGGCACCACGCCCATGCCCGACCGGCACGACGCCCTGGCCGCCGCGTCGCACCTGGTGCTGGCCACGCAGCGCCTGGCCACCGATGCGGAGATCTGTCGGGTGGCTACGGTGGGCAACATCCAGGTTACCCCAAATGCCGTCAACGTGGTGCCGGGTGAGGTAACCATGGGGGTGGAGTTCAGGGACATAGACACAAACGCCCTTTCCGCCGCCGAGACTACGCTGCGCCGGAATGCCGCCGAAATCGCTGACGTCAACCGGGTGTCGGTGAACATCACCCAGGTGGAGGCCGCCCGGGCCGTGCCCATGCCCGCCCGGATGCAGGGCCTGGTGGCCGAGGCGGCCGACCAGGCAGGCTTGGCTTGGGAGTCCCTGCCCAGCGGCGCCGGCCACGATGCCCAGGCCATGGCCGCCATAACCGAATCGGGCATGGTTTTCGTTCCCAGCGTGGAGGGCATCAGCCATTCGCCCCACGAGTTCACCCCGCCAGCCGATTGTGCCAACGGCGCCCAGGCCCTGCTGAACATGCTGCTAATGGCCGACGCCCGGCTTTAGCATCCAGCCACGAAGGGGCGCGAATAATCACCAATGAAGTAATCATTTCCGCCAGGTTGTCCTCCCCCAGGATTCCTGAACCCGGATAGTGAGGTTTCCCCTTATGGACATTTCCGCCACCTATGTGTTTGACGCCCCTGCCCAAAAGGTCTGGGACACCCTGATGGACCCCCAGGCTCTGGCTGCCTGCGTCCCCGGCTGCCAGAGCCTGGAACCCACCGGTGACAACGAGTACCAGGCAGTGGTGAACATAAGCCTGGGCCCGGTCCGGGGCAATTTCACCGCGAAGGTGGCCATCACCGAGACCAATCCCTACCAGTCATACCGCCTGTCTCTCAGCGGCAACAGCAACATCGGCTTCGGCAGCGGCGACTCCCTGGTAACGCTAGAGGAAGACGGAGGAAAGACGACGGTACGGGTGGATACCCACGCCCAGGCCGGTGGCACCGTGGCCCGGGTGGGCCAGCGCATGATGGAAAGTGTGGCCCGGGGCATGCTTGACCGGTTTTTTACGTGTTTGCAGGAGACGGTGGGGAAGGGGTAGGGGGTGAGAGTGCATGTCTTTCTTGGGCATCAACAGCTTAAGGATTGGTAACCTTGGTTAACGAAGTCAAAACGATTCTACAAATCGCATGTCTGGGAGCATTATTGATAGTGCTGGTCATCACGGGAGTAACTCTTTATCGTTTCAACATAGTTCTTGAGGACTTTAGACAATCACTTGTCTATCAGGTAGCGGGTTCGGTTGGGTATTCGGGCCTGGAATCACCTGATTCCGATGCGATGCAAGAGAAGGTTGAGGAGTTAATGCCGACCGCCGTCGGAGACAGCGATAGTCAGCCACGTAGCGTCGTTGAAGACCTTGGGAGAATAGCCGAGTTGGAGCTTTCATCCATCGGTAATGGGACGGCGGAAACAGAACCGGATGAGGCAATTTCTGGTGACGAATCCCAAGCAATTCCAAACGAATCGGAGGTGGTCACGCCTGCAGTAGAGATCGACACTGGAAACATCTGCAATAGGACACCCGAAATTCAGCAGCGACTGATCGAAATGCTGCAGATTACCAGTTGTCGGGACATAACCGGCGAGGAACTGGTGCGCGTGCGTAACTTGGAACTGGGCCGAATGCCGTTGAAGGTTGGAGACTTGGACGGGTTCATCAACCTGACTAGTTTGACTCTTCTTGCTGAGGATGCTCCAGTAGGGTTGTTTGACGACCTGGTGAATCTCAAGACCCTGGAACTGGGAATCGAGAAACCTCCTTCACCTGGCCTCTTCCAGAATCTGACGTCTTTAGAGCAAATGGAACTCTTCATCGAAGCCGAGGATGATGATCGGGACATAGCCTTGCCGGGAGTCTTTGAAGGATTGACTGCTCTGATTTATCTGGAGCTAGCTGTGAGCGACAGATCCAATAACTATGCCGTTCCCCTCAGGCAAGGAAGTTTGATCGGAATGCCAAATCTACAAGCACTGGTGGTTTCCAATGCAAGTCGAGTTGAATCAGGCACATTACACGACTTGCCTGACCTCCGGTCGGCCAATTTGCGCGCCATTGGTTTGCCTGAACATTTATCAAGACCATCACTGCCGTCAGATTTATTTGCTGGCAATCCCGATCTGGAGATAATCGGCTTTAGTGGCTTTGGCGAAGTGTCACGTTTGGACTTCAACTCCCTTGATGTAATCTGTCGCATGCAAAGAAACATGGACTTGAGATACGGGGTTGGGTTCGCGGCGGTTGTACAGGATGAAGTCGTTGAAGTGATTGACTATGATTGGGACGATGAGAACCTTGCATGCACTCTTCGGGTAGCGCCTTTTGGTACCGAAGATTGGGATGAAGTGAAGATAAATGTGCCTCCCCTACCCGAGTACAGGAGAAGCTAACCATGCCTCAACCCTACGAACTTACCGTCACCGAAGCCGCAAACCTCATCCGTCAACGTGAAATGTCGGCGGTGGACTTGGCCCGGTCTCTGCTAGACCGCATTGAAACCCTGGAACCTTCCCTGAAGGCGTGGGTGTATCTGGACCGGGATGTGGTGATGGCTGAAGCTGAGGCCAGGGACCGGGAGATGGCCGGCGGAGCCACACCCGGGCCATTGCACGGCATTCCCGTGGGCGTCAAGGACATCTACTACACCGCCGGCATTCCCACCACCGCCTGCTCTCGGGTGTATGCGGACTTTGTGCCGGAGTATGACGCCGCCCCGGTGGCCCTGCTGAAAAGAGCCGGGGCCACTATGCTGGGCAAGACGGTTACCACCGAATTCGCCTGCATGGACCCTTCCCCCGCGGTCAATCCGTGGAATGCCGCCCACACCCCTGGCGGCTCCAGCAGCGGGTCGGCGGTGGCGGTGGCCGCTGGCATGTGTGCCGCCGCATTAGGATCTCAGACGGTGGGTTCGGTGCTGCGGCCCGCATCCTACAACGGGGTGGTGGGGTTCAAGCCCAGCTACGGGCGGGTCAGCAGGCACGGCGTCATTCCGGTAAGCTGGTCCCTGGATACCATGGGATGGATGACGCGGACGGTGGAAGATGCCGCTCTTCTGCTGCAGGTGATGGCTGGCCCCGACGATAACGACTGGGTGGCATCAGCGATGCCGGTACCCGACTATTCCGCAGCCTTGACGATTCCGACCGCGCCCCGCATCGGGGTAATCAGACAGTTCTTTTTTGACCATGCCGACGAGGAAACCCGGCAGCATACCAGCGCAGTGGTCGAGAGCCTGGCCGAGGCTGGGGCCGAGGTGGAGGAATTACCGCTGCCGCCCAGTATGGATACGGCCATCGAGGACCAGCAGATCATCATGGCGGTGGAGGGTTCCACCTTCCACGAACCAATGTACCGCCGGCAGGCCATGGACTACCAGCGGGGAATACGGGCGATGATCCAACAGGGCCTGGACACCGATGCAGTTACCTACGCGCGGGCCATGGAACGACGCCAGCAGTTCATCACCGACATGCGGAAGCTGGCCGAGCGGGTAAACATCCTGTTGACGCCGTCCACGCCTACGCCGCCCCTGCCCGACCTGAGCAACACGGGGAACACCATGTACCAGGGTCCTTGGACTTCCTGCGGGCTTCCGGCTATCACACTTCCCTCCGGCCTGTCGGCCTCTGGAGTGCCGCTGGGAGTCCAGTTGGTGGGGGCTTACATGGGGGAAGCCGGGCTCCTGGCGGCCGCCAGGTGGTGTGAGGAGGCGCTCCAGGTGCGGTTGACGCCGCCGGTGTAGCTTTTCGAAACGCCGCTTCCGGGTGAGAGCCGAGGCAAGCTGCCAGAAAAAGGGTCCAGCTCAAACAAATTGACTAAACCCCTTGACACTACCCTAAGGGCTGGATATACTAACCGAACGCTCCTGAACCGAAGGGGTTTGGGACGGGCACCTTAACAGTTGAATAGTAGAAGGAAGTAAGGTTTTTCAATAAAGAGAGTTTGATCCTGGCTCAGGGTGAACGCTGGCGGCGCGCTTAATGCATGCA
>JAPPLU010000005.1 GCA_028874075.1 Chloroflexota bacterium
GGAGATTTGTCTTCGTTTGTTTACTCTATCCCTTCTCTGCCAAGATACAAGGGGGATACTGCTTAGGGATGGCTATCTGCTGGCAGACATTTCTCTACCACATGGCGTTTTCAAACCTTATGCTAGCGTCAAGACGCACATCCTGCTAATTGATCGGCCTAGAGCACGAAAGGCAAAGGATGTGTTGTTCATTGAGATTGAAAATGATGGATTTACTCAAACCGACACTCGTGAACCGATTGATGGCTCAGAACTGGCAAGCGCATACTCACATGTCCAGGCCTTCAAAGAGACCATTGATTCTGGTATGCAGTGGGAGCCACCTGATGCTGCGATTAGATCGTACGCAATTTCAAAGGAGGCTCTTCTCGCGTCGAAGGACGGACACCTGCTGGGGCGATACCATGATTTGCCCAATCGAGTGATACATCAGCCTGACATCCCGTTGATGCGTCTTGGTGATATTTGCAAGATTCAACCGGGATTATCTCCAAATGAAGCGACTCTGCCTGGCGAATACATAATGGTGGTTCCTGCCGAGGAAAGGAAAACTGCGGACCACTTTGACTTTGATGGAGCCGCTGTATGCATCCCGCTGGTATCCTCCTCCGGTCACGGTAAGGCGGACATAAAGCGACTGCACTACCAAGACGGGAAATTCGCACTCGCTACCACCATGGCTGCCCTGTTCGTAAGAGATAGTAACGTGATACTCCCGCGTTACTTGTTCCTATTCTTGGACGCTATGTCCACAGACTTACTTGTACCATTGATGCGCGGTGCAACCAATGTAACGATGAATAGCGAGCAATTGGCCGATGTTGTAATCCCGGTACCCGAACTTTGCCTTCAAGCGGATGTCATCGAGTCAGAGCTAATTGGTTCGACAGTCCAAGTCCTGCGCGCAACAGCGGGTGTCCTGTTGGATTCATCTAGAGATCCAACTGCATTGGATTTGGCGAAAGTTATTTTCGAGAAGACCGACAATTGTCTTTCGACCATGCATGAAAGAATAACCATGCGTCAATTCCTACCTGGCTAAGGACAGCAATCCAGATGAGCTATTCCACGTTACTACGGTAGGGCTCTCCATCCAGACAGACTCCCTATGACTCTGCTCAATGTCCGACGTGGAATCCACGGCTCCTAGGGCTTGATGGCCGATAACCCCTTCACCGGACGGAAGCCATCCCGTGGCTCGACTGGGACACGGTGGTGGTCCGAGTCGGAGGTTCCAAATGAGGAATGCAGTAAGGGCTAGCATATTACCAGGGGTGATGGTTGGGGGACGGTACTTCTATGATTCCTTTTGACTCATCGGAGATTTCCAACTGGGCTGACAAGCCCGACTCGCAACATCAGTTGCCCGAACTCGTACGGCGGCTGATTCTGGCTACGGCCCCAATGCCGTCGCTCCTCCACATGCCAAGCGGGAGTTCGGTGTGGCGGTCGGGTTGGGACGGCTTACTAGTCGTCCAGGACGGCAACGCATGGATTCCCGATGGTGCCTCAGCCTGGGAGGTAAGTTGCCGAAAGGACTCTACACGCAAGGCGAGCGAAGACTACGAGAAGCGGACGGCAAATCCCGAAGGTGCGGACATTCCTGCCACATCATTCGTGTTTGCTACTCCTCGTGTATGGGATGTCAGGTCGGAGTGGGCTAGGGAACGCGACGGGGACCATCAATGGGCCGATGTGCGAGCACTGGATGCGAACGATCTTGTGGCCTGGCTCGAACAGGCACCGGCGGTCGCACACTGGTTTGCCCGTCTGATAGGCAAGCTTCCTGCTACCGGGGTCATCTCTCTGAATGAATGGTGGGAAAACTGGTCAACGATGGCCGACCCCAGAGTCTCCCCTGAACTAGTAACCGCGGGTCGTCAGAACGAGGCAGATAGACTTGCCCAGTGGTTTCAAGGCGAACCGAGTCACTATTACCTGCAGGGGGACACACGAGAGGAGACAATTGCCTTCCTTGCAGCAAGTGCCCACAGCAATTGCTCCCAATGGGGAGCTGCACTAATGACAAGGGCTGTCGTGGTACAGAACGTCGATGCTTGGAGAAGCCTTGAAGGAAATCCATCTCCCTTGGTATTGGTGCGCGATTTTTCTGACGGCAACGTGTCTCCCCAAATGGCCGTTGGAAGAGGTCACCATGTCCTGACACCTTTGGGCGAGCATCAGGAATCGGGAGGTACTGGGGCCACGTTGCCCCGGCTAGGTCGGGAAGAGACACGTGAAGCGCTGGCAAAGATGGGCCTTAGCGAAGCGAAAGCTCGTGCGTTGACTCGAAGCACCGCCCGGCGTCTGCCTATCCTGCGCCGCCAATTGGTTGACGAAGCGGGCGGACCGATGCCTGAATGGGTTTCGTCTTCCACCCCTCTTTCGCTTGTCGCTCTCATTCTTGTGGGACAGTGGGATGGCGATAATGAAGGTGACAAGTCGATAGTCGCAGAGATGGTCGGGGAATCGTACGAGGCAGTCGAGCGGGACTTAACAGGCCTGATGTCGGCCGCAGACTCCCCGGTGACAAAAATTGGCAACCGATGGCGTCTCACCTCGCATGAAGAGGCGTGGCATCTCCTCGCTCCAAGACTGACATCCTCAGACCTGAGCCGATTCGAGCAAGTCGCGATCAATGTGTTTGGAGCAATCTCGCCGGAGTTCGAGTTGCCGGTTGAAGAGCGCTCCATGGCGGGCATCTTGGGCAAGGTGCTTCCGCACAGTGGGACAGTGCGTGAGGGAATTGCAAGAAGCCTAGCATTGCTGGGTACGTATCACGACCGGGTGAAGTACGGGGAGGGCGTAGCGTACGTGCCAGAGCGCGTGGTCTCTAGCGCATTGGGAGGCGATAGGGGGTGGCAAACTTGGGCAACCCTTTGTGATGACTTGTCAGTTCTTGCCGAAGCGTCCCCTGACGCTCTTCTGGATGCCATTGAGAGGGACCTCACCTTCTTCCCTAGCCCATTTCAAGACCTTTTTGCTCAGGAAGGGGACGGTATTTTCGGAGGAGTTCCCCACACTGGTCTTCTGTGGGCGCTGGAATGCCTAGCATGGTCTCAAGACCACTTCGCAAGAGTCGCAAAGATACTTGCCCACCTTGCTGAGGCCGATCCAGGAGGCCAGGTGTCTAATAGACCCATGGAGAGTCTTAGGAGCCTTTTCCTACCGTGGATCAGATTTTCAGAGGCCTCAGATGAATACCGTTTGGAAGCACTCAAGCTACTGATGAACACGGTTCCAGGGGCAGGATGGCAACTGCTCGTAGGAGCATATCCTTCTTCCTACGATCATGTTACTCATCGCTACCCGCCATCTTGGAGACCATGGGGCCAGGACGGCGCTCCGAAACCAACTGTGGGAGAGTGTCACACTTTCATCCGCGAAATGGACCGACTCCTACTCGCCAGCGTCGGGTCCGACGCTGGAAGGTGGGCAGACTTCGTAGAGATTGTCTCCAGGCTCTCTGTCGATGTACGGCAGCAGGCCATAGGACTGCTGTCGCAGCAGACGGGTACCTTGAGGCAGCACCCGGACGTTGGGGACCTCTGGGCCAGACTACGGAAGGTACTACACCATCACAATAGCAATCCGAACGCAGATTGGGCCATGGATCCAACAGATGTAGAGGCTCTGAATTCCGTTTACCTGGCATTGGCTCCCTCCGATCCTGTTGAAGCCTATGCCTGGCTGTTTGATAGCTGGCCTGAACCACATAACGCGCCGCCAGTGGACTTGGCACAAGAACCCATTGACTTTAGCGAAAGAGACAACCAGATTGCAGAAGCTCGCCAGGCTGCAGTCAGAGCCGCTTATGAAAGAGGCGGAGCTCCCGCGGTCCTGGACTTGGCAGAGGCCGCTGAGACTCCAAGCCAAGTAGGAGCGTCCTTTGCCTTCAGTATGGACCCCAGGCTAGTGATTGACTTGGCGTGGGAGTACTTGGGGTCGCCGACGCCCAAACTGAGGGACTTTGCGAATGGCGCATTCACGGAGAGGTTTAGAAAGTCTGGTTGGAGAATTCTTGAGGAAGCCATAAACAGGATCAAGACTGGGGATTCCACACCGCAAGCATTGGCGGATGTCTATCTAGTGGCACCGGCACTGCGAGAAACGTGGGAAAGGCTTGCTAGCGAGAGCCAGGAAGTGCGAACTGCTTATTGGAAGTCTATGTGGCCACCTACCGTTACGGGTTTGGAATCAGAGGACTTTGCATTTGCTGTCCAACAACTCCTCTCTGTTCGACGGTCTGCTGACATTGTCAGGTGGCTCGCCCTGCGGCCGATGTCCGATCAGCTCGTGGTGCAGATTCTCGAGGCGGTTCCCATTGACTTGGCAGCTTCCGCCGGCCAGGAACCGCGTGTCGACGCGTTCCGAGTTGCACACCTTTTCGAAAGACTAGACCGGTCTAACGATGTGCCTGACGATTTGGTCGCCAAGCTTGAAGTCCCTTATATAGGAGTTCTGAGACACGATCGCCCTAATCTAGCACTCCATCGTGAGGTGACCAGGCATCCGTCGCTGTTTGCGGACCTTATTGCCTGGGCATTCACGCGCTCCGATGGTCAAGCCGATGAAGTTGTTGACGACCAAACGCAGGAGCGTCGTGCCACGCTCGTATACAGTCTTATCTGGGAACTACATACAGTCCCTGGTCTAATGGAAGATGGATCGGTGGACGCTGAAAGCCTATCGAAGTGGGTCAAAGAGGCACGCCGCCTATGTATAGAACGAAGCCGAGAGGTCGCGGGGGACCAACAGATTGGCCAAGTACTTGCGAATTCTCCGATCGGTATAGATGGAATCTGGCCGTGCGAGCCTGTACGAGAAATGCTTGATTCACTTTCGTCGCGTCATGTCGGGATTGGCTTCGTTATTGGCAAGAGCAATCTTCGTGGAACGACGTCGAGAGGGTTGTTCGATGGTGGAGTACAAGAAAGGTCGCTTTCAGACAAGTATCGTGAGGACGCTGCGAAAACTGCGGCGCGATGGCCATTCACGGCTAGTCTCTTGCGCCGGCTCGCCGCAGGGTATAAGGCGGAAGGTAGATTCCACGATCAGCAAGCCGATTGGTCGGACCAATTCGAATCATAGTAAGGCTTTGCCAAGACTTCGCTCGCTTGCATGAGACATGTGCTTGGAAGGAGGATATAGCTTTGCAGTACTCCCCGGCTTAATGGAACTCCTATACCACCAACCGTAACCTCAGCGCGAAAGCTCTGGATTTTCACCAGCTTGGTGGACCTACCCAAACAATTCGTCAGCGCGAGCTTTCCATAGCCCAATGTCGTCGAGTCGCTCTGAGTAAGAACTTGTCTCTCTACGATACCCGGAATCGCGTTCGCCGCGGTACGAGAGCCAGTTAAAGCTCCCCCAGGCACAAAAATTGTGGTCGCAAACAATGAACTTCTCGTGAGTTTCGGCGATTTTGGTTGTCAAATGGTCTCTCAGGTCCCTTGGAATCAAGTCCCGAAGCCTAGAGAGAACAGCGTTGCCCTTTTCCCTGTTGCGGGATGCCTCAGCCCCACGCTTACGAACGCCTAACCCCCAAGCAATTCGCACATGCACTCCCCTGCCAATGGCGGCTGCCAGCAGCCGGCAGACCTCATCATCGAAGGCATAGGGATCTATCCAGGCCGAAACCAACGTCAGCTCTGCGGAGGCATTACCAATCGCGGTCATCAACAACTGTCGGTGTTCTTCGGTCTTGATCAGCCGGATTTGTCCTTCCGTAATTGAGGTAAGCTTGCTCTCCCTTTCCTCCAGCAGTTGTTCCAGTTGGAGTTTTTCCGACTCCAGGGTCTTGATCTGAGCCTCTAGGTCAGAACGTTCCTTTTCGTCTTGGGTAGTTCCTTGCGTGGCCCTCGCTTCCGCAACGGCTCTATCGGCGTCTGTAACTTCCTGGTCCAGGTCATCAATCTCTTGAAGTAGGCTGGATTCCTCTTGAGAAAAGGCCTGGGGCCTGATCCAATCAGTGAACTGGTCTGCCTTCAGGTCATCCGGGACCAAGTCTATCCCGCTGTCTGCCAACCTCTGCAAATAGGCAGATTCCTCCTCAAGGTATTGCTGAGCCTGGAAGGCGGCAAACAACGACTTGTCGCTGTTCACCGCATCTAACTTGACCAGAATGACGTCATTCCGGTACTTGAGCCGTACGTCCTTGATATCCGATATTTCCAGAATCTCTACCCTGTCTCGCTGCCTTCCGTAAAATCGCTCGTAGTCCCTTACTTGGTCGATCCGAACGTTGCCAAGGCGTGGCCTCCGGGGTTTCGTGGAGGGAATGAACAAACCGTCTTTCCTCACCTCATCCCTGTCCAGCAGTCGCTGGACATCTGTATCGAGGATTCGCCTGGATAGGGGGTCGTACGGGACCCTGATATGTTTGTTCCTCGGACGCCTGGTCCTTCCCCTGTCTCTGAGGACCTGCCTTCCTGGATCAGTAATACCGATGCCAGCCCCAGGAGACTGTGTGACCAGGTTCTCTCCGAGAAGTTCCGCAGCGGCACCTGCTACATAGTTCTGGGACATACCCAGCATTCTGCCGATTTCCGCCGGTTGCGTCACCTTTAGGTTCGACAACTGGAGCACAAATCTAGCCGGAGTTGACAGCTCGTCTTCCGCGATTTCCGTCACTTTCAGACGCAACTCGTAGACTGGCAAGCAAACCCGAAAAGGTACGTCGACTCTGTGGTCCGGGAACCGGCGTTTTGCTCGGGCGGCGACATCATTCAATTCATCGTGGGTAGTATTCATAGGGAACTCACCAAGTTTGGCTGAATCATCCGGCACTCTTCGGGGTGAGACCGGATGTGGTTGAGAACGGACGCGAACGGATTCAACTCGGCACCGATGGTGGCCGATTCCATCATGTACCCGTCTCCGACAATCACGAGTAGATCTCGGGCTCGCGACAGTGCCACGTTGATTCTGCGCCGGTCCTTCAGGAAACCGATGCGTTGTTCTCCGTTCGACCGTACCGTGGAATAAATCACGACGTCGCATTCACGACCCTGAAATGAGTCCACTGTCGCGATTTCTATCTGGATATTGCGCCAACGCTCCTGGTCTTCGTTGTCGATTCGGGTGGTCAGTAGCTCCACCTGAGCTGAGTATCCACTAATCACGGCAACAGATGGTCTTCTCCGCCTCTCCCTGGATTTCTCTTCCATCTTCGCCAGCAAGTCGAGGATGACATCCGCCTCAGCCGAGTTAGCGAATGATTCACCGACCCGGGTTTCTGCCCTGTTAGGTGTCATCGACGTGGATATCCAAGTAACAGGAGCCGGCATCCAATCGAAGAGGAATTGCCGGGAACGGGTCCGGCCGCCGTTCTCAAGCCGACCGTCATAAAAGACGGAACTGATGAGGTTCCCGATGGCGGGGTACATCCGGTTCTGGGTGCTCAAATTAGCAAAGAAATCCCAGTCCGATTCCTCGGCTTGTTCGACCAAAGTCTGAAACAGACTGGTATCCAGGCTGTGGTCGTCGGGTGAAACACTGGATTCTTCGCCTATCATGTCCTCAACCATGGGGGGCAATTGACGCTCATCGCCCACCAAGATTGCTCGCTCGGACTGGACGATGGGAATCAGAACCTCCGGCACGGTGGCCCTTCCTGCTTCGTCAATGATCGCCCAGTCGAACCCGGCCTCTCCCAGCCGCGCGCCTCCTGTCCGTTTGCCGCTGAATAGACAGGTCGCGGCAACGACTCGGGATGACCTGCCAATCAACTCTTGGAAATCCTGCGTGAGACCAACGACCCTGGTCCAATCAGTGATCGTCCTTCTCAGTTCCTGGATCCGTTGGAGTTCCTGACTTGCCGGGTCATCGGTATCCGTGACTTGCTGGTTGGGTGATACAGACGCCGTGATGATTTCGGCCAGTATCTCCTGTTCGCTCATTCCCTGCGTTTCTATCGGCGTTGGCAGCAGTCCATTCAGCGCATCCAGCTGTTCCCTCAGCTCGTTGCGAGTTCTCTCCACCATTTCGGCAGTCGCCTCTATGGCCACGTCAGTTGCTTCAGACCCCAGGGAGGAATACTCCTGTTCGTACTCCTGGAGTTGCTCAGCTATTTCCTTCGCCTCAACAATCCATTCCTCGATCGTTCCGGCGGCTTCCATCTCGGGGACGTTTTCCGGTTCGCCAGCTTTAATGGCGTCCCTGGCTTGGCGCTCGCCGGATCGCAGCTTGGCCAACTCGGGTTGGCATCTGTCCAACACCTCCTGCCGCCATGTCCGGGCGCGCTCGGACAGAGTCCAACTCTCTCCACCGTGGCCGATTTTCTCGGAGCGTCCCAGCCTGACCATCTCCGGCGGAGGGTCCCCGGCAGCATTTGCTATCTGCGTGAGGGCGTGGTCGACAGCAACGTTGGACTGGGAAGTCAGAAGAATTCGAGCTTCGGGGTCTCTCTTGAGAATCTGAAGAACGATCTCGGTGATAACGGTCGTCTTGCCCGTACCGGGCGGCCCCTGGATCAGGAATAGTTCGTTGCTGGAAACAGCTTTGCTTACGGCAGTTTTCTGGTCGTCCGACAAGAAGTTTTGAAAATAATCATGCGGAGACTCCGAGAAGCGGGTCGCAGTTGAAGGGTCAACAATGACCCGTGCCAGACCAGGATTGACCATTTGCTCGTACAGAAAAGCGTTGACTGCGCTGGACTGTCGGCTGTTGGCGACCAGCGCCTCAGTCAGGTTGGTAGTCAACAGGCCGAACCTGGGAATGGGTGAATCGCTCCTTCGGAACCTGTTGCTTTGCTTGGCCACGTCGACGGTCCGGCCACGGATGGTCATAAGATTGCCTATTGACAACCTCGGGGCATTGGCGTTTTCCCTGACCGCGAGAGGGGCATCATCTTCCCAATCCAGGTCGTCTGGGGGGAGGTCAACAAGCGAAAAACGCCAGTGGTCAGACTCCTCCGATACATCGGAGTACCTTAGCGCGGTGGCCTCCCGCTCGATGCGATTGCGATTCCTACTGAGCGCGATGTTCCAATTTTCTATGAAATCGCGCCGTGACTGGCGCCGTTCATCGGATACCTTCCCCACGGTTTCGTAGGTGTCAAGCTCCGACAGCAAATTGGTCAGTTCCTCCGTTGCCTCCGAGAGTGTGGTGGCGTCTTCTCGGGACCTGAAGCCTGGATTCACCGGATCCCACATTGCCCGGTAGACCATCGACCGAACTTTTTCGCTGTCAAGATTGGGCGCATACGGGGTTTGAACTGCCTTCACAGCCAGCGCGTCCCCCTGTTCGTCAACGGCGCAAATAAGGCGGAGGGAGTCTCCAAGGATAATGACGTCTCGGCTGTCTCGTCGGTCACGGCGGATATGCACGTCTTCCAGTTCCATTCCCCCGAGGTCCTCGATGATCACCTCCGCTACCGACTGAAAATCTTCTGCCTGACTCAAGCTGGCCGCCATTATGTCCCTTGTGGCTGTCTGGGTTAACACAAGGAAATGGGAGGGCAAGGTCTCATGGCGACGGGTAATCTCGAGAGCGGACAGTAGGTCCGACCCTCTGGAAAAACGCCGCTCCGGATCATGTGCCAGCATCCTCTTCAACAGGTTCCTGATTGCGACGGGATGATCTACGAACTGATCCACCATGTCGGGGGATGGCCCTTCCGGGGGTGGTTCATGGCCGGAGAGTAGATGGAAAAATACCGCCCCTAACGAAAAGAGGTCGGATTCAGGTCCAGTCGGCAAGGCGGCTCGTTGCTCGGGCGAGGCGTAACCGCTGCTCCAAAACCCGGCCAGCGTCTCCCCGACGGTCAATTGTGTGAGGAGTTTGCTGATGCCGAAGTCCGTCAGCATTGGCCGCCCGTTAACATCAAGCAGTATGTTGGACGGTTTAATGTCCCTGTGGACAACATTTTCGGAGTGGGCGTGGGCCAGGGCTTCCGCCAGCTCACGCATCACCCGATATGGTTGGAACCCTCCCAGCTGGGAATGCAATTCGCCCTTCAAGTACCGGTCCAGCGAATACGGCTGATATTCCAATACCAGGTAAGGCGAATTGCCGTCATCAGGCCAATTGCTGCTCAGAAGCCGAACGATATTCGGGTGTCGCAGCTTTCTTAAAGCGCTGGTCTCGCGCTTGAACAACTCCCTCTTAATTTCGTCGCCATGGGACGTGTTCAGGATTTTAACAGCCACCTGCGAGTTGCCGGATGCGCTATCCCGGGCCATGTAGACGGAACTCATTCGTCCGTCACCAACTTGCTCTTGCAGTATGAATCTTTCTGTAATCATTTCGTTTCCCGATTGACCTGATTCTTGGCGGTCTTGACTGTCCCCAAGTGTCAGCTTTAGCGTCTCATGAAGTCCAGCAACTGATAGAACCAGCCGCCACAAACGAAGAGCCCCTCCCGATACGGTAGGGGCCCGGTAAATACTGGCTTAGCCGGAGGGACTGTCCCTTGGTCTTCAGGTGAGTTCCCGTTGACTAGAACGGCTGGGTGATTATAACACTAGGGTGAAGGTAATCCCAAAAGTTCTTGATTTTATCCAGTTTGGTGGGCCTAAGTGTACCGTATTGCGAACTTTCCGGTGGGAGGTTGCGCTGTAATCTATCGATATCCCAATCAGCTTCAGCCACCCCGCACAGCAGAGGCAACGAGACCATTGGCCCAGTTTTCCTCCCGATTTGAACGATCCCATCCCGTCAGGGCACGACCTTCCTGTCTTAAAAGCTCCCCTCATATGGAGCAAATTAGGCACCCGTCCCGTTCCTGGGGTTCATCTTCAATGGTTAAACCACCCAGGGTTTCTACAAGAGGTAAATTCTTTCGTTGAGCCTGCTTCCGCTTTCGGGTCGCCTCCCAATTGGCCTTGATCTGAGCAACACGCTCGGGCCGCTCAAGCTGAGCGAGGGACTCTCGTTCGCTCCAGAAAAATTCCTCGCCGTGCAAGATGCTCTGTTCTTCGTATTTCTTGGCTTCTTCGAAGAGATCGGGATGGACTTCTTTGAGGCGCACCCATTCAATTTTCTGCTGGTAGAAGCAAAAGAAGCAACCGGACCTAGTGCGGCCCCAAGCCATGTACGGCGGTAGGCCCAATCCTGACTCATCAAGAATCCGGATCACATCAGCGCGGACGATTCCATCTTCTTGAAAAGGATAGACGGTTTTGATATTGGGCTTGGTGCTGATGTACCCTGTCCTCCGCTCATCTGCACGAAGGGCCACGTAATTGATCACCGGGTCGTTCCCAACGTATGCTTCGAACGGTTTGAGCTTGAGCATTTTGGTACACCAGCGTCTATGATTCGACGGCAACATCCCCCCGTAGACCGTAAGCCAGTGGTCGAAGTTGTCGACCGTGGAAGTCTTGACGACCGACCTGCCCAGGATCGCCTCCAACCTTCCCAAGTAGTCCAGAGTCTCGGGCAGTTCTTTGTCCGTGTCGTGGAAGATGTACTCCATCTCCGGTAGCCGGTCGCGCATATAGACGGCAAGCGCCGCGCTATCTTTTCCGCCAGACAGACTAAGAATGTGCCGAATCGTTGACATGGCGCGGCTCCTTCTTCAAATGGCTGATCTGTATCCCGTCGTTCACCATTAGTCGCTACCGATAATCTGTTGATCAGGCAGCAGGTTAATGGCGATCACGGTATCCACCTTGCCCAGATTGGGAGAACAGAATATCTGCACAATCCCACTTTGACCGAGCTGGCTGCCATTCTCGCCAGGGATTGTGCAACTGCTCTCAATTAAAGCAAACCATTCTGCGCTATTTTGCAGCCATTCTTCCAGTCTCTCAATGTTTCTGCTTAGCCTGCTGTAACGCCGATTGCTGTTGTCATAGGTATCCCGGAGAGCTGTGTAGTGTCCGATACCTTGGCCCGCGTTTTCAAGGATGGCTCGAAATCCTTCTACGGTGAAACGGAAGCGCCCGCCGTCCAACACAACGCCACCCGGAATATCCGCTCCGAGTTTGGCTGGTGTACTGTCTTCGTTCTTTGCATATACTTCCACGGTAGCGGATCTAGGGAACGGAGGAGCCACAGGCAAACCTACACGAGTGAGACTGGCCGCGAAGTGATGTTGGATCTCCAGAGCGTGAGCTGCGGTGAGGCGCGCCTTCTTCACAAAACCTTCGCACGTCAGCCATTTGACGACTTCTCCGTATTTCTTCGTAATCAGTCTTTCATGGTGCCAAACGATTTTGTAGGCTTGACCGTCCATTCCGAAGAGTTGGGTAACTTTGAAACCCTGGTTGAGGCTTTCATCAACGGAGGTTAGGCGTCCCGGAAGCAACAAAATAGACATATCGGGACGAAACTGACGGCTCGGGCTTTGCGATGAATGCACCAAATCACAATCAGCATTGATCACCAACAAAGCGTTTTGGGTTCCTCGCACATACAAATCCCCCAGCTGCAGGTGCTGTCCGTCGGCCCACGGCGCCGGCTCGGTTAGCGATAGTCTGTACATATCGGCCAACGAGGTGGACGGTGCTCTCTTCAGTGGGACGAACTCTTGCAGGTCGATTGAGTCGAGCTTGTTCCGTGCATCTATGACCTGCTCACGATCTATGAGCAGATGACCAAGCAGCGACCTGTACAGCCATAGCATATAATCCCCCAATGGATGTCCTTCTGTCCGCAAGCTGAGGGCATATATGTACAGGTAGTCTTCAAAGCTGAGACTCTTGATGCGGCGGACGAATTCTTCTGATGCTTTGTCGATCGACTTTTCCAAGGAATTGACGAAGCGTTGAATGTCGTGACGGACCGGCAACCCAGCTGCTGAAATGCCTAATAGCAAGTACAGGTTCATCTCGTTAGCCAACTGGTCTTTCGAGGCGTAATCGAACATACCTTCGATCAAACCAGTGACTTCCCTGAATTTGTCCCTTGCTCTTTGAACCCCTTCTTTGGATGACATCAGGACGATAAACGCGTCGTCTGACCTCTCCAGAATCTCCCTGGCCTTGCTGATGGAAGCTTGGATGGATTGGTTTTCTAGCGCATCTTCGACTAGTTGTTGAATCGCCTCCTCAACGGCGGCTGAACTTGGTGGCGTAGGGTCTGGTCCTAAGAAGAAATCCAGGAAGAACAATTTCAACTCTTCATCCGGAAGATCGTCCTCGGTGCCAAGCGGGATGGGAGTAACGCCCAGGCGGGACAGATTGTCTACGAGACCGACTAGTTCCAATCGGCGTTCAAGCTGTCGAGAGAAAAGTAGACTTCTGCAAAGTCCCAATAGCGATGACTGTTCATCCGCGAGAGCCCGAGCCCACAGGCTGTCGATGAGCGCTTCATCTATGTCCTCTTGGATTTTGATATCGGGGTTCATGGCATGCAGTTCAGAAAGCGCCACGACGTCGCGGTCTATGGCCGCCCAAAAATCGCCAATCTCGACCCTGAGATCCTCCAAATTCGGGTCATTGTAGGCATCGTCTATAACTGCCGCGCGCGTGATCCCTGCGTCCTGAAGACGCCTCGCGACTGGGTGCGTTTGAGTGTCATCCACGGCGGTCATCACTAGTTGGCTCCCAAGGAAATCACGAACGTGTTCAACCTGTCAGTGTGGAATGTTCGCTCATCGGACATACGGATAGCGGCTTTGTGGTAAGAGGCAATCTCCCTGGAGATGTATAGGCCGAGCCCCTTCCCTTCCCCTGGGGGTTTGTCAGTTACGAAGGGTTGGAAAATTTCTTCTTTGCGCGACGGGTCCACGCCGGGACCGTTGTCAACGACTAAAATTTGTTCAGCATCGGTGTCTACGACTACCTCTATCGTTGGCCTGAAAGATGCGTCTAACAATTTTTGTTGCTTGAGCCAGTACATCGAATTGCTTAGGAGATTTTCTACGATTTGCGCCACCATGCCCTTTACCATTCGAACGTTCATGCCCTTATCAGAGCCGTTCGGTTGGACCCTCAGGGAATAGCGTACGCCGTGGCGGTTAAACTGGCTCTGGTGGGATTGAAGGATCTCATCAACCCACTGCACGAGATCGAAACGTTCCCTGACCTGTCGGCCCGCGGTACTGAGTGGGTCAAGAATCCTCAACCTTTTTTGGAGCGTTTTGAGTTGTTCTTCCAGGACTCCGAAATTACCTGAACCGACGGCGTTGGTCGAGTCCCTCTGCTGAGGATCAGCAAGGGCCCGAAGGGCGTACTGAGTTGCCCTGTTCAGCTCGTGCGCGACGATTTCCACCATCAGGCCAAGGCCAGCCAAATTGAGCAGCTCAGTCCTGCCCTTTTCGTAAGACTCTGCCAATTCAGAGGCTTCATCCAACATGAGGCGGATCTTGGCCACTGACTGTTCTAAAGGGCGAACCACATTGGTATCGTTCTTGAGCTGGGGATATTCGTTCAAAAGCGCTTCAATGTAGTGGCGCATTTGTTGTTCTTCGTTCGCGGCGCGCTCCTCCAATTCGTCGAAGGATATGGGCTCCAGAGCTCGAGTTTCATTGTCCACCTGGTTCAAAAACGCACGAAAGTCGACCTCCAGCAGGTGCTTCAACATGTACACCAGAGCTTTCTTTTCTGGGCACTCTCGTAGCCCTTCTCGATTGGTTTGATCCACTAGGAGTGGGTTATCAACAGCTGATATCTTGACTTGGCCTACAATTTGTTTGCGGTTTACCTTATATCCGCTCGACGCCAGTGCTTTCCGGTCCAGATCCAGCCAATCATCATCAGGATTCCCGTACGGGTGAACTCGGAATCCATCGCGGAACAGCATCAGACCACCGGACCACCGGTTCACCAATCTCTGAACCTCGACCCTGTTCCCTATGCCGTCAACTGCTCTCAGCGCCTGCCGATTGTACCAATAAAACTCTACCGAAAATGGGCCGAGACACTTCAAGGCGGAAACAGGAGGGTTGTCTGTGAACCCAAATAACTCGCTGAGGCCATAAGAGAAAGTTTTTTGGCGTCCACGCAACCTGTAGTGAACCGTGCCGTACAACCGCGGCTCGTCGTTCTCCAAACTGTACTCTGCTTGTACCCGTGCGTGGGCCTGCTCGAAAAGAATGCGCTCTATGCTTGGGATGGGAATGGGGTTGCGGTTCAACCTCAATGAAATTGGAAATCGAGAACGCGGGTAGAATGGGTTGCTGAGTCTGCTGAGTTCGTTGGCGACTTCTCCTAGCTTACCCATTGACCATTCGGAAGCCAGGGCCGTGATCCGTATCCTGGTCCCGCTGTGTTCCGTTCCGTCTTTTTCTGCACCTTTGGTCGGGGCAACCTCTATTTCCTCAATGAACTGCGCCACGGGCGAATCAAATCGCCGCCAATCGACATCGAGATTGTTCCAGCGTTTTTCGCCGGCCTCGGTTGTTTCTACGTGCAATCCCCATCCCAACCTCATCGCTGAAAGCCGGCCGATACCCTTTTCCCCCAAGATCGGACGATCATTGCCTGACCCATTCCGGCTCGACCCAGACTGGCGCTCTCGCTGGTCAAGACGGTAACGGGTTCCGATCGTCAGATAGACATCCTCGAGGTCCCTTAGGGACATTCCGCTACCAGTGTCCTCGAAGAGGATGTAGTTGGCGTCGTCCACCACTTCCAACAGCTCGCCCCACGAACTAGCCGCTTTGATCCCACTGGCGAGAGACGTAGCATCGGGAGCGGAATGATATAAGCCGGCAATCAGAGCCTCTTTGCAATCAGCCATGGCGAGGTCTGACGCTTTGCGTTCGGTTGGGTTGGCTATCCACCAGCTTATGATTTGATGCTGGGCATTGTAAACGTCATTGTCAAGGCGGACGACTACATCTATATCCGCCCTAGGAGAACCGGCATCGAAGGCATTTTTGACCAATTCGAAAAACGCGACCGCGTCTGAACTGATGAGTTCGGCGCCAAGTTGAAGAAGAGTCCTTGCGGTGATACGAAAACTTATCACAACCCTCCTGCGGAATCGCAACCAGTTCGAGGTTCAGATGAAGAATAGAACACGTCAACTCGATCGGTGTCCCCAAGGATGTTCCAAAGCACACTCGAAATCGCCGCCAGTTCGAACCCTTTCGCATCCGCCAAAACTCGCTCTACCCCCGTTGCCAACTCTCGCACCTTGGTTTCGTCCTTTGCTCGGATGCGCACGACCGTGGCCACTTCTGACCCGTCACCTCTCGTTAGCCCCAACCGCAAAGCGTTGACGCCTGGTTCGTCGTCATGCCCGTCAAAGACGGTGGCTTCCACTCTACGAAAGGCCGCCGCCAATATGTCGATTTCGATCATCGCCCTGATCTCGTCAGCGGACGTCCATCGTGCTGGAGGTTTCGATGCTACGAAGCTCGCGACCCTTTCAGTCCACGCATCGTCCCCCAATGCGGCATCCGCCAAGCACCAAATGAATGACTGCATTCGCGGCTCAGTTGCTACTGCCGCCAACCGGGATGCGCGCTGCATAATTAGATCGCGGCTCGGATCTGCGCTTCCGTCTGTAAGGCCGGATATGATCCGCTGACGCAGTCTCTCCAGCAATTCGGGGTACGTTGCCCTTAGTTGGTCCAACGCATACCGAAGTGCATCTACGAATCGTCGAGCCGCCTCGCTGTCTGTAGGTCCATCTAAGGCGAATGGGGCACTTCCGCAAGCCATCGGCAAGCCTTCGAACATTAGGGTGGACGGTTCTCGCGCCGTTAGTAGGGCGTCGCGTACACCCCTGGCCGAATCCGGCAGGTTTGGTTTCCGACGCGTGTACTCAGGCAATTGCGCCGCGAATACGCTCAACGGTCGAACCACATCCAACAACTCGTTACCTTGACCGTCGCTGCGCTCTTCCGCGAAGATCCTTACCAGGAGATTGAACACCTCCATCCGTACTCCGGTAACGCGGCACAACTGCAGTTCGAATGTTGAAGGCTGTTTCGTCAGTCTCAGGAAGTCGGGAGCACCGAATGTCTGAAGATACGTCCCATTCTCATAGACCGCGATTTCGTGAGCGTGCGCCACCAGCGTGATGGCCAAGAGAAGTGGCGCCACGCCCATGCGAACGCCGTAAGGACGGTTCTGCAATACTTTGAACATCTCTGCGACCGGCACCCGTCGTCCGTTAGCTTGCTCCAGTTGGACCAGGATTTGCGATAGGGCAGGCCGGAGATTCAGGGGGTCTGCTCCCGGTGGTGGTTCCAACAGGATTAAACACCCGCCCGCCTCACGGTGGACGTTGCCGGCAGACAACACCGATAGATACATAGACTTTTCTGGAGGCGCTTTCCCATCGTCGAAACCAAGCGAAGGTTCGCCGGAATCAGAAAACATCCGCTCAACGAGGCGCTGACGTGCAGCTGATGCAGCACTGCTTAGAGTGCGGCGGTTGAGAAGTTCATTCAGGATTCGGGGAGCGTTGCCGTACAGCTCGTCGCAAATTTCGGACACCATTGCGGAGAGTTTGCCCCTATCGGGAGGGGAAACCTCCCGACCACGATGCCACCATAGCGTTTGGCCGAAGTTTCCATTGCGGAACCCGAATACCGAATCCAGGATTTTTCCGAGCGATTTTTGAGATGCGGCGATTTGTCGGGCGACCTCCGCGGACGCATATGGATCTTGGCTCAATTCCGGCGTATTATCGCCAACCCACTGCCAACTTTGGGCGTCCAAGACTCCCGCCGCAATCGACTGTAGAGGCAACGGTACCGCCACGAGTACGTCCGGTGGAATGGCGTCGCCGTTAGCTTCCACGTTGGCGATAACTTCGCGCCTCCCCTCCAGGGTGTCGCATAAAACCATCACGACCAGTCCGTCTGCCTCCGCCGGACGTTGCATCGTCTCCAGCATATCGGCGACGTCGGCATACCGGATTTCGAAGTGTCGCAACGTGCCACTCTCAATGTAATGCCGGCGCGCGACTACTGAACTCTGGGTCAAATGCGGCTTGAGCTGCGCGGACACGGAAGTGACTGGCCCCAAGACGCGCTTAGCTTCCTCAAACGTGGATTCCAAATCAACGCTCGTACTTGGCCACAAGCAGTAACCACCGGCGACTCCACGATTGAAGATGAGCTTCCGGTGCCGCAAACCCGCCATCGCCTCGCTGATCGCACCGGTCCCATCCCCATCCCCCACTGTAGCCGCTAGTACAACATCGTTCGCCAGTAGATGCTCCGCGTCGAGCACGTTTAGTACGGCAACGGTCTTCAATGCTTCCAACTGAATGTCGGTCAAATCGGTCATGCGGTCGATGGTGTCCGAGATGCGCAACCACTGGTTCTGGTGGTTTCTTCCCGCTAATCGGTGTCCAAACGCGCTCCGGATGTAGTCGTAAAAATCGGATAACCGGTACCAAGAAGGACCCAAGGCGTGCCGATCAGCAAAGTGCTGAAGGCCGAACGGCTCGGACGAAAGTAGGAAACTCAATAGCGACCTTTCGTGCTGCCCGAATCTTCCGAAAAACCGCACGAGCACCGGTAACACAGTAGGATGAAGCGGGTAAGTGTCCAACGGCGAGAGAACTTCACCGGAGGTGCCATACCAACCTGTACGCAATGCCGCTGCTTGAACGGCAGGGAGGCTCAACTCAACGTCGTTCGTGATCAACGTGGGGTCGACATTCAGAGCCCCTTTCACCACGGTTGTCACATGAGACAGAGGTTGGTCGAAGACGATCTCACCGAATCTTCCTGCTACCTTCTGCCACTCTTGGCGGTGCGATGAAGGGAGGTTCTCCGCATAGGCGTGAAAGCCTTGATGCAACAGGCCTAAGAGCATCAATGGCCGTTCGCCACTCCGGTCGGCGGCTTCTGCGAGGCGTTGCAGAACATACACGTCCTCGGTATCAGATCTAAGGGCGGCGTATTCCAGGAATTTACCCAATTCATCCAGCACCAAAAGAACGCCTGAGTGCTCTAGATCCCCTGCACAGCAACGAAACTGATCGATTAGGTCCAAGAGTTGCGAAGGATCGGCAGATGCTACGACCTCGGCCGACCGCGCTTCTAGGTCTCGAATGATTTCTGAGCTCCCTTGGCTATGAACTGACCTCCGCAGACTACGTTTTAGGCCGCGGGCGACCGCCGGCACGAGTGGCTCCCGGGATCCCGTGACCAGCACGGGCAGCATTCGATTCTCGCTCGATATCCTACGAGCCCCCCATTGTTCAATGGCGTGTCGAATATAGGCAACCCCAGTTGAGGCCGGGTCCCAAAGTAAGTGAGCCAAGACTAGCGCGAACGAAGACTTCCCAGTACCGTAGTCACCCGTGACGCGCCATGCACGATTGGCCGACCCCGGCTGCAGAGCTTCAATAATGCGTGAGAATGACGACACCACGGGCGGCGTCATAACGTATTGGCTCAGCGATTTAGCGTCGCCAAAATCCGCCTCCAAGTGGATCGAACGCAGATATCGCTCAGGAACGCGGAAAACGCTGCTGATGTTGATATCATCCTCGCAAGCACCTCGGGGCGCCGTACGGTCGTGCGCCGGCAACGGGTATCCAGTGCGTTCTCGTTCAAACATCGCAATCTTCTTCGTACACTGCGGCCAGCGGGTCCCAGTCTCCTACGTCCCTGCGAGACAAGAGACCTTGAACAGCCGATGGCCGGTAGTTGAACGGCCGAAACGTATCCCGTTCCGCATAGACGTCCAATCGCTCCCGAATTTCGTCCTCCGGTAGTTTGAACGCCTGCCCGATGCTGCCAGGAGAAATTGCCACATCCCGGTACGTAATGGTGCCCTCGGGCCCATGGTGCCGGTTCCAACAGTCGTACAAGCAATATTCGAATATGCCAGTGGTGACCTCCGGCTTTGGTTCCCGGCGAAATGCGTACACAGGTTCGCGTCTTCCAGAGCCGTCAACACGACGGTCTCCAACGTTTTGGAGCAACTCGAGCTCAGCCAGCGGGCAGTCTAATGATTCCTCCTTGTTCCCTGTCCAAGACTCGGGCGCGACGTACGTCCGCAAAAACACATCCAGATGCTGAGCGAGAGTAACGGATGAGTGGGGTCGATCCAGGCTCCCGGTCTCTCTCATAAAAGCTGCGAGGGCCTCGCTACGAGTGAGTTCGGCGTACGGCCATTTGTATAGGAGGAAGTTCCACGCGAACAGAGGGTTTTCAGCCTGGGAAGATAGGTTCCAGTGGAGTAGCCACAAGGTTCGGGCATCTTCCAGAAACGGATCGAAGCCACCTTCGCCGAAAACCGCCTCTCCAAAATGTGTTGGCTCGAGCGTCCGATCACTTCGCGAGGCAACCGCGCCCATTACCTCGACCCAAAAGCGAATGGACCGGACCATATTCTTGCCCACTCCAAGAGTGACCATCGCCTTTTCCACATTTGCGAACGCACTGGGGTCTTCCACTACAGCGCGATAGGCTTTCGGCAACCATGCGTAGCGACAAACAAAGCTTTCGTGTCCAGAAAAGCGCACGATTACCTTCCTTCACCGATCTCGCAGCCCAACTGGGCATCGCAACGAACGGCCACGATGACTCCCGGGTGCTGGCAACCCATGATCGCTATCCTCGCAGGGCTGTCCTTGTGTCGGACACGGCATCCACAATGAACCGACCCGCCAGCTCTATCTGTTTGTTCGTAGTGAACTTACCGGTTCCAATACGAAGCGCTCCTTCTTGCAGCGTCTCTGAGAGCCCCATCGCACGCAGCACGTGAGAGGGACTTTGGGAAGCTGATGAACACGCTGCGCCCGAGGAAAGAGCCACAAGTCGTCGCAGCCGAGCTATGACTGCGTCGTTGGGTACACCGGGGACCGACACATGCAGGTTGTTGCTGAGGCGATGGCTACGATCACCGTTGACAACAAGGCCATCAATACCATCCAGCAACATTTCTTCCAGCCGGTCGCGCTGGTTGGCCATGCGGGGTTCATCGGAAGACATTTCAACTTGCCGCAGCCGGCACGCTTTACCCAGACCGACGATGCCAGGGACGTTGGGTGTACCTTGGGCTGCGCTATGTCCGCTCTGATCCATCAACCACCCTTCGAAACCCCGGGGTGCGATCAAGGCGCCAACACCTTTCGGACCGTAAATTTTGTGAGCGCTGACCGCGAGGTACGTTATCCCCCATTCGTCGCTGACCATGGGAATACGCCCCACTGCTTGTGTGGCGTCAACAAGCGTCTGTGAACCGGCAGCATTAGCGACGGCAACGATTTCGCCGACAGGATAAATCGTACCCACTTCGTTATTAGCGGCCATGACGCAGACGAGATCAACGCCATCTTGGCACGCGCGTCGGAGTTCGGACATTTCGAGCCTTGCTTGACCATCGACGGGAAGCCAGCATACGACGACTTCGCCCTGCTGTTCGTAAAGCTTGATGGCATCCATAACGGCTCGGTGTTCTACCGTGGACAGTGCGACCCGCAACGGCCTGTGTTTGCAGGACGCAACCGCGTGGAAAAGGGCCAAGGAGATGCCCTGCGTAGAACCCGAAGTAAAGCATACGCCCTCTGGAGCAGCACCAACTAACCGTGCTACGTCGCATCTTGCCCCGTACAACAGTTCGGCAGCCAATTCCCCGTACAGGTGCTCAACGCTGTTGGCGTTCCCATAGGCGTAGGTCATGACCTCCATCACAACGGCCGCTACTCGAGGATCGACTGGCGTAGTCGAATGATGATCCAAGTAGATCGGTAGTTGACCTGGCAGCTTCATCACGTGTCTTCCAGTTTACCTGCCGTCGGTTTTGCCCGTCGGTTTCAGTTTTGACCCTGAAACCGACGGGATATACTCATACCTTGGGCATACCATCTCCGGTGACAAGGCGATCTAGCAATTCAACCTGATCCGTGCCGGCGTTTGGAGCAGTTTTCATGCCGAATTTCTTCGCGCCGAAGGGTCTGCACATCCCTCTTTTCTCTCCTTCACATTCTACCCTTCAGCGAGAGTGCCGGCAATCCAAACGGAATGCACTCGGACTTAGCAATGCTGTAGCTCCGGTCCACCGAAAAGATGATTGCGGCGGCGCACTGAAGGGTAGAGAGAACGCTCACGCGGGTCGGGTATAAAGGTTTGTGGAAAGTTCAAATCATCCCGCAATGGCGAGCACCCACCTCAGTATTTGATGCCGTAGTTGATGATGAAGCCTCGTCTACTCGTCGTCATCGTAGGAAGTCCTGACTACCAGACTATGCTCCAGCTCGACCTCTTCCCAAAGGTCACTCAAACCCAGGGAATGTAGCCATGCCTTATCGATCTTGTCCGTGATGTGGCGGCACTTAAGGAGGTTGTAGTTGCCTATGTTCTTACCCGCGTTGAGCTTATAGACTACGTTCTCGGACATGGCCTCAGCCAGTTCTTGGACAGTCTTGAGCATACGCCCACGCTGCTGTTTGGAGAGTTGCTTCGGGCCGAATGGCGCACTGGAAAAGTTCTTGCGGGTTAGGTCAAAGTCATCCCCTATGGCTACCCACCAAGTGAACATTACCAGTCCGTTGGTTAGGAGAAGAGACAAATTTCGGTCGTCCTCATCAACGAATCGAACCGTTCCGTATTTCGTCTGTGCCAATTCAGCACCGCTGGGCCCGAAAACCGGCGGTTGCTCCACGCAGAAAGTTAGCCAGTTATAGGCGGTCTGTTTGAAGTGGAGAGGGAAACCCTGTCGGGAAGGAGAGAGGTCGCTGCCGAGCCTGTAATCTCTCCGGGAAAGCAAATCCTCGAATCCCTGCACCAGCCGAGCATTTCCCAATTTTGGCACCAAGCCTCCGAAAAGGGATGGCGTGAATGAGCAGTAGTTGAGATTGTCGAAAAGATAGACCCGCTCTGAATCAAACCAGCGGTGGAGCCGTGTTGTCATTCGGCTCGGAGCAGTTTCCGTGGACCGCTTCGCCAAGTAGATGGTGTTACGGACGCGCGTATCGAAACTGAACAGTGCGGAAGGAATTCGTCCGAAAGACGAAAACCAAAGGTGGCCGCATTGTTGATACAGGTACTCCCGCAAGACGGAAAAGTGCTCGCTGAAGCCCATGCTCAGCGGGACTATCATGCTGGTTCTGCCACTTATCCGGCAAAGTTCGGTTGCCCGCTCCACTACCATGCCGTAAATGTCTGGGCATCCGACGGTGCGTAGCCCCTTTACAGTGTAAGACTGCCTGACCTTTTTCGTGCTGACATACGGCGGGTTGCCGATGACTACGTCAAAGCCGCCGTTCCTCATTATGGCGTGGAACTCCACGAACCAGTGGAAGGGCTGGTGGCTAGTGCGCCACTTTTGGAAGGGGGCGGACTTGTTGGCGTCTACGCCATATTCCTTGCCCAGCAGCCCGTCCAGTTGGCCGCGCAGTTGGAGCAGTTTGGATCGCAATTGTTGCTTGGACTGGGCAAGCTGCTCGTGCCGCATTCCGTATTCGGTCTGGATTTGCTGGAAGTTCCGGTGTTGCCTGGCGATGTCTCCTGCGGCGGTTTCGATGCGTTTCAGGGCCTCCTCGTCGTCCTTGTCCAGCATCCGGCGCTGCCCGCCGAGGGTCATTTCCATGGCTTGGCGGACGGAGGCGTCAGAAGTGAAGCCGACCAGGGTGTTGCCGGGCTGGATGTTGAAATCTATGTCGGGCAGGGGCTCTACCTCGTCAACGCTCTCAAGCTGGGCGGCCAGTTTCAGGAAGAGGCGCAGGCGGCAGATTTCGACAGCCTCCTCCATGATGTCCACGCCATAGAGGTTGTTGACGATGATGGACTTGAGGATGTAGTAGCGCTCGCTCTGGTGCTGTCCAGCGGCGTCTAGTGCTTCGCGAAAATCGCTGAGGGCGTTGGGACTGCGGGGTCGCCGGGAGGTTTCCAGGTCGTCGCGGAAGCCCCGCATGGCCTGCAACACCGCTGAGTAAAGCGGCTCCAGGATGTTGAGGGCTGCGAAGAGGAAGGCGCCGGACCCGCAGGCTGGATCCAGGACGGAGACACGAGTCAGGGCGTGCCAGAAGGCGCGGATCAGCTCAGGACCTTCGCTGTTGACGATGACGTCGCGGGCAAAACGCTCGCTGTCCAGGTTGAGGGTGATGAGGTCGTTGACGTCCTGCACCTCGCCGGCGGCCAGCTTGCCGCGGACCTCTTCGTAGCGGCGGCGGCGCGCTATCAGCTCGCGCCAAGTCTCGGTGGGCAGGGCGTACTCGGGGGGCGCGGCCTTGTTCCAGCCGGTGCGCTGCGCCGGGTCGTCCAGCCCGAGGGCGATGTCGTCCGGCAGGGCTAGAGGTTCCTCCAGTCTGGCGGCGCCTTCGGGGGAGTAGTCCCAGGCGGCACCGTGGCCGAGGGCGGCATAGATGTAGTTGTCGGGGTCGTCCTGGAGCAGTCGCCATACGCCACCGCCGGGATCGAAGGCAACGGGGCATTCGGCCTGGACCATTTCCAGCAGCCGGGGGATGATGGTGTTGCGGGCGATGTAGCCGGTGATGTCCTCTTTGGTGTAATAGGCGCCCATCTGCTTCTGGTTGACGTATTTCTCAAAGATGTAGCCCAGAACGTCGGGGTTGATTTCGTTGTCGTTGCCGGTGGGCCGGTCGTCCAGATGCCACTGGTACTGGTCGAAGAAGTCGAATACCTGCTGGAAGGCGCTATCGGGGATGTTGACGCCGGGGTTGTCGCGCTCCAGGGCGTGTTGGTCGAATATGCCCCCGTTCAGGTAGGGCACTTTGCCAATAAGGGCGGTAAGTTCCTCAGGGCGGTCTGCTTCGGGCTTCCCCAACCCTTCGTGGAACAGCCGCAGCAGGAACTCTTGGTAGAAGCGCTGGAACTGGTCGGGGCCGTCCTTCCCCTGGATTCGCTCGAGGCGGTGGCGTAGATAGTGTTCGTCGCCGTCCAGAAAGCCTTGCTTCTGGATGAAGTAGACGAACATAAGACGGTTGAGCATCAAAGAGGCGTACCAGTCGCGGTCTCCTTGCGCGGTGAACCCGTCGATGAACTTCTGGAAGGCGGCCAGTTCCTCACGGAAGCGGTCGTAGAAGCGCTTGGTGACGCGCTCGACATCCAGCGATTGCAGGATCTTTCCGGTGACGTCGGTAATGCCGAGGTTGCCCTCCTCTTCCAGAGTGAACGCAATGCCGCGCAGCCGTTGCAGGAGGGCCGTACCCGACTGGCCCTTGTCGTAACGCAGTTCGCGGATGGCAAGCGACTTCCCGGATTCGCGCTTGACCCACTGCCAGACCTGCCGGGTCTCGGCGGCATCCACGAAGACAATCAGGTGCTCGTAGTTGATTTGCGCCACCCTGGTTTCGATCTGGCGGCGGACGCTTTGGGGCGGAACGGCTCCATCGGCGTTGAGGCCGCAGCGGTAGACGGCAAAGCCCGCCTTTTCTGCCACGGGTTTGAGCGCGTATTCGTGGCCGTCAACGGTCAGCGCCAGCGGCTCCCCCTGGTAGTAGTCCCAACCCAGACCCTCTACGAACAGGTGAGGAAAGTCGAAGGCCTGTAGGTATGGGCGGAGTTCATCAATCTCTACTTGCATCAGTTACCATTCCTCTCACCCGTCAGCGGCAACGTCTGGGATTGCCACGACTGCAATTTCGTTGAACGGCGCAAAGTCGGCTCCATTCTGCGTAAGCAGGGTGTGGAAACCATTTGCCATCATAGTGGCGACTATGTTTGCGTCGTGGATGCGCTTGCCGTGCAGGTTGTGGGTAATTACCAGTTGGCGCAGGCGTCTGGATACTTCTTCGGTTTCGTCACATAGATCAAGGTAGCGCAGAAACTCGGACACGTTTGCTTCCGCGTCTCTAACGCTTAAGCCGAGTCCGTTGTTTTCGATGGGACGGGTGGCAACCACCAGGTATTCTCGAACTATCTGTCCACTGGCGGCCAGGCGCTTGCCCCGATTGGTAATGCCAGACAGGAGGTCCAGTGCCTCCGAGTGCAGCTGCCGCGATTCGTCCGTCGCGGTCAGCAGCACGTTCGTATCAACAAAAAGAGAATCATCGGCCATCGTCATTGTAGATTTCGTCCCTGCTCCATGACGTTTCGTGCCCTGTCGAGACCGTAACTATCCTGACAGCGTCTCGATCCCGCTGCATCGGATCTGGCGGGCTGGTGCCGTTCTCGAACAGCCCCAAAGAGCAGATTATTCGCGGTTCCTGGGACTCACTTTCATGGTCCTCGGTCAGGCACAACCGGTCCTCGTCCCGAAGGGCGATTACCAGCTCTGCCAGCACAGTGTCGTCCACGCCGCTGCGCAATTGCCGGTTCAGGGTGTCTACTGCTGTCTGCCGCAGGGGATAACGGTAAATATCATCAAGGACCTGGTGCAGCGCGGGAACGTCGAAGATTTGTCCTGCGATGGAATCGGCGTATGCCTTCAAGCGGGTATAGGTGCGGAAGCGTGCCCCGGAAGGGCGTCCGAGTTGGCCTCCAACCCGCTGTTCTTCCCTGGCGATATGCTTTACACCCTGCTCCACAAGGCTGTGGTGGACTTCGTGATGGAGTTGAGCCGGGGTGTCCGGCTTGCACTCTGCCGACGCCAGGATTTCCAACTGGGATTCAGTGATGCTCTTCCCATCCCGATCCACGTAAGCCAAGGCATCGTTGCCATCGGGAGTACGGACGAACACCAGAACACCTTCGGGCCTTTGGGCGATGGGGGCGTGATGACGAGAAGAGAAGACCACATCCGGCAGGTTGGTCACGGCTCGTTCCAGCCTGGGGTCGGCGCTGACGGCATTCTTCCAGATCTGGTAGGCGTGGGACGCCAGGTCCACCTCCCCGTCCGGTTCGCCGTCCAGGATACCGGCCCTTTCGTGGTAGAGATTCAGGATGGTCTGCTCGTCGGCCTCGTCCTCGAAGAAAGTCTCGTCGGCGCCGACCACTTCGGCATTCTCCTCCAGGCGGCGGCGCACCCTGCCGCGCAGGTCGATGATCCGTTCGACCCCCTCGGCGGGCAGGAAGGAATGGCAGAGTATCTCCTCCGCCGTCTGGCCGATCCGGTCGACGCGTCCGGCCCGCTGGATGAGCCGGATGATGGCCCAGGGAAGATCGTAGTTCACCACGATGGCGCAGTCCTGAAGGTTTTGTCCCTCGCTCAGCACATCGGTTGCAACCAGGACGCGCAACTCGCGCTCCGGTGAAACGGTGTCCCGCACCTGGTTGCTAACCGGGCTGAATCGCCGGGCAAAGGCGGTCGGTTCCTCCGAGTTGCCGGTAACACCGGACATACCCTTCACATCCCTGTCCTTGAGTTGATCTTCAAGATACCGCACGGTGTCCGCAAACTGCGAAAAGACCAGTACCTTGCCATCTGAATGGGTCTTTGTGAGCAGCGAGTGGAGCGCGTCCAGCTTGGCGTCGTGTTCCGGACGCCAGGTGCCATGAGTTTGAAGCAGGCCCAGCAGGGCATTAGCGTCCGCCTGGAGGTCGGCTTCCAGGGACTTTCTGAAAAGGTCGGAACGCAGCCACCGGAATCGCTTATGGTATAGGCGCTGGTAGTCTCCGTATATCTCCGCGGCGCGGCTTTCGCAATGGTCAATTGTCCAAACGCTGCCCCCAGCTATTTCGGATTCCTCTACATCTTCGTCCAGTTCGTCCTCTTCCTCAGAATCCAGGAAATCCATCGCGGCCTGCTGCTCGTCGTCATCGGTGAGCCGGGAATCGAGCATCTCGGCGTCCTGCGTGCCTATGGGAAGGGGAAGGCCGTTGCGGATGGCGTGAAGGAACACGTAGTTTCGTAGCAGATGACGCTCGACCGAAAGCAGGAAAGCCTCTCCGCTGCTCTCCAGGCGTTTGAACAGGTTGGTCCGGCAGAAGCCCATCAACCGCTTGCCCGCGCGGGAAAGGTTCTGGACCTGTCTGTCTTCACCTTGAGAAGGGGGCACCTGCGGTGAATCGAGAACGTAGTTGCCGAGACCATACCTGGGCAACTCCAGCTTGTTGATGGTTTCGACGACTGCGGGGGAGTAGAGACGGGCGTACTGGTCGTTGGGATTGGCCTCGTCTATAGTGAACTTGACCGTCTTCGGGACGCGGGTGGGGAAGTAGGACCTGTCACCGTCTTCGTAGGTGAGAAATCTACGCCCTGTATCCTGATCCGTTTCCGCGTAGTTGTCCTGGATGAAGCTGCGGGTCCGGCGCACCAGGTATAGTCGCATCAAATCGCGCCAATCATCGGCATACTTGCTCAGGTCGAACGCTGCCATCGTGCGCGGCGACGCTTGGTGCCGCCTGCTGAACTCCACCTCGCCCAGTTCACGCAGCAGTCTTTCCGGGCGTATGCCCAGGTCCTGGTCATCCTCCACGAATACGCGCAGTTGGCTGGACAGGTCCAGGTAGGTCTTGTTGTAAGGCGTGGCCGACAGAAGGATGCACTTGCTCTCGTTTTCCCTTACGTACTCCTGGATGGCACGATAGCGCTTCCCATCTCGATTACGTAGGTTGTGGCTCTCGTCTATGACGACCAAGCGATAACGACGAAGAGTAGGCAACTGCCTGGTTACCTGGCTGATGGAGATCACCCTGCCCCGCAAACCGTACTCGTGTGCATAGTCCTCCCACATGGAAACCAGGTTCTTTGGACAGATGATCAGCGTCTCAAGTCCGAAGTCATCCTCGAAGATCCGGGCCACGGCGGTCGCCATCAGGGTCTTGCCCAGGCCCACCACGTCGCCGATAAGGACCCCGTTTCGTTTATTCAGATGGTGGGCCGCAATCTTGACCGCCGCCGCCTGGAAGTCGAACAAGCGGTTGCCGAAGACCCTCGGAATCTTGTACTCGGCCAGGCCGGCGCGGGCTTCGTGGGAGAGGTGGTAGGCCATCTTCAGGTACACGTGATAGGGCGGGACCAGGGCCTCCCTCGCCCAGCTCTCCTCGATGATCTGAATCAATTCCTCGGTGATGTCAACGCAGTAACGGTCCTTCCACCGGTCCTCGAACCACTGCTTGAGCTTGAGGGCGGCGTCGTGGTCCAGCACGTCGACGTTCAGCTCGCCCTGTCCAGACAGACCGGAGAAGGTCAGGTTGCTGCTGCCCAAATAGCCCACGATGGGGTTGATGGGGTCGTCCCGGTAGAGGAGATAGAGCTTGGCATGAAGGGAGTGTCGCAAGAACAGCTTGACCACGACCTTGCCAGCCCTCAATTGGTCTGCCAACCGACGCAGGGTTTGTTCATCCGCATTGTTCGGCGCCCCGATGGTCAGTTGTTGGCGCAACTGCTCCGCCAACTGGAGGCGCAGGCGATGGGCAGTGCGGTTGTCCATGCCTGGAGAGCGGTCCGCCAAGCTAAGGGCCTCCCTGAGTTCCTCGTGGGGAGGACGCTGCATACCAACAAGCACACGGCAAGGGCCTTCGTCCGGCCCCCAATTATCCACGCACGAGGCCAGACCTCCCCATCCGCGCATATTGAAATAACCGACGCAATAGTCCGCGCGGGAGGAAAGCCCCATGGTCTCCTGCAACGCGGGCAGTAAGCTAGACCCAGATGAAAGGTTATCAAAGATACGTGGCATAGCTGCTCTACTCGCTACTCTTTCCCAACAACTGGTGTAGTTCTGCCAGTTGCATGGTTCTTGGGAGCGCTCCCACCCCCTGATTTTACCCATTCGTGTACTTCTGAGAGCCGAAAGCGCAGAAGCCGACCTACCCTGTGCGCGGGGAAGTCCTTGGACTCAACCCAACGGTAGATGGAGTCTTTGGCTACGCTCAAGTGGCCTGCCACGTCTGTAATACCGACCCAGCTTTCTTCAGACGCCATGTCCACTAACTCCTCATAAGAATATCCTACCAAATACAACGAATGTAAATGAATGTCGGTAAATATCATCAATCGTGCGCACTCTCCAGAAACGCGAAACCTCCCAATACATTGATGAGTGTCTTGTGTATCCTCGGCCGGCGCCTGCTCCGGTGGATACCGGAGAATTCAGCCCATGAGAACGAAGCCCCACCCTTGCAATACGCCGCTTTTGACAGTTGCCCACTGACGGCGACGGCTTCCCGCTGTTACGCTGGAGGCATGGTCTTTTCACGAGAGCGCATCTTGGACGCCCTGGCCCGGCTGCCCTTCATAGTCGCAGGGGAACTGGCCCTGAGCTAGGGCGAGCCGCTAGCGACGGTCCACCGCGCCCTGTCCGGCCTGCTGCAAGACGGCTTGGCCCGGCGGGTCAGCCACGGCACGGCCACCTGCCCTCCAGCCATCGCTACTACCTCACAAAGAAGGGCATCAGCGCAGTCGATGATGGCCTTGACTATTACGACTACTAGGCACTACTCACCTTCGGACTTGGTGCGGGCCTATCTCGCGTCCCGGCAGTGGTTGGCATTGCTCATCCGCCGCATGGACGCCGTGGCTTCGGTGTACCGCCTGACAGCAACGCTGTCCCCAGGCGTGGACGGCCTGGAAACCCTGGTGGAGTTCCACTGCCGGGGCCGCTTCGACGCGGGTATCACCCTCCACAATGGCCGCAGCTTCGGGGTGGCGCGCCAAGGCTTGGCCCTGCGGCGCTGCTCTCTCTACGACCGCCTGCAGGCCATCATCGTGTACCACTACAACCGCTGTCCCTCCGTCGTGCTGGTGCTGCTCCCCAGCCCCTGGGAGCAACGGCTGACCGACGAGTTCTGCCTCAACGCCGACCTTCGGGACTGCTACGTGGGCGTAGAGTACCGGGAGACTCTGGAAGGATGGGACCACCGTGTCTGGTATTCGTCCAACTGGGTGGTGGGCAGGACGTACCGCACCCTGGAGCAGGTGATCTCCCAGGCCGACGGCGGAAGGTGGTTTTACCCGGAGGCGCCGGAGCGCAAGCGGGCCTCCCTGCCCGACCCTCGGCGGATGGTCAAGGCAGGTCCGGCCTCCGGCCTCAGCCCCTCGGAAAAGGGCGCCCTGGACCTGATCACCGACCATCTCGAAATCGCCAACTAACTTTCGGTATCATCACTGGGGAGTATAGCTGCTACGCGCTCCAGAATTTGTTGCCATTCAACGCCAGCGCGTTCTTGTGACCGTTCTACGACTTCAGGGTAGGCATTAAACCAATTTTGGTGGTGGCCCACTACCCGACCTTTATATCCTGAGCCTTGGCCCCATTCACGATCACAACGGTCCCAGAACGGGTCATCGGGTTGCATATGTGCCGAATGTACTGCCACTCCCGTTCGATAGCTTCTCCCCAGTAGGGCTTCAGTTCCGTCCTCGAGGGTGCGGCGGGCTTGTTGAACCAAGTCGAAAGCATCCTCCAATTCAGGGTCTTGCAACAGGTTAGCAGTGATTGCCTTGAATCCTTCTAGTTTTGGAGACACAGCGCTGGCCACCATTGCTCGGGTGCCAAAGCCGAGGTGGTGTGCGTACTCTAGGTTGGGCCATTCCCCCAGTCTCCGAACGCTTGCGCGCAATGTGCTCGCATAGGCTCTATCGATAGCGACGAACAGACTATCCTGCAGGCGCTCTGAAAAATCCCCAACTTGTTGGTTGTTTTCCAACCATACGGCCAAGCGCCTAGCGGCCTGTTTTTGAACTTCCCACACTTGCACATTCTCGTAATTTTGCACCAGAGCATTAGCATCGCTTATCACTTCTGATAGGCGGGCGCAATGCGTTGCCCGAAGGGCGCTCACGAGATCCATCAAAAAGCTGCTGAACTGTTGCGCATCATCTTCATTGACATTGAAAAATTCAACGCGCACATAGGGGAGATCTCGGTCTTGCAACTGAAGTTCAACCTCTTGACGTTTTCGATGGTAGCCTTCGGCTGTGGATCTCACCCTATCCCCCAGTTCGTCTTTTACATCCAAAGCTTGGCCCGAGTGTGGTAACACCAATATCGCAGCCTTGGTCTCCAAATCTGGGAATCGTGCTCTTACGGCTCTTTCCAAAAGTTGTTGCAAAGTAGGTGCTGGTGCATCATTAAAAGACGAGCCAAGCACCGCAACTGTGTTAGGTTCGTTGAGATGAAGCTCCAAATCTGCGCGTTCGGCCGTTCCGTCGATTCCTTTCGTGTCCACAACGCGAATTGACAGCAATTCCTCACCCAGAATTCTTTGGGGCAAAATAACCTCAACGCGCCTCGGCAGGGAAAATTCAGGATGCTGACCGTAATTCAGCATCTTAAAATGCTCCTGTATCCACTGCAATGGCTCTGCATCAGGAGTTTCGCTACGCCAAATTTCCCGGCGCGTCCGATTGTGGATACCCATTCTGGTCCAGATTTCGGCGGCGAGCGCATCTGCATCAGCCAATTCTTCAGCCAAATTGCGAGCGTGGTCGACAACGTTATTGATCGTACCATCGGCGTTTCTGTGTGTCTCCGGTAAGAGACCGCTCATGTTTCGGATAGCCCTTACTACTTCTCTTGAGAGAGGGGTTTCTCCGCCTCGCTGTGTCTCGGCTGAAGGCGTCAAATACCGAGCGAATTCGCGCACTTCTCTTTCGAGTTCGGCTTCGCTCCTCGGTTCTACTATAAGGCCGTAGTCCGGCCCGTTCACAAGGTGAACCTCGCAGATAGTGGTTCCGCCGCCACCCACTTCAAGCACGGGGACCGTTTCTTCCAGCATGCTTGGTTGCATTTCAAGGCCGGCTACACGACATAGGGCTGTGGTTTTACCCACGCCGATGTTCCCGACGAACGCAATGGTGTGGTTAGTATCCAAGACCAAGTTGGCTGCACTGATTAACTCCTCCCGAGACACGCCCAAGCGCTGTACAAACGCATTCCTGATGTCAGGGCTTTCGGTAAGCTCTCCGAGGCTCTGGAGAGCTCTTTCGGCTTCCGCTAAGAGCGCCGTATCGGGGTGTCCAACAGGAGGCTCCGGTAAATTCAGCCAAACTTGGTTATCGGTAGTCATGACTAGGATTCTCCATTGCAGAGTGTGTCTGGCTCATTGGGGGCAGGGCACTGCGACGGACTCAGAAATGCCTGTCATGATACCGGTCGAGCCACCCACCGCCACCGTGCTGGATCCAACAGGACGCGAAGCAGGCAACAGCATCTCATCGTATGTTAGCGGCTTTGTACTTATCTAGATTTAGCGCAAAGCCTAGCAAACGGCAGTCTGAATCTGATGACGATTATAACAGTGTTGGCAACACGGTCACACTCATGGGTCGTGGGATTATCACCTTTCTGCGTACCGTGCCAATCGGAATCGCACACTCACGAAAGGATCTCTTCCCATCTTGCCCTAGCCGGTACTGGTGGCTATCTCAGGTACGCCTGGGTATAAGCGTTCGGTCTAGGGGCCGACGATTGACCAAGAGATCCCGGGAGCGGCGGCAGGCCCCCGTTGACAATGCCAGGACGTTCTCATCCTACCCGTATCCGGTAGGAGCAGGCGGTTTCCTCGGCGGTCCTGCGTGTTGGCGTCGTCATCTTCCCGCTCTCCCCAAGGAGCTTCTTCCCCAGATGGCGATTGGCCATTTGCGATGAATCCGGACAGAGTAGGGCCACACATACGCTTGCAAAGCGTTCTCATCCTACAGACGCCCTACACCGTCGGGTGACTCTTGACAGTGAAGGAAGCCCGCATACATCCGCTCGCCGGCAGATGCAACTACCCCGACGCCGGGCGGAAACGCAAAAAAGGCGCCACACATGGGCAGAACGGGGAAGGATGCCGTTATTGGCGCCCTTCCCTGCGTGTCAGGGCCGATACCTCCCGCCCATTGGAAAAAACCATGGGGCCGGTCTTGCCGCCCAGCCGGTGAAGGGCAACCCAGGTATCCCAGGCCCGAAACTCCGCCAGAGAACTGCGACTTACGCGGCTGTGGGGAGCGGCGGCGGCCGTTCCCCATTGGCAGCCCCGACCACGGGCCATCGCGCCGGTTTCCGGTAGATGACGGACTGCCGGCGTTGCCGCCGTTGCGCTAAATCCCCTCCGGCTTCCCCCGCTTCAGCATTGCGGCGCAGCCCCTTTCGTCCACGATGTGGTTCACCGAGACCCGTCCGTGGCTATCGTATCCGGTGGTGTAGGCGAACTCCACCTCGGCGCCCCAGGGCACCCGCCCGCCGGTCCGAATCGTGCCGTTGCGCGGCCCGCCGGCGCCCCTGACCACCACGCCGTTGCGCCGGCCCTTCTTCCAGGCCAGGACCCTCAGTTCCACCGGCGCCACCAGTTCCCCCTGAGAGGGCGCGAACAGCACCTCGTGCAGTCGCCGCAGCACGTCGCCCGACGGGGTGCGCTGGCCGTTCATGATCTGGGAGAGATGACCAGTGCTGATGCCCGCCCGGCGCGCCGTCTCGTTCTGGCTGTAACCGTGAGCGTCCATGCGCTCCCAAAGGGCCCGTGGGTCGATGTCGGCGGGCCGGGCGGCTTCGACCTTCACCGGGGCCTGCAACACCTCTTCCACCTGCTTCTGAACCTTCGGACTCAGGTGGCGGTGCCCCCGGGACGCCTGGGACAGGTAGTGGTAGCTGATGCCAGCCCGGTCCGCCACCTGCCGCAGGCTCATACCCTGCTCCCTGGCTCGCTCCCGGATGTAGGTACTCTGTCCGCCCGGCACCGCGCCGCCCTGCTGGTAGACCACGCCCTGCCCGGGGACCTCGCCCAGCGCGGCGGCAATCTTGTCCCGCATCCCGGGGGTGAGGGGCTTGTTGCCGTTGGCCACCTGTCCCAGGTGGGACGGCGTAACGCCCATGAGGGCGGCCAGTTCCTTGAGGTTGAGGCCCTTGCGCCGGGCCGCCGCCCGCAGTTCGCTCTCGGGCTTGCCCGTGTTTTTTCCGATCCACGTGTCTTTGTCCTGTACAGGGTTGCCATAGCCGTCCGTGTCGCCGGTGGCGGCGAGGTCGTGGGTGATGCCGGTCTTGTCGATACTGGCAGTTGCCTTCATGTCGCTTCCTCCGAAAGGCGGAAAGCGAGGCGGTCCGAATGGACCAACCCCGCTCTCCGGTTCAAGATGCAGGTCTTTGGGTGCGGTCCATTCCGCCGCTGGGGTGTTCGCCGGTGGCGAAACACGAAGAGCGGGATTGCCTCCCCGTTGGGAGAGACGACCCCGCTCGTAGATGCCTATTCGATTGTCAGTGGCGGCCTACGAAGCCGCCCCGGTTGCCGCCGCGCCGCCCGGAAGGCGGCGGGCTGTGAGTGGTTACCGCCGGTTCGCCGGTTGCTACAGCCGGCCCGTGATTACCGGGAATCCAGGGTGTTCGTCGTTGATCACCTCCTTGATAATGTGGCTGTGGTTGTCGTTGTTGACGCTGGCACGCTGCCCGTTGTCGACCCCGTTGCCGCCGCTGGCAATGACGCTGGCGCCGTAATTTCCCGTCCAGCATTGACACGGGGAATGACGCCGTGGCCCGCCCGTACCCGCTCCCTGCCGATGCGCTGGGCAACGGCGACGCTGTGGCAATGGCCCTTGACTGCGTTAACAACAGCGGCGCAGGCCATCCGGGACAGCACACACCACGCCCTGGTCAGGCCGCCGTCCGGCGAGGACACACCACGCCCAGTGTCAGGCACCACAACGGGAAACGCAGGTTGGGGGTTGGCGCAAGACGCAGCGCGGTCAGGGAGAGAGAGGCCGGCAAACCGGCGGGAAAGAGAGTGCGACGCGAGCGCAGCAGGGCCAGCGGTTACGCGGTCAGCCAATGCGCCGGTGAGAGCTGCGATACCAAGGAGAGCGTCCGGTGTGCCGTCTTCTTTCGGGAACCGGAGCGTGGGGAGCCTACGGCCTGATTACCGTGTGGGTGCCAAGCCGCAGACGTGAGGAAGCGGCCGGAGGCGAAGCCCGTTCCAGCCGCAGCGTGAGGAGTGAGCGCAGCGTCCTATGCGCTCGGTGAGGGTTAGACTGAAGGGTTCAGGTCCTGGGTAACGGTGTCTCTTCCGGTTTTCACCTCCTGGACGATGTTGACGATGCTGACGACCGGTGCCAGCTTGGCTTGATGTCCCGCATCGAAGTGGCTACCGGAGGAGCAGGACTCGACCCCGGGTGCCGCATCACGCAGCGGGTGGGCGCTTGTCCTCGTTGAGGCCGTCGCGGGGAGAGCGAGGCTCGATCCCTGGCGAACGGTCCGGGTCGGGGATGGACCCTCCAGCTTTCAGGCGGGAAAGACTGGAAAAAACCGTAAACTGCATTGATTATCGCCCGCGCTTCCGCCGCAGGGAACGGGTTTTGCAAGCACCTGGCCCGCCCCGCCGGTGAATGCTTGCCCGGCGCTTGCTGCCAGTTCGCCGAAATCCCCAGGCCGCCGCACCCCGACCCCTGACCTGGCTCTGACGGCCACCGGGCCGCCTCCTAATTCCGCCACACACCCAGGGTGAGCAACCGGCGCAGCCAGCGCAGCAACTTGCGTTTCCGGATCGACACCTGGGTCCTGTCGAGCGCCTTCCAGCGCCAGCGGGTGTGGTCCCGCCGGCTCAGGCTGTCCCGCACCGGCTGCTTCTGCGGCGGCAGGGTCAGCCCGTGCTCCTCCAGCATGGCCAGCTCCAGCGTCAGGAGCCGCTCGTAGCCGGTCAGCCAGGACAGGCTCCGGCCCCGGACCGGGAGCCTGTCCTTGAGTTCCCGCCACTCTTTCACCAGGGGCCAGGCGTCGCCGTACACCTCCGGGTCGTCCTCGGCGGGTTCCAGGGTCACCAACTCCGGGTCCACCCGCCTCAGCTTGGCGGGCCTGGGCTGGTTCAGTCCGGCCACCGGCGGTGGTGCTGGCGGCTGCTGCGACGGTGGCACTTGGTTCTCGTACTTCGGCTGGGCCTGGGCCGCCGGTTTCCCTGTCCCGCCTGCCGGTTTTCCCTGCACCGCGTCCCCGGCGACGGCCCCCCGGACCGCTTCCAGCCCGCTGCGCAGCTCCTTGGCCAGTTCCTCCAGTCCCGTCTCCAACGCCTCCACCCGCAGCGCCAGATCGCCGCCGGTTTCCGGTTTCCCGTCCTCATCGCCATCGCCGTCGCCGTCCTCAACCCCGCCGTCCCAGGTCAGCAGGAGCCGCTCCAGGGCGTCGCTCATGCGCCCGGTCATCTCGCGCGACTCCTCGGCCTTGACCAGCGTGCGGTAGTTCACCGCCAGCAACCCCGCCGCCTCCATCCGGCCCTCCCGTTTCACCAACTCGCACAGGAACCGGTGCAGCCGCTCCCGCCGCTCCGCGTCCGAGTCCTGGCCACCGGCTCCCCTGCCCCCGTTCTGCGCCATGCTCCACCTCCGTACTCTCTGGCCGGGCGACAGGTCCAGTAGGGGGTTCCTGTAAGGGGTCTCTCTCCACGGCCAAGCCCCCCGGCCCAGATTGCTTGCTCTGGCGGCGCCGGATTCGGGCCTCCGCCGACTTGCACTAATACAAGTGAGGCCGGAACCGGCCCTTACCACCAAGTGCTTGCCAATCCGGCCTCGCTACCCCCAATTCCGGCCCGTTTCAGGTTCAGGACGGGCCGGACTTGCATTTCTACAAGTGACCCGAATCCCTGTACACGGGTATCACATCACATCCGGCCCCGTCTCTCCAATTCCCTATATGGGCGGACGCCGGCGTCCTGCCCTATGAGGAATTGGATTTTCGCCCCGGCCTTCCCACACTCGATGGGGGGCGAACGCCCCCGTGACACCATCATCCCGACGACGAGGAGGCACACACAATGAAAATCAGCATCAGGAGCATCCTGCTGGGCAACCGGCGGAAGAAGGAGCCGGTGCTGCTGGCCATCACGCCGCCCCGCAGCGGCGAGCGCACATTGCTGGGGGTGGAGAACCTGCTGGCCTCCATCGCCGTCCCCGAACCCTTCTCCCTGGAACTGGCCGGGGACGCCGGAGGCGTCACCCTGCTGGCCCGCTGCCTGGACGACCAGGTGGTCCGGGGCCAGATCGCCGCCCGCTACCCCCAGGCCCGCATCGAGACCCTTGATCCCGAGGGCGACCCCCTGCGCTTGGCGGAGGGGGAGTCCGCCTGGGGCATGACGCTCCGGGCCTCCGGCCCGGAGTACGCGCCGCTGCGCACCTTCCGGGACGACGACCTGCTGGACCCGGGCTCCGACCCCCTCATCGCCATCATCGGGGCCTTGTCCAGCCTGAACGACGGGGAGCGGGTGGTGGCCCGCCTGCTGCTGCGCTCCATGGGGCCGGAGTGGTCCCAGGTGCACCAGCGGAAGCTCCAGCGCCAGCAGCAGCCCCTTACCGGCCAGTCCGTCAACAACGTCCAGGCCACCCAGGCCCGGATCAGCACCAAGGACGGCGTGACGCTGGCCATCCTGGCCGTGGCCGTGCTGGTGGGAGTGCGGGGCTACCTGTGGTACCAGGACGGCGAGTTGCTGAAGGCGTCGCTCCTGGGCGCTGGCACGGCCCTGGGCCTGGTTGCCGCGGGCTGGGGCTGGTGGCGCTGGAAGCAGGCCCGCAGCCGGGTCTACGACCCGCTGATGATCAAGGAGAAGACCTCCCGCATCGCCTTCGACGGCGAGATCCAACTCACGGCCATCCTGCCCGAGGGCGCCAGCCCCGACCGGGCCGGGGAACTGCTGGGGCCGGTGGCCGCCGCCTACCGCCACTACGACAACCCCGCCGGGGCCAGGTTCCGGGTGAGCAAGGTCAAGCCCACGCTCCCCAGCGCCCACCTGCACCCGGCCGGGCCGGGGCTGTTCGGCGGGCGCAGCGTGCTGGGGGTGAGGGAGGCCGCCGGCCTGTGGCACCCGCCGGGAGCCAGGGACGAGACGCCCCTGGTGGCCCGCGCCGGGTCAAGGGCGCTCCTGCCCTCGGCCCGGGGCACCAGCGGCGGCGCCCTGGTGGGCGAGACCACCACCGGCCCGGCCAGGAAGGTCCACTTCCCCCCGGACCTGCTGCGCCGCCACCACCTCTACGTGGCCCGCACCCAGATGGGCAAGTCCACCCTGATGCGCCACGTCGTCGCCCACAAGCTCCGGGAGAAGGCGGCGGGCAACGACCACGACGCCATCATCGTGGTGGACCCCCACGCCGACCTGGTGGGCAGCATCCTGGCCCAGGTGCCCGAGAGCCTCGTCGACAGCGTGAGGCTCATCGACCTGGCCGATGAGCGTGGCTTTCCCGGCATCAACCTGCTGGACACCCGCATCTTCGCCGATAGGGACCGCACCGCCGACTCGGTGGTAAGGGTGGCCCACGGCCTGTGGGAGCAGTGGGGTCCCCGGATGCAGTCCATCCTGGAGCACACGGTGAAGAGCCTGCACGAGGCCAACGCCAAGCGGCGGCCCGAGCAGCAGTACACCATCCTGGACGGGCTGCGCATTCTCTCCGACGACGACTTCCGGGACGAGGCGCTGGGCCAGGTGGACGACCACCACCTGCTGCGCTGGTGGGCCCGGGAGTTCGGGACCTGGCGCAAGGACTACCAGGGCATGGCCCTGGCCCCGGTGCAGACCCGGCTGGCCTACTACGCATCGTCAAAGACGGCCCGTGCCATCCTGGGCCAGTCCCGCTCCACCATTAACCTGAGGGAGACCATCCGCGAGGGCGGCATCCTGCTGGTGTCCACCGCCCAGGGAGCGGTGGGTAGAGACGTGGCGGCCCTGGTGGGGTCATCCATCCTGAACCTGGTGGACGGGGTGATCCGGGAGCAGGGCAGCCTCCCGCCGGAAGAGCGCCGGGGCGCCCTGGTGGTGGTGGACGAGATGCAGACCATGCCCGGCGTGGACTACGAGTCCATGCTCAGCGAGCTGGGCAAGTTCGGCGCCAACTTCATCCTGGCCACCCAGAGCCTGGGCAAGCTGGAGGACCTGTCCAGGACCATGCGCGACACCGTGCTGGCCAACGTGGGCTGCCTGGCCGCCTTCCAGATGGCGGGGACCGACGCCCGGCAACTGGTGTGGGAGCTGGGCAAGGAACGGGTCAGCGAGGACGACGTGACCTCCCTGGACGTGCACCAGTGCTACGTGCGGGCCACCGTGGGGATCCAGCGGATGGACGCCTTCTCCATGCGGGTGCTGCCGCCGGAACCGGGAGACCCGGCGGTGGCGGAGCGCATCCGGGAGCTGGCCCTGGGCTACATCACCCCCGAGACGGAGGTCGGCCCCCAGGACGACGAGATGCGGAAGCTGGTGGAGAAGTACCGGCAGGAGTTGGCCGAACTCCGGCAGGGGCCGGGCCAGCGGAAACAGAACCAGGCCACCCCGCCGGCCCAGCCCAAGCCCGCCAACCGGCGCAACCAGCGCAGCCGGCGGCAGGGGCAGCAGAATGCGCCCGGACCGGTACCCGAGGCGGAAGGGGAGCCGGACAGCGGCGAGCCGGGCGACGACGAGGAGCAGGTCAATGGCTGGGAATCGGGCAACGGCGAGCCGGACGGCGAGGGGGAGGCGGAGGAATGACGCGGCTGCTGAGTAAAGGCCAGGCGGACCTGCTGCGCCTGCTGGCCCAAATGCCCCTCCTGGACCGGCTGGAAATGGCCGCCCTGGCCGGCCGGTCCCGGGGCGGCGTCTACGAGTCGGCGGCCCGGTTGGAGGATGCCGGGCTAATCGACTCGGTGCCCCACGGCACGCCGCTGCTGGCGCCTACCCGCAGGTACTACGTCACTGAACAAGGCGTGAAAGCGCTGGCCGTGACCGAGGTCCAGCCCGTGGGCTGGCTGCTGCGCGAATATCCCCTCTCCCTACGCTGGAGGCGGACGCTGCTCGAACGCCTGGACGCGGCTGCCGTCATCTACCGCCTGGCCTCCGCCCTGGCCGGCCTGGGCCATTCCGTGGGGTTCCGCTGGCGCCGGGCCTTGCCCCAGGACGCAACCCTCACCCTTTCAGACGGGCGCGTGCTGGCCATCATACGCCAGGGGGCCACCGCCGAGCGCGCCGGTTTCGCCAAGCGCCTCTGGCGGCTGGCCCAGGGTCCCCGGCCGGGCGCCGTCCTGGTGATGGTCCCCGACGAGGTGCGCCTGCGCCAGGCTGTCGTCCTGCTGCGGGACGCCCGTACTCGGACGGCCCCGGTCCCGGCCTTCTTCGCGTTGGAGCGCCACGTCGCGGTGGCCGGGTCCGGCGACGCCATCTGGCGGTCCTCTGCGGGCGTCACCCTATCTTTGGCGGAGGCCGTGGGCCGTGCCAACCCCGGCGGGATGACGGCGGCGGAGCCGCCCCTGGTGCGGGTGTCCATTCCAAAGGACATCGACCTGGGCGGAGGGGGCGAAAACGTCCCCGACCACCTGCTGCCCGTCCTGCTGCGCCCCGCCGAGAAGCGCGCCCTGGACCTGCTGGCCGACTGGCCCGGGCTCACCCGGGAGGACCTGGCCGGGATCCTGGACGCCAGCAAGCCGAGGGCCTCCCAGCTCACCGCCGCCCTGGAACGCCTGGGGCTGGTCACGGCCTTTCAACTTGACGCCCGCCGCCTGGCCCTCACCGACCGGGGGCTGAAGCTGCTTGCCCGCCCGGACCGGGTGTCCACCGGCGAGGCCAGGCAGCGGTGGAGCGTCGGCGCCGACGGCGGCGGGGACAACGGCGCAGCCGGCGACCGGCCATCCGTGTCCGGCAGGCGCAGCCGCCAGTTGCTTCGGGACCTGGAACACACCGCCGCCGTCCACCGCTTCGTCGCCGCCCTGAACCGCCAGGCCCGTGGTCTCGGCTGGACCGTGGAGCAGTTGGACCCGCCCCACCGGGCCTCCCGCTACTTCCGCCACTACGGGCGGCCCCGCTCCCTGCACCCCGACGCCTTCGGAACGTTGCGCCGGAACGACCTGCTGAGCCCCTTCTTCCTGGAGTACGAGCGCCGCGCCGTGCGCCCCGCCACCATGGCCCAGCGCCTGGCCCCCTACCTGCGCTACTACTCCTCCCACCGCCCCGCCGACGACCACGGCCACCGGCCCCTGGTCCTGGTGGTATTCGACGATCCCGTCGCCCCAACCCACTTCCTGGAGGTGGCCCGCCGGGAGATGTTGCGCGTTCGCGTGCCCCTGCCCCTGCTGGCCTCCCACCGGGAACTGGTGGAGCGCGAGGGACCTTTGGGACCGGCCTGGCTGGCGCCCGGCGGCGACTTCCAGCCGGTTGAACCGCTGCACCATTACGAGTGAAACACCATTGCAAAGGAGAATGACCGTTATGAGAATCTACTACGTGGGCGAGTCCCGGAGCCGAACCCTCTCCGTCGCCACCGCCCTGGGGGTGGACGGCGAGCACTGGAACGCCGTGTCCGAGCACATCCTGGACTGGCGCTGGGTCATGGAGGACGAGTTCAACGTCCCCACGGGCCGGACCCTGCGCGGCGCGGACCTGCTGTCCCCCAAGGGAAGCCTCCCCCGGGGTCTCCGCCGCCGCATCACCACCCTGGAGGAGGGACTGGAAATCATGATGACCGGCCTGCGGGTCCTGGAGAGCGCCGGATGGAGACAGGGCGGCATCCGCGTGATCAACGTCTGCCGGCGCAACTCCCCCTTCCGCCAGCACCGCAGACGCGACCGCGCCGCCGCCCGGCAGCGGCTCCTGGAACTGGTCAACGCCTCGGTGGCGGCGGACGGCCGCTACGCCATCTTCATCGAGGACGAGGCGGAGCGGGACGGCCTGCCCGAGCCGGCTGCCGGGCCCGTTCACCGCGACCCCATCCTCGCCGCCTGCCCCTACGCGGGGGACGGCGACTCCGGCAGTCACGCGGCCCGGGACACCGCCGTCTACGCCGCGCCGTACCGGGTCGCCGTGGACGACGAGCTACTACAGATGGCCGGTCTGGTCTCATACGCCCTGCTCCAGCAGGAGGACCCCACCGCCATGTCGGAGGCCCTGAACTTCCACCTGGCCTTCGGCATCCTGAAGGACGTCCTCGACCGCCGCGCCTGCCCCCGGGACCCCCAGGGCGTGGACCGGCTGTAACGGGAGCAAGAAACGGCGAAAGACAAAAAGGGGGCCGGACGGATGATTCCGTCCGGCCCCGCTGTTACCTTGAAGCACGTCGCGCCCGGGTCAATCCTGGATGGCCAGGGACACGGTGCAACTCCCGCTTTCGGTGTCAAGGTCGGCGGCGGCAACCGGCTCTCCCGCCTCGGGCAGCAGGTGGTGGAGCAGCCCCAGCCGGGCGGCCAGGGCGAACAGCGACACCAGGTGGCCGGAGCCGATCTTGGAACCGGCCTTCCAGCGCCGCACCGTGCGGGAGTTGACCCTCAGCTCCCTTGCCAGACCGCCCCAGGTGAACCCGGCGGCACGGCGAAAGCGGTCCAGCCGGTCGGGGAAGTCCTCGGGGAAAACCTCCGGCTCGACGTGGTATACGTACTGCTGGCGGCGTCCCATTCCCTAACCCCCGTGGCCGTCGCGGTGGCGGTTGCCGTTTTGGTCGCAGGCGTCATTTCCGCAGGCGCTCAGCCCGCAGCCACCGGGCAGGTCTCGCGCCAGGACAACAATACCCTGGTGGCCGAGTCCGGGCTGCAAACGCTCCACGCGCCGCAGCGGTGGTGCGGCGTCGCGCCCGGCTATGCTGGCGCTGGCGGCCAGTTTCCGCCAGGTCAGGCCGTATTCCTCCCGCCAACGCTCCAGCCCTCCGGGGCAGAGCTCTGTGGGCACAGGGGAAAGGGCTCCGTCAATGTGTTGTCTTCCTTCCGTGGTCATGTTTTCACCTCCGTCATTCCAAGTATTACGATCACGTCCTCGTCCAGGAGCAGGGCCAGGCCGCCGGGCACCCGCAGGGCGATGCGGGCCAGGGCCAGCATGGCGCCGGCTCCCGGCTCACCGCCCCGCTTGCGCCAGCGCCACAGTTGCCGGCTGTCCACCCCCATGGCCGTGGCCAATCCCTCCCAGGAGAGGCCGGTCAACCGCTTGATGACCTCCAGCTTCTGCCGGAAGTCCTCCGGCACCAGGGCTACCCCCGGGGGAATGGCAATTGGCGTCCCCGGCTCGGGGCGGGAGCTAGGCATCGACCCGCTCCTGGACGAAGAGAACGTCGAAGTCGGTCACGCCCAGCACATCCATCAGCCGCTGGCGGGTCTCCCCCGAGGGAAAGCGTTCCCCGTTGACCAGCTGGGACATGAATCCCGAGGAGCGTCCGATGCGCCGGGCCAGTTCGTTCTGGGTCAGGTTGAGCCGGTTCAGCAGTTCCCACACTGCCTCCGCTTTCAACCTTACCCGGTAGATAATCCGCTTTTGTTTCATTGGTTTGCCTCCTTGCGGGCCGCCCTCCCGCCGGCGAGCGCAGCGGCGCCTACGGCGGAATCGTCGTTGTCGGCCCCCACGGTCCCGCCGCTGATGTCTCCGCTGGGAGCGGGGTACAGCTCGGGGTGTTCCAGGTAGTGACGTGCGATGATGCGGGCCAGGAGGCGCAGGCCCTGGATGCGCCCGTCCTCCTGTTCCCTGGTGAACCTGCGTTTCTTGCTCAATGGCCTCCCTTGGCGGAACCCGGACCGCCCCCTGGGGGTTGGCCGGGCAACCGGCGGTGATGTATACTCGGCAGGACGGAGTAGATTATCCGTTCTGTTTGTTAGAGTGTAGCAACACAGTCTCGTCACAGGCAATAGAGATATGGCAAGTGTTGCCTTTTATTGACCAAGTGCTCGCTTTGATGTAACAATAATTCGACAGAAATGTAGCAAGAATTCCACGGACGCCGCCGCCAACGGGCGGGAGGAGACCATCATGGGCGACGTTGACCAGCAGCCGACCGGCCAGCCGGAGCGGGTTGAGGAGAAGGAGACGGCGGGCGCCGAGGACTTCGGCTCCCTGCTGAAGCGGCTGCGGGGCCGGGTCAGCCTGCGGGAGGTCACCCGCCGCACCGGAGTGTCGGCCTCCTACCTGTCCCAGATCGAGCGGGGGGATCGCGTGCCCGGCGCCAGCCTGCTGCGCAAGCTGGCCGAACTGTACCGCGTGGACCCCGACCAACTGATCAAACGGGCCGGCCACGGCGCCCAGCCCGACCCCTTCAGCGACCAGGCCATGGACGTGGAGCGGGCCTACCGCTTCGTGCTGGACGACCCGGCCTTCCGCGTCGGCACCCGGCCCGACGGCCCCATGACGGTCAACGCCAAGCGGTTCATCGTGGAGATGTACGAGAAGTTCACCGGCAAGAGGCTGTTGGAATGAGTGAGATCCTGGGCGGCTTCTGCCGCGACCTGCTGGAGGACCACGAACAGGGCATCCGCCTGGACCCGGAGACCGTGGCCGCCCGCTTCGTGAGTTGGTTCGGAGTATCGGCCATTCCCACCCTGGACGAGCTGACCGGCCTGGCGCGGCGGACCGGGTTGGGAGAGGTGCTGGAGGGGAAGAGGATGGACGGGCTGCGGGGCGCCCACATCGGACAGCCCGGGGGCGAGTACCACATCTACTACCGGGACGACCTGTGGGAGGGTTCCAAGGCCCAGACCCTGGCCCACGAAATCTACGAGATCATCCTGGAGAACATGGGCGTCAAGGACTCCGGCAGTGAACCGGACCCCCTGGTGTGCCTGCAGGCGGAACGCTTCGCGGTGTCGGTATTGATGCAGCCGGACATCTTTGCCCCCTGCGCCGAGGATTGCGGGCTGGACGTGGCGGCCCTGCACGACCGGTTCGGCAGCTCCTACGCATCGGCGGCCCTGCGGCTGGCCGAGGTGGTGAAGCGCCCGCCCCTGCTGGTGGTCCTGTACGGGCACTCCGAAAAAGGCGACCCGGCGCTGTGGCCCGCCGGGGACGACCTGGCCCGGCTGCGGGCCAAGGTGGTGAGACGGACCAGGGGCTTCCGGGCGCAACGCTCCCAGCTCATGGGGGGTTGGCGGGGTGGGATGCCCCACCGGGACCGGGCCGTCCCGCCCGGCTCCCTGGCCGAGTCGGCGGCCCGGAGCGGTGAGACGGAGTACGCCGAGGAGGACTGCCTGGCCGCCGCAGCCACGCCCGTGATCTGGAAGGGGCGCCTCGCCAAGGTGGCGGTGGTGGCCGTGCCCGCCGACTACCGCAATGCGCTGGAACCGCAGCTTGGCCGGCAGGAGGGGCGGCCCGATGCTCGGAACAACCCCAGGGCGGCCCTGGCCGCGCATTGACGAATGATGTCGGACCGCCGATAATAATAGTAAGACAAACGCTTATCACAGCAGGCAAAAAGAGAGACCATGCCCCCACGAAGGAAATCCAGGACCATCACCTTCTCCCTGCCCCCGGAGATGTTCCAGCAGGTGCAGCGGGTGAAGGATGAGGAGGGCCGCGACATGAGCGAGTTGGTCCGCGAAGCACTCCGCCTGTACATGGAAGATAGGGAGCTGCGCCGCGAGGCCCGACTGGAACGGCTGCGTTCCCGCCAGGCTGACCCAGGCAATGCGGATTAAGGAGGATACAGCGATGAATAAGAATACCGACCTGGCCCCCGTGGCGCTGTACGCTAGGGTGTCCAGCGACCGACAGGACGTGGACCTCTCCGTGGCCGCCCAGCTCAGGGCCTTGCGGGACTACGCCGGCAAGAACGGCTACCTGGTGGTCCGCGAGTACGTCGACGAGGCCGAGAGCGGACGCATCGCCGACCGGCCCCAGTTCCGCAAGATGTTGGACGAAGCCAGCAAGCCCGAGGCCCCCTTTCACGAGATTCTTGTCTGGAAATTTTCCAGGTTCACCCGCAAGCGGGAGCACGCCGTGGCCTTCAAGTCCATGCTGAGGCGCAAGGGCGTCCGCGTCGTCTCCATCACCGAGCACGCCGACGACACTCCCACCGGCAAGCTCATGGAGGCCATCATCGAGTCTGTGGACGAATTTTATAGCGAGAATCTGATGCCGGAGGCGCAATCGACTCCAAATCGTCCGTTGGTATCGCCAGCGTGAACGTGAGGTTGTTTTCGCGGTTGATGGTCACCTCGTCCAGCAGCAGCCGCAGCACCTCCCGCCGCTTCTCTTGAGGCAAATCGTCCAACTCATTGCCCATCAACTCCGCCCACTGCAACACCCGCTCCGCCAGTTCCACCTGCCCCGCCTGAGCCGACTCCCTGGCCCGGCAGTCGTCCAGCTTCCGGCGGGCGCTCTCCAACCTCTCCGTGATGAACCTCCTCTGGTGGTCCAACTGGGCCTCGGTGATCTTCCCTGACACGTAGAGCCGGATGGCCCGGTCCTCCTCCAGCTGAACCTTCTCCAGCTCTTTCTCCGCATTGCGGATTTCTTCACTCAGTCCATCCTCCTCCTTCTCTCCCAACGACTCTAGGCCGGCCACGATCAGGGCGGGGTTGGCCAGCACGTTCTTGACCTCCGTCCACACCAACTCCTCCAGCCGCTCCGCCCGGATCATGGTGTGCTCCCGGCAGCCGGTCTGGAAGTGCTGCACGCCGTAGCACTTGTAGTATCGGCGGGGAACTTCCAGGTCGTACTTGTACACCTTGTCCCCGTGCTTCACCGTCCGTTTCCTGGTGGCCATGCAGCCCATCAGCATCCCGCACTCGGTGCAGCGCACCAGGTGCTGCAACATGTAGAAGATCTTGGTGTTGCGCCCCGAGTAGGTCTTGCGCTTGGTCCGCATCTCCTGGCACCTATCCCAGGTCTCCGCGTCGATGATGGGCGGGAAGGGAACGGCGATCCAGTTCTCGGGGTCCTGGTCGTAGACCTTGACGCCGTCCTCGGTGGAGACGTAGCGGGCTCTGCCGTACCACCAGGTGCCCTTGTAGGTCTCGTTGGTCAGGATGCGGTGAATCTGGCCGTCCCACCACCGCTTGCCCGCCCGGCCCAGGGGCGCGTCCTCGGCGGTCAGCCGGTGGCGAATGACCGTGGCTCCTAATCCCTCTTCAACGCACCATTGGTAAATGCGGCGTACCACCTCGGCCTCCTCCTCCACGATCTCCGGCCGGCCGTCCTCGCCGACGCGGTAGCCGTAGGGGACGTTGCTGACCGGAATGCGCCCCGCCTTGGCGGCGCCCCGCTTGCCCATGGATGCCCGTTCGCGGAAGCTGTCCAGTTCCAGCTTGCCGATGGCGGCCATCAGGCCGAAGGTCTTCATGTCGATGGAGTCCATCACCGCCTCCAGCTTGATATGGCTGGCTTCGATGACCTCCATCAGGGCGGCGGCGGGGTACATCCCCCGGCTGAGCCGGTCGGACTTCCAGCAGACAATGACGTCGAAGCGGCCCCGCTTGGCGTCGTTGAGCATCTTCTGGAACTGGCTGCGCTTTTTGGACCAGCCCTGGCCCACCTCCTGGTAGCGGGCGACGATGGTCAGGCCCCGCTGTTCGCAGTAGGCTTCCATCTCGCTGGTCTGTTCGGCTATGGAGGTCTTGTCCTCTCCGTCCTGGCTCTTGTCGGAGACCCGGGCGTAGATGGCGGCCCGGTTGCCCTCGGACTTCTGCTTCTTCACTTTGGTTCCCGGCATGGTCGCCTCCTGTTGGTTCGCATCGGCTGAAAATGGAACAGACCCGCCCCTGCCGGGAGCGGGTCCGCAAGTAGTACAATGCCGCCGCGTCACCTGTTCCCGCAGGTGGGGCCACGGCCCGGGGTGTTCCACCACCGCCGGGCCAACCTCTAGGGCTGATGATACTCCTGCGGCGGACCGGCGTCAAAGGCCAGCGGGATTGGGAAATTGGAAACTCGCTCTTGATGCTCGCGTTCCTTAAGCGTTCCCGGTTTGCGAGCAGGCGGGCCGTGCGGCGGCCGCTGGGGCTCAGGGTGTTCAGCGGGTCTATGCCTGGTCGAAATCCCGCCTGGAGATTCCCAGGTCCCTGCGGATCTCGTGCAGGGTGCCGGTTGCCAGGTCCCGGTTGCCGTGCCTGGGGATGATGGTCTGACGGCCGTTTGCCGGGTTGCGCCATACTTCATGGGAACCTTGCCCTTGCCGCATAAAGACGCACTCCAGCCGCTCCAGTTTCCGGCGCAGTTCACGGTAGGTCATGCGGTTACCGTGAAGATCCCCTTGGTCCTCTTGCTCCGAGTCGTAGCGGGCGGTAAGGGTTCCGCTCTTTCCTTCTGGAGTTGGAGGAGGATTCTGGCGTTTCCCCACAGTGCCTCAAGGGTTTCCTCGGGGGTGTCACCCCAGGCCCGGCAGCCTTGCAGGGCCGGAATTTCGGCCCGATACATCCAACCGTGGCTCTCCTCGGGTTCGTGAAGAATGAATTCAAACTGATAGAGTTCCATCTCTTCCCTCCAACTCTCCGTAGGACGCCGCTGGGTTCATGTGTCTCTCGTTTCTCCCACATTGTCCTCTCCCTGACGATGATAAATCAACCCAATGGTCCGGTCTCCGCAGCGTTGACGGGCAGGGTCTGTTAGACCGGTCACTCCGCTCCCCGGTCCTCGTCATCGGCTGACTGACCGCCGGCAAGACGGTCCTGTTTCTCCTCAACCTGGTCCCGTTGGGCGAAGTGGGCGGCCAGGATGGTGAACAGGCGGCGCAGGCGGTCCTGGGCGTCGGGGGCGGGCTTGAACTCCACGCCCACGAAGCGCAGTTCCGATTCTCCACCGGCTGTCTTGCTCTTTCCGCTGTATTTCTTGGCGTCGCTCATAGCTTGCAATAGGGTCTGGCGCTTGGGTTGCCGGCGCGGTCGAGGGAGGCGGGCGCCGGCCTGGGTTGGGTCAGGATTTAGGCTTCGCCTTCCTCCTGCTCCTGGTCATCCCGCTCCTCGTCCTCCGTGTCCTGGTCCTCGTCGCCGGTTACGTCCGGTTCAGGGAACAGGCCCAGGAGGATGTCGATGCCGCCGGGAATCCCGCTGGCGAAGTGGAACAGGGAGAGGATGGAACCCCCTCGGGGTTCCGCGCCCTTGCCCCAGAGGCGGACCCGCTTGCGGTCCACACCCAGGGCCACGGCCAGCCCGCTCCAGCTGAGGCCGCTGGCCTCCTTGAGGCGGTTCAGCCGTCCCGGGAAGTACCGGAGCAGCCGGTCGACGTCCTGGGGCAGGTCGGGGTCGTCGTCCCGGTCCTCGGGCCGGAGCCCGTCGAACTCCGGGTCGTCGTTAGGGTTGGTCATCGGTCACCTCCAGTGTGAAAAGCTGGTTGAAGTCGCTGACGCCGAGGGCCTTCAGCATCCGTTTCTGGATGCGTCCCGAAGGCGCCCGACCTCCGTTGACCAGCAGGGAGACGTGGGCGGAACTGACTCCCATTTCCCTGGCGAGCCAGTTCTGGGAGCGGTCCAGCTGGGCCAGCCGCTCCCAGAGGGCCGCCGCGTCGAGCCGGACCACGGTCCGCCCCCCACGCCCCCGGGGGCCTCTCGGCCGGCTCCTATGTTGCAAGGGCGTGGCGGTTCCCCTCCTATCGGGAAAAGAACGGGGTCCTGCCAGTTGCCCTGCCCCTCGTTCCTTTACGTGGCCCTCCGCCGGCGCGGACAACAGGCTGACCGGCTCCCACCGGCCCGGCGTCCGCCAGGCCGAGCCCAGCGGTCCCCGGGACTGTACGGCGGCCCTATCCGAGACCCACAGGGGCAGGCTGACGCCGGCGCGGTCCATCAGTTCCTCCGCCAGCCGCAGGAAGTGGCCGGCAGCCAGGTCGTCGTCGAAGACCACCAGGACGGCGGGCGGGACGCCGTGGTCATCGGCAGGCCTCTGGGTGGAGTAGTAGCGCAGGTAGGGAGCCAGGCGGTCTGCCATGGTCCCGGGCCGCACGGCGCGGCGCTCCCACTCCAGGAAGAAGGCCCATGGTTCGGAGTAGTCCGGGCCCCGCCGCAGCAGGCCGAAGGCGTCGGGATGCACCGAGCGGGGTCCCTCCTGATGCCGGAAGTGGCGGGAGGCCCCGTGGGGCGGGTCCAGTTGCAGGACCTCCCAGTCCAGGCAGCGGGCCTGCGCCGCCAGGCTGGCGACGAAGCCGTGGACGGCGGCGGTGTGGTCCAGGTTGCGCAGCAACTGCCGGCTCCTGCCGCCGGAGACGTTGCGCCAATGGAGGGGCCTGCCTTCGTCCACGGGAGCGACGCTGGACCCCTTCCAGGCGGCGGCCACCGATGCCCGGTCGCGGCGGGCCAGCGCCGCCAGCCCCGGGTCGGTGAGCGCCATCCGCCCTCCGGCCTCCGGCGGCCTGGCCAGCAGGCCGTCAGTTTCGAGGGCGACGATGACCTGGGAGGCGCGGGGTTCGGAGACGCCCAGCAGGGCGGCCAGGTCCCGGCGCGACAGCCAGGGCCAGTCGGCGGCCAGGTCCAGGGCGCGCTTTTCAGCAGGCGCCAGCAGCGCGGCGAGAGCGTCGTGGTAGTTGCCGCCAGGCCGGGCGAGGCGCGTCGGCGGCGTCTCCTCGAACAGCGCGCCTCCGGCGGGCAACCTCCCCAGGGCATGGCGCAAGCCCAGGAAGGCGTTGGCAGCCGGCGGTCGCCAGATTCGGCGGTCCGGGCCGGCCAGGGCCACGTCTTCTTCCAGGGCCAGCAGGACGTTGAGCGGAGTTTGGGCCAGCAGGCGCCCGGCGTGCCGGAGGCGAGTCTCGTCGGGAACGATCACCAGGACCAGGCCGGGCCGGGGGCCGTCGGCCAGCCGCCGGAGCCGCTTGCCGAAGCCGGTACGGCCGGCGGTCCGTCCCAGGCGAAGTACGCCCAGGGTGCGGCCATCGGGCAGGGTGACGGCGGCGTCCAGCGGGGCAGCCCGGTACCAGCGGAAGCGGACGGGAAATGCCGGCTCGGACACCGCCGAGGCCAGGCGGTATATGACCGCCGCGCCGTCCAGCCGCTCCAGCAGCAGGCGCAGCCAGGAATGGGAGACCGGACGAGTTCTCAGCAGACGGTCCATGGAATCGCCGGTGGCCTCGGCCAGACAACGCAGTCCGTCGGCGGTGAGATGGTAGCGGCGGGTGCGGGGGATGACGGGAGTGGCGTGGGGCACCGAGGCGACGAGTCCCCGTTGCTCCAGCCTGGCCGCGTTCCGGTACACGGTACCCTTGGACCAGCCGGTTACGGCGGCCAGTTCCAGCCGGTCCAGGAAGGGCATCTCCGCCATTGCGCCCAGCAGTTCCCTTTCACATGAGGAGGCGCGGCTCACCTTGAACCTCCCTCGCCAGCGGCGTCCTTGCGACGGCTGACGGGATTGCGCGGCTCCCGGGCCGGGGATGGGGGATTTCCGTGGTGCGGCTCGCGCCCGGTGTGCCCGTCGTCGTTGGCCCCCTCGTTTTGCCCCTCCGCCAGCAGGCGGCGGTACTCGCCGACCTTCTCCTCTCCCATCATCTCGGCGGCGGTCAGACCCGCCAATCCGCCCACGGCGCGGGTGTAGGCGGCGCTGGCGGCCCGGATGCGCTCCGCCGCCGCCGGGTTGCCGTCGTCGGGCCTCCGCACCATCATGGAGAAGGCGGGCAGCCGTTCCGTGCCCACGGTGGCCCGCACGTAGCAGTGGTGCACGTCCAGGGACACGACGTCGTCCTCGGACACCCGGTCCTTGCCCAACTCCCACACCAGTTGCCGGGCGTCGCTGCCCGACACCTGGAACACCGCCAGGCAGCCCACGTTGGCCAGGATGGTGTCCCGCATGGTCAGCGAGAGATCGTTCAGCTTGGCGAGGCTCTGGGTGGCCAGAATGAAGCTGGCCCCGAACTTGCCCAGTTCGCTGAGCATGGACTCGTAATCGACGCCGGGCATGGACTGCATCTCGTCCACCACCACCAATGCCCCACGCCTTTCCTCCGGCGCCACGCCGCCCTGCTCCCGGATCACCGCGTCCACCAGGTTGAGGAGCGATGCGCCCACCAGGGCGGCCACGTCCCTTCCCACCACCCCCTGGGCGGTGGACACCAGCAGCACGCCGCCCTCGCGGATGGTCTGGCGCAGGTCGATGGTGGAGCGGGGCTGGCCCAGGACGGCCCTGGCTCTTTTCGACGAGGCGTAGTAGGAGAGGCGGGTCTGCACCGGGGCCAGGGCCTCGGCCCGGTACTGGCGGTGCCAGTTGCCGAAGTCCCGGCCCCACCACTCCAGGATGTAGGGATCGGAGACCCTGGCCAGGACTGAGGCGCGGAAGACTTCGTCGGAGAGGAGTTTCAGCCCGTCCAGGATGGTGTGCTGCTGGTCGTCGGCGGTGGACGGGTGGGCGTTGGCCTCGTGGAGGCTCTTCACCGTGTGCTCCAGGATGGACTGCATCCTCGGCCCCCACTGCTCCCACAGTCCCTTGGCCACCCTGATCACCGAGTCGGCGGTGCGGTCCCTATCGGCGAAGACGCGGGTGTCCAGCAGGTTGATGCCGGGGG
>JAPPLU010000032.1 GCA_028874075.1 Chloroflexota bacterium
ACCGTCCACAAGCTCCTCTGCAACGAAGCCTACATGGGCGCCCTGGTCTGGGGCCAGAAGAGCCGGGACGGGCAGGAGCCGGTGCGGGTGGAGGACGCCTTTCCATCTATCGTAACCAAAGAGGAGTTCGCCCGAGTCAGGAAACTGCTGGAAGCCCGCGCCCCGGCGGTAACCCATCCCCGCCGCGCCGCCAGTCCCTACCTGCTCAGCGGCCTGGCCAAGTGCGAGACGTGCGGCAAGGCTCTCACCGCCGCCGAGGCCAAGAGCGGCAAGTACACCTACTACGTCTGCCAGTCTATCCTCAAGCAGGGCAGCGGGTCCTGCGACACCCCCAGGCTGAACGCCAGGTCCTTCGAGGACATCATCGTCTCCAACATCCGCGACAACATCCTCACCGAGTCCAACATCAGGGAACTGGTGAAGCTGCTGGACGAAGAGATGGACGGCGTGGCCCGGGAGCAGCGGCAGCACCTGGGAACCGTGGAGGCCGAACTGGAAGAGGTCAAGCGGAAGCTGGACCGCATCTGGCACTTCGTGGAGAGCACCGACCTGGACATGGCCGACGCCTCTGAACGCATCCTGGAACACCGCCACCGCCGGGAACAACTGGAGGCCGCCGCCGAGGAAGCCAGAACCGTCTTGGCGGAACGTCGGGAACTGTTGGACAGCGCCGACGTGGTGGCCGCCTTCGCCGCCGACATGAGCCAGTTTCTCCAGACCAGCGAACTCACCGAGACCAAAGCCTTCGTGCGGTCATTCGTCAAGGAGGTGCTGGTGCGGCACGGCGGAGCGACGATCATCTACTCAATACCAACGCCGGAGGACAGCCCCATAGGGGGAGCCGATGCCGCTGAAATCGCCCTGGGCGGTGGAGTTCGCAGTATTGGATACGGTGGTGGAGCTGGCGGGACTCGAACCCGCTACCTCTTCAATGCCATTGAAGCGCTCTCCCTGATGAGCTACAGCCCCACAAAACAGAGGACGCCCGAAGACGTTCAAAAAGAATAACAAAACCCGGCTGCTGCTGCAACCGGGTTTCGTTCGTTTCCGGTGAATTCCAGTTCAGCGCTCACCTATCCCTGGCGAACAAACTTCACTACTGTCCGGCCGGTGCTGCCCTCGTAGGGCTCAACTACATAGAGATCCTTGTGGGAGTCCACCCATATACCGTGGCATGAGCGGTGGGTCAGGGAGCCCCATTGGGTGATCATCTCCCCATCCAGATTCAGAATGCTCACCAGCCCGCCATTGTGCTCGGCCACATACACTATGTCCTCGTCGTCAACGTACATCACGGCCGGGCCGATCAGTTTCACGGGAAAGTCTGTCACGTGCGCCCCTTCCTGGTCAAAGACCTGTATGCGGTCGTTTTCCCGGTCGGCAATGAGCAGGCGCCCGCGGCGGTCAATCCACGCTCCGTGGGGCAGATTGAACTGGCCGGGTTCCGAGCCCGGGCCACCCCAGGACTTGATCAGTTCACCTTCCGGTGTGAACTTGTGCACCCGGGCATTGGCATACCCATCGGCTATGAACACTTCGCCGGCTTCGTTAACCGCAATACCCGCCGGCAGGTTGAAGGGCTCGGCGCCGCGCACCACGTCCGGCCAGGCGTTGGAACTGAAAACCGAATTATCAACGCCCGTGTCCGACCGGTAGCCCTTGGTACCGATGGCCATCAGCAACTCGCCGTCGCTGGTGAACTTCATAATCTGGCCGTCGTTGCGCTCCACCAGCCAAACATTATCCTGCGGGTCGATGATAATAGCGTGAGGGAACAGGAAGAGACCCGCGCCCCAGGAATTCAGGTAGTTGCCTTCCCGGTCAAAAATCATCACCGGATGCTCAGGGTCGCGGTTGAAACAGTAAACCCTGTCCTGCGAATCACCGTAGACAGCCGCGGCGGGCATGGACCAGCCTTCCGGCACCTTGGCCCAGTCGGTGTGCATTTCGTAGGTGTATTTGCCGCTGCCCACAACTTCTCTGGTAGTCACGGCTTCCCTCCTTCAATCTTTGCTGAGAGCGTCCTCTATATCCAGAATGGGCTGATTATGACAAGGATACCGGGGTAGGTCAAATAGGCCGGTTCTGACGCAATGTAACACCGGAGCATGATTAAAGATGACGACAGCAGGCCTTTATGGTCCTTTGTTCGGGAAATCCGGTATTCAACCGAAACGCTGGTATCGGCATTGCCGCCTTTACGGTACACTGGAACTAACGGCACCCCCAAATTGATAAGAAAGGCGGGATAGTCATGACTGACCGGACTCCCGACATCTCCTTTGAGGAAACACTGGAATCAATGACCAGGCAAGCCGAGGCGCGCTGGGGAGAAGGCTACTCTGCCGAGCACCAGGACCTGCTGGAACTGGCCGCCCATTACATAGTGAATGTTGCCAACAGCCTGCCCGAAACAGAAACTGAGCCCGGATTCTATCAGTGACCGATCTCTCTCCCCGTTAGAGAATTACTGAAAACGTACAATATGTGGAGGACGTCATGCCCGAAGCCTATACCCTCAGCGTTAGCGATGCAGCCGAACAGGTGCGGAGCGGGCAGCTTGCCCCTACCGACTACGCCAACGCCCTGCTGGACCGGATCGATTCCCACGAGCCAGACCTGCAAGCCTGGGTTACCATCGATCGGGAGGCAGTGATCAGCGACGCCCGCCAGCGCGAGCAAGAACCGTCCCAGGGCTTAATGGCCGGGGTTCCCGTGGGCCTGAAGGACATCTTCTACACCGCGGGCATGAAGACTACCGCCTGTTCCCGCATTTACGCTGATTTCGTACCTGAGTACGACGCCACCTGTGTCACCAGGCTGAAGGAAGCAGGGGCCATCATATTGGGCAAGGCGATAACCACCGAATTCGCCACTTCTGATCCTTCACCCTCCCGCAATCCCTGGAACCGCGAGCATACCCCCGGCGGCTCCAGCAGCGGTTCCTCCGTCGCAGTGGCGTCCGGTATGTGCCCCGCGGCGCTGGGCTCGCAGACCGGTGGCTCCACCTGCCGGCCCGCGGCCTACAACGGTATCGTCGGCCTTAAACCCACCTACGGGCGCATCAGCAGGTTTGGTGTGGTGCCCGTAAGCTGGTCTCTCGACACCGTCGGCATCCTGGTGCGCACCGTTACCGACGCGGCCATTCTACTGCAGGCCATGGCCGGATACGATGCCAATGACCCCGGCTCAGCCGAGGAACCGGTGCCAAACTTCCTCGACGAGATTGGACGTCATTCGGGCCCACCCAGGTTGGGACTCTTGAAAACCGGGTATTTCTTCGACCGCTCCACGCCGGAGGTGCGGCAGCACACCGAAGCAGCCGCGGCTCAACTGGCTCAGGCCGGTGCGGTGGTTGAGGAACTGGACCTGCCGGACAGTTTCACCACCGCCTCTGACGTCCAGCGCATCATCATGAACGTGGAGTGCGCCGCCTTCCACGAAAAGTTCTTCCGGCACCGGGCCGATGAGTATGGCCCCAGGCTGCGGGCGAATATCGAGATGGGGCTGCTGATCCCCAGCGTTACCTACCTGCAGGCCCAGCGTCTTCGCCGCGAATTCCGCCGCGACCTGACCGCCCTGGCCGAGAGAGTGGATGCGCTGCTGATGCCGGCCACACCGGCGCCCGCACCTAAAGACCTGAATACCACCGGCGACGCGGCTTTCCAGGCTCCCTGGACCTCCGCTGGATTGCCCACCGTAGTCATACCATCGGGCCTGTCCGAGTCGGGGCTGCCTCTGGGCATCCAGTTCGCCGCCTCCCCCTTTGCGGAGGGTCGGCTGCTGGGAGCCGCCCGCTGGTGTGAACAGGCTCTGGGTCTGGACATGCGGCCGCCGGCGTACGCCTAGAAACGCCAATGACTATCCCGGCATCGGCGCTCCTGCCTTATGATTTCGTAGTGATCGGAGGCGGCTCAGCCGGCCTGACTGCCGCCCGGTTCGCCGCTCGGCTGGGCCGGCGCGTTGCCATCGTCGAAGCCAACCGGCTGGGCGGCGACTGCACCTGGACGGGTTGCGTTCCCAGCAAAACCCTGATTCGCTCCGCCAATTTCGCCCATGAAGTGCGATTTGCCCGCCGCTACGGCATAGACTCCGGCCAGCCAGGGGTGGACTGGCCGGCTATCAGAGCCCGCATGAACTCCGTAATTCAGGAAATATATACATCCGAAAGCGAAGAGCAACTGCGGGAAGAGGGGATTGACGCGATCCTCGCCCCCGCCCACTTCATTGACCCCCATACACTGCGTCTCAGGGATTCCACCGTCTTCGGCAAGCGGTTCCTCATTGCCACCGGAGCGCGCCCGTCGATACCCAACATACCGGGCTTGGATCAGGTCAATTACCTCACCTATGAAACGGTCTGGGATATCGACTGCCTCCCTCAAAGACTGCTCGTGATTGGAGGCGGTCCCGTAGGCTGCGAACTGGCCCAGGCATTTGCACGCTTGGGGACGGAGGTTACCCTGTTCGAGGCCACAAATCGCATCCTGGGCCAGGATGAACCGGAGGTTTCCAAACTAATTGCTGAAATGCTGGTTTCAGAAGGCGTGGAAATTGTGCTGCGTCACCCCGTGGAGCTGGTGAGAACGTCCAACGGCAAAGTAATCATCACGTCAGGGATCCATGAGTGGACGGGCGACTCCCTGCTAGTGGCCGCGGGACGTCTTCCTAACCTGGAAGGAATGGGCCTGGAGAATGCAGGCGTAACTTATTCCCGCAACGGGCTCCCCGTTGACCGGTTCCTCCGCACCAGCCAGCGCCATATTTACGGGGCCGGGGACTGCACTGGCGGGCCCCAGTTCACTCACTATGCCGGCTGGCAGGGCTTCATGGCCGCACGCAACGCCCTGCTGCCAGGAAGGTCTAGAGGAATACGTGACGGTGTTCCTTGGGGAGTCTTCACCGATCCCGAAGTGGCCCACGCCGGCCTCACCGAAGCGGAGGCCAGGCGACGGTTCGGGGATAAGGTGCAGGCAATGAACTGGCCCCTCAAGAACGCCGACCGGGCCATCATAGACGGCGCCGGTGAGGGGTTCATCAAGGCCACAACCCTGGCCAATGGTCGCCTGCTAGGCGCGTCCATCGTCGCCCCCAGGGCAGGGGAAATGATTCACGAATGGGCGGTGGCCATTGATCGCCGGATGAGGCTGGGCGACCTGGCCTCCGCCATCCATACCTACCCCACTTACTCGATGAGCGCCATGCAGATGGCCGCTGAAGACAGCGTTTCCCGGCTCTTGTCGGGGTACTCTGGCAGAGTCGTGCGGGCCCTGCTGAGGTTCAGCAAATAGCTCAAGGCTACCGTGGAACCCTGCTAGAAAACGGCAATGGGGTTCACGGGCGACCCGGTGGTGTTATGTAGCCTGAGGGGGCTGATGGACACCATGAACTCCCACCGGTTTCGTTCCTTGCAGGCTTCGGCCACGTCGTCCAGGTTGGCGTTGTCTAAAATCCACAACCCCATGGCGGTAATTCCTACCTGGTGAATGGGCTGCAGTACGCGGGAATACTGGGCCGGACTGACATCGTTGCCCGTGTCGGACCCCAGCACCGCTATGCCCCGCTCGTGGAACAGGGGCAGGCAAGCCGCCTGGCAGGCCGTGGAGCCGGCCGACCGTTCCACCGGACCCTCCACGCTGCGGCGGTGAAGTTGCCCAGTGCGGACCAGAAGGATGTCGCCCTCTTCCACTTTGAAGCCGCACCGCTCCTCGGCGGCCAGAATGTCCTCGGGCATCACCCCCTCGCCCCGCTCCAGCCAGTCGACGCCCCGAATCAGAGGCACGTCCACCAGGACACCGCGGGAAATGAAGCCATTCTTGGCGGCTTCCACCGAGCATACGGTGGCGCCCATGCTGGTGGATACCATGTGGGCCGGCTTGCCGTTGTACGTTTTTCCTTCCCAGAAGAAGTGCGCCAGGCTGTCCACGTGGGTAACGGTGTAGCCATGGAAGATCATCCCGAAATAGTCGATGGCCGCGGCGTTGGGACGGTTGCTGACCTTATCACCGCTGGCCCAGCCCTCACCGCTCTCCACCATGAAATGGACGGGCGGTGCCGGCGCGTCCAGGCTGGGTTCAAACATGACGGTGCGGGCCAGCGATACTGAAGTCCCCTCCTGCACCGTGGCCAGGGCGCGTTTCGTCTTCTCGGGAGTTATCAGGTTAGGCGTGCCCAGTTCGTCGTCATCGCCCCAGCGCCCCCAGTTGGAGAACTTCTGAAAGTAGCTGAGTACCTCTTCTTCGGTGGGTATCTGTCCCGGCATAGTGTGCTTCCTCCGGTTAGACTTGGTGGGCTGTCCAGTAGATTGCTGGGCATTATGCCCCAACGACAGGGGGTCGGCAACAACCTTGGGACAGGGGCCCGGGGTGGGAAGAAGCCGCCGGCAGGCAGGGGCAGACCGGCGAGTCTTCCCTTACGAGCCAACGCACGCCTTGTTTGGCAGGCCCATGTATGATAATCTGACAGGTACCCTGAAGGAAGTTGAACCACCTATGCAGTGCCAAATTTGCAAGAAGGCCGGAATGTCCGGCAACAACGTCAGCCACTCCAACCGCCATACCAAGACACGGTTCAAGGCTAACGTACACAAGCAGACCATCTCCCTGAACGGCAAGGTCCAGCGGGTCAAGATTTGTAGCCGCTGCCTCCGCACCCTGCACAAGCCCCCGCGGGTAAAGGGCAAGAGCGCAGTGAGCTAGAACCCTTCGGTACTCAACAGGCCGACGCCAAAGAAGCCCAGATCATTCTGGGCTTCAGTAGTTTGCGAAGATTCGAGATGCGACGGGCGTGAGGTCATCGAACATACCTTAGGCCGCAAACACACCCCCGCAACCTGGCGGTTGCGGCTGAAACCGTCTCATCCCGGTTAAAGATCGCCGTACCCGCCACCAGGATCGTTGCCCCAGCCTTCACCGAATCTTCTGCTGTGTAGTCGGCCTTGATTCCTCCGTCCACCTCTACCTGTGCCGAATATCCATTTTCCTCTATCAACTGCCGCAATCGCCGGATTTTGGAGACGGTTTCCGGAATAAAGCTCTGGCCGCCAAAACCGGGGTTTACCGTCATTACCAGGACTATTTCCAGGTAGGGGAGGACTTCCTCCACCGCAGACACGGGCGTGCCGGGGTTCAGCGCCACACCAACTTCAGCTCCCTTTTCCTTGACCTGGAACACGGTACGGTGCAGGTGGGTGCAGGCTTCGGCGTGGACGATAACCTGGTCGGTGGAAGCCTTCTGGAAGGAGGGCATAAGGTTGCCCGGTTCCTCCACCATGAGGTGAATGTTCAAGGGTAAGTCGGTATGCCGGCGGACAGCATCAATGACGACCTCGCCAAAGGAGATGTTGGGGACAAACTTACCGTCCATGACGTCCACGTGAATCATGTCGGCCCCGGCTTCGGTGGCTTCCTCAACCTGCCGGCCCAGGTTAGCAAAGTCTGCTGCCAGGATGGACGGGGCTATGAGAATCCGGGTCTCAGAATTCATTGGCCGCCGCCTCCAGCGACTGCCTTGCCTGTTCCAGTCCCTCGGCCACCCGGTTGGGCGCCGTCCCGCCCGGGTTGTCCCTTGCGGCCACCGAAGCCAGGGCAGTGATTTCGAACACATCCTCATCGAACTGGTCGCAGAGGCCCTGGTATTCTTCCAGGCTCAATTCTTGCAGTTCCTTACTATGCTTCTCGCAATGGGCGCACAGCCTTCGCATGATGCCGTGGGCCTCTCGGAAGGGCACACCCTTGCCCACCAGGTAGTCCGCCATGTCGGTTGCCAGCATGTAGCTCTCGCCTGCCAGGCGGGTGACCTGGGGAACATTCAACTCCATACCAGGCAGCATTCCCTGGAACACCCGCAGGGTCGCCAGCAGCGTGTCCACCGTATCGAAAAACCCTTCCTTGTCCTCCTGCAGGTCGCGGTTATAGGTGAGGGGAAGCCCCTTCATCAGGGTGAGCAGCGCCATCAGGTGGCCGTAGACTCGCCCGGTCTTGCCCCGTGCCAGTTCCGCAAAATCGGGATTGCGCTTCTGGGGCATTATGCTGCTGCCCGTGGTGAACTCATCGGACAGCCGCACAAAGTCAAACTCCCTGCTTGACCAGATTACGATCTCCTCGGACAGCCGCGACAGGTGCATCATGCAGACCGATGCCGCCGACTGGTACTCCAGCAAAAAGTCCCGGTCCGAAACCGCGTCCATGCTGTTGGCGGAGACTGACCCAAAACCCAGATCCTCAGCCAGGAAGTGCCGGTCGGTTGGATAGGGTACGCCGGCCAGGGCCCCGCTGCCCAGGGGAAGCACGTCCGCGCGGCGGTAGCAGTCGGCGAACCGCCCAGCGTCCCGCTCGAACATCTGGAAATAGGCCAGCAGGTGGTGGGAGAACAGCACCGGCTGGGCCCGCTGAAGGTGAGTGTAGCCGGGCATTAATGCCGCCTGGTGCTTCTCGGCCAGTTCCAGCAGCGCCCGTTGCACTCCCCGCAACCCCGCTACCGTTTCCCTGATAACCTCTCTGGTGTAGAGTCGCATGTCCAGGGCAATCTGATCATTGCGGGAACGGCCTGTGTGCAACCGACCGCCCACCGGCCCCACCAATTCCGTGAGCCGCCGCTCAATGTTCATGTGCAGGTCTTCCAGCGATGGATCCCATGGGAACTCTCCAACCTCAATCTCCCGCTCCACCGACTTCAGGCCGGCAATTATGGTCTCAGCATCTTCGGCGGGTATTATTCCTTGCCGGCCTAGCATCCTTGCATGGGAGATGGAACCCGCAATATCTTGGCGATAAAGGCGGCGATCGTAGTGGATGGAGACAGTGTAATCGCTGTAGTCGGTCACTTGGCGCCCTGTTTGTGCAATACGATAGTCAATAGATGGAGCCCGCCCAAAGGCGGACTCCAGTATAGCACGGTGGGAATTCGCAGAGGCCCCTACTTGCTTGACGCTGCGTTAAGAAAATCGTAGCTGGCCGAAAGGTTGTCAAATACGTCGGGGTGAGGCGGTATCTCCATAATGGCCGGCCCCTGGTAGTCCTTGGCTTCCAGCAGACGGAGCATCTCCCCGCAGTCCAGGTCGCCTGTGTCCACAGACGGATGAGGGTCGCCTGCCCGGGCCTGTTTGAAGTGGACGATCTTCAGCATATCCAGCGGCAGCGCGTTAAGGTCGCCCAGGGGATCGCTGTCGGGGAACCGTCTAAGCTGGTTAGTGGGATCCGGGCAAAGACCCAGGTAGCCGCCCTCTTCCTCCGACAAGCGCGTCCGGCACTCTTCTACCAGCATGGCCATGCTGCCGATGGTCTGCCCCGAATTCTCCAGCGACAGGATAACTCCCTGGCTGGCCGCCTCCCGGGCCAGGTTTGCCAGGTTAAGCGCCTGTTCGGGAATGTCCGAGGGCGAGTCCCAGGTCCCGTCCAACGGGTTGGGGTCCACCAGCCTGAGGTGAGGGGTTTCCCGGCCCACAATCTTCGCTCCTGCCAGCGCCATCTGGAACTGCTCGCCGGCGGGGTCCACATCCTGGGTCAGGCAGGGCAAAGCCATGGCCAGATCAAACTGCAGGTCACCAAACCGGTCAACAATGGCCTGCAGCCCATCCAGGTTGGGTCGCCATTCGTCTCCCTGACCGCTCTCGCAGCTGCCGAGGCAGGTCTGCCGCAGTTCGACGTGGCGGGAACCCCGCGCCTCAGCTTCGGCAATCAGGTCCTCGAGGTCCTGTTCCATCAAGTGGTTGCGCCATGAATTGGTTATCGCGCCAAAAATCATCGGTGCGTACCTCCGGCAATTTCAAGATTGGTTGCATTGGATATGACTATACCCCTGCAACCGGTGGTACTCAAGAACCGGCAATTGGGACGATTTCCAGTCATGGGAAGTTCAACCCTTACAGCCACCCGCCAATATCCGTTATCCATACCTCCGCTGTGCTAGAATTATGCCTGAGTCCACCCTGGCCCCATTATGCCCTGTTCTCTACTTCGCACGTGGAGGTTGAAATGGCCGAACTGTATCAGGAAAAGTGCGTTGCCTGCCGTCGTGATTCTCCCTCCGTCACCCAGGAAGAGGTCACCGAGCTTCACCCCACCGTGTCCGAGTGGGACATGCTGGACGATGCCGGCATTCCCAAGCTGGACCGGGTTTTCCGGTTCTCCAATTTCCAGCAAGCCCTGGACTTCACCAACTCCGTCGGGAGCCTGGCCGAGTCGGAAGGCCACCATCCCAAGATTGTTACCGAGTGGGGCCGTGTGGGTGTAACCTGGTGGACCCACAAGATTCGCAACCTGCACCGCAACGACTTCATCATGGCCGCCAAGACCGACAAGCTTTACGAGGAAGTGACGGCCGAATAGCCGGTCGGTCGCAATGCCAACGGCGCGAGGAGCGCAATGAGGGTTACCTATCACCTCAACTCCCGGGACGTTAGGGCCGTGGCTTCTGAAGCCGCCTGGGCCGAAGCCATGGGCTACGATGGAGTTTCCGCCAACGAAACGTCCCATGACCCATTTCTGGCCCTGACTCTGGCCGCCACAGCCACCTCGCGGGTAACTCTCGAGACCCACGTTGCCATCGCTTTCCCCCGTTCGCCCATGGTAGTGGCCTATACGGCCCGGGACTTGCAGGACCTGTCGGGCGGCCGCTTCCGCCTGGGCCTGGGCACCCAGGTAAAGGGCCACATCGAGCGCCGCTTCTCCACAACATGGGGTTCCCCCGGGCCCCGCCTCCGGGAATATATCCAGTCCCTTAGGGAAATCTGGCGGGCGTGGGACTCCGGCGAGCGCTTGAATTACGACGGCGAGTTCTATAGGTTCTCCCTGATGACGCCCTTCTTCAGTCCTGGACCCGGCCAGCAACCTCAGCCGCGCATCTTCAATGCCGCGGTCAACGCCTACAACTGTCGTGTTGCCGGCGAGGTCAGCGATGGGTTGGTGCTGCACACTTTCACCTCCGCCGATTATGTCCGGCAGGTGGTGCGGCCCAACATCGTTGCCGGAGCCAGGAAGGCAGGGCGCGATCCATCGGCAATCACCATCAACGGAGGCGGGTTCATCGTTACGGGCCCCAATCGCGCGGCCATCAAGGAGGCAGGCCGGGATGCCCGCCGGCGCATCGCCTTCTATGCTTCAACTCGTACCTATCTGCCCGTCCTGGAGTGCCACGGCTTCCAGGAAATCGGGCAGAGGCTGCACCAAATGTCCCTTGAGGGCAAATGGGACGAAATGGGAAACTTGATCGGGGACGATATACTGCAGGCCTTTGCCGTAACGGGTGAATACGACGAAATTGCCCCAATGCTGCTGGAGCGTTACGGAGACCTGGTTGACGAAGTCAGCCTTACCCTTGCCACCAAGGGTGAAGCGGAGCAGCGACAAATAAAGCGAATAATCACGGAGTTGCAGGAAGCAACCTAGTCGGGAGAAGTTTCTGGTGGTTGAGGTTGGGAGGCGGAGACAGGAGACCGGTGAAGGAGCCGGCCAGGTCTTCAAGCGAGGGAACGAGAGCAAACTGACTTATTCCCTGAAATGGGCGGCGTGGGAATGGCTTTACACCCTTGCCGGCTGCCGGAGCATAGGATTTGAGGTCAAGCTGGAGGGCCCCGGCGGTCGAATAGTGGACCTCGCCGCGGTTGGCCCTGGCAATACCATCTACATTGTGGAAGTGAAGGCCAGCCGCGCCGACTTTGCCCGGGACAACCACACTTACGACGACCTGGAAGCCCTGAAGGAACTGAACGAGCCCCTGCTTCGGCGGGGACGCCTAGCCCGCCGCACGCTGACCCAGGCTACCCGCTACGCCCAGGAAGCTCGCTCCGAAGACTGGGAAGAGGAGCCCTCCTACCAGCTTGCCCTGGCCGACTACCAGCGACTCCGCAGGGAAGAGCAGACCTACCGCGACCGGGTTTCCACTTTCAGCGTGAAGTTCCACGACCCCCGCTTCCTGGCCATAGCCGATTATCACTACATTCTGGCGCCCAGAAAGCTGGTGCCGGCAAAACAGGTGCCGCCTCAATGGGGCCTGCTCAACGAACTGCCCGACGTTGTAGTGCCGGCGCCCCGGAAGGAAGTCCGGAAGAACTCCGGCATCCTCTCCAACATTCTCCGTTCCATTTCCCGCAGCAACTCCACCTCAATGATGCGTGCGCAGGGGGTGCTGTTCACCGAAGACGGCGCCGTATTTCCCCGGGACCTGGATGGGGACTGCTGAAAAACGCGAAGTGGCCGCCCAATTGGACGGCCACTTCACCTGGTGCACATGAAATCTAGCTGGTCGGGTTCTGGTCTTCCAGCCTGACCGTAGCCGTGATGCGGGGTACGTCACTGGAAGTGCGGGTAGTATGTCCCTGCCCGGTCAGGTCCTCGACCAGGCTGACGTGGCCCGGCCAAAACCTGTGGGTAGAACCGTCGGCCAGCCCGATTTCGCCCTCTCCCGAGAGGGTTATGACGAACTGCCGGCGCGGCGCGGTATGCCAGTCGCTGAAGCGGCCCGGCTCTGCAATGCTGAAAGATATACCAGTGGCTGAAAGCAACTCCTGCAAAGTAGGGTGGCTTGCTGGGTCCATTTCCTCGATGTGGGACTGTCCGTCACTGCCCGTGTAAAGCCTGGTAAATGGCATTTCTGTCCTCCTGCTAGTTTATTCATAATGAGACTATATCGGGACCACTTTGCTTTTTAAGAAATATCAGGGCGCCGGCCCAGAGTTCCATTCGGGCTAAGAATGCAGGAGCTTCCAGTCCAATGTACCCAAGTCGAATCTGACCCTTCGGAAGCCCTCGGCGTAGGCCAGGCCGGCCGCTTCTCCCTGGCGGGCGCTGCCGCTCTTGATCCGTTCCATCCGGTCGGCTGGCGTCCGCTGCCGCATCTGGCTTGCGTGCAGACTGAGCGAGGTGGCTTTCGCCTCCATATATCCTTCCACGTCTATAAAGACGTCCGCGGCTTCAGTGCCCCACAGAAAGGCCTGCTTTACTCGGTGGGGCTGTAACCCCTCTTCCGTAATCTGCTCCGGAAAGTATAGATGGCTCCAAGCGTAGCTGTGGGCGGCGTCCAGGGCCACCTGGCCGCTCATGCGGTGGTCCCGATGGGTGTGGCTGGCCACCCGGAAGGGATCGATGGCAAAAATAATCTCCGGCTTGTGCCGTCGAATCTCCCTTACTACCTCGCTCCGGAACTGCAGGTCGTCGTTAAGCGTGCCATCTGGGTGGCGGAGAAACACCACGTCCTTGACGCCGAGGTAACCCGAAGCATCGCGCTGTTCCCTCTCCCTTATCGTAGCCAGCCGCTCGGGGGACATTTCCCGGTCGCCGGTACCCTTGTCGCCGTTGGTACACATCACCACCACGACTTCCGTCCCCCCTTCCGCAATCCACTTGGCCATGGTGGCGCCCACACCGCCCTCCGCATCGTCCGGGTGGGGCGTTACCACCATGGCGCTTCGGGGCGGTTCAGTAATTATTTCGATCTCCAATACTCCAATACCTGCCTTGCAAACTGTGCGCCCCAGCGCTGCCAGTAAACCCGCACGGCGCCAGGGCGATACTTAATCCGATCTAAAGCCCGGCTCTAGAGGTGGAAGACCACCATCTTGAGTTCCGTCATCTCTTCTATTGCGTAACCCGGGCCTTCCTTGCCCATGCCGCTGTCCTTCAACCCGCCGTAGGGCATCAGGTCGGCGCGCCACTGAGGGTGGGAGTTTATGTGCAAGTTGCCGGACTGCACTTCCCGGGCAAACCGCATCGCCCAGTCGACATTTTGGGTAAAGATGCCTGCGGAAAGGCCAAACCGGCTGTCGTTGGCCATGGCAATGGCTTCGTCAATGTCCTCGAAAGCGCTGACCGCAACCGCTGGACCAAACAGTTCCTCACGACTGATGCGCATGTCCGGCTGGACGTCCGCCACCACTGTAGGAGCGTGGATGGTGCCCTCCTGGTCGCCGCCGGCCACTACCCGGGCGCCCTGCTCAACCGCCTCACCGATCCAGCGGCTCACCCGTACCGCGTCGTTTTCGCGGATCATGGGGCCCATCTTGATGGACTCGTCCAGGGGATTGCCGGTGGCAAAGGTTTCCGTAGGCACCTTAATGGCGTCCAGGAAGTCGGCATAAATGCGTCGGTCAGCCAGCACCCGCTGGGTGGAGATGCAGACCTGACCGGCGTTGGCGAAGCCGCTGGCCACCGTGGCTGCCGCCACTTTCTCGATGTCGGCGTCGGACATAACAATCAGGGGGCTGTTGGAGCCCAGTTCCATGGTTACCTTCTTGATGCCGGCGTTGCGGCAAATGCGGTCTCCCACTTCCATGCTGCCGGTGAAGGTAATCTTGCGGACCCGGGGGTCGCCGGTCAGAGCGTCGCCGATCTCGCCGCCGGAACCGGTTACGCACTGGATAGCTTCCGGGGGCAACCCCGCCTCCAGCAAGATTTCCACTAGCTTGAGGGCGGAGAGTGGTGTATCCCCGGCCGGCTTGAGCACCACGGCGTTGCCGGCGGCCAGGGCAGGCCCAACCTTGTGGCACACCAGGTTCAGGGGGAAATTGAAGGGAGCGATGGCAGCAACCACGCCAACGGGCACGCGAATTGTAAATCCGAACTGCGATGTAGCGCCCGGGGCTGCGTCCAGGGGCACCGTCTCCCCATGCAGGCGTTTGCCCTCTTCGGCGGAACCGGTGATGGTCTGGATGGCCCGCAGCACTTCGCCGCGTCCCTCAGCGATGACCTTGCCCTCTTCCATGGTGATGGTACGTCCCAGGTCCTCCAATCGCTCTCCCATGATGTCGGCGGCACGGCGCAGGATGGAATACCGTTCAAAGGCAGGCAGCTTGGCCATTGCCTCTGCCCCCCGAACCGCGCTGCTAATGGCCGCGTCCACGTCGGCGGCAGTGCCCCGGGGGACGGTGTCGATTACGGACTGGTCGAAAGGGTTGTAGACCGGCATAGTCTCATCCCTGTCCACCCAGTTACCGGCTATGTACATTTTCATGGCTGTTTTCTCCTGGATTTTGCTTTGGCACCACGATACTGTCGACAGATTCAATTCTAGCTGCCGCAATGGTGCCTATATTAGCATACTTTGGGTAGGGTAATTTGGCGGCACAGTTGGGAAAGGGCAGGCCCCACTTCAGTGGTGTTGCCGTTGGAACAGAGCAGACTCAGAGTTGGCCCCGCAAGACCAAATAATGCGAAACGTTTCCCAGTTCAGGGTCGGGTTAGTCCGGACGTTCCGGACTGCCCATTACAAATGGGAAATGGGCAGGACAAATGCAGAGGGGTGAAAAGCGGACTTGGCTAGCGGCCCAGCGCCGTGGAGCGTCCTACGTCGGTAACGGTGTAGTGACCGGCTCGGCCAGGGATGCGCTCCAGCCAGCCAAACTTGCTTCGCGCGGCGTTGCGCAGGGTTTGGACAAAGTTGTGCGCCCTTGGCCAGCCAACGGTATCGAATAGACGGCCAAGGGCTTCGGCGTCCACCCCGTCCATGGAGAGGTACCGGTTGGCCCCCTCAGCGGCTACCACCACCCGGCGCATGTCGCCCAGGGGGTTGGCCGCCTTGCAGAAGTCCACAAAGGCCCGCTCGGCTACCTCCGGCACGACGCTGGACACGCCAGCCTGCGGATTTCGTGGCCCTCCCGAGCCGTTACTGGCCTCCACTCCATTGCCGGTGCCTTCCAGCTGGGGCCAGGCTTCCTCGGGCTGCTCCCTGAGGGACACATCCCAGTCGCTCATAATAGGCGCAGGCGGCTGTTCGGGGCTGGCGGCTGGTTGGGATGCCATGTCGCTTGGCTGTTCGACTACCGGTTCCGGCTGTTGCGCTACGGGTTGCTCCGGCACGGGGGAAGCGGAAGCGGGAGTGGGACTCTCTTCCGTTGCGACGGTCTGGGTGGCTGTGGTTTCAACATTTACAACCGGTTGAACCGGGGTTGGCGGCGTGGGGGCGGTCACCTCCCGCACGGGTCCTGGCCCCGATCCCACCTCGGGAGCCGTCAGCCCCGCCAGCAAAGCGTGGGAGATATCCGTCAGAACTATCCCCAGAACCCTGTCGATGACCGTTTCATCTTCGGATTCCAGGTTGATCTGGGCATTGTTGGGCAGTGTGATTGAAAGCCTGAGCATCGGTATCTTTACCGGCGCGGATGGATAATCTGGCCTTTATGTTAACGTCCGTTTCCCTGCATATCAAGTTTGATCATTCGGAGGCAAAGAGATGAGGTCTGAGAAAAGGAAGAGCATCCGCGAGAACTTGCGGAGACCCTTAACCTCAAACGCTAGAGGGTCTGCTTCAGCCTGATGGCCAGGGAGCGAGTCAAGCCGGGCACGGCGGCTATATCGTCCACCGGCGCATCCTTGATGCCCTGAATGGAACCGAAACGCCGCAGCAGCATGCGCTTGCGCTTGGGCCCAATACCGGTGACCGTGTCAATGGTGGACTTGAGGCTGGACTTGCTGCGCAGGTTGCGGTGGTAGGTTATAGCGAACCGGTGCGCTTCATCCCTTATCCGCTGGACCAGGTAAAGCCCCTGTGAGTTTCGTGGCAGTTCAATGGGTTCAGATGTATGTGGCACGAACAACCACTCGTTCTCCTTGGCCAGCGCCGACAAGGGAATATCGTCTAGTCCAAGTTCCAGCAGGACCTCCAGGGCGGCGGAAAGGTGACCCTTGCCCCCGTCAATGATGACCAGGTCCGGCTCGATCCCCCAGGCCGAAGTATCGCTGCCAGCGTCCGTATCCGCTTCAGGCGATATCTTCTCCCTTTCCGCCCGGGCCTCGGCTAATCTCTTGAAACGACGGCGCAGCATTTCCTGCATGCTGGCGTAATCGTCCACGCCATCTACCGATTTGATCTGGAAGCGGCGGTAGTGGCCCGTCTTCGGACGGCCGTCCTGGAATACCACCATGCTGCCCACCAGGTTACTGCCCTGCACGTGGGAAATGTCGTAGCACTCCATACGCAGGGGCACGGCCGGCAGGCTTAGTTCCTCTTCCAGCTCCGACATGGCCTGGTGCAGCACGTCCGAATTGTTCAGCCACTTTATCCGGTGCTGGGCCAGTCCCTGTACCGCATTCTCCGCCACCACGTCCATCAGTTTCTTCTGCTGCCCCCGCCTGGGGCACACAATCCGTACCGCACCTCCCCGTTGTTCCCGCAGCCAGTTCCTGACCAGTTCGTGGTCCTCCAGGGGATGCTGAATATAGACCACTGGCGGAATCACCAGTGCCGTCTGGTAGAACTGGCGGACAAACTGCCCCATGATCACTTCCGGGGAGTCATCCTGGGTGCCCTCCATGAAGAAGTGGTCCCGGCCGATGAGCTTGCCCCGTCGGATGAAGAAAATCTCCACCCAGGTCTCGCTGGTTCCCTGGGCCAGGGCGATGAAGTCCATGTCGCCGCCCGGGTTAGACTCCACCTTGACCTGCTGCTCCTCAGCCACCTGGTCGATGCCCCTGATCTGGTCCCGCAGCGCCGCCGCCCGCTCGAATTCCAGCTCTTCAGCAGCGGCCTCCATCTTATTTTTCAGTTCCCGGGTGACGGCCTCCGTGTTCCCCTCCATGAACATTATCACCTGCTGAATCACCTGGGCGTAGTCCTCCTGGGTGGCCAGGCCGGAACACGGCGCAACGCAGCGGTGAATGTAGTATTCGAGGCAGGGCCGAGGGTCCCGCCCCGTAATCGCCTTCGTACAGGACCGGTAGGGGAACAGTTTCTTGACCAGGTCCATGGTCTTGCGGACGCTGCTGGCAGTGGCGAAGGGCCCAAAATACCGCGCGCCATCGTTAGCCACTTGCCGCGTTATGTAGACCCGGGGAAACTCCTCGGTCAGGTCAATCTTCAGGTAGGGGTAGGTTTTGTCGTCCTTTAGCCGAGCGTTGAAGTGGGGCTTGTAGCGCTTGATGAGGGTGTTTTCCAGGATCAGCGCTTCCGCCTCCGTGTCGGTGACGATAAACTCAAAGTCCGTCATCCGGGACATCATTCGACGGATCTTGGGAGGATGGCCGCTGGGCGACCCAAAATAGGAGCGGAGGCGATTGCGGAGGACGCTGGCCTTGCCCACATACAGCACTTCATTGCGGGCGTCCTTCATCAAATAGACGCCCGGCTTCTCGGGAGTAACCCGCAAGCGATGTTCAAACTGGGCTAACGGCAAGAAAACTTATCCCAAATATCCCTTCCCCCTTGACGAGAGAAGGAGAGTATGGTGGTAGAAGACGGCGCTATGCATTCGGCCCAACTGCTTCGACACTCGCCAGCTGTTCTGAAGTAGTTGCCAGTTCATACCGGAACGGCAGGGGCCCCAGGAATTACCTGCGGGCCCCTTCGCAACCTGGAAATCCCCCGCTAAAGGGCAAAGGAAACCCCTAGCAGGACCACCGTAACAATCCCGGCAAGGATGAGAATGCGCCGCAATTCCCTGGCCATGTGGGTATAGGCTAAAGGTTGCGCGTTCCTGTTTTGGGAGGAAGCAATCGTCACGGGACGTAACGGAGCCGGGACCGGCTGGGACTGGCCCGTATCGGCGCTTGGCTCGGCGGTTGCGCTCGCTCTTGCGGCCGGCGAAATTATGGTCGCCGCCGTTGGACCGCCCTCTTGTACCGCCGTTGTTACTTCACCCTCGGTATCCGACCGGGCCTGGCGCCTTCTGCGGCGGTTCAACTGGGCCTGGCGGGCCGCTACTCTCTTGCCCTTCGCTGGCATGGTGAAGTTCCTCCTGTATGGGAGTAAGATTGAACCGGCTCACCTTAGAACAAGTCCAGCCCGGCTCGTTCAATCGGTCTCTCTGGCTAATGGCTGATGTCTGATAATTCACCCGCTCTATATAAACCATTATGGCCTATGCGAGGCGCCAAACGCAAATAAAACGCCGACGGCAAGCAGCCGCCGGCGCAATCAAGAAACTATTGAATAATCCTGTTCAGACGGCCCTGGGGTGGCTCTTTTCATATTCGTCCCGCAGGTGTTCCGAAGTGAGGTGGGTGTACACCTGGGTGGTGGATATACTGGAGTGGCCCAGCAATTCCTGTACGTGCCGCAGCGACGCGCCCTTCTGCAGCAAGTGAGTGGCGAAACTGTGCCGCAAAGTATGAGGAGTTATTTTCCGGTCTATGCCGGCCCGCTTGCTGTATGTCTTGAGAATGTTCCACACCCACTGCCTGGTAAGCCGCTCCCCCCGGTGGTTCACGAACAGGGCCGCCTCGTCCTTGTTCTGGCCCAGCAGGGACATCCGGCTGGTGGACAAATAGTCCTGCAGCCCGTCCAGGGCGCGGTCGTGGGCATAAACTATCCGCTCCTTGGACCCCTTTCCCCAGCAGCGAATGTAAGACTCCTCGAAATCGACATCCTGCACATTGAGCGAGACCAGTTCGCTGACCCGAAGCCCAGTGGCGTAAAGCAGTTCCAGGATGTTGGCGTCCCGTTGCCCTTCAGCGGTGCCGGCTTTGTCCGCTTCTTTCAGCAGTCGGTCAACTTCTTCCTCAGTCAAATACTTGGGAAGCGCCCGCCCAACCCTGGGCGACCCCAGGGACTCGGTAGGCGGCTCTTCAAGCACGCCGTTCTGGGCCAGGAAGGTGAAGAACGACTTGATGGCCGCCACCTTACGGGCGGTTGTCGTGTCCCGGTAGCCCTTGCGCCCTCTCAGGTCGGCGATGTAGTCGTTGAGCAGGTCCAGGTCCACTCTCTGCCACACATCCTCGCTCTCACTGGCCGCGCCCAGACGTTCTTTGAGGAAGTCGGCAAACTGCCCCAGGTCGTTGCGGTAGGCGTCCAGGGTGTGTTGCGAAAACCCCCTTTCTACCACCAGGTGCTGCAGAAAATCCTCTATGGCTTTTTGCATCAGGCTCGTCTCCCGTATCTATAACATTCGCCTCACGGGCGATGTTAGGATGATGTCCCACCTTTCCGATGGGCTGGCGGGATTCTAGCAAGATTACGTTAACCTCCTCCCTTTACGGCCCGTGCGAATTATTGTTATTTCAGCGGAGGCTGGTCGGCAACTGGTTTTCCGCATAATAGTGCCTTTCATAGTCGTGTTTTGGTGGAGAGCAGAGGGTCGTGGTATCGTTACGCTTCAGAACTGCAAAGGACGTTCTCCGCGCGATTTTGCGGACAATCCTGCCGCCCATTGCGCGCACCGGAGTTCAATTGCCAAAATCAACCAACGCCCGAACTTCCGCGCCGGATCGCCTCGCTGGCTTCATAACCAGGGCTCTCCTTTCGGCGGCCCTGCTGGCCTTGGTGTGCTGCCTCTTGGCGACTGCAAGCCCCATGCCGGCAGCAGCAGCATCCTCAGGGTCGGCATTGCTTCCAGCCGGCACAATGTCCGGGCAGACTTATTCCTTACAGAGCCAGGACGAACCTGCTCCCCCAAGCCCGCTCCTTTACCTGGACATCTGGCTGTTCGGCGGTCTGGTGCTGCTGGTTGCCCTCATCGTCGGCATCAAGTACCTGTGGAAAGCCTTTCAGCCCGACAACCGCGACCCCGCCGAAGGCCTGCAACCCTGGGAACGCCCGGACTATGACGACGAACAGTCCGGATAGCATCTCAATTCGCCACTACCTCCTCTCTTCGTCATCGCACTCCTTCAGCAGGACCTGATTATCTTCGCCCCTTATAAAGTGCCAGGTTCAGGCCTCTGCTCTCCCTATCAATTCACCCGCCGCAGTATCGCTTACGCCCTTGCCAGCCTGCATAACTCGCCCTCACCATGGGACGGTGGATTACTGGATTTACCCGCATACTGGAGGCTGTCCTCGTGGCCGCCCTGCCGCGGAGAAGGCCTACGCTATCAGCCATGGGACTCCTTGCACCTTCTGGGATGAGGTTAGGGCACAAGAGCCCAAATGGGACGGAATGAGAAAAAATGGGACGGAAATCAAAAAATCTGCCTTCGTATTCTTCGTGGGCAAATGGAGTGCGGCCACATAGATTCATCCTTGCCAGTGCGCCCGCGAGAGGTTAGAGTATTCACTGCGTGCTGGGATTCACGTCCTGGCCCGTACCTGTCTTTCCAGCGCCCGGACCCGTCCAATGTCCGATAATCGAAAGACTCATTGCGAATAGCATAAAATTAACGTTGTTGTACTAGAATTATCCGGCCAACAAATTCAGGAGGTTCTCACGTGTACCAGACCATTAGCAAGGAAACCATGGAGGCGCTGGGAAAGATTGATACCCCCAGTATCTGCAACGCCATTGAGGGTTTTAACGTCCGCGGCAAGGAAGAAGGCTTCATGCTGCCCGAAATCAAGGGCGTCTTTCGCACCCTGCCCCCCGCCGTGGGTTACGCGGTAACCGGCGTTATCAGCGCAGTGCAGCCCGAGGGTCGCAACGTTTCACGGGAAGACTGGTGGGACCTGATCGTTTCCGTGCCCGAACCCCGCTTCATCGTCCTTCACGACATCGACAACCCGCCTCTGGGCGCCTATTGGGGCGAGGTACAGGGCAACATCCACAAGGCCCTGGGTGCCGTTGGAGTGGCCACGGACGGCACCGTCCGCGACATCGACGAAGTAGAAGCGCTGGGCTTCCAGTTCTTTGCCAAGGAAGTTTCCGCGTCCCATGCCTACGTTCACCTGGTAGAGATAGGAATTCCCGTTACCGTGGGCGGCCTGACCGTCAAGACCGGCGATCTGCTTCACGGCGACAAGCACGGCGTCACCAACATCCCCTTCGAAATCGCCGAGCAGGTCCCTGCCATGGTCGAGACCATTGCCGACTACGAACAGAAGACCATCGGCTTGTGCCAGTCTCCGGACTTTTCCCTGGAGGCGTTGAAGGAAGTAGCCAAGATTACCCGCCCCTATTAGCCGTTACCAACGGCCCGGTTCCATTACTACTTGTCTCCCCGCGCCGGGCCGATAAGAAACTATCTCCCGAATCCCGTCCCCTTGACAGGGGGACGGGCGGGATGGGGCAATACTCTCCCGTTGTCACCCGTCACCGAGTCCCTTGGAAGTACAACTAAACCCGATTCGCTGGGAGTTCCGAATAACTCATGAAAGCGCTAATTTCACTCGCCCTGCTTGTTCTACTGATTGCTATGACCGCCTGCGAACTCCCGCAGGAGGAGGCAACCTCCACTCCCATACCTGACGTTATTCCCACTCCCAGGATAGCGGATACTCCCACGCCGGCCGTCCTTGGTACGCCAACGCCGGTAACAGTGGGAACTTCCGATGGCAGGTCCATCCGCCAGTATGCCCAGCCGCCGGCTATGGAAATTGACCCCGAAGGCAACTATACCGCCGATATTCAGACCAACCAGGGCACCATTTCTGTGGAACTCTATGCCGAAGACGCGCCGGTTACGGTCAACAATTTCGTCTTCCTGGCCCGGCAGGGCTTTTATGACGGCGTGATTTTCCATCGGGTCATTCCCAACTTCATGATCCAGGGCGGCGACCCCACGGGTACCGGCACTGCCGGTCCCGGCTACCGCTTCCAGGACGAAATTGTGCCTTCCCTGGCCTTCGATAGTGCCGGCATTCTGGCTATGGCCAACGCTGGACCCAACACTAACGGGAGCCAGTTCTTCATTACCGTGGCCCCTACCGCCCATTTGACCGGCCTTCACACAATTTTCGGCAGAGTAACTTCTGGACAGGAGGTGGCTGACGCTATTTCCGTAGCTCGCGCTGACCGCAACAACCGCCCCCTGGAGGAAGTTGTCATCCAGCACATCGAAATCAAAGAGGGCAGCTAGAAGTACTACCCAAGTGTTCCTGCCATGTTGATCGGGAAACGTGAAGATGCAGGCGCAGCTGCACTATCACCTCCACAAGAAGGAACCTTGGGATTGGCGTGACGCCACAACCGAATCCTGCTTCCAGGAAATCAAACTTTGGCCTTCACCGGAGCGCCGACTTGACCTTTGAGAACCTGATCTACGAAAAGAAAGACACCATCGGCTACCTGACTCTTAACCGGCCCGACCGGCTGAATGCCCTGAATGCTGCCCTGCTGGCCGAGTTTCGCGAGGCCCTGGACGTGGTGGAGGATGACCCCGACATTCGCGTCATCATCCTGACCGGAGCAGGGAGGGCCTTCTCCGCCGGATTCGACATCACCCGCGAGCCCGGGGAGTCTGACCCGCAGGATATGCAGCCCGACCAGTGGCGAGCCCACTTGAAGAGCCACATCGACACCTTTATGAAGGTTTGGAACCTGGGCAAGCCTGTCATTGCCGCCGTTAACGGCTACGCCCTTGCCGGGGCCTGCGAACTTGTCCAGGTTTGCGACGTCAAGATAGCCTCGGACCGGGCCATAATGGGCGAACCCGAGATCCGCGCCGGCGTCGGCCCTCCGCTCCTGATTACTCCCTTCAGCGTGAACCTGGCCACGGCAAAGGAACTGCTGCTGACGGGCGACACCATTGACGCCCACGAAGCTGCCCGCATCGGCCTGGTGAGTCGCGTTGTCCCCCACGACGACCTGATGAGCGAATGCGAGAAGGTAGCCCGGAAGATTTGCCTGATATCTGAAGTAGGCGTGAAGATGACCAAGATCGCCGTCAACCGGGCGCTTGAAGGCATGGGCTTTCTCTCCGCCATTCAGCACAACCTGGAACTCATGACCCACTTCGACACCAGCGTTACACCCGAACAGGAAGAGTTCAACTCAATCCGTCGCGAAAGCGGCCTGCGCGCCGCCATGGACTGGCGCGACGCGAGGTTCAGGGAACTGGGGTAACCGGGGAAGTCACTGCAGGTTTTCTTTGCCAGCCTACCCCAGGATAGAAATAAACACGCCCGCCACAACCGCCGAGCCTATAACCCCTGCCACATTGGGCCCCATGGCATGGGGCAGAAGGTAGTTCCCCGGGTTAGCTTGCTGACCCAGGTTATGCGCTGTACGCGCCGCCATGGGTACCGCCGAAACCCCTGCCGAGCCGATCAAGGGATTCACCTTGTCCTTGACGAACAGGTTCATTACCTTGGCAAACAGCAGGCCCCCAACGGTCCCACAGGAAAAGGCCACGATGCCCAGCCCCAATATGGCCAGGGTTCGCAGGTCAAACACCCGTTCCGCCGTCAGTTCCGCCCCGATAGTGATCATCAGGAATATCGTAGCGATATTCAGCACTTCGTTGGATGCCGCATTGCTCAACCTGGGAACTACGCCACTCTCCCTGAAGATGTTGCCAATCATGAACATTGCAATGAGCGGCGCCGACTCCGGTACAAAGAGGATGATTATCAACATGGCGCCCGTGGGGAAGATCAGCTTCTCAGTCCTGGATACCTCCCGGGGCGTCTTCATTTCAATGCGACGTTCCCGCTGGGTGGTCAGCAGCCGCATTAGGGGCGGCTGCACGAATACCACGCTGGCCATGTAGGAATAGGCCACCACCGCGGTAACGCCCAGAAGCTCGGGAGCCAGTTTCGCCGAAGCGAATATCGTTGTGGGTCCGTCGGCGCCGCCAATTATGCCGATGGCTCCCGCTTCCTCCAGCGTAAACAGGTCCGGCGAGGTGAACACTCCCAGACCCAGGGCCGACCAGAAGGCGACAAAAATCCCCAATTGAGCAGCCGCCCCCAGCAGCAGCGTCTTCGGATTGGCAATGATTGGGCCAAAGTCCGTCAACGCCCCCAATCCCAGGAAGATCAGCGGCGGCAGGATGTTCCAGGAAGACAGGGTGAAGTGGAATATGAGCCCAAAGAGGCCGGACGACTGCAGTTCGCCCGATGGATCGAAGTCTATCAGCCCGGTATCCGGCAAGTTGCCCAGGATAATGCCCAGGCCAATGGGCAGCAGGACGTAAGGCTCCATGCCTTTGGCTACGGCCAACAGCATAAACGCTCCCCCCAACAAGAACAGGAGAGCGTTACCCCAGCTAAGGTGTGCGAATCCGGATTCTAGGAGAAACTCCATAATCGCCCGAAGTTTACGACTAAGAAACTATCTTTAACTAACAGCGAACAACATGCTTGCATTGGATCAATAAGATGCGGTGGTCTTTCACCTCAATCCTCTCCACCCTCCAATAGGGGGAAGGGACCCTGCGAACACTGACTTGGACTTGGAAGTGAAGGTCGTGATGGCCGCCAGCCTACCTGTCTCTCTCCCTGAGCCTGCGACCATCGAAGGCCGCGATGCGTCCCTGCTCCCGCCAACCGTTGGCGCTGCTAGCTGAATCACCGGCGCCGGCCAGATTCTCCACCTGCTCCTGGTGATAGGCTTCCGCGGCCATCGCAATGGCCGCTCCAATAGCGGCGACCAGCTCGGTATCCATACTATTCAGCTCAGGTTCGACGGGAGCTTCATCCACTTGCAATGTGGCGGCGACATGCGCTTCCTCGGCCCTGGCCTGGGCACGCCGTAACCTCCAGTCTCCCCAACGGCCGATCAGAGCAGTAAAGACCACCAGGGCGCCCAGCACCAGAAATGCTGCGCCCACCCCCGTATAGGTAAGGAAAAGCGCGCGGTTGAGGTCAAATTCAATCACTTGCGGTCTCCCTCACCGTCTCCGCCGCTCAGTATCTCACCCAGAGCTGGGCTGCGCGGCAAACGGGGACCTCCTGCGAAAGGAAATCCCGCCTCGTCGAAAACCTTGTGGATTATACCATCACCGTTCAATAGGTTCCGTGCCAAGTTCTCTGATATGCTACTGGTACGTTCACGTTGCAGTCCTGGCAGTCAATTTACTGTCGACGGCCGCAAGTCTATATTGGGGCCAATATGGTCAGAGGGAGGAATTCTGATGTCGCACGTTGAGCAGCGCCTGGAAGAGATGGGCCTTGCGTTACCGGACCCTCCCCAGCCGGCCGGCAATTACCTGCCCTGTAACTGGAGCGGCAATCAGCTTTGGCTGGCGGGAGTCGGGTCCAGGACCACCGATGGGACCCGAATATCAGGCAAGCTGGGCAGCGAGCTTGACCTGGAGCAGGGCTACCAGGCCGCCCAGTGTTGCGCCCTGAACCTGTTGTCAAGAATCAAGGCAGAGGTTGGCGACCTGGATCGGGTAGCGCGCATCATCAAAGTGGTGGGATTCATCAACAGCGATCCATCCTTCGGTGGCCAGGCGCAGGTGCTGGACGGCGCTTCAGACTTGTTCGTTGAACTATACGGCAACGCCGGCCGACACGCCCGTTCTGCCCCCGGGATGGCGGCCCTCCCCGGCAACATCTCGGTCATTGTGGAATGTGTGGTCGAAATAAGGGAGCCGGACTGTTAATTCCGGCTCCCCGCTATCTTCACGAGATTCCTGGACTCGAGAGGGCCGATCCTCAGCCTCCCCGCTTGACCTCGATATCAGACAGTTTCTCCACAAAGTGGAGAATTGCGGAATGGTCCAGATCCTGGTCGCCGTCGTTAACCAGGGAACCCAGCATCTGCTGGGCCAGCGCTGTCGCCGGCAGGGGCACGTTCAGTTCCTGGGCCGCCTGTAAAACGTTTCGCAAGTCTTTCTGGTGAAGCCTGATACGGAAGCCGGCCCGGAAATTGCGATCCAGCATCATGGGCGCCTTGGCTTCCATCACCGCACTGCCGGCCAGCCCGCCCCGTATGGCCTGGAATACCCGCTCCGGGTCAACGCCAGCCTTTTGGGCCAGCACCAGCGCCTCGCTCAGGGCTTCAATGTTGAGGGCCACGATAATCTGATTCGCCAGTTTGGTGGTGTTGCCGGCGCCGATGTCGCCCGTGAGGTTGACCGTTCCACCCATAATGTTGAATAGGTCAACGCACTGGTCATAAACCTCCTGCTTGCCGCCGACCATGATGGCCAGGGTGCCGTTAATGGCGCCGGGTTCCCCGCCGCTTACAGGCGCGTCCAGCATCTCCACTCCCTTCAAAGTGCATTCGGCAGCTATCTTCTGGGACATAATCGGAGATATGGAGCTCATATCAATTATTATGGACCCGGGTTTTGCTCCTTCCAGTACACCATTGTCTCCCAGGATGGCCCGCTCCGAGTCGGCGGAGTCTGGCAGCATGGTGATAATCTTGTCGGTAACTGCAGCCACTTCGCGGCTTGAAGAAGCCGGTTTTGCGCCCTCGGTTGCCAGTTCTTCCACCGGTTCGCCCACGATGTCATAGACCGTCAGTTCATAACCTGCCTGCATGAGATTGCGTGCCATGGGCTTTCCCATTATTCCCAGCCCAATAAATCCAATTTGTTCAGCCATTTTTCTCTCCCTTTAGCAGTCGGACCCGTCGGGAACGATCCTTAAATGCCAGTTACAACTCTACCACAAGGGCGGGATGCCACACCAGATTTCAAACCGCCACTGTTCAGGGTTAAGAGTAGTGCCTTACCTGCACGAGCCCCAATACCGTCGAAAGAACGCTACCCCGTAACCCAATAAAGGGCCGGTATCCAGAAATCTGGCCTTGCGGTTCGTCGCAGGTTCTCTTGCCTTCCTGGATTCCGGTCCAATGCGGCGGACGGCAAGGACGCCATTGGGGGCCGGTGTGTTCCCTTTGCCTCTGACCTGTCACCCCTGACACTAGCGCCTTGCCATAAAGGAAAACACCCCTCTACCATATTTCTATTGATCGCCCTGGTTACCCGGTTAATCGGTCAGATCCGGCCCTCTCCGGCTGAGCCTAAAAGTGGCCCGGAACGGCCCAAAATGGCCCGGCATGGGCCATATCTCGAGTCGATTCACTATCTGGACAACAGCTCCCAGTGGCCCACCGGAGTGCCATCCGGCACCGTCATGGCCCTGTTATCAGATACGAAACGGCCCAAAATGGCCCAAAATGGCCCTGAAAAGCAAAAAATCCATTAATCCGGGAACGCCGAAAGGCCGGAGCGATATCCCGTGGTTGGCAGGTCTGGGCAGTCGTCATGCCGGATTTCTCAAGTGACCGGCATCTTGAGGACCCTCCCGCAGCCTGCTTGAGCCGGAGCACTGTTGGAAACTGGTCGGACTCGATGAGTCATGAGGGCCGATGAGGCGTTATTCAGGCCTGCGCCGGATTCCTAAATGATTAAAGGGCATGCAGGCCGGTAGTGGCATGGATGTCTGGATACCGGCCTTTGCCGGTGGGCCTGTCAGACCCAGCAAGCAAATCCCCCTAACTCCAAGCAATCACACGCTGGTAGTAGGGTTTTGGCAGAGCCTTGGTAGAGCAGTTGTAATGCATAGATGTGGGGCCAAAACCGGGGGTGAATGCCCTCGAATCGCTTTCTGCGCTCAAGATCGGTCTATTCTGAAGCGCTGCCCACTGACAACAGGCCGTTGTGCGGAGCATATTGAGGGCGTATTATAAACGCCGACTAAAGGGGACTGAGGATAGTATGGCAGAGTCGCGCAGGGCCCTGGTTACCGGAGGGGCGGGATTTATAGGTTCACACTTGGTAGACAGGTTGTTGGCCGAAGGATTTCGGGTGACAATCGTCGACGACCTTAGCTCCGGGAAAATCCAGAACGTCAATACTGCGGCCACCTTCTGTCACGCCGATATCACTCATGCGGACGTGGACGAGATCCTGGGCAGGGAACAGCCGGACCTGCTGTTTCACCTTGCGGCTCGAGTGAGCGTGGCCCGTTCGGCGCAGAATCCCGTAGACAACGCCGAGGTCAATGTAATCGGGACCCTGAAGCTGCTCGAAGCGGCGCGGAAGATCGGCCTTGAGAAGTTCATCTTCGCATCTACCGGGGGGGCCATTTATGGCGATCCGGAACAGAACCCATGTAGCGAAGAATCTCCGATTGAACCGGTCTCCCCCTACGGGCTGTCGAAGCATGTGGGAGAACAGTACATTGACCTGTTCCACAGGCTGTACCGGCTGAACTTTACCAACTTGCGCTATGGCAATGTTTACGGGCCCAGGCAGGATGCCTCGGGAGAAGCCGGAGTGATTCCCATCTTCATCCAGGCGATGCGCGATGGGAATCAGCCTCGAATATATGGCGACGGCGACCAGGAAAGGGACTTCATCTATGTTGATGACGTCGTGGAAGCCAACATTCAGGCCATACACGCTGGTAACAACCGCACCTTGAACATTGGCACCGGAGTGGGAACCAGCATTAACCACCTTTATCAAATCTTGAAAGAAAGCATGAACTATCAGCACGATGCTGAACGACGTCCCCACAGGCATGGTGAAGTACACAAGATCTTTTTGGACTGTACTGTGGCCATGGAGCAATTGGGTTGGTCTCCCAACACCGCCCTGGAAGAGGGATTGCGCAAGACTGTAGAATATTATTGTAGTGAGGCAGTTCCGAGCAGGCGTTCTGCATGAGAAAGGAGCCTTCACGGCTGGAGTCGCACCGAACTGCCCAAGTCTTGATTTGGTTGGAGGATTACACGATAGATGGAAGCTGAGTATGACGCGATAATACTGGGAGCGGGGGCCGCCGGACTGGCCGCGGGTCTTTACACTACCAGGGCCATGATGAAAACCCTGATCCTTGAGTCGCTGGGACCCGGCGGTCAATTGCTCATTACCGACGAGATCGAAAATTACCCAGGCTTTCCCAAGGGAGTTAAGGGCCAGGAACTGGCGATGATGATGGAGGAGCAGACCACCCGGTTCGGCGCCAACATCGACTACGCCGAAGTTGAAGAAGTAGAAGACCTGGACAAACCGGTCAAGGTGATCAAGACCTACGAAAAGGAGTACACAGGTAAGAGCATTATCATCGCCACCGGGGGGTCCCACAACAAGCTGGGCGTAACCGGCGAGGACGAATTTTCGGGCAGAGGTGTTTCCTATTGCGCCGTTTGCGACGGCAATTTCTTCCGAAACCAGGATGTGGTGGTTGTAGGCGGCGGTGACGCCGCCATGGACGAAAGCTTTTACCTGAGCGGAATAGTCAACTCCGTGACTATCGTCCACCGGCGGGACGAGTTGAGGGCCGCGCCGATTCTTCAGGAAAGGGCCTTTGCCAGCCCCAAGTACAAATGGCTCTGGAGCCACGTTGTGGAAGAATTCACGGGAAACGAGGCGCTGGAGCATGCCAGGGTGAAGGACCTGAAGACCGGTGAAGTCTACGACTACCCCACTGCCGCCGCCTTCATCTATGTTGGGTTCCATCCCAACACCGAATACCTTAAGGGCCAGCTGGACATGGATGCGCTGGGACACATTTACACCGACATTCACATGCGCACCAAGCTCCCCGGCGTCTACGCGTGCGGCGATGCGCGGGCTGATTCCACCCGCCAGCTGGGCGCCGCCGTGGGCGACGGCATCACCGCAGCCTTGGCCGCCTACCACGATTTGGTCGGCTAGAAACGGACAAAAATCCTTGAGAGCGGGGATGAGTGGTTACCGCTCATCCCTTTTGTCATTCCTTTCTTGCCCCCAGCTTTACGACCCGAAAACTGATTTGGCCGGAGCTCCAAGGCCTGATACTTTCCCCGTGGCGTACCATACTTCGTCTGCGTTTTGCCACTAGCCTGCCAGAACCCTGGACACTTCCTGCCCCAGCAGCACCACGCTTCCCGTGATGATTACGCCAATTGCAACGTAACGAAATACGGCGGTATTCATTCGCCGAGCCAAAAGCGCCCCTATTCCGAATCCAACGACCAGGGATGGGACTAGAAAAGCAATGTTGAACAGGGTGTCTCGGTCGACCAGCCCTATGGCTGCATAAACGGCAAACGCCACGATATAGGAGCAGAGGAAGTAGAAGGCCAGGGCAGCCCGCATCTGCTCCCTTTCCCAGTGCTGGGCAATTATGTATGCGGCAGCCAGCGGACCCCCAATGCTGAGGGTAGTGATCGAGAGGGAGGTCAGGAACCCAACCAATAGGCCGGAACCCCGGCGCTCTGCCATGGGAAGCTGAATGTTGAGCAAATTCAGCACTCCCAGGCAAAGTATGGCAGCGCCAATAATTAATCGCAGGGCTGTCGGGTTAGCTGAATCCAGCACCAATACCCCGAGCGGCACTGCCAAGATGCCGCCTATTGCCATCCCCTTTAAACGGTTGAATTTCAGGTGGCGCCAGGTGGTGAGCAGGACAAAAGACAACAGAATGGGGATTATTGCATTAACAGTGACTATCGCTGCCTTGGGCTCAAGAAAAAGCAGCAGTACCGGCGCTACCACAAGCCCCATGCCAAAGCTGACGGTGCCCATAATGGTAGCGCCAACTACCACTGCCAGGAGGGCTATCAGCAGCTCCAACCCCGTTAGCACGGGGACACCCACAAGCCTTGTGCCTGCAGATTCGAAGAGAGACCTTGAGCCCGTTTAGGTTGGCACAGGTGGCTCAGGGCTTCCAGAAGTCCAGAAGATACTCGAAGGTAGTACCCATAGTAATGTAGTTGGAAGGCCAACCGAAAATACCCACTCGGTTGACAATGTTGGTGCGGTCCCAAATTATGGTGTTTCTCAATTCGTAACCCACGGACCGCAACGCTTCAACCACTGCGGTGTGGATGGTAATGCGCCGATTATCCAACCACATGTCCGGGACGTCAATCACACAATGGCCCCGTTCCTTAAGGACAGGAAATAGCCGGCCATAGATTTCCGCCATGGCCTCCTGGTAGTCATCCAGGTCCAGGGTGCCCAAATCTCGTGCGTCCTGGCTGTACTGCTCCGTCTTGAGGTATTGCTCGTTCTTACGGGCCGCTCCCCGCCGGCTCTTGTTGAGCCTCGGCCGGTTCAACAGATTCGCGTAAGGAGGAGAAGTCAGGATAAGGCTTACTGATTCAGGTTCGAGGTATTCATGGATGTTCCTTGCGTCCGCGCCAAACGCGGCCTGCGTTGTTTCCGCCGGTTCCGGTGAATCGTTTAGCCTCTCCCGGCAAAGCTCAACGTATTCCTGCTTCAGGTCGAATCCAATTGCATTGCGGTTAAGGTCTCTGGCGGCAACTAACGTCGTGCCACTACCCACAAAGGGATCAAGCACCAGCTCCCCTTCGTGGGAGAACAGGGAAATGCATTTGGCGGCCAGGGCGATGGGAAACGTTGCCGGATGGGCATTCTTGTCCCTGATGTCTCTCGATTCATAGTAGAACTGCCAGACTCCCAATTGGGACTTGATCCATTCCTTTGCGGTCATACAGTTAATGTGATTCGGTGGACAGTCACAAAGCCTGCCGTTATTCAACCGTACCGCAGTCGTCTCCCGTTCAATCAACAGCGTCATCTATCCTCACCACCCTTCACTCTCCCGGTTCCCAGATTCCACCGGATATCTTTCAATTCTTGAACAGGCCCAATTCGGATGCTACCTGCAGCGCCCGTTCTACTTGCACCACAGGTGGCCCGTTTCTCTGGACCGATATTTCTACGTGCTGACGGGGCGTAACCGTAAAGGCTCGTTCGCCGTCCAGCGCCACGGCAGCGTGCCTGGGTTCAAGGGCCACCCGTGCCCCCTCGGCCAGGCGTTCCCACCGCGCTATCCCGACTTCGGTTACCATCCCCGGGGCAATGGGAGCCAGCACAATTTCGCCTTCTTCCCCATCGTCATTCATGCCTTGCGAAGTTCCAATTTGCGCCCCTTCCTCCGGTTGATTCCTGGCATTTATCAGCACGTAGCGAAGTGCGCCGGCATCGTTCATTGACAATCGCTGCAGCCTGGCACCCACTGAAGAAAGGCCAATTGATGCGGGTTCCGCTCGGGTCAAGAAAACCTCGTATAGCGTAGACATGTCCCAGATAGCCCTTGTCGCTACGTATCGTTCCCTGGACAGCGCCGCGTCCACCAGCGCCATGTCCCGGTAATCGCCATCTACGTACACTGCTAAAGTCTTGCTAACCGTAGATACCCATTCCGGCTGCAACCTTCCGTCGGCAACAACCCCGGCAGCCAGACCCGCCAAGGTTCCCTCCACCATCTGGGGAAAAACATTGTTGGTTCCCGTAGAAATTGGGACGATGGGAATGGAGTTACAGCCACAGGCAACGGCCCGGTTGGTCCCATCTCCTCCCAGGGTGACCAGGCAGGAGACGCCTTGCCGTGCCATTTCCGCCGATGCCCGGACAGTGTCCCCTTCGGTGTAGTAGGTGGGCATTTCCAGCAGGGACAGATCGAGGGTCAGATGCGAGTCATCTCTAGCCCTTTCGCAAAGGTGGGAACTGTCGGGCATAGCGACTACCTGTTCAATGCCTACGGCCTGTAGGCCGATCAATACCCTTCGGACTATGTTGACCTTCTCCCAATCGGGTATGACCCTTCCCTGGGCAACCAGCCGGCGAATGTCTTTGCTGGCCGCCGGATTGGCAATGATTCCAACTTTGGCCAAATGCGTTGTCCCTTTCCGCGGCAATGCCCAAGGCTTTCCGCCGGCTTGCCTTTGCTATAATCACCACGATTGTAGAGAGTCTTCAAATTTGGTGTCCCTTTAAGAGTTGTTCAAGAATTGACCAAAAGTAAGGGATATCCGATTGGGTCAGAAGGAGAGGTAATGATTAAGCGAGAGTTGGCCTTCGAATCTGCCGGCGTGTTGCGCCGACTAATCGACTCCAAGGAGGTGTCCTGCGTTGAACTGACGGAGTTGTTCCTTCAGCGGATTGAAGAACTGAATCCTGTCCTCAACGCTTACCTGGCGGTGTGCCCCGATGAGGCCATGGCCGCGGCGCATCGGGCGCAGGAAGCGGTGCAAAGTGGGGAGCAAGTCGGGCCCTTGCACGGTATTCCCGTATCCATCAAGGACCTGGAGATGACCAAAGGCATCACCACTACTCTTGGTTCCGAGATGTTTCGGAACAGGGTTCCAGACATTGACTCGGTGGTGGTGGAGCGTGTGAAGACAGCAGGAGCCATTATTCTGGGCAAGACCAATACGCCCGAATTTGGCCTTTCCGGCACTACCGAAAACAAACTGGGAGATGCCTGCCGTAATCCCTGGGACCCGAACCGGACTCCGGGCGGTTCCAGCGGGGGCGCTGCGGCCGCCCTGGCTTCCGGTCTCTGCACCCTGGCTACGGGCAGCGATGGAGGCGGGTCAATCCGCATACCGGCCAGTTTCAGCGGGGTGTTCGGAATCAAACCGTCCCAGGGAAGGGTTCCCCGATACGGGGGCTATGGCTACCCTGCTGCCAACCATTTTTCCCAGTCGGGCCCTATGTCAAGGACCGTGTCGGATACTACGCTCCTGCTCCAGGTGCTGGCAGGCTCCGACACCAGGGACCCCGTGTCCATGAGGGAAACCCCTCCCGATTTCGCGGCACAACTAGATAGAGGCGTGGAAGGCTGGCGCATTGCGTGGAGTCCGGACCTGGGATATGCGGGGGTTGATCCGGAAGTGGTGCGGGTCACGGAAAAGGCAGCCCGAGTGTTCGAGGAGATGGGCGCATTAGTCGAAGTGCCTGACCTTGCACTTGAAGACCCGTTCCAAGCCTTTTGGGACGTTTTCTCCACTGCATCATACACATCCTACGGACACTTGCTGGAGGAGAACCGGGAGCAATTCACCTACTACGGACTTCGAGCTTTCGAGCATGGCGCGGAGGTAACCGGCGCCGACCTGTCCCGTGCCTTGTTGAGGGTGGACCAATTGCGGCGTCAAATGGAGACCTTCTTTGACGGCTACGACCTGTTGTTGACGCCTACAATGGCGGTGCCAGCCTTCCCCATTGAAGAACGGCCGGCGGTTATCGGCGGCAAGGAGGTGGACCCGTTCTGGGGATACCTGCCCTTTACTTTCCCCATAAACATGACCGGACAGACTGCGGCCAGCGTACCGTGCGGGTTTTCAGAAGACTCTGCCAGCGCAGGCATGCCCATCGGCCTTCATCTGGTAGGTCCCCGAGGATCCGAGGCCAAGGTATTGCAGGCCAGCGCCGCCTTCGAGCGGGCACGGCCATGGGCAGACAGGCGTCCGCCAGTGTCCTGAAGCTCACCCAGTTAATTCGCCATTCAGGCCTTTACCGCCAACCACAATTCACGTGGTTGGCGGTATTTATCTGCCCTGGTTCTGTTTTCAACCCTTGCTAATTTTATGTGATTTCTAAATTATTTTTGGCCGGATTACAGGGTTGACTTTAGGTACTGAGCCTGTTAAAAGTACCCATCCTGCAAGAAAACATATACATAGTATCACAAGGTACTTGGTGAAGCGATGTACAGGTCGATTTTACGGTTGTCTATTATTGTTGTGGTAGTGATAGCTCTAGTAGCTGTGGCGAACTTTCCTGAAAAGGGTGCCGGTGCTGCGGAGGCAAGCCAAATATATGGAGGGTTACCCGGCAAATCTATGGTACTCAATCCTGCGATGCGGGTGGCATCCCAGTCTTCAGATCTGGCCTTTCCATCTGATAGCGCCGGATTCTCCACCTACTATAGATTAGAAGACAATGGTTCATACAGTCTGGACAAGAGCGCAGCGGATGATCACATTTTTAGTCCTGTAGAACCCGAAGACACCACCTTACGGACTGCCCCGGCAACGCTGGTGGATGTGGGCGCGAATTACACAGTAGCCACCTTGACCCTTGAGAATATCGACGGGCTGGTTTCAACGGTGAATCTATATTATGACGACGAAGGGTGGATTGTGGCTTATCTTTCCAGTGGAGTGTCCTCAGCGCTGGTCTGGCAAGCCAAGGACATCGACGTAGAGAATCCCGAAGTCGAGCAAATCGGAGACACAATCCTCCTTGAGGCCATAAACGTGGTGGTCGACGAGGCCCTGGGCGAGACTGCCATAGAGAGTGATGACACTGACTTGGGGCACTATCATTGGCAATACCCTGACGCCGACAATTTCCTGATGATGGCCGTATCCCGACAGGACCAAGGGGAGTACCCTGTCCAGTTTGCGGTACCCGAATCATTGACCCTTTCTGAAATCTCTTCCAGCCTGTGGGTTTCCCAAGGCACCAATAGTCAGGCTCCTTGCGCTAAGGTAACGATGGATGATTCAGATCTGATCGCGCAACAGTGCTCAAAAGGAATCTACAACGCTGTAGTCGACCTATCGAATTTGGCAGACACCACTGCTCACACGTGGAATCTAATTCAATCGGAACGAGATGAGGGAGCCAGCGGGGCTCTAATGGTCATCATATACGCGTCGTCCAGCTAGCCGCTCACTCAGCGCGAGGACTAATCTTGCGATCCCTATTGTTTGTTGCCGCATTCTTGTCGGCTTTGCTGCCGTGCACTTCAGGTTTGCTTGTTCCGATGACACGAGCATCAGAGCTTAAGAATGCAAGCCTTTACCAATATCTGGCCCTCCAGGGAACCGCCAGAGACGTAGCAGTAACATCGATCGCACAAGTGGGGCCACCCTTCGTCAATGAGGGAGACACTATAAGCATCAATATTGGTGTTTCGAATAACGGGCCGGAGGAAGAAACCTTCATGGTCACGCTGCGAGATGACACTGCAGGCGAACCGATTGGTTCCAAAGAGGTGACCCTGGCAGCCGGAGGTTCGATCACCAGCAGCATTCTCTGGGACACTGATGGAGCTAGCGGTGGGCCGGCGCCGCCGGGTCCTCCAACGCCCGGGACTATTCACGCCTTAACGGCAATCGCAACACTTACGGGCGATACGGTGGAAGGCAACAATTCAATGAGCCTCCTTCCGGGCATCTGGGTGATCGCCGCTCCCGAGGCTCCGGAGATAACGTTTCCGGAAAAACAGAAAGAACCCGAAGCCAGGGCGATCGACGCCCTGGCTTCGGAAGAGCCTCACGTCGATACGGAAGGGGCGCCTCTTGCAGAAGTCTATGTTAGCCCCATAGACGGAAAGAGCAATTTCAACCCTTCCATTCCAGCAATCGCGACGGCTCCTGTCTCTCTCACTAACATTTACAGAAGAGTCGTGCAGTCCGACGAGGTCTTGCTATCGGACAAGCCCGAAATCACGACCATCGCCGAGTTGGTGCCGAGAATTACTACGGACGAACTGGACAAAAAAAGGGAACAAGCCCTTGGCCTTCCGGGAATTGCGACTACGGGCTCTCCGTTAAATCAGGTTTTCCTTTACCAGGAGGGAGACGACACCTCTGCCTCGCTTTTCAGTCCGGAACTGGAAGTCCCTGCTAGCAATCAGGCAAAGATCTATGTTGAATCCGGTGCTGCCAGGGGACACTTGCAGTTTGCCCAACCGGGCATTGAAGCGCCGGCGGCAACGAGACCAGTGGTCCAAGTACCAGGCCAAGCCCAGGCGAAGGATAACCTGGCCGAACCAGGGATGGAAACCAGGAAGTCACTGTTGAATGAAGTATTTCCACTCCAGGATCGACCCAGTTCGGACAGCGCCATCTCAATCCCAGGTATCACCACCGAAGCTATCGGCCACGAGCATGTAACCGCTTATGTGACCCAGTCCCACTTGGCCGAGTCTCTTGTAGATCCCAGGTTGGAGTATCTGAAAAGTCCATTGCGAACCTTATTCGTGCCCCTGCCCGCGGCTAACCCGGAAGGGCCCCTGGCCGTTCCAGTCTTGGGAACGAGACCTGCGCCTCTGGAAACAATCTTTGGGTCTCCAGTACAGGCGACGCTGCTTGTTGAGGGTGCCAGGCCTGACCTGGAAGGCCAGTTTGTTCTCGAGATGACGGAGACTGGGACGATCCGCGGCCGCATCAGGTTACAGGGCAGAACCAGCAGCCTGGGCAGCTATGTCGAAACGGGCGGCCAGATTATGTTTGCCGACCCGCAGGGGCGCTTTGCAATTGAGCGGCCACCCGGCAACTTCGACCTGACTGTCAACGCCCCCGGGTATCTGTCCCTGACAATATGGGATATTAGTCTGGAGACCGACGGCGTGGTCGTTATTCCCGCAGTGACATTGCCCTTCGGAGACGCCGACGGCGACGGCATCATAAACATCTATGACCTGACCGTGGCGGCGAGAAACTACGGCCAAACCACTTCGGGCATGTGGTTCCCCTAACACTTTGCTCTAAGCTACACTACAGCGTCCCTCAAGACTTCCACCAGGTGCCGGGCCGGACGTCCCGCGCCGTGCTCGACCTGTTGGCGGCAGGAAACACCCATGACCGCCACCTCCCACTCCGGGCCCCGCTCGCGGATCGTTGGGAAAAGCACCTGTTCCCCGATGGCCATGGAAATATCATAGTGCTCCTTCTCGAACCCGAAGGAGCCGGCCATGCCGCAGCAGCCGGAGTTGATCAACTCAACCTGGTAGTTCGGGGGAAGGCGAAGGGCGGCCATTGAAGGGCCGGTTCCCACCAGCGACTTTTCGTGGCAGTGGCCATGGAACAGGACTTTCTTCTCCAGGTCGGTAAATTGCAGGTCCAGCTCTCCACGTCCATCCAGCATCGCCAGGAATTCGTCGATCAGGTAGCTGTGCTCAGCCACCTTTGCCGCCCGATCATCCCGACAAAACTCCGGATATTCATCCCGGAAGGTGAGCAGGCAGCTGGGCTCGCAGCCGATAATTGGGACGCCCTGGTCTGCGAAGGGATAAAGCCGATCAACATTGTACCTGGCGTGGGAGGCGGCTTCGTCCAGCAATCCCTTGGAAATCATGGGGCGGCCGCAGCACTCGGCATTGGCCAGCTGCACCAGGTAGCCGGCAGCTTCCAGGAGCTCAACGGCGGCGATACCAATCTCCGGATAGTTGTAGTTCATGAAAGTATCGTTGAACAGGGCGACGGTACCTCTTCGAGTGCCCTGGACCCTGGCAGTGTGGCGGTAGTTGAACCATTGGGTGAGAGTGGTAGTGGCCAGCTTTGGCAGTTCCCGGTTCGGATGAACTCCAAGGACAGTCTTCGACAGAAGGCGGCCCAAGGGACTGGAAGCCCCCAGGTTGGCCAGTGGAGCGAATTTGCTGCCGGTTCGGCTGTAACGCGCAATGTGGGCAAAAAACTTGTTGCGGAACGGGCGTTTGTTGGCCTTGTAATAGTTGTCAAGGAACTCGTACTTTAGCTTTGCCATGTCCACGCCGGACTCGCACTCGGACTTACATGCCTTGCATTCCAGGCAAAGGTCCATCGCTTCGTAGAGCCTCTTATCGGTAACCGTTCCTTCAGGCAATTTGCCAGACAGGGCAGCCCGCAGCAGGTTGGCTCTGCCCCTGGTTGAGTGCTCCTCGTCGCGGGTCGCCATGAAGGAGGGGCACATGGTGCCGGTAAGCTTGCGACAGGCGCCCATGCCGTTGCACATCTCCACGGCGCCGGCGTAGTTGGTATCCATGGAAAAATCCAGGGTAGGAATCAGTGAATCGGCCTGGTAATCGGGACCATAGCGGAGGTTCTCCCTCATTGGAGGGCAATCAATTATCTTTCCGGGGTTCATTATTCCTTGGGGGTCGAAGGTGCTCTTCAAGTCGCGGAACGCCTGGTAAATGTCGGGGCCGAACATCTTCTCGGTCCAGACGCCCCTGACTATACCGTCGCCATGTTCGCCGCTCATGGAACCGCCAAATTCCTTAACCAGGTCGCTGATCTGCTCGCCGATGGAGATCATTTTGTCGACTCCCTCGGAACTCTTCAGGCTGATCAGGGGGCGGATGTGGAGGCAACCGACGCTGGCATGGCCGTAATATCCGGCGGTAGTGTTATGGTTCCGTACTACCTCATCAAAGCGGCGGACGAACTCCCCCATTTTCTCCGGGTCAACTGCCGGATCTTCAACGAAGGGAATGGGCTTAGCATCGCCGTGGATACTCATTAACAGGCCCAGGCCGCCCTTACGGATGTTCCAGACCATGTCCTGATCGGCGCGGGAAAGCAGGTTTACGCAGGCGTAGGCCAGCCGGCGGTGTTCCATGTCCTGCTTTAATTTATCCATTTTAGAGGTCAATTCGGCCTCGGACTCACCATAGAACTCCACCAGCAGCATGGCGCCAGGGTCACCCTGAACAAAGGCCAGGTTGCGCGACTGGCCCATGGACTCGCGGGACCGGTCCAGTACCATCTTGTCCAGCACCTCGACGGAGGAGGGCTCGTGCTTCAAGACCTCCACGGTAGCCTCGCTGGCCTCAAAAATGTCCCTGAAATGGAGGACGGACAACGACGTCATGGTGGGCCTGGGCACCAGGTTAACCCTTGCCTCGGTAACGACGCACAAAGTGCCTTCGGAGCCCACAACCATCTTGGTCAGGTTAACCGGGTCCTCTCCCAGAAAGGAGTCCAGGTTGTAGCCGCTAACCCGCCGCATGATTTTCGGGTAACGGGCTTCGATCTCTCCCAGATTGTCTTGGGCGATCCGCAAAACTCCCCGGTAAATGTCGGATTCCAGACCGTCTCCCTGCAGGCGGGACTCCAGCTCATGGGGTTGAAGAGTCCGGAACTGGGCCTGAGTGGCGTCGGAAAGGACCACGTCGACTTCTTGTATGTGGTCCAGGGTCTTTCCGTAAATGACCGAATGGGCGCCGCAGGTGTTGTTGCCAATGCCGCCTCCCACGCAGGCACGGTTGGAAGTGGTAGGATCCGGGGCATACTGCAAGCCGTGGGGCGCCAGGTAGCGGTTCAACGAGTCCAGAACGATGCCAGGCTGGACTTTCACCCAGTTTTCTTCTCGGTTCAGTTCCACCACCTGGTTGAGGTACTTGCTGAAGTCCATGACAATGCCATGGTTAATGGTCTGTCCGGCCAGGCCTGTACCGCCTCCCCTGGGCAGCACGGGCACCCGATTGTCGCGGGCAACTTCCATTACTGCCAGGACGTCTTCCGTATTGCGGGGAATGACTACGCCCACCGGCTCCATCTGGTAAATACTGGCATCTGTGCTGTAGAGGACCCGGGAAAATGGGTCGAAACGCACTTCGCCCGACACGCGCTTGCGCAGTTCTTCGGCCAGTTCGGCCCGTTCCCTACCCTGGATGCGACGAGCCGCCTCGGTGGTAGCCATAACCATTCCTCGCTTTGTGAGACTGTGGGAGGGTTACCCTACATTGGAGCTAAGTTTATCACAGGCTGCCGGCGGGCAAGTTCAGGTATGCGAGGGATGCCGCCAATGAGCTTTTTTGTTTTTCGCGCCATTTTGGGCCGTTTTAGGCCGTTTCGTATCTGGGATGGGAGACTACCAGCGATTGAACGGCCCGAATGCCGGGCCGGAGCCGTGAAAATCCCTAGCTGATGTTCGCAGGAAAGTGGCCCGTTGGCTCCTTTTCCCGGGCCGTTTTGGGCCACGACGACGGGCTCTTATCATTTCCCCTTTCCTCCCCACAAGGTAGGCGACTCTCCCGCAAGAGGCGAATAGAGAATGCGCTTTGGTCAGGGCAGGACCGCAGCTATACCCTTCGGTGTGAGTCTGTTTCTTATAATGGAAGGGTGTTACGCAAGGTGGCAAGAGGAAGGTGGCAGGGCTATCGCAATTCTTCGGGTGGAATTTCCTGACGCCAGGGCCAGGTTCAGGATAGAGTGTGCCGCCTGCCCCAGAGGCCACACCAGGTAACGGATTTTGGGCCCTTCACCGGCCAGGAGGGAAGTATTTAGGGCCCTTCAGCAAGCCCGGGGCACTATGACGTCGAATTGGTACAGACAGCAAGATTCGGGGTCCGATAGCCCCAGGGGCGTTTGAGGTTGGGGCGGCCCGGTGCTACACTGGCAACCTGCCAATTCCCGAGATTCTACCAATACACCGCAGCCGGAGGTTTTTATGGCAAATCAGAATGAGACGGAAGTCAGGGACCTGCAACAGACTGCCCTGGAGAACCTCTGGGTGTATCTGCGTGAACCCAGCGACATGGCGGAAAAGGGAGAGCCCCAGATTTTTGTTGAAGGCAAAGGCTGCCAGGTAACTGACGCCATGGGCAATACCTACATTGACGCCATGTCGGGCCTGTGGCTGAAGAACGTGGGGTACGGCCAGAAGGAGATCGCCGACGCCGCCTACGAGCAGATGCTCAAGATTACCTACATGCCGATGGGCACCACCACGGAACCCACCGTGATGCTGTCCGAAAAGGTCGCTTCGATGATGCCCGGGGACCTGTCGCGCTGTTTCTTCACCAGCGGCGGGTCCGAGTCGGTTGAGACGGCGCTGAAACTGACCCGGGCCTATTTCAAGCGCACGGGCGAACCTCAGCGCACCAAGTTCATCAGCAGGAAGGACTCGTACCATGGGGCGACCATGGGTGCGCTGGCGCTGGGCGGCAACTTCCTCTATCCCAAGGATGACTACGAGCCGCTGATGCCCAATTCCTTCCACGCTCCCCAACCCAACTTCTATCACTGCGAGTTCAACAGCAGCACTCCGGAGGAATGCGGCCAGCGGTGCGTGGATGCCATCGAGAACATCATCAAGTTCCAGGGGCCGGAGACGATAGCGGCGGTTGTAGCGGAACCCATTTCCAGTCCCATGGGGTCGGTCGTTCCCCCGGAAAACTACTGGCCGCTGCTAAGAGAGCTGTGCGACAAGTACGGCTGCCTGTTGATTGCCGATGAGGTGATTACCGGCTTCGGGCGGACGGGCAAGTGGTTTGCCTGCGAGCACTGGGGAATCGTGCCCGACATGATGACGGTGGCCAAGGGAATCACCAGCGGCTACATCCCTATGGGCGGGGCCATCCTGCGCAAGCCCATCGCCGACGCTTTCGTGGGCAGTCCCCGGGCGGCCTTCCGCCATGTCATTACTTTCGGCGGGCACCCGGTGGCGGCGGCAGCCTCGCTGAAGAACCTGGAAATCATGGAACGGGAAGGCATGGTGGAGAATTCGGCAACTATGGGCAAATACCTGCTGGACGGGCTGGAAGAGCTGAGGGAAAAGCACCCCATCATCGGCATGGTGCGCGGCCTGGGCCTGATGTGCGGCATGGAACTGGTACAGGATCGGGATACCAAGGAACATTTCCCTGCCGATGCAAACCTGGGGCCACGACTGACCCAGGGCTTTGCCGACCGGGGCCTGTTCCTGCGGGGGGGCGATGTCATGAATATTATGCCGCCACTCTGCGTTACCCCGGGCGAGGTGGAGCAGATTGTATCCACCATGGACGAGGTTATTGGGCAAGTTGCGGGCGACCTGGGGGTAGAGTAGAAGCTTCCTGGTAAAGGGTAAGTCCTGGCAATTCTAAAGAATTAGACCATTGCTGATTTTCGGTTTTCTGGGTAATTCAGAGGAAATCAGCCAATATCGGGACAGTGGAGGATGCTAGATGTCGACCAATATTTCCTCCCAGGAAAACGTCGTCTTTTTCAACGGAAGCCTGATTCCCGAGAGGGATGCAGGCATACCCATCCGCGACCGGGGGTTCATCTACGGCGACGCAGTGTTTGACGCCACCCGGACGTTCAATGGCCGAACGTTCAAGCTCCGCGAACACATCCACCGTCTCTACAACTCATTGCGATACCTGCGCATCGACCCGGGGATGACGCCGGAGGAAATGGAACGGTGGTCGCTGGAGGTTGTGAACCACAATCACCCACTGCTTCCCGCCGGACAGGACATGTGGGTGATGCAGCGGATCAGCCGGGGAGTGGAGAGCACCGAGCCAGGCGTTTCCATGCGTCCGACGGTCTTGATCGAGAGTCACGCCATTCCGTTTGCCCGGCGGGCCAGCCTGTATCGGGACGGGATCAGCATCGTTACACCCTCGGTGCCGCGAATACCGCCCCGGTTCGTGAGTCCCCGGGCCAAGACGCACAACTATCTGAACTTGATCATGGGCGACCTTGAAGTGCAGGACACCGATCCTGACGCCTGGGCAGTGCTGCTGGATGAGGAAGGAAACCTGACCGAAGGGAGAGGCAGCAATATATTCCTTGTCAAGGACGGGGCGGTGGCCACCCCTCAGGGGCAGTTTGTGCTGGAGGGCATTACCCGGGGAGTGGTGATGGAACTGGCCCAGGGCCTGGATCTGCCCGTGTCTGAGACTGACCTGGACCTGTACGACGCATACACCGCCGACGAGGCCTTCCTGACCTCCACCAGCCTGTGCATCTGCCCCATCCGAAAGGTCAACGGGGCCACCATTGGTGATGGCAGTCCTCCGGGCCCGGTAACGAGGCAGTTGATGGCGGCGTTCAGCGACCTGGCAGGGATGGATTACGTTGAGCAGTATTTGTCGCACCTGACGGGTTAGCCGGTTAAGTGTTTCTTACAAGGAGTATCTGAGAAGCGGGGAGGGATTGAGATGTCTGGCGGACTGGAGCAGATCCTTGAAACTACAGAGGCGGAATGCCTGGCCACCGGGTTTGTCTTTACCGAGGGGCCACTGTGGCACCCGGAAGGGTACTGGCTGTTCGTGGATGTGCGGCGGGAACCGGGAGCCATCTTCAAACTTACGCCGGGTGGTGAACCTGAGATCTTTCGGGAGCCCAGCAACGGGTCCAACGGCCTGACTTTTGACCTGCAAGGCCGGCTCGTCATGTGCGAGGGAGACGGGCGGCGAATGAGCCGAAGGGAACCTGACGGGTCCATTGTCGCGCTGGCGGAACAATGGGATGGCAAGCGCCTGAACCGGCCCAACGACGTGGTTTGCAAGTTGGACGGCAGCATGTACTTCACCAATCCCGGCGGCCGGGTGCCCGCGGAAGAGCGCGAGATTGACTTCAGCGGTGTCCACCGCATCGCCCCGGATGGCGTCGTAACCGCCGTCGTTACCGACACCGAATACCCAAACGGACTGGCCTTCTCTCCTGATGAAAGCATCCTCTACGTCACCAATACCCGGGAGCGAATGTACATCGCCGCCTATGATGTGTTGCCGGATGGAACAACGGCCAACGGACGAGTGTTCGCGGACATGTCCTCGGACGAACCGGACGGGGTGCCTGATGGTATGAAGGTAGACTCTAAAGGCCGGGTGTACAGCACGGGACCCGGGGGCTGCTGGGTGTTTGACCCCGACGGTACCCATGTGGGAATTATTCGCCTTCCCGAGATTCCGGCCAACTGCGCCTGGGGCGGCGAGGATAACCGGACCATGTTCTTCACGGCCCGCACCTCCGTGTACACCCTGCGGATGAAGACGACGGGGATTTCGCCGTGGCGGGAATAGGCTGCCATGCGGCCTCAAGCTATGGAGCAAACTGTTAAATCGCCGCCGGACTGCCTGCTGATTCTATGCTATACCTCCTGGTAGCGATTGGAGGCGCCGTCGGCACTGTCATGCGGTTTGCCGCTGGCCGGCTGGCCATACATTTGCTTGGGCCCGGCACTGTCTGGGGCACTTTCTTCGTCAACGTAACCGGGTCATTCGCGCTGGGATTCTTCCTGGCATATGCACTGCAGCGCAACGGGATTTCCGGCGATGTGCGGGCGATGGTTGCCATCGGACTGCTGGGGGGCTACACCACCTTCTCCACCCTTAGTTACGACACTGTCCGGCTGTTGGAGTCGGGCGAATTAACCCGGGCCGGAATTAACATTGCGGCCAACCTGGCAGTGGGGCTGGCAGCGGCTTACCTGGGTATTCTCTCCGGTCGGGCCTTGTGACCACGCCAATCGTTCAGGTTCTTGTTAGCTACAAGGGCCGATGTTACACTGGTTGTGAAAACCTTCACCAGCGAATTCTCCCCGCCTGCTGACCCTTGGGGTACCTCCGCCATCGTGACCCGCACCGACGGGAATTTTCCATGGGGGCCGGGCAATGAACCACCTGATAGTCCACCAGAAGCCTGATACCAAGTTCGACCACTTGATTGTTGCCTTTGCCGGATGGCCCGATGCCGGGGAAAGCGCCACCTCCACCGTCAAATACATGGTCCGCCAGCTTGGAGCCACCAAGTTTGCGGAAATCGACCCTGAAGAGTTCTACGACTTCTCTCAGGAACGCCCCAGGTCATACCGGACACGGGATGGCCGTCGCCGGGTGCGCTGGCCGGCCAACGAATTCTATACGTGGCAGGCCCCACGTCCCGTTGGGGAAGAAACAGCAAAGGGCGCCCTGTTCTTCATCGGCGTGGAACCAAACCTGAAATGGCGTACCTTCTCGGAGACCATTGCAAACCTGGCACTGGACCTGGGGGTTAAGACAGTAGTCCACCTGGGGGCGCTGCTGGACGCAGTTCCCCACACTCGGCAGGTCAAATTGACGGGTTCTTCCACCCAGCCATTGCTGCAGGAAGCGCTGCAGTCCTCCAACATTGGAACCTCCAATTACCAGGGTCCCACGGGCATCAGCACGGCAGTTATGGACACTTGCACCAGGAAGGGCATGAGTTACGCCTCACTGTGGGGCCACACATCCCATTACCTTCAGGCGGCCCCCAACTACCGGGTATGCTACACCCTGGCCGAGCACATTTCCCGTGTATTAAAGCTTCCGGTTAACCTGATGGAATTGCGTTCCGCCGCCGAGAATTTCGACCGGGAAGTGGTGGAGGCCATCGAGAAGGATGAGCAGCTGGCAAATTATGTACGCAAGCTGGAAGACCGGTACGATGAGTCGGTGGTGGACACTCCCATGCCGGAACCGGGAGAGGTTGTGTTGGAGCTGGAACAGTTCCTGAGGGCGGAACAGCGCCGGAACATGGGTGGGGCCGCCTGAAAGGCCCGGGGACGCCATCAAGCTTCACGACAGGCCCATTATAACCCGGAGATAAAGGGTGACGACGACCGATAAGCCCAAAAGGCAGAGGACATCGACGAAAACGGGGCAGCCGGCTCCCCGCCGGCGAAGTCGGAAGAAGGCCGCGCAGTCCATTCCAGTCAATGACGCCATACGCCTAATGACTGCGGAGTATGGTCCTTTTCCGGAGGAACCCCGCCTCGACCCAGTCCACGAATTGACTTTCACAATACTGTCCCAACACACGTCGGATACCAACTCAGAACGGGCGTTTCGCAGCTTGATGCAGCGTTTCGGTTCTCTGGAGGCGGTGGCCGGAGGGGATGTTGCCGACATCGAGGAGGCTATCAGCGGCGGTGGGCTGGCCAAAATCAAAGCTCCGAGAATCAAGGAAGTGCTGGGCAAGATCATTGAACTAAATGGCTCTCTGGACCTGTCGTTTCTTCGGGAAATGCCGTTGCCGGAAGCCAAAGCATGGTTGAGGCAACTACCTGGCATTGGTCCGAAGTCCGCAGGCATCATCCTGAGCTTTTCGCTGGGAATGCCGGCGATGGCCATCGACACCCACATCTACCGGGTTTCCCAACGCCTGGCGCTAATCGGTCCGAAAGTAACGGCAGACAAGGCTCACGACCTGCTGGAGGAGGCGGTGGAACCGGAACAGGTTTACCCCTTCCACCAGGCTTTCATCAACCATGGTCGCCTGGTCTGCAAAGCACAGCGACCCCGCTGCCAGGAGTGCGTGGTGGGCCACGGCTGTCCTTCGAAACAGGGCTTCATTAAGGCGGCCGAAAAGGATGCCAGGGCCGCCGAGCGTGCCAAGGCCAGGAAGAGGAAAGCTCCAGCAAAGCCACGCAAGGCGGCGGCACAGGCGCCTCATGCCTATCCGGAGGTCTAGTGAAGATGGAACCTGGCTGCGCGCCGCAGTTATCCATCACATACCGCAACTGTCCGGCTAGAATGATGAGTCACCCTTACGCCATTCCGTATCCGCGCCTCTAGCATCATTGGCTTTACATCGCCGTTGTAGTAAAATGTTCTGGTGTGCCCCGGTCGTCTAGCCAGGTTAGGACGCCACCCTTTCAAGGTGGAGATCATGGGATCGAAGCCCATCCGGGGTACCAAGCCCTCCCACTGGCAGTTTTGGCTAACCCCTTAACCTCCGTTTTATTCTCACCTTTGATTGTTTAGGGCTTGGGGCGGGCCGGGACTGAAAGTGAGTCCCCCATCCGAGCCTTGAAGGACTTATGGCACGGAGAAATGGCTTTTTGCGATTGAACCGCATCTTTGGCAAGCAAGCCACCGGCGAATCCCTGGAGGCCTTAGCCGATACCATTTGCCCCCACTGCGGCGCAAGCATTCCCCGCTCCAGGCGCTGCCCCGAGTGTAATCAGCCGGCTTTTTCGCTGCCCGGGTGGGCCCTCTCCGGTCGGGAGCGTCGCTTTATTACCAGAAAACGCCTTATCGTCAGCGGATGTGTGCTGGCCGTTCTTTTGTTTGTCTTCTGGCTCAATTATCCCTTCTTGCCCAATTACGGCATCCTCCTCTTCAACAGGCCAACCACTGAGGCCTCGTCAAACTCGACCATTGAACGTTGGTCCATGGCGGGCGGCGATCTGGCCCAAAGAAAGACGGTGTTCAGCGCCGGCAGATCCCAGGACCTCCCGACTGGAACCATTCGCTGGAACGCGCCTACAGGGGAAGGGACCCGGGCAGGACCCATTGTGGCTGACGGCGTAGTGTACCAAGGCGCCTATTTCAAGATAGTGGCGCTGGATGCCGACACGGGCGAGTTAATCTGGTCGCAGCCCACCTCGGGCCCAGTGCAGACTTCCCTGGCCCTGGCGGGCGGAAGGCTTTACGCCGGGTTCCTCGACCACCATGTGAGGGCGCTGGCGCCCGATACGGGCGAAGTTATCTGGGAGTTCAGGACCGGGGACATTATTACCAGTTCCCCGGTGGTTCACGACGGAATTCTGTACTTAGGGGCGTGGGATAACCTGCAATATGCCCTGGACGCCGCCACGGGAAAAGTGATCTGGACTTACGAAGCAACCGACAAGGTGAGTTCGCATAGTCCGGTGGCAGACGGAATAATGGCGGTGCCCGACAAGGGGGGCAGGGTTCACTTACTGGACGCCCGGACCGGTCAAAACAGGCTGGTCTATCGAACTCCCAGGTCCACTAACGCGGCCCCAGTTATTGCCCACGACCAGGTGTATTTTGCTGCGGGGGGCCGGATCTACGCCATCGATGCCACGGAGAAGGAAGTGCCCGGGCAGTACCAGTTCAAGCGGGTCTGGGCCCAGTTCTGGTTGTGGCAGGTTCCCGGAGTTCCCCGGCCAGCCGGACAACAGGGAGGACTTTGGCGGTTCTCGCCGGACGGCGAGGATTCCAGCATTGTCGCTTCCCCGGCGGTGACGAATACGCGGCTTTACGTGGGGGACCTGGATGGGCGCCTCTACGCCATCGACCCTGCCAGCGGAAGTGAGCAATGGCGGTTCGAGACCGAGGGGGGAATCTATGCATCCCCTATAGTCGTGGGGAACACGGTCTACATTGCCACCCAAGAGGGCCGCGTCTATGCCGTGGATGGCGAATCAGGCGAGGAGATTTGGAATTTAACGCTGGACGCCGGTGTGAATGAACCCATGGCCTTTGCCGAAGGGAGGCTGTACGTCCGAACCGAAGATGGATCAGTAGTGGCGATTGACTAGCCAACACATACCCAGGGAACCGTACCGCGGATTGGAGGGAAGAAGGCATTGGGTACTGAAGGCGCGACAACGAGCAGTGTCGACCAGGCCATTCAGCGGCTGGAGCAGGACAACCGGGAGCTAAAGGAAGCAGTAGCCAGCCTCCAGAAACAGATGCGGCAACGGGAGCTGGATTCGGCGTATATATACATCCACTCTAACTGGCTGTGGATTCGCTGGTTCCTGGTGCGGGACCAGGACCGGGCCGGCGACGATACAGCGCTGCTGGAAAGGGCCCAGGCTGCCGAGAGCACCATCAGGGACAATTTGCCGCGCAGTTTGCGGTCGGTTCAGTTCGAGCCGGAACCAATGCAGGCGGCCTTCCGGTGGCGTATCGAGACCACGGTGACCCTCAACCGCAACGGCTACACCTTCTTCGACTGATTCACCCTCTTTTAACCAGGCTTCACTCCAGGGAGATTCCCCATATACCTCGTTCACCTAACTTGTTGAAGGTAAGGGGATAATGGTCTATGCTCAACCATATCCTTGGCCGGCCGAGCTTTTGTCTGCCGGCAAAAACCCTCAAGGAGTTGGGAAATGGCGGGAGACAAGCAGAGCTACGAAATAGACTTGAACCCGGACCAGATGGCCTTTGTAACGGCGATGAAGGACAAGTACAGCCTGGCCGACGAGGGCAAGACGATGCGGGTAATCATGGACTACCTGATCTCTAACGCTGATATCCACGAGGCGGTGTTTACGCAGGTGCGATGCCTGCGTTGAGGATAGAGATTCTGCTCTTGGTCCAAGAGCGTAGAATAACTACCGGGAAACGGACAAATCCATGGGCAATTCCAGCCGGTCGGGCCCGTACCAGAGAATGGTAAAGGGTTCGTCCGGCATTTCGGTATCTCCCTGATGGTCATCGCGAGCGAAGTAAAGGAATCCTTCTCGGACTTCGCCCATTACCATACCCTTCAGGTCCAAGGAGTCCCCGGGTGTTGGGGAGTTTGAGAAACGGTCAAGGGTGGTAGCAACATGGTGTATTCTGCCGAAAGAGTCTGGCGCAGTGGATAACCACGCATCGACATAGTAGTCCCTGGGGCCGGAGTCCAAGCGGGCCACGACCCTGACCGGAACCCGAAGGGAAATACCATCCCCGGACTCCGGTACACCCAATGCAATCAGGTCTAGGAAGGGCGGGGCGTCGTCCTCTTCAACAATGGATACCGTGTCCCCAAGAAGCGCCGGCGTCGGGTCCGGCAGGTTTGACCAGAAGCCATCCCCTTCTTTCAAGGCGTCCAGGACATTATCGGGTAAGGCGGGGTTATCCGGCCGGCATCCGTCGAAACGGGCTCGAGGGGCAGGAGCAACAGAACGGTTCAGGTCTACCAGTATCATCTCTTCCGACCCATCAAAGAATTGTAGGGTTACGAAAGGTTCGTCCCAGGCCGGCTCATCATCCTCATAAGCATCGGGTCCAAAATAGACGTAGCCTTCGTGGGTTCCGGCCTGAAACAAGATAACGTCACTAAAGGGGTCATTCCACCCGTCCTGCCATCCCGTTGGTCCTCCAGGGAGAGAGGAGCCCAGTTCTTTTCTTCCCCACCGGCATCCGGGGTAGTGCGCAACAATAACCCGTGCCAGCCGTAACTGGGGTAGGACCATGCAGGAAGTACGCTGGTAAGCCTCATGGGCACCTTTACGGTGGTTTCATCCACTGGTTCCGGAGGCCCCAGAACGGTAGCCGCAAAGGGTGGTTCCTTCCAGTCATCCTGCAGCAGAACGGCTTCACCTACCGCCAGGTGAATTTCTTCTTCGGCGGCAAGATCTTCACCACTTATGGCAGCAAACTTCCATTCGCCTTCTTCGTAAGTCCAGTAAACCCGCATTGCACCTGGGGGAAGGGGAAAGGGCTCCTGCGATTCGCGGTATCGTTGCAGCCTGTCGGCCAGCCTCGCGTTAGTACCCTGCATGATGGCCCGGACTAAAGCAGGTATTTCTCTGCCTTCGTTGTCCAGTTGCACCACGGTGGAAACCGTGTTGGTGGCGACTGTCACTACCGAGTGCACCTGGAGCCTGGACGTCTGAAAACAGAGGTCCACTTCTTCACCGGTAAAGCGAGGACTGAAGTCGCGATATTCCCGGTCCGCTATCCTCCGCCAGGCTGCTTCGAGCTCCAAGGCTATTTCATCGTCCGGAGTACCTATTACATGAAGCTCGTCAAGCGTTTCAGGCCGGTAGGTTCCAGGCGGGTGGAAGGGCTCCCGGTTCCTGTACATGTAGCGGTACACGAGGAAGATTACGGCTGCCAACAGCAGAGCGGCTAAGAATAGGAACATACCATCGGTCCTGAAAAGTAATATTGTCTCAGGGGCCTGCAGTGACGGCAGTCAAGCCCAGGAGACGACTGAAGCTACATATAAGGGTGGTGAGGCGCCAGCACAACGGATTGCTCTCGAGGATTGGCCGGCCCGGTGGCCGGTTATCTTCAGGAGTACCAAACCCGGTGATGGCGATTGTCACCCCAGGGAACGCTTTAGCCCGTCCAGGGCCAGGTAGTAGCCGTATACGCCGAAGCCGTAAACGGAGCCCTTGCAGACAGGCTGTACGGCGGACACGGCACCCCGCGAGGTGGGGTTGGAGGCGTGAACTTCGATCACCGGGTAGCGGACCTGGGCTATGGCCGCGCGAAGCACTCCGTTCAGGGAGGTGTAACCCGCCGGGTTGATTACCGCGCCGTCCACGTCGCCGTCGTGGCCTGCGTATAGTGCATTCGCCACTTCGCCTTCGACGTTGGAGTGGACGAATTCCACGTCCACACCCAGGCTTTCGGCATAGCCCTTGACCTGCTCGTTGATCTCCGCAAGGGTCATGGGACCGAAGATTTCCACCTGGACCTTGCCACGCATGTTCATTCCCGCGCCTTGAATTACCAGAATCTTTGCCATTGCGATCTCCCTTTGTTTTTTTCATGAAATCGATGACCCACCTGTTGACCATAGTAAGGAGCGGGCCATCGGCCTACCGAATATACATTCTGCTCTCGCAGCCGGCAACAGGGACCCCATTCTATCCCACTCAATGGACAGTAATTCGCGGTCTGTGGTGCTACTCAGCCTGGATGGCCCGGGCTTGACGGGTCTGACCCCACGCCAGGGGCGTGAATATGACGGAAGGCAGCAACAACCCCAGACCGATCAGTGCGTTTACCGTTATTGCCAAGGGGGTCCCAAAGTTTTCTGCCATTAAGCCGATGGCCAGGGCGCCCAAGGGTGTGCCGATTCCAATGCAGACGCTCATCAGCCCCACCATACGGCCTCGCATCTCTGGCGGCGCCGACAGCATGGTTATGGTGCTCTGCATGGTGCCAAAACCCGACTGGCCCACGCCTCCCAGAATTAGAATGGCGAAGGCCATCATATACCAGGGGGACCAGACAAACAGAATGCCCATGATCAGAACCGCCGTGGATCCGATGAGGAACACTAGACCGTGACGCTGCAAGTCCCTGGTCAAAGCCATGGCCCCAGCCCCGGTCAGCTGCCCGATGCCTTCGGCTGCCACCAGCAACCCTACTAAACGAAAGCCAAGGTGAAAAGCGCAGATACCTGGGGTAGAGTAGAACGCAAG
>JAPPLU010000010.1 GCA_028874075.1 Chloroflexota bacterium
TCCTGACTACCATGCTCCTCCAGTTCGCTAATCCATCCATGCAATAGCCCTGCCTGGAAGGTGCTGCAAGTCTGAAATTTTGCGGAAGAAAGTGACGCCAGCCAGGTGGTTTCCCTGTGCCGGAATTTCCTGGATACCTGCGAAAGCCGGTATGACGACATTCCAAGCTACCCGATTGGGAATCTTGTAACGCAATGTCAATGGAATAACACGCTAAATGGGCTGTTCCCAGATGCGCTGCATTTCCAGGACGAAGCCGGGGAGTTCCGGCTCGCCGGACAGGGTTTCCGGGGCTTCCAGGACTTCCACATCAACGCCGGGGCGGTAGATATAGACGCGATGGCGGGGGTCCAAGGGGTCTATCAGCCAGCCCAGACGGGCACCGTTTGCCAGGTACTCTTCCATTTTGGCCTGTATATCGCGTAGCCGGTCGGATTCGGAACGCAGTTCGACTACGAAGTCGGGGCAGATGGGGGAAAACCTGAGACGTTCAGTTTCAGGTATTTCCGCCAGGCGGCTCTTTAGAACCCAGGACGCATCAGGGGAGCGGAGGGCCCCGTTGGGCAGGTTGAAGCCGGCATTTGACTCAAAGGCCAGTCCTGAATCGTCCGTCTCGGCCCAAATTTGCAGGCGTGCAGAAATTCTGATGTTCCTGTTTGACGTATTGTTGAAAGTAGGGGCCATGAGTTCCAGTTCTCCCCGGGAGTTGATTTCGATGCGCAGTTCGTCGTTCAGACCGCACAGTTCCAAGAACTGTTCTTCGGTGAACTTCACGGCCGGGGGCAACCGGAGCACGATGGGGCCGAATGGTTCCGGCGTAGCCGGATCCGTTTCAACGGGCGGAGTGTCCTGGCGGAGTTTTGCGCGGGGAGTGGCCATTGCGGTGGCACCTAAGACAGGTTCGGATTAAGGGTTCCCTGAAATGGTAACACAAACGGATTCTGGCTCGGGTCCGGAATGACGGTCTAAGCTAGCCCGGCTGGGCGTATTGCTGCTGGGCGAGGGTCTGGTAGGTTACGGGGGTTACCTGGACCAGGCCGGCGTCCACCGGCAGGACCACGCCGTTGACCCAGCGGGCCTCGTCGCTGGCCAGGTACAGTGCCGCGTAGCCAATGTCCCAGGAGTCGCCCTCGGTGCGCAGGGGGGCGGCGCTGCGGCGGATCTCGCGGAGGTCGTCGTCCATCCGGGGGGCCACCATGGGGGAGTAGACCAGGCCGGGGGCGATGCAGTTGACGCGGATGCCATCGGGGCCGTGGTCGGCGGCCATGGACATGGTGAGGCCTTGGACGGCGGCCTTGGAGGTGGTGTAGGGAGTGCTGCTGTGGGCCCGCAGCCCGGCGATGGACGAAATATTGATGATGGAGCCGCCGCCGCTTTCGATCATCTTCGGGATGGCGTACTTGCTGCACAGGACGATGCTCTTGACGTTGACGGCCATGACAAAGTCCCAGTCCTCTTCGTTGATCTCCAGGACCGTACCTCGGCGGGAGATGCCCACGTTATTGTCCAGCACGTCAAGGCGGCCCCAGCGGTCAACGGCGGCGTCCACCATGCGGCGGCAATCGTCGGCGTTTATGACGTTGGCCTCGAAGACTTCGGCCTCGCCGCCCTCTTCGCGAATAATGGCCAGGGTCTCCTCGGCCCGGGCCTGAACATTATCCACCAGCAGGACTTTAGCGCCCTCGCGGGCGAACAGGACAGCGGCGGCCTTGCCGTTGCCCACGCCGGGGCCGCTGGAACCGGCGCCGGTTACGATTGCTACCTTGCCTTCAAGTCTGCCGCTGCGTTCGGACATGGGGAAAACTCCTGATTCAGTATTGGAAACCGGGACTTATTCATTCCCTTAATCGCCGATAACCCGCATTTTCCTCCTGTCCGCCCGCCAGCACAAGAGCCACACCACTGCAGGAGGCACCGGCAAAATCACTATGGCAAGGCTTGGAGCGTTGACAAATATGGCCGCCAAGCTCAGCAAGAACGCCATGATCCCTACAGATATGCCTACGAAGAAGCCCCCGCGAACCGACAAACTTCGCAATTTCCACCCGCACGCCAGCCCCGTCAGCAGTGGCAGGGTTGCCGAGAAAGCGAATAGTATGAGCAGGAGCATGGCGACATTCAGAAGCCATGACGAGTTGTGTGTGCCAACGACTTCCATCTTCCAACCCTCCGTTGCTTTTCTTTGGAGATGGCTGACGCCGCATTTCAAGTGGGCAAGGATTCAGGAATTACCCGCCGCTGCGAATTGTTCAACTTCCAGGGATTCCAACTGATTTCGCGGCCGCCACAGGTCGTATGCCGACTGCATACCCAGCCACGTCTCGGGCGAAGAGCCGAAGGCAAGGGAGAGCCGGATAGCCATGTCGGCGGTTACCCCGGTCTTGCCGTTCACCAGGTCCGAAAGTTTCTGACGGCTTATGCCCAGGCCCCTGGCTGCCCGGGTTATGGTCAGCCCCAGGGGTTCCAGGCACTCACATCTGACAATCTTACCGGGGTGGCAGGGATCGTGCATAGGCATGGAGAACTTATGACACTGATGGTCCGTGTCCTAACTTATTCCCACCAGTTCAATCTCAAAGGTCAGGTCTTTGCCGGCCAGGGGGTGGTTGGCGTCCATGGTGATCTTGTCGTCGGACAGGGCTGCTACCGTCATCGTTACGGGACGGCCGCCGGCGCCGGTGGCCTGGAGCTGCATGCCCACCTCAAGGGGGATGGTGGTGGGGATTTCGGAGCGGTCTATCTCGAACACGCCGTCGGGCCGGTGGACGCCGTAGGCCTGGTCGGCGGCAACAACAAGGGTGCGGGTCTCCCCCAACTCCATGCCGACTACGCCTCGCTCAAAGCCGGGGATCATCTGCCCCTGGCCGATGGTGAACTGCAGGGGGTCGCCGCCTACAGAGGAATCGAACACCGTACCGTCGTCCAGAGTGCCGGTGTAGTGGACACTCACCGTATTGCCTTCCATTGCTTCTGCCATTAATCGCCTCCTGGGCCAGTTGCCCTACCTTAACATTGATGGTGGGGTTAGTCCAATTGGGCGGTTGTGTCGCTACAATCTATGCCCCGTTCTGGCGCGGGTTTTGCGTTTCGTGTAACATTGGTTGGTAGTACCACGTTCCTGTTTCCACACACTAGTTACCCGGCCACCAGCGGGAGTATGACCCATGAAAAAGCGACGCGTTACCAAGCCGGTTTATGTGGGCGACGTCAAGGTCGGCGGCGATGCCGACATTACCGTCCAGTCTATGACCAAGACTGATACACGGGACGTCAAGGCCACCGTCCGCCAGATTCAAGAACTGGAAGAGGCGGGCTGCGACATCATCCGGTCGGCGGTGCCCGACATGGAAGCGGCCCAGGCCATGGCGGAGATTAAGAAGCAGATCAACATCCCGCTCATTGCCGACATTCACTTCCACTACCAACTGGCCATTGAATGCGCCAAGGGCGGCGTGGACTGCCTGCGCCTGAACCCGGGCAACCTGCGCAACGAGGACCAGGTGAAGGAAGTGGTGAAGGTTGCCAAGGAGAGGGATATTCCCATCCGCATCGGCGTTAATTTCGGCAGCCTGCCCCCGGTGGGCGGCATCGGGCGCACGCGGGGATTCTCCCGCCACATGGACCTGGTCAACAAGCTGCCCAAGGCCGGGGAGGCCAGGGAGGGGGAGTACAGCATCGTGGACCACATGGTGGCCACCGCCCTGTGGGAGATCAGCCTGCTGGAGCAGCAGGACTTTGACCAGATCAAGATTTCCCTGAAGGCATTTGACGTTCCCACCACCGTGGAAGCGTACCGCCAGTTGGCCGAGATGGTCCCCTATCCCTTCCACCTGGGCATTACCGAGGCGGGCACGGCCCAGTCGGGTTCCATCCGGACCGCCGTGGGGCTGGGGTACCTACTGTACGAGGGCATCGGCGATACTATCCGCGTGTCTCTTAGCGACGACTCGGTGGAAGAGGTGGTCGTCGGGTACGAAATTCTGAAGTCGTTGAACCTGCGCAGCAAGGGCGCAACCCTGGTGGCCTGCCCCAGCTGCGGGCGGGCGGACGTGGACGTGCGCAAGCTGGCCAACGACGTGGACGCGCTGCTGAAGAAGTCGGACCGGAACGTGAAGGTGGCGGTGATGGGCTGCGAGGTCAACGGCCCGGGCGAGGCCAAGGACGCCGACGTGGGCATAGCGGCGGGAGCCGGCCGGGCGGTCATATTCCGCAAGGGCCAGAAGGTAAGGGTGGTTTCGGAAGAGGAAATGCTGACGGCGCTGATGGAAGAGGTGGAGAGTACGCCGGTGGAGGCGGGGGATTAACCGGAGGTGAATCCATGGCCAGCATAACGGTGCGCAACCTGGACGAGGACCTGAAGGAACGGCTGAGAGAACAGGCCGCCAAGCATGGCTGCTCCATGGAGGAGGAGGTGCGGCGGATTCTGGCGGCGGCGCTGCCGCCGAAGGTAAAGATTAATCCAGCGAAGGGGCAGCAGACGCCAAAGACTGGATTGGACCTGGCTACGGGAATACACAATATGTTCCGTTCTTCTGGCTTAACTGAGGAAGACATTGAGGTTTTCATCAATAATGTCGAGGAACTCCGGCATCCCGAGCGCTCCAGCCGGCGACAAGCTGACGATTCTGAATCTAGCCAGTGATAGTCCTCGATACGAACGTCATATCTGAATTGATGCTGGAACTTCCAGTTGCACCCGTCGCAAGTTGGTGGAGTACCCAGCCCGTTGCAGATTTGTACATCACCACTGTTGTGGAAGGAGAACTGAGATACGGGGCTGCCAGGCTGCCAGTAGGGCGGAGACGTGGCCTGCTGTTCCAATCCATTGACCTGGTGTTGACCAACTTCCTGCCTGACCGAATCCTGCCCTTCGATCGGGCTGCTGCCAGCGAATATGCGACAATAATGGCTCACCGCAGGTCAATTGGCCGGCCCATGGAAGGGCATGAGCTGGACTGCATGATTGCCGCCATCGCCCGCTCCAATGGCGCCGCCGTTGCCACCCGCAACGTGCGGGACTTCACCGACTGCGGCGTCGAAATAATCAACCCCTGGGAAGCTGCTGCCACGCAATAAGAGGGACACGACCATATGCGATTGACCCAACTGGTGACCAAGACTTTGCGGGAGGACCCGCCGGAGGCGGAAACGGCCAGCCACCGCCTCATGCTGCGGGCCGGCCTGATCTACCAGGTGGCGGCCGGGGTATATGCCTACCTGCCCCTGGCCTGGCGCTCCCTGCGCAAGATTGAGAACATCATCCGGGAGGAGATGGACAACGCTGGCGGCCAGGAATTGATGATGCCGGCCCTGCAGCCCCGCGAGTTGTGGGAGCAGACGGGCAGGGCCGACGCCATGGGCGAGGTGCTTTTCTCTATGGAGGACCGGCGGGGCCGTCCCATGGTGCTGGCCCCAACCCACGAGGAGGTGGTCACCAGCATCGTCAGGGCCAATGTCCAGAGCTACCGGGACCTGCCGGTGATTCTCTACCAGATTCAGACCAAGTTCAGGGACGAACCCCGGCCCCGGGCCGGGCTGGTGCGGGTGCGCGAGTTCGACATGAAGGACGCCTACAGTTTCAACGCCGACGACGACAGCCTGGACGACAGCTACCAGGCCATGGCCCAGGCCTACCGCAATATCTACCGCCGCTGCAGCCTGCCGGTGCTGATGGCCGAGGCGGACAGTGGGGCCATCGGCGGGAAGGACTCCCACGAGTTTTTGCTGGCCACGCCCACCGGGGAGGACACGGTCATCACCTGTCCGGCGTGCGGCTACACCGCCAATGCCGAAAAGGCGGAAGGGCTGTATCCCGAACAGGTGATGGGACCGGAACTGCCGCTGGAGGAAGTCGACACGCCCGGTCTCAAGACCATCGCCGGGCTGGCGGAATTCCTGGACGTGCCCACCAGCCAGACGCTGAAGGCCGTCTTCTACGCCGCCGATGAAGAGGTGGTGTTTGTTACCGTGCGGGGCGACCTGGAGGTCAACGAGGTCAAGCTGAAGAACAATCTGCACTGCAACGACCTGCGCTTTGCCACCGACGAGGAGGTGAGGGATGCGGGACTGGTGGCAGGGTCGGCTTCGCCCATTGGAATCACCAATATGCGGCGGGTGGCGGACAACTCGATAACCCAGGGCAGCAACTTCGTGGTGGGTGCCAACAAGCCCGATACCCACTTCATCAATGCCAACTACCCCCGGGACTTCGACGTGGATATTCTCACTGACATTGCCCTTACCCAGCCGGGCCACCTGTGTCCCCAGTGCCCAACACCCCTGGAGGCCACCCGGGGCGTGGAGGTTGGCCACATCTTCAAGCTGGGCACGTCCTACAGCGAGGCCCTGGGCGCGATGTACCTGGACCAGGAGGGACAGCAGCACCCCATTACCATGGGCTGCTACGGCATCGGAGTGGGGCGGCTGCTGGCCGCGGCCATCGAGCAGAACCATGACGACAAGGGCATTGTCTTTCCTGCGCCCATAGCGCCATACCAGGCGCACCTGGTGGGCCTGAACATGACCGACGAGACGGTGGCCGCCGCGGCCGACAAGCTGTACCGGGAGTTGTGGGACAACGGCATCGAGACCATCTTCGACGACCGGCCCGACCAGGCGGCGGGAGTGAAGCTGAACGACGCCGACCTGATGGGCCTGCCGGTACGCCTGGTGGTCAGCCCGCGCAACCTGCGCAACAATGCCGTGGAGATGAAGGGCCGGACCGACGACGAGGCGACCATGGTGCCTTTGGAAGAGGCAGCGGCGGCGGTACGGCAAGCCCTCCAAGGGTGAGAGTGGGCGGCAACTCCCCGGGCTTGCGGCCCCTTACCATAGCTGAACAGCACTACGCATGGATATACGGGCTTCTGCCAGCCAGTTTGATTTACGGGCTGCTAGTAGTAATCACCTACTTCATTACCCGCCCCGACGTAGGCCTTTTCTCTTATTAACTGAGGCCCACCGATGCCACCCTGCCCATCTATGGCGGCAACGTGCCGGTTGATGTTCACTGGTTTCTTGCACGGACCTTCTACCTGTTTGCCTACTTTACCTGAGGCCGCTCTACCGGCCACCTAGTTGTGGGCGCCCACGTCATTGGCCGAAGGACCGGCCGCCGGATGAACGGCCGGCAGAAGCTGGTTCGGGGCCTAGTCCAGGTCTTTGGCGGCTCCATGTATGTCGTCCTGGACGGGATTTCTCTCATCCTTATCCTACTGGACCGGGAAGAAGGGCGGTCAGTTTACGACTGGCTGTCGGGCACGGTGGTGGTGATGGGCGACCTGCCGCCGGAAGAGGAAACGGTCCCCGTCCCGCAGCTGGGTTGCGGAAGTGGTTGACGCGCTGAGGGGGCGTCCGGCTGAGGAAAGACAATAATCAGGAATTCTGGTGGCCCCGACTCTCCAGTACGGTACTGAGGTAAATCAAGTTGGCCCGCAACTCCGGGGCGATGTTGCCCTGGCGAGACGAGGACAAGAGCAGCAGCAGGCGCAACTGGGCTGCCAGGTCGGCGGCCAGCTTCTGCTTGGCTTCCCGCTCCGTGTCCCCCGACACCGGCACCCTGAGACCCTGAAGGGGAAGGCGGGTGCGCGACTCCCCGGCCCAGTACTGGTCCAGGGTGTCAATGATGAGGATGGGAATGTCCCTGGTTATGACGAAGGGAGAGTCGGGCGGGGAGTCTTCCGGACGCAGGGCGTCCACCTTCACCTGGGTAACGTCGCTGTGATTGATGTGGAAGGTGGAAGCGTTGGGCTGGCTGGCCCCGATAATGCGCCAGTCCCAGTCTGCGGGAGTGCCCTGGTCTATTTCGGACTCAATCTGCACGGGTATGGAGTCGTGCTCCGCCAGGAGGCGGTCGTCTTCGGGTTGAGACTGGGGACCGGTCATGGGCACCTCCCTGGTACGGATTTTCACCGATGTTCTTTAGTCTTCGTTGCTACGAGTTTAGATTGGCCTTGATGAGCTTCTTATCCCTGGCGTCTACAGCCAAGGCAAGGATTTCTGACGCCAACGCGCCCAGCAAAGTACTGCTTCCGACAGGTCCAAGGCTTGTATATACAGTCCGACTCTGGCCTTACAGATCAATCCTCACTTGCCCAACAGGCAGTCCAAGCCTGGTTCTGTCGGCCAACCTGAATGCTTCAGAATATTCCGGCTCAATGCCCGGGTCTTACGGGATTGACGCCGGTAGCTTCGAGTAAAACGCGCCAGTGTCCACCGACCCGCTTACTTCTCTTCCACCTCGATGTCCCAGGCGTTGTAGACCTGTTCGGGCAGGTTTATGGGGCCGACGGCCTCCTCGTAGTCCTTAACGTGCTTGCTGGCCAGCAGGGCGAAGGCCTTGAGCATCTGGGGGCTGACCTTGATGCGGGCGCGCAGGATGGGTTCTCGCTCCTCCATCTGCTCGCCGAAGAACATGACAGCAGAATAGAGGCTGCTGTAGATGTGGAAGGAGTCGCAGTAAAAGGTTATGGGCTCACCGGAGACGTCGACGCTCCCGGTATCGCCGGGATTGACGTAGGTGTCCTCCTGGGGCGGCTGGTCTTCCGGTGGCACGTAGGGGCGCTGGATGATAGGCATTGACTTTGACCTCCCCGTTTCTGTTGCGGCGGTCTCCATTATACACAGCGGGGGAAGGATGGCGTTGAGGGGGGCGGGGTGATCTCCACTACCCGGTGCCATCGCTGCCGGCGGAGTCAGGGATGCCAAGGACTGTTTCAAGAATGGTTTGGCGGCCTGTTAACTGAATGGAAAGGCGACTTCTGGAGAAACGTCACCGCCATCCTACCCTTCCCCCGTCAAGGGGGAAGGCATTTTCAAACAACTCTCACTTAGCTCCTCTGCGCTGCCGCCTGGCCCAAGATAGCCATCAAGTCTGCCGCGTCGGCAACATTTTCCAGGTCTTCCAGCATTTCGATTGTGCGCTGGGTGTCCGCACCGGACATGGCCTGATTGAAGCAGTCGTGGAGCTTGACCAGCCTTTCGTCGCGGGACATGGGGTTGGCGGCGGAACCGCGGAAGGCGGCGCATTCGGCGCTGACAGCGCTGCCATTCTTAAGCAGGGCAGTAGCCTGGGTGGCGCCAGATTCGGGGCCCTCGGGTTCCACATTGATGCGGCCCAGCATGTCTTCCATATCCGGGGCGAAGCGGCGTTCGTCGGTGAAGGTGTTAATGCCCACCTGGCCGTCGAGCAGGGCGGCGGCGGCGCAATACTCCACGCTGAATTTGCCGTCCAGGCCGCTGCGGGGCACGGGACCGGAGTGGCCCCGGCCGCGCCGCCGGATGGTTACCTGCTCGATAGCGCCGGGTTCCAGGCCGTTCTCTTCGCGCAGGTTCAGGGCCGCTTCGATGACGTTCTGCATGTAGACCTGGGCTGGAAAGCGCTTGATGTCGAAACCGGGGTCGGTCAACCGCCACGACGCGCCCAGGCCGCCGGTGGCCGCGTCCCAGTTGAAGTTACCCCCGAACAGGGCGGCGGCGTAGCCCACGGGGGATTCCAGGACCTCGTGGCTGGCGGTGTATCCCATGCTGGCCAGGATGGCAGCCTCGGCGCCCATGCGGGCGGCGTTGCCGGGGTGGGTGGACTTGACCATGGTGCCGGTGTTGGCGGTAAGGCCGCCGGTGCGGGAGGCAGCAATGCCCAGGGCCATCAAGGTTTGTTCGGCGTCCAGGCCCAGGGTTTTGGCCGCTGCAGCGGCGCCACCCAGGGGGCCCACCAGGCCCGGCGGATGGTGGCCGGGAGCAGTGGCCGGAGCCGACGCAGCCCGCAGGCGTCCCTGGATTTCCCAGCCCAGGACGTAGGCGGTGATGACCTGCCGGCCTGAGGCGTGGTGATGCTCGGCCAGGGCCAGGGCGGCGGGCAGGCAGGATGAGGTGCCGTGGGTGGGCGGAAACCCCTGGATTTCGTAGTCCAGGCAGTGGCCGAAGACGCCGTTGGCGAAGGCGGCGGCGGGCGGGTTGGTGCGGTAGCCCCAGCCCACCACAGATGCCTGGGGCGCGCCGCCGCTGTCCTGCACGTAGCGGCCGATGATGACGGCCAGTTCCTCCACCGAACCGGCAACCATGTTGGCGACGCCGTCCAGGATGGCAATTTTGGCCGCCTCCACCACCGGTGGCGGCAGGGTTTCGTATTGGGTTTCGGCGATGAACTGGGCCAGGGTCTGGGTTTCGTTCATGGAGTTCTCCGTGCTGCTAATCTGCTACATTGGTGAATGCACTGCTTCCCGGGACCGGTGAACATGGGTTCCGGCGGGGGTTCATCAAAAATTTCACCCCGGGCTTCAGCCTCCATACGGCGGCGGTTCCAGGCTTGCCAGCGAACTCGTTCCGCCGCCATACCTTCTGCGGCCCCTTCAGCCCTGGCTTGGTCGAGAGCCTCGGCCCTCAATTTTCGCCGGATACGGGCTGCGCGTTCATCTTGGGCCCGTAGCTCTGCCTTCTGGGCCCGAAACTCTGCTTCGCGCTTTTCCAGCCAGGGATTCAGGAATTTTTCTTCAAGGAATCTCTTGGTGACCAAGGTCTAACCTCCCGGTCTCAATGATTGACTGCGGTCATTACAGCAATGACCTGACCGGAAATTCTCATGGACTGGATTCCTCTTTGCCATTGGTATGCTCGGGTTTGGGCGTAGGTTCATCAAAGGGTTCGCCACTGGCCTCTGCTTCCAGGCGGCGGCGATTCCATGCTTCCCACCGTTTTCGTTCTCGCTCTTCCCCGATGGCCTCTCCCTCTTCCCGGAGTCGCTTCCTGACAGGCTCTACCAACTTGCTGTCCAAGTATCTCTTGGTTACCACGACCATACCCTCCAATGAGTCTGCCGCCGAAACGGCCACTATAGCGAATAAAAAGATCAGGGGCGATGCCGGCGCGCCCTTGTTTACTGCGGCGATGACCATTTGGGATTGGGTTTCGTGAATGAACTGGGTTGTTTCCGCCAGAACACGAACCCAATCCAGGCCACCGTCATCAAGCAGATCAGGAGCAGGAACCAGGGCACCCACCGGCGCGCCACGCTCCAGACCGATTCCCGCTCCGGTTCCAGTTGTTGCTGTCGTTGTTCGTCCATAGCGCGGCCATTACAGCACAGCCGGCCCGGACGATGAAACCACCTGCTGTCAGTAGTATTCCGAGGTATGCCAAAATTTTCCGCGCTGCAGCCTCGGACTACTCATTTCGACAACTCCGATTTTACACCTGGGTCAGAGTCAGCCCCAGGTTCGGGGTTCCCGCCTGGGCGGGAACGACGGGTTTTGCCGGTGGCGACTTGCAGCCGCCACTACCGATAGTCTATCCCGTACACCTTTACCGCCGTGTCGTGGAAGAGGGCGGCGCGCTCGCCGGATGAGTAGCCGGCGGACAGGCGTTTGAAGGCGTTGAACAGGACGTTGTAGGAGTAGGAGACCTTGTCCACCGGGAAGTTGCTTTCGAACATGCAGCGTTCCGGCCCGAACTTCTCGATGCAGTAGTTCATCAGGGGGCCCAGGGCCTCGGCCAGAGCGACGGAACCGATGGGGCGGTCCCACTCGTGCCAGTCGAAACCGTAGCGGGGCTGGCCCACGCCGCCCAGCTTCATGTAGATGTTGGGGCAAGCGGCCACGGTGTCGATGCTCTGCCGCCACTGGGCCAGCACCTCGTCGTCCCGGTTGGCGTAGGGGCCGATGCGCAACAGGCCGCCGATGTGGTTGAAGATGAGGGGCAGGTCGGGAACGGCCCGGGCGAAGTCGGCCAATTCATCGGCCTGGTGGAAGTAGGCGGTGATGTCCATGACCAGGCCCTTGCGAGCCAGCACCTGGGCTCCGGTGCGGAAGTTGGGGTTGGCCATGCGGCCCTGGGCAGCGCGGCTTTCTATATCGGGGCGCGGGTCGTAGCCGGTGGCGGAGCGGATGCCCCGGAACCGGTTGGGGCTGGCCTCCTGGAGTTCCTCTATGACCGATTCCACGTCGGCGCCCAGGTCCAGGTTTGCGGCGCCGATGATGGCCGCCGCGGCGCGACCCTCGCCGTAGATACCGCTGGCGCTGGCCGCCGCAATGCCCTGGACGAACTCCACCTCGCCCACGGGGCGGATTGGCTCGGGACCGTGGGGCCGGTACATGGAGCGGGCCTCGATGAAGACGGTGGAGCGCACGTTGTGGCCGCTGGTGATGTCGTCGGCCAGTTCGTGAATCAGGTAACGCTGGTAGGGCATGCGCTCGGTGCGGCCGTCCCAGAAGTGGTGGTGGGGATCGCAGATGGGCAGGCCAGGTTCCAGGGTTTCCTCCCGGGTCAGGGCCAGCCAGTCATTGCCTCCAAATGGCATAACGTTTCCTCCTGTTGTGCAGGTTGGGCGGGTAAGGCTGCCGTCCGGCAACTGGTTAGCTTGTATGTGCCCCATAGTACCATAGATGGGTGAGGGGGCAGCATTGGGGACAGATCAGGCAGGGCAATCCCACATTAGGTCTATGCCATGATTTGGCCGGTATGACCCAGAGCCGGAAGGATAACTTATCAAAACAAGGTAGATTTATTATATAATAAAGTTTGATACGAGTTATATCATCATTTATACTATCCAATCCAACAAACCGGGCTGGAACCGGAGTTGGACTGGAGGGGATATGCTGCACCGAGGTACGTGGCAAGGAAAAGTCGGGCTATCCTTAGCCCTCATCGTCCTGCTGACCTTTGTAGCGGGGACGGTGGCCTGTGCTACCGAGAACGAATCGGCGGGGAGGGAAGCAACGCCTACTGGGAAGGTCCTATAACCTGGGAACCGCAGGATGTGGCCAGCCTGGAACGAGTTACCCAGGAACTGGTGGCGCCGCCGGCCCTGCCAGTTCACCAGCAGGTGTACGACGGTGAACCCCGAGTGGTGCAGGTGCGGATGGTAGTCAACGAAACTGAAACGGAAGTCGCCCCCGGTGTCTTTGCCTGGGCCTTTACCTTCAACGGGTCGGTTCCGGGGCCAATAATTGTCGTGAACGAGGGCGATTACGTCGAGCTGACTCTGGTCAATTCGGCCAGCAACGAACTTCCGCATAACATAGACTTTCACGCATCCATAGGCGCACTGGGCGGGGGCGAGTTGACCAACGTGGCGCCGGGGCAAGAGGTAGTACTGCGCTTCCGCGCCGTCAAGCCAGGCGTTTTCGTTTACCACTGCGCTCCGGGAGGCACCATGGTGCCCTGGCATGTTACCCACGGGATGAACGGCGCTATTATGGTGCTGCCGCGGGACGGACTGAAGGACCCGGCTGGCAACCCGCTTCGCTACGACCGGGCCTACTACATCGGGGAGCAGGACTACTATATTCCCCGGGACGAGTCGGGCGGATTCAAGCGCTACGACACCGCCGGAGCCTCTTTCGCCGATGACCTGGAAGCCATGGCCGAACTGACGCCCACCCATATCGTATTCAACGGCAAGACCGGCGCGCTCCAGGGCGACGGCGCGTTGACGGCCAACGTGGGGGAGAAGGTGCTGATTGTCCATGCGCAGGCCAACCGCCAGTCCTACCCCCACCTGATTGGCGGGCATGGCGACTATGTCTGGGAGCGGGGAGGCTTTAACAGCCCACCCGAAATTGACCTGGAAACCTGGGTCATCGCCGCGGGTTCTGCCGGTGCCTCTATCCACGATCTCCAGCAGCCGGGTACTTACGTTTACCTCTCCCACAACCTGATAGAGGCTTTCATTTACGATGCCAAGGCGATACTTACGGTGAAGGGCGAGTGGAACAATGACCTGATGGAGCAACTAAGGCCGCCGGGACCCATCCGCTAGGTTACCGGCATGACAATTGGTTGAGGAGTGAGGGTAAACTCAGGGGGCGGACATTGCTGTCCGCCCCCGTTGGTTCCAAATTGCCGCGCTAGCGTAGATGGCAGCTAGGGAAACAGCCTTTCTCCCGTTTCGGCGTCCTCCACGATTATGGCGCTTACCGGGCAGTTGTCGGCTGCCTCCAGCACCTGGGCTAGGGGGTCGCCCTGGGGGTTGACCGCCTCGGACTGGCGGTCATCGTTCAGGGCGAAGGTGTTGGAGGCGAAGGTCTCGCACATAGCGTTGCCAACGCACACGTCGTGGTCAACGGTAATCTTGAGCTTGCGTTCCTGGGCCATGGTTGTGGTTACCTCCCCCCGTTTCGGGCCCTAGTTCCAGGTGATGGGCAGCGACTTCAGCGACCGGAAGGTGATGCTGGGCTGGTACTCCAACTTGTCGTCGGTGGTGTCCAGGTGCAGGGACTCGAAGCGCTCGGCGAAGGCCTTGAAGGCCTCCTGGCCCTCCACCCGCACCAGGGTGGCGCCCAGGCAGTGGTGGATACCGGCGCCGAAGGCCACGTGGGGATTGGGCCAGCGGGTAATGTCGAAATCGTCCGGATTCTCGAACTTGCGGGGGTCCCGGTTGGCCGACGAGATGAACCAGCGAATGCGGTCTTCCTTCTTGATGACCTTGTCGCGCAGTTCCACGTCCTCGGCGGCGATGCGGGTAATGGACTTGACCGAGGAGTCGTGACGCAGGCACTCCTCGTTGGCCTTAACGTACATCCCTTCTATGTCGCTGCGGAGCAGGTCGTACTGGTCGGGGTTGCGGATGAAGGACAGGATGCCATTGCACAGCAGGTTGATGGTGGTCTCGTGGCCGGCCAGAAGGAGCAAGGATGAGTTGGAGATGACTTGGTCGCGGCTGAAGACGCCTTCCCGCTCGCCCTGGGCCAGCACGGAAATGAAGTCGTCCTCGGGGTTGACTATGCGCTTCTCCACCAGCGGCTTCACGTACTCGATCATTTCGCTGATGCCCTCGGAGAAGTTCTGCATGCGCCAGGGTTCGCCGCGGCCCACGTAAAGGAGCTTCTCGGCCACCTCGCGGATGTAGGGACGGTCCTGCTTGGGGACGCCCATCATTTCGGCAATTATCAGCAGGGGCAGGGGCGTGGCAAAGTCGCGCATCACGTCCATGCTGCCCCGTTCCTCGGCCTCGTCCAGCAGGTCGCTGATGACCTCCTTCACCATGGGCCGCCACTCCTCCATGGAGCGGGGGGTGAAGTAGCCGTGGACCACCTTGCGCATGTCCAGGTGGGCGGGCCGGTCGTGCTGGATGAACTGGCGGGCCTGGTATTCGCGGACAAATTCGTACAGGCCCAGGTCGGAGTCGTAGATGGTGGGATAAGGCGGCCGCGGGTCGTTCTTGAAGACGGCCGACGAGAACAGTTCGTTATGGCGGGTGAGCCAGACCAGGTCGTCGTGGCGGGTGATGACCCACAGGTCGTAGAGTTCGTTGTAGTGGACGGGGTCCTCCTCGCGGAGGGTGCCGTAATAGGTGTAGGGATCGTTGATTACGTCCTCGGTGAACATGTTGTCGCTGACAGCAGTAACCATATCGCCACCAATCCTTGCAAAAGTTACGGATTCGGTAATTGGGTAAGGAAACGCAAGCAGGTTTCCTGCGGGAAAAGCGTTGGGGGCATTCTAACAATGATGTTGGCGGGGGGTCAAGGCACGAGTTTATCCAAGAATCCGCCACGACGGACGAATGCTCACTAATGGAACAGAGCGGTTAAGGAGGTAGGATGAGTTCCAGAGGTCGGTTTTCGATGAAGAATTGGCGGAGGCGTTCTGACGCCAACAAACCTTGCCTTATAGCGTCTTCCTGTTCCTCAGGGGCTGTTCCAAAGTCAACCACGGGGACTTTGATGCGGATGCTTGCAGATTTGGCTGCCTGCGCCACGGCCATGTCCGAATCCAACAAACTGCCTATTGCATTGCGTAACGTTTCTTCCTGCATGTTGGCAAATTGGAGGTCAGCATTTCCATGGGCCGGTTTATAGACGATATGGACTCTGCGTTGCGTCTCTACGGCCGATGCCCCCTCAGCTTCGTAAAAATAGATGAACCCGGCTCTAGCGGGCTTGCTGCCCGGACTTTTCATCCGTAATTGAGTCGTTGCGGAGTTGGACATCTCCCAAATCGCGTTCCAGACCGCCGTTGTTGCATCACTGCGCAGGGCTACGTAACTTTGAGCGAGGGATCTTCTTCCATCCTGTAAAGCGCGGGCAAGAAAACGCGTCCGTTGATCGCTCGCTTCGGCCAGAATTTCAACCTCTTCTTCGTAGCTGACTTGCCGGTCGAAGATGTCGCTGCCTTCGGTTTCGAAATAATCTTCGGGAGCCAGCAGTATCGTTTCAACGTGAGAGCCAGAGGACATATCCTTTCGCCATTGCTCTGCACGGGCCTGGTACCGCTCCGGTTGGTGGGGTTGATATTCTGCGTCTATTTTATCCTCAATCAGCAGTGCCAAAGATTTGGAACCGCTCTTATAGGAGACCGCTATGTCGGTCTCGCCGTCGGAGCCGGGATAAGAGACAGATACCCAAGCTCCGGCAAACTCGGCAACCCCACCATTCCAGTTGCCGAGAAGGAGGTGATGAAGCGGACTTTCAGGAAAGTAGAGCTCACTACAAATTAGCAGATCAATGTCACGTTCTCGCAACCGAGATATAGGTGGGCGACTTTGCAGATTGTCCAAGAGAGGTGAGCCACTCATGCTTTTCTCACGAACCAAAATTAATCCCCTCTGGTGCGCCGTTCTAATGAGAGGCGGGAGGGGTGTGGTTACATTTACACCATCACCCTAAACAACCCTTGTCCAGAAAACCAGAATTCACACAGGAAGATTGCAAAGTCTTCCACGAACCGTTCGTGGCGAGCCTGTCGAACCATGCCAGGGCGCCGGTATGCCCTTCGACAAGCTCAAGATGAGCGGAAATGAGAAGTTCTGGCAGACTTTGAAATCGTCCTGCAAGGCTGGCTTTGCACAATGAATCAGAACTAAAAGGGATTTATAGTGCCGAGGCTGTATTTGTCCAAGGGTTGTAGTACGTGGTGTCGGCCGGGGAAGGAATCTAACGGTTATGCGGGCGTTTCCGGCTGGTTGCCGTTATGCTCGTCGTCTATCCAGCCGTAGCGTTGGGCCAGGCGGAGCCACAGGCGGCGGGTGTTGGCGGCGTCGCGGGTGAGCTCCTCCAGGAGGCTCAGGATTGCTTCGTGATTGGCCTGCATCCTATCCTGATTGGTCTGAAGGGTTTTCAGATTTTCCTGCAGGTACTCCTGGTTGGCGACGAGGCGTTCCATGATTTGGTCGTGGTCCTCTGCGATGGCGGTCAGGCGCGCAATAGTCTGCTCGTGACGCTCGGCCGAGGTCTCCAGGGAGGCTAATCTCTCTTCCAGTGGTTGTTGCTGCATGGGCTGGTGCCCTCGTAAGTGTGTACCGGGCCGTCCGAGTGGCGATTATAGCACGGTTCGGGGCGTCGGAGGGGTTCCGGCGTATGGTACTGCGGGCTGGCCTGTCATGACAGGTCTCTTTACGTTCTGATTCGTTGCACAGGATGTGTTCAAGTTCCTGTTATTCCCCATTTAATGTGCAAAGCCCTGCAAGGTTGGCAGGGTTCCAGTTCAGGTGGTATTGCCCCGGGCCAGGGCAGACACACACAGGTCTGCCCCTACGAACCATAAAGGGCACCCCCAGCGCCACGATGGGTCCTCACACCCCCTTGGGGAGAAATATGGCATAATGGGCCAATGTCCATACCAACATTCACCTTAAGGACGATGCCATGTTCGACAAGATTCAGCATATTGGGTATTACTGCGCCGACCTGGAAGCCGCCATTGACTGGTACAACCGGGGGTTCGGGGCGGAAAGCGCCGGGGGCGGCGACGTGGCCGTCAGCGTCCAGGTGCCCGGGGGCGGAATCAACGCCTTCCTGCGCTTCGGCCAGGTGGAGGTGGAACTGATCCAGCCGGCCGATACTTCCGGCCTGCCCCAAGACGGGCTGGTAATGCACCACGTGGCCTACGTGGTGCCGGACATTCTCCAAGCCATCGAGGAATGCAGGGACCGGGGCTTCCGCTTCACCGCAGACGCGCCCCGCACCAATCAGCTGGGCCAGCAGTTGCTGTACTTTCATCCCGAAACCACCAACAACGTCCTGATGCACCTGACCCAGCTTCCCGCGCCCGAAGACGCGGTGATGACGGGCGTGGGCGGCGGGGTGCAGGTGGCCAAGATAGTCCACGCCGGATACCTGGTGCCCGACCTGGACGAGGCCATCGCCTGGTACGTGGATAAGTTCGAAGGGGAGCACATTGGGGGCGGGCCGTCGCGCACGGGCAGCCGGAACGCCTTCGTCAACTTCGGACAGGTGCAGGTGGAGCTGATCGAGCCCCATGAGACCGAGCGGCTGGGCGGCAACCACGCCATGGACCACGTGGGGTACGTGATGGACGACATCCAGGCGGGCATTGACGACTGCTGCGGTCGGGGTTTCCAGTTCGTGGCCGATACGCCCAACACCAATTCTGTGGGCCAGCAGGTGCTCTACTTCGACACTGCCACCAGCATGGGCAGCCGAATGCATTTGACGCAGTTGCCGGATTAGTTTTTTATCCACGAATGGGCACGACCTCTCACCAATGGTCGGTTGCGGGTGTAAGTTGGTTGATAGTGGTTCAGGGGCAAAGCCCTGAAACCTTTCCTGGATTCCGGCTTTCGCCGGAATGACGGTCGAGCCATAACATTCGGGTCCATTCGTGCTTATTCGTGAATGAGCAGAGGGCAGACCTTGGCCGAGGCTGGCAACATAATCCTGGTGGGCTTTATGGCTTCGGGGAAGAGCCATGTGGGGCGTATTTTGTCCCAGCGTACCGGGATGCCGCTGGTGGACGCCGATTCGGTGATCGTGGAACGGGCGGGGAAGTCCATTGACCAGATTTTCGCCGACGATGGGGAGGCCGCCTTCCGAAGGCTGGAGCGGGAGATTATTTCCGAACTTTGCCGGGGTGCGGGGCAGATAATTTCCGGCGGCGGCGGGGCCTTTGTGGAGGCCGACAACCGGGACGCCATGCTGAAGGGCGGGACAGTATTCTGCCTGCAGGCCCGGCCGGAGACTATCTATCAGCGATTGAAAGCGGACGACAAATCGGGGCAGGCGGTGCGGCCGTTGCTGGCCGGTCCGGACCCGTTGGGGCGGATACGGGAGTTGCTGGAGCAGCGGGCCGAGGCCTACGGACGGGCGCACCATTGCATTGATACGGATGGGCTGACGCCGGAAGAAGTAGCGGAGAGGGTATGGGCAACATTTTGCCCTGAGGGAGGATAGACAATATGTTCAATTCATTGTTCAACCGCCTGCCAGCTTCACACTTTGGCATGCCGGACCGGCCTACCCGTCAATGGATTCTGGAGCATTCCGAGTTGGCCGGACGCATTATGGTAAAAACACCCGGGGAAATTATGGTGCCCATACCCGACTCCCGGGCAGGTGAACTTTTTACTCACGCCCTATACGTGACCGGTTGCTACCATGAAGAAGAGTGCGCCTGCCCTGACGATGACGCGGTAACATGGCAGTTCGTGGAGTTCCTGAATTCTAACGAAACGATACAAACCCCGGGCGTCCTGCCCGATGGCCTGCCCATCCTGAATCGCTTATTGAGGAAAGACAAATGACCAACATCGCAAGCAACAACCCCGACCTGGCCGCCACCGTTTACCATACTGGCGGCAGCTATCCCGTGGTGGCCGGCTGGGGCGTCATAGACCGGCTGGGGGACTGGCTGGAGGACCTGGGAATTGGCAGTCCCGTCTACATCATCACCGACGAAAACCTGATGAACCGCTACGGGCGGCGGGCGCAGCGGGCGCTGCAGAAGAAGGGCATCGGCGCCCACTGCTTCATCATCCCGCCCGGGGAGCCCAGCAAGACCAACAGCCTGGCCCAGGCCATCTACGAGTGGCTGGTGGGACTGCGGGCCGAGCGGGGCCACGCCATTCTGGCCGTGGGCGGCGGCGTGGTGGGCGACCTGGCCGGCTACGTGGCGGCCACCTTCCTGCGGGGCGTCCCCTTTGTCCAGATACCCACCAGCATGGCCGCCATGGTGGACGCATCCATCGGCGGCAAGGTGGCGGTGAACCTGCCCCAGGGCAAGAACCTGGTGGGGGCCTTCTACCAGCCAAAAGCGGTGCTGGCCGACGTGGAGGCCCTGTCCACCCTGGGCAAGCGGGAACTGTCGGAGGGCTGGGCCGAGGCCATCAAGCACGGCTTCATCATGGACGCCAACCTGGTGGATGTGTTCGAGGAGCACGCCGAAGCACTGATGGAGGTAGAGCCGGAGATTTCCACCGAGGTGATACGGCGCAGCATGGCCATCAAGGCCGAGGTGGTAAGCCAGGACGAGCGGGAGACCCTGGACATCCGCATCCTGCTGAACTACGGCCACACCATCGGCCACGCCCTGGAGACGTCCACCGAGTATGGCCGGTTCTTGCACGGCGAGGGAGTGTCCATCGGCATGATGGGCGCCGCCAAAATGGCCTGCGAACTGGGTTTCCACGGCCAGGACGTGGTGGACCGGCAGTACGAGCTGTTGCAGCGGTTCAACCTGCCCACCACGGCCCAGGGGGTCGATGTGGAGGACATCCGCCGGGCCATGTCGCTGGACAAGAAGGTGTCGGGCGGCGCCAACCGCTGGGTGATGCTGGACGGGGTGGGCCAGGCGTCGGTGCGGCGGAATGTGCCGGTGGAGCTGGTGGACCGGACGGTGAGGGAGATTGTGGGGTAGGGGAGGCAATTGATCAATTCTTTGCCCGCACTCATTGATATAGTTACAATGAACTAAAGGTTAGTACATGCCTTACGAGTGGGATGAGGAAAAGAAGGATGAGACTTTGAGGTTGCGCGGCATTGACTTTGCTTCTGTGCGTGAATTCGACTGGGAGACCGCCCTGACCCGGCAGAGTGACCGGACTGGCGAAAGCCGATGGTCCAGCATAGGTTATATCGGTGAACGTCTCTATCACGTTGTCTGGACGCAACGCGGCGACTCAACTCGCATCATCAGCCTCAGAAAAGCCAATTCCAGGGAGAGTGCTACCTATGACGAACAAAATTCGTAAGACAATTTACCCTACCCCGGAAGAAGACGCCGAAATTAACCGTCAAATCGCCGAAGACCCGGATACCTTTGAACTGGACGAAGAGTGGTTCAAACACGCCAAACCCACGGCGGAGTTGTTCCCGGAACTGGTTGCCCGATACCTCCAGGAAAAAGAGGACCTGGCATCGGGAAGAAAGGAACGGTTGATGATTCTGGTGGACAAGGAAGTGCTGGACTACTTTCGCAACCAGGGCGGCGATTGGCATTCCCGGATTAACGAGGCGTTGAAGCAGGTTATGTTGAAGGACGGGAAAGCCGCTGGATAATGCTGGACCGGGTGGGCCGGGTCTTGGTGATCCGCAACGTGCCGGTGGAGTTGGTGGAGTGGACGGTGAGGGACATTGCGGGGTAGAGGACTCCGACATGGTTGGAAAGGATATACAGGACCAGGTAAACATATGCCCAATGAGCGTCGCAGGATAAATAGACCTACCCCTGAGTAAGAGAGCCGTCGCCAAGCGTGAGCTTGGCATGGGCCCCATTGGGTCGGTGGCGCCGAGCGAGCGCACCGTCCCACGCGCCGCAGGGCACCTCCAATTCCCCTATTCCCCGCTTAAAGGCGCTCGCCCCCGCCTCTCGCCAGCACCCCAACAGCAGATTCCACGCCCACCGATATTGAGGAGTCGATCAATGGTCACAATGAGCGGGGGAGAGGCCCTTGCGAAATCCTTGGCAGGAGAGGGAGTAGAGGTCATATTTGGCATCCCGGGCATCCAGATTTACGGGATCGTAGCAGGGCTGCGGGATGAGCCGGGGATCCGGATAATTGCGCCCCGGCACGAACAGGCGACGACTTTCATGGCCGATGGTTACGCCCGAGCTTCGGGAAAGCCCGGAGTTGCCCTGGTGGTTCCAGGAACGGGCCTTTACAACGCGGCCTCCGGACTGGCCAATGCGTATGCCCGTTCCACTCCCGTGCTCATTATTGCCGGCCAGATTCCTCGTGGCGCCATTGGCAAGAACCTAGGGGCCGTTCACGAAATCGCCAACCAGGCCGACATCGTTCGACCCGTAACCAAGTGGCAGCGTCAGGCCGCCAGGCCCCGTGAAGTTCCGGACGCCGTGTTCGAAGCCTTCAGGCAGATGCGCACCGGCCGTCCGCGTCCCGTACTGCTCGAGATGCCCCCTGAGGCAGGGGTGGAGCGGGAAGAAGTCCGGCTAAGGAGTCCCGCCCGCATTTCGCGCATTGTCCCCAGTCCTGACAGCCTTCGGGAGGTCGCGGAAGTCATCGCCAAGTCTCGCACGCCCCTGATTTACGCCGGAGGGGGAGTGGCCCGGTCCGACGCGGAGCCGGCCCTGGTGAAGCTGGCCGAGGCGACCAACATTCCCGTGGTTACCTCCAGCGGTGGGAAGGGGACCATACCTGACGGCCATCCACTCTCCTACGGCTCCTGTTTCAGCCCGCGGGGCGAGATACAGGAAATGAACCAGCTGTTTGACGTGATGCAGGCCGCCGACGTGGTCATCGGGATAGGCGCCCGCTTCGCCCTGGGCAACCCCGCTGGCGAGGCGTCGGTGCTGGTGAACATCAACATTGACGACTCGGACCTGACCAGGCACCAGGCCAATACCATACCCCTGCACGGCGACGCGAGAGCGACCATCGAGGCGCTACTACCTCACCTTATCGAGGCCGGGGCAATGGACCGGCCGTCACCGGCGGAGGCGGTCACCGCGGCCCGCAACCTGATAGCCTACTACGACATCCGCCGCCAGGAACCGCAGTACGAGGTCATGGAGGCCATGCAGAAGGGCGTTCCGGAAGACGCCTTCGTGGTCTGGGACATTACCCAGTTCGGCTACTACGCCCGCACCCACTGGCAGGTGCATCACCCCAAGACGTACATCGACTCCGGCTACTCGTTCAACCTGGGCTACGCCTTTCCCACTGCCCTGGGCGTCAAGGTAGCCCAGCCCGACCGCCCGGTGGTCTGCATAGCCGGCGACGGCGGTTTCATGTTCAACTCCTCCGAACTGTCCACGGCGGTGCAGTACGGCATAAATGTCGTTACCGTCGTTTTCCGCAACGACTCCTACGGCAACGTGGCCCGCGACCTGGATGACTTTTTTGGCGGGGCCTACGGGACCGACCTGCACAATCCCGACTTCGTAAAGTTCGCCGAGTCCTTCGGCGTGATGGGCCTGCGGGCCAGCGACCCCCTGGAACTGGGGAAGCTGATTCCCCTGGCGCTGGAGCAGGAGGCGCCGGTGGTGATAGAAGTGCCCTTCGGGGAAATGCCGATACCCCGCGCCCCGCAGTTCGCCCCCTTCTATCGCCTGCCCTGGGCCACGCCCCAGTCGGGGCTTATCCAGTCCTGACCGGGAGTTGGGGGGACGTGGGGGTTATTGTGGGCAATGCTGATGGGCAGTTGGGGGAGGTTGGGGAGGACGGTGAGGGAGTTGTGGGGTAGGTAACAAATAGCAATTGTGAACTCTATCGATAAGGATGCTCGTTCAAATTAGCCGTTGTCGGAGTGCATCCAGCACTTCCGGTGTCTCTCCCAAGCTAAGATTCCTGCGTGTTAAGCCAGAATTAGGTTCGGACTCCCAGATTTCTTGCAACCTTATGATTCTTTGCTTTCGGCGCCGATAACCCTTAACTGTTACATGAGAGTTCCACATCGGACGGACGATGTCATCCATCATTCCTGATGGAACTTCTATATCGTGACTTTCCCCATCGGCATTGACAAGCCTGATCCTATTTCTGTTCTTTGACCCTGCGTCGGCGTAGCGCAACATTCCACTTACATTGATAGTCATTCCACTGTCACCTCGATCAGGGAGAGTAGACATTGGAAATAAACTGCCTGGCTTGGTTACAGACAATATCTTCGGACCTGTTCCTTGCGCTACTACGAAACCCACCTGGCTGACCCTATTTCCATCGGGTGCCAAATTTCTTGCCAGCCCAAGAAAATTCCTTTGATAAGCGGGATCGGGGATTCGATGTGCAATGTTCTCAACCTCCGAATCAATGCTGGCTATCTCCATGAGATCAATGAACTCACGAATGACGTCATTGGCACTAAGGAAATTCGGCAAGGTAGCCTGAAAGACTGGTTGACCAAGTCTAAAGGAAATAGCAAAGCTTCCCATTCTAGGTGCCGAGGCAAAAACTCGGTATTCATTCCTGATATCCTTCGGTACACGATCCCTGTACGGTAAATCCTTCATCCGTTGCACAGTGCGAAAGACTGCGGCTTGAAAGCTATTTGCTCTGGTTATCAAATCTTGCAGCAACGTAAACCCTTGTGAAACTAAGCCACCGGCCAAGCTCAGTTGTACTTCACCTTCTTGGAGCTCTATTCCTAAAGGTTCAAGGTGTCGGTGAAAATTAGCTGACTCTATAACTTCCCTAAGTTCCCTCGCTATTTCAGCGTTTGGTTCGCCCGATAAAGCCCTAGCAGCAAGTTTTTCAGCCAAACGAGGCTGATTACAATCGAGCGCCAGCCAGCCGGCACTGCGATGAAGGATATCCCAAGCCAGACCTTCTGATGTCTCCAGCGATGCGATGGCATCCATTTCCAAGTCAAGTGCCTGCTCAAACAACTCTCTAGCACTAGCTAAATTGCCACTGCGCCTTTGCTGGTCAGCAAGGAAAGCAATGTCCATTGATCTAGCATGAGAATCTCTGGAAAGCGTCACTTCTTTCGCACCTCCGCTATGGGACGTCCAAATTCCACAACTATCACATAGGCGGGAATCCCCAAATGGTCAGATGCATTAGTCTGGAGAAGCTTCTGGTTCACCCTACCGCTTATCTGGGTATCGGTGCCTGACATTATGCCTGAAACTTCCAGCCTGCCACGAACAGTTAGCTGTTCGTCTAACAACAAAGGCGCCAATGACGTCGTTACTGCTTCTTCGGCTTCAGTCATATCTGCAGTCTTCCGGTCTCCCAAAAAATAATCGAAGCCTGTACCTCTTCTTGAACGCAGAATAACCAACTGTTCTAACAATACGTTGAAAAGCATTACCGCTATGCCGGCAGCGCCATCTTCCACAGCCTCAACTGGATCGTTCCACCCTCTGAAAGCCTGAGGTGTGGCCCTTGTCCACGTCACCCGATAGACTTGCTGTGTTGAGCCCGTCACCCCGAGGCCCTCGCCTGGCAAATGTCCCTGAGACTCCAGACATACCGCCCCTGCCTGTTCGAGGGCAGAGCCAATCTCGGGCGAAATGCCAGGGTTATGTGCTATTGTCAGCCGCCTAAGATCGAGCATTATCGGTCAGGAGTACCAATTATGCATCTCCGTGAATAAATTACTCTCTGACAGAGCCGAGAGTGGTTCGATTGTTGAATGCGGGTTTTGGCAGTTTAGCAACCGCTCATCCGCACTACAATACCCCCGCATTACATATCCCCAGATTTAGTGTAGAAGGTTATTCACTCTCCCCACTACCCAAATACCAGAGTCCCGTCAGCTCATAAGTCTGTTGCCCCACCCAACCACCCAATTGATAACCCCACCCCCCAACCCGTATAATACCCTCGAAATACCCTTTCAATTGCAGAGTAGCCCCCTACCTTCCGGCGGAGGATTTTGGATATGGTTGACGTTCTTACCGGTACCTTTACTGTTAAATCCGGGCACGCCCAGATGCTGAAGGGCGGCGTGATTATGGATGTGGTGAACGCCGAGCAGGCTATGATCGCCGCAGAGGCGGGAGCCGTGGCCGTTATGGCCCTGGAACGGGTGCCCGCTGACATCCGCGCCGACGGCGGCGTGGCCCGCATGACCGACCCAGGCATAATCCAGAACATCATGGACTCGGTCAGCATACCCGTGATGGCCAAGTGCCGCATCGGGCACTTTGTGGAGGCCCAGGTGCTGGAAGCCATCGGCATCGACTATATCGACGAGTCCGAGGTGCTTACCCCGGCCGACGAGGTGCACCACGTCTGGAAGCACGACTTCCAGGTCCCCTTCGTCTGCGGGTGCCGCGACCTGGGCGAGGCCCTGCGCCGCATATCAGAGGGCGCGGCCATGATCCGCACCAAGGGCGAGGCCGGTACCGGCGACGTGGTGGAGGCCGTCCGCCACATGCGGGCAGTGCAGGACGCCATCCGCAAGCTGCGGAACATGCCCGAGGACGAACTGGTGGTGGAGGCCCGCAACCTGGGCGTCAGCCTGGAACTGCTGCAGGAAACCCGGGAGCAGGGTCGCCTGCCGGTGGTGAACTTTGCCGCCGGCGGCGTGGCCACCCCCGCCGACGCCGCGCTGATGATGCAGCTGGGCGCCGACGGCGTGTTCGTGGGTTCCGGTATCTTCAAGTCGGGCGACCCGGCCCAGCGGGGCTACGCCATAGTGCAGGCGGTTACCCACTACAACGACCCCAAGATTCTGGCCGACGTTTCCAAGGACCTGGGCGAGCCGATGGTGGGCATCAGCGCCCGTTCCATCCCGGAGGAACAGCTTTTGGCTCCCCGCAGCATTTAGCCCGGTTATAGTTCTTGATACGACTTTTTCACAAAGAGACGCGGAGAATCAGAGAAGTGCCGATATTCTCTGTGTCTCTGCGTCGCTTTGTGAAAGCCGGTTAATTGTTGATATTTGGACGTAACGGACAGGATAGCATTGAAGATTGGGGTACTAGCCGTACAGGGTGACTTTGCCGAGCATATCGCCATTTTGCGGCGGCTCAACGTGGAGTGCCGAGAGGTCCGGTTGCCGGAACAACTGGAAGGCATTGACGGTCTCATCATCCCTGGCGGCGAAAGCACCACCCTGAGCCGGCTGATGAGCATCTACCACCTGCGCGAACCGGTGCAGGCAATGGCGGCCCAGGGCAAGGCTGTATGGGGCACCTGCGCCGGTATGATCATGCTGGCCCACGAGATTACCGAGGCCGACCCCATTCCCCTGCAGGTAATGGACATCGGCGTCCGGCGCAATGCCTTTGGTCGCCAGATTGACAGTTTCGAGCAGGACCTGGATATCGCGGGGCTTGAACCCGACCCCTTCCACGCCATCTTCATCCGCGCCCCGGTGGTAATACGCGTGGGCCAGCAGGTGAAGACGCTGGCGGCCCTGTCCAACGGCCAGGCGGTGGCGGTGCGCCAGGGCAACCTGATGGCCACGGCCTTCCACCCGGAGTTGACCGACGATACCCGTTTGCACCGGTATTTCCTGGACCTGGCGGCAGACCCGGCCGGCCCGCCGGGGCGGGAAAGTTAAATATCGCGACGGCGCCGATGAAACCAAACTCAAACGTCCAGTCATTCCGCATCACCGACGCCCTGCGGTGCACCTTGTTGAACGCGCCCGGGAAGCCGAACCTGGCCTGCCCGCGTCCGGCGCTGAACGGCGACCAGCTTCCCCTGTACGGGGCCCGGCTGTGGCGCAACGCGGTGATGCAACCCCGCAACCGGCTGGCGCTGGCCCGCTGGCAGGGGACCCGGCTGACCGGTCTGGTTTCCGCCCGCACCCGCTCCGGCCCGCGGGCCTGGGAGGTGGACGGTCTCTACCTGCCTGCCGCCGCCCCGACGTTGAACGGCAAAGGCCAAGGCGACGACGATTACAAGCTGGACCAGATGAACGCTGAAGCGCTGGCCTTGCTGGAGGACCTTTTCCAGGCGGTGGGCGAGCGGAGCGGAGAACGGATATTCCTGCGGTTGCCCACGGAGAGTCCCACCCTGACCCTGGCCCGGCGCAGCGGCTTCATCGTGGCCTGCAACGAAACCCTGGTGGAGGGGCCCGGCTCCCTGCACCTGAACGGCGCGGACGGAGAGACAGCCGATCATTCGACGGCAAGGGGACTGCGGACCAGGCTGCCGTCGGACGAATACGGGGTATTCCAGCTTTACTGCGCCAGCGTGCCCGCCCGCGTGCGCCAGGCAATGGGGCTTACCTTCGACCAGTGGCGCGACGGACGGGAAGCGCCCACTCGCAGCGTTGCTCCCACCCGGCAACAGGAGTGGGTTGCAGAGGAGTCGGGCCGCATCGTTGGCTGGGTAAGGCTGGCCGGACGAGGCAAGTCGGTGGGCGCCGAGGTGATGGCCCACCCGGACAACCCTGACCAGTTGTTCCGGATGGTGGACTTTGCTTCGCGCCGCTATCCAGGCCTGCGGTGGCTGGTACCGGATTACCAGTCTCCCGTGCGGGACAGGCTCACGGGCCGGGGGGGCAGGCAGCTGGGCGAATATACGATGATGGTGAAAATGGTGGCCGTTCCGGCCTTGGAATACGGAATGGCGCCGGTGGAGGCGTGAATTGGTAGCAGCGCAAGAGCTGGTACAGGAAGAAATGGAGCGGTTGCTGGAGGTTTTGCCCCCCAGGGTGAGGAGCAACCTGGTGAAGGAGGAAAACCTGGCCGACCTGCTGGAGGTGGTGCTGGACCTGGGCCGGTTCCCCGAAGCCCGTTTCCCGTCGGGAGACATCATTCTGGACGACCGGGAGGTTACCAGGGACGACCTGGACTACCTGGTGGAGCAGATTGGCGACTTCGGCGACGATAACCGGGCCGGTATGGAGCGCACCCTGCACCGCATTTCCGCCATTCGCAACCGCAAGGGCCAGGTGGTGGGCATAACCTGCCGCGCCGGCCGGGCGGTATTCGGCACCATCAAGGTTATCGAAGACCTGGCCTTCGCCAACAAGAACATACTGCTGCTGGGGCGGCCCGGCGTGGGCAAGACCACAATGCTGCGCGAGGTGGCCCGGGTGCTGGCCGACAACGCCCGAAAACGGGTGGTAATCGTCGATACGTCCAACGAAATCGCCGGAGACGGGGACGTTCCCCACCCGGCCATCGGCCACGCCCGCCGGATGCAAGTGGCCACCCCCACCCGCCAGCACGGTGTGATGATCGAGGCGGTGGAAAACCACATGCCCCAGGTAATTATCATCGACGAAATGGGCACCGAAGAGGAGACCGCCGCCGCCCGCACCATCGCCGAGCGGGGCGTCCAGCTTATCGCCACCGCTCACGGCAATACACTGGACAACCTTATCCTGAATCCCACCCTTTGCGACCTGGTGGGAGGCATCCAGTCGGTAACCCTGGGGGACCAGGAGGCGCGCTACCGGGGCACCCAGAAGACGGTGCTGGAGCGCAAGGCTCCACCCACCTTCGATGTGGTGGTGGAGATACAAAGCTGGGAGCAGGTTGCCGTCCACGACGGCGTGGCCCAGGTGGTGGACCAGTGGCTGAGAGGCTACCCCATAACTCCGGTAATCCGCAGCCTGGATACCGACGGCGAAGTAATGGAACAGCAGGGCGATCCCCGACCCAATTCCAACCCGCCGGCTCCCTGGGCGCAGGACTTCGGCGGCGGGTACCAGGACCAGGGCTACGGCGCCCGCCGGTCGGGACGCAGGCAGGGTAGGGGCCAGGACCGGCCAATGGCGCCGCCTAGTATCCAGACCCAGTTCCAGCCGGCCTTCCAGGCAGACACGACTCACCAGGACGGCTACGGTGAAGGGGTAAGAAGCGCCCCGGCCCCTACCGGAGAGAACGGAGGAGAGAACGGCGCCCGCACCCTGGAAGCCCAGGTCTTTCTCTTTGGAGTAAGTCGCGACAAGCTGGACTCGGCCCAGGCCGAGGTGGGGCTGAACGTAGGCATCGTCAACGAACTGCGCCGGGCGTCCCTGGTGCTGACCACCAAGACTCACTACCGGCGGGGCGCGCAACTGGTGCGGTCGGCCGAGTCCACGGGCACGCCGGTGTACGTGCTGCGGAAGAACACCCTGCCCCAGATTAACGACTTCCTGCGGATGCTGGCCAAGGAGCAGGGGGTGCCGGTACGGGGAGGCGGCCGCTCCCGCGAGGAAGGGGCGTCCAAGGAAACCCTGGACCAGGCGCTGATGGAGGCGGAAGAGGCGGCGCAGCGGGTCCTGGGCGGCGAGTTCAGCGTCCAGCTTAATCCGCAGCGGGCCTATGTACGCCGGCTGCAGCACCTGCTGGCCGAGCGGTTCAGCCTGTCGTCCACCAGCCGGGGCCGGGAACCGGAACGGTCGGTGTTGATTTACCGCGCGTAGGAAGGGAACAGATTCTCCACGACCAGGCACGAATGTTCACTAATGTATGGGAGGGATCCACCTGGCTGCCCCTTGGCCAACAAGCTGGTGGCGTCGGGCGCGATGGCAGTCAAATGCATTGGTGAAGGTTCGTGTTTGTTTTTGCTCTGTAACCCGCAGGAAAGGGGATGAAGGTGGCCGGACTTTTCATAGCATTTGAGGGGGGCGAGGGTGCAGGGAAGACTACCCAGTCCCAGTTGCTGGCCGACCGGCTGGCCGACCTGGATGTCTCCTGCCTGTTGGTGCGGGAACCGGGGGGCACCGAACTGGGCGAATACCTGCGGGACTACCTGAAGAGCGACCGACCCCTGTCTCGGGAGGCGGAACTGCTGCTGTTCGAGGCGGCCCGCGTCGAACTGGTAACGTCCCTGATACTGCCGGCCCTGGAAGACGAGCAGGTAGTTGTCGCCGATCGCTTCTACGGCTCCACCGTGGCCTACCAGGGATATGGCCGTGGGCTGGATTTGGACGTCATCCATTCCCTTAATCATTTCGCCACCCGGAGCATTGCGCCCGATATGGTATTCCTGCTGGACCTGGCTCCTGAGGTGGGAATAAAGCGGGCTATGTCCTTCCAGACCACCTTTACCGAGGGCACTTCGGGGGAGCTGGTGGCCCTGGAGAGGACCAGGGAAGGTACGCGCTTCGAGGACCTGGACATGGAGTTCCACCACAAGGCGCAGGAGGGTTTCCTGGCCCAGGCGGGGGCGGAGCCGCAAAGGTGGGTTCAGGTCAATGCAATGCAGCCTGTGGACGAAATAAAGGACGAGGTGTGGGAGCGGGTCCGGGAGCGCCTGTTCCCCGCGGCGACGGCAAAACCCCGCACGGCCAGGAAAATGGCGCCCCAGGGAGAGCTGTGGCCCCAGGCGACCTGAGACCCAGGGTTTGAGCCAGCCAACCGGCCGAGGCTACGACCCGTTCCGACAATAAGAAAGCCCCGCTACCTGGTAGCGGGGCGTCTTTTGTCTAACCGTTAAGCCGGTTGCCGAGGCTGACCGGCGCAATAAAAGCTAGTTATCGGCGGGAACAGGCTCCAAGTTGCTAATCCGCTCGGTGATTACTTCCTTCATCTTGCGGACCCGAGCCAGGTCGGGATAGACATTGCCTTCGGCCTTCTTGTCGAAGATCTTCTCGCCATCTACAAAGACTTCCATGATGCCCTGGCCGCGCGGGGAAATGGTTATGGCAGCGTCGGGACCATAAGTGCGGAAGAATTCATTCGCCATCCACGTGGCGGTAGCGTGGTGCTGTCAAGGTACGCAATAGGTGATCTCAATCTGGACTTTGCCTTCCATGGTTCCTCCTTGTTAGGCATACTCTCTGGGTTCATACAATTCTACCCAATATTGCTCATAAGTCAAGGGTGTTTCTTCACAATTGTGCATTTTGTAACAATTAGTTTACAAGATTGCCGAAATCCACGTCAGAATTGGGGTTGCCGCTTCTCCTTAAAGGCTTGAATTCCTTCCTGGGGATGGGGAGAGGTGGCGAAAAACTGCACAAAGGCCATGCCTTCCCGGTCAATTCCCGCCCGCAGGGGCAGATCCTGTCCCTGCCGGGTAATGGACTTGATCCAGGCCAGCCCGGTACGGCTCTTGTCCCGAAGTTGGGCCAGCAGCGTCTCCAGTTCCGCATCCAGGGAATCCGGGGGCACAGCCCGGAGGGCCAGTCCCCATTCCACCGCTTCGCTGCCGGAAAGCCAACGCCCGGTGGTCAGCAATTCCATGGCCCGCTGCATTCCGATGCGCCGGGGCAGGCGCTGGGTGGAGCCGCCGCCGGGCATCAGCCCGAAGTTGGCGTGCTGGTCACCCAGCCGGGCGTCCTCGGCAGCCAGGGTCATGTCGCAGGCCAGGGCCAGTTCCAGGCCCCCGGCCAGGGCAAACCCCTGGACGACGGCAATGGTGGGAACAGGCAGGTCTTCCAACTGAAAGAAGCACTCGTTAAGCAGCTTCACGTAGGGAGGCAGCAGGGAGATTTCGTCAAAGACGGTGTCGAAGAAAAGCAGGTCGGCCCCGGCGCAAAAGGCCCGGCCCTCGCCCCGGATGACCAGGGCCTTGACGGACTCGTCCTGGCTTACCTCCGAAACGGCGTGGGAGAATTCCGCCAGCAGTTCCAGGTTCAGGGCGTTAAGGGCGTCGGGCCGGTTAAGGCGAATGGTGGCGACCCGGTCGTCGGTTTCGAGAATGATGTTGGCGTATTGCAAGGGGGACCTCACGGGAGTCGGGCGGAATACGGCGGCAAATGGACTGAGACCTTTATACCCGGGCCATTGCCTCGGCTTCCTGAATGTACTCAACGGTTTCGCGTACGTCGGCAATGATGTCATCGTCCGGCTCCAGTATGCCATCGTAGAAACAGGCGCCGTGCAGGAATGACTGGCGATGGCCATATCGCAGCCGCAGCGGTTCCAGGGCAGGTTCTTGCCGGCGCAACTGCCGGATCATGCGCATGGTCTGGCCGGAAGTTCGGGGTTCCTCGCCCGTGCGGGCCAGGATCAGGGTGTCGGTGGCCCGCTTGGTGGCCACCCAGGCCTTGTCGGCGGCATTGCGAAGACGGCCCTGGTCCAGCATATCCAGGGCATCCTGGTACAGGTCACGGGCATCCGCGAAGAGGTAACTTACTCGTTCGGTTTCCAGCATAAAACCTCGTTTCCTTGAGTGTATGCCGGATTTTGTTTCTCTACCTGTTTACCACGAAATACTTGGCATGGCAAAGCAATGCCACAGACTCGCCGGGGATGTGGTCCCGCAGCACCTCTAGGTCGTCGCCGTAGTAGAGGGTGTTGGGCATGGAGTTAGACCCCGGCCAACACTTCGGCTCTGACCGGTATATCTGCGCTTCCCACCAGAGTCTCTGCTTCCTTCAATACCCGGGCATAACTATCCGAATTAATTTCGTCGGGGTTTTCACTTTCCATTACTGGGGATGAGTCCGGCTTCCCTAATCCTGTGAGAAGCTCATTCATTGCTTCCTTGCCACGAACCAATTTGTCTGTTTCACGATTCCACTCACTTGCGTCGATATGGCCCACATATTCGTCAGCTTCGGCATTCCACACCAAGTAGGCCTTGAAAAGAACATCGGCCACCAGTCGCGGCTTGGTGTCTGCCGAAGGCTGGTAAATCATTTGTATCCGAACTGCGCCAGGCCCCTCCCCAACAAATCGATATTCAACTCGGTCGTGATTTGGCTCCTCAGACAGTTCCGAGTTGCCAGATGGTACAACGTAGAGAGCGATGACTTCGGCGTCAAATGTCTCATAGATCACTCGGCCGTGTTCCAGGGGAACGGTAGCCTTTTGTTGGTGAACGAAAGGCTCTTGGGGCTCCAAGTGGACCTCATGGGCGTTGCGCTCCTGAGCCTCATCGTAAACAGCCTGCAGCCGGCGCCATATGTCAGTCCCATTGCCGAACAGTTTCCCTAACTCTACAGCCATTTCGAGGGTTACGCGGGATTTACCGTTTAAGACTTGTGCAAGTGTTTCGGGAGTGATGTTGAGCTTTAGCGAGGTCTCAGGGACCTCCATTCCCAGGGCTTTCATATTGGACCGAATGAGCCGCCCTGGATGTGCAGGGTACTTCATTGGCATTTGGTATCCTCCTAATGGTAGTCCACGTAATCTACATCAGTAACATTACTACCATCGAATCGAAAGATAATCCGCCAGTTACGACTTACCATCACGGACCAGAACCCGGTCAGAGGCCCACTGAGAGGATGAAGCCGGTAGCCGGGCTGATCCATCTCCGCAGCTCTCTCCGCCGTATTGAGCAGGGTTAGTATTTCCTCAATCCTTGCAACGTGGCTGGATGGCAACCGTGCCCGGTCCCCTCGCTCAAACAGATGCTCAAGTCTGCGGCTACGGAACCCTATAATCATGCTTTCGGAGAATTATACAGCCGTGCGAAAGGCGTCGGGTTCATTTCGTAAGAACCCAAGACTCACCGCCCCAGCAGCCCCAGCATAGACAGCAGGCTCGTGGCCGCGGTGGCGCCGGTGCGGCGGCCCCGGCCGATGATGCGGCCGAATTCGCCCCGTTCCCAGATGACCACGAACTGGCTGGCGATGAATATGGAGCTGTAGGTTCCGACGATTACGCCGATGGCCACCACCAGCAGCAGTTCCCGGATGCTGGAGCCGCCGATGAGCAGCATGGCCAGCAGCACGGTGAAGGTGGTGAAGCTGGTGTTGATGGACCTGCCCACCGTTTCCACGATGCTCAGGTTGACCACGGATTCCAGGGCCCGGTCGGGGTAGCGGATGACGTTCTCGCGGATGCGGTCGAAGATTACGATGGTGTCGTTGACGCTGTAGCCGGCCACGGTGAGGATGCCCACGATGAACATGGAGTTGACCTCCATGCCCAGCACCCGTCCCAGGATGGAGAAGACGCCCAGCACCAACAGGGTGTCGTGAATGAGGGTAAGGATGGCGCTGATGCCGTAGCGGTAGGCCCGGGGCACCCGCCGGAAGGCGTACCAGATATAGAGCAGGATGAACACCGATGCCGCAGCCAGGGCGATGATGGCGTTGCGCACCGTTTCCTGGGCCACGATGGGCGACGTGGAGTCGAAGTTGACCGCCACCACCGGCGCCACGTTTTGCGTCAGGTCGTCTTCAATAAGCTGCCGCTCCGAGCGGCCGGCGCTGGCATCCTCGCCCAGCACCTTGGTACGTACCAGCAGGGTGCGGCTGCCGGTGCGCTGGACCAACGCCTCGGGATGGCCCAAAGCCCCCATGCGCTGCTGCACCTCGTCCTGATTTACTGGGCGCTCGAAGGTAATGTCCATCACCGAACCGCTGGTAAAGTCGATGCCCGGCCGAAGCCCGGAACCGCCGGTTACCCAGCCGTCGGGGGGCATTGCCAGGGAGATTATCCCGGGAATCAGGAGCAGGGCCGAAAATATGAAGTACCAGCCCCGCTTGCCTACGATGTCATACATTTAAAGGTTCCTCCCTGGGAAATTACCTCAAGATTGGCGGCGACATTGGGGTGTCTGCCACCCCTCACCCTAACCTTCTCCCAACAAGAGAGAAGGGATTTTCATATTATTTCCTATACGTTGCGGGGCTGACCGGCGGCGCCGGCACGGGCGCCGGAACCCTGGCGGGGCGAACCCTCGGGACTGAACAACATCAGCTGGCGGCCCAGGCCAATCCACGCCATCAACTGCAGCAGGTTACGGCTGACCACGATGGCGGTGAACATGCTGACCACCACACCGATGAAGAGGGTGAAGGCAAAGCCCGTTACCAGGTCGTCAGCGGTGCGGCTGCCCAGCCACAGCAGGACAAGACAGGTGATGATGGTGGAGAAGTTGCCGTCGCGGATGGCCGGCCAGGCCCGGCTGAACCCTACTTCCATGGAGGAGGCCAGGGTGCGACCAATGCGTATCTCCTCTTTCATCCGCTCGAATATCAGGATGTTGGCGTCCACCGCCAGACCGATGGACAGGATGAAGGCGCCGATGCCAGACAGGCCCAGGGTTACGGGCACCAGCTTGAACACTGCCAGCACCACGACGGTATAGAAGACCAGGGCCAGGGCAGCCACCACACCGGCCATGCGGTAGTAGATGATCATAAAGATCAGGACCAGCCCCAGGCCGATAAGGCCGGCCTGCAGGCTCTTCTTCAGGGACTCGCTGCCCAGCAAGGCGTCAACGTCGCTTTCCTGGATAAGTTCCAGGGGTACGGGCAGGCTGCCGGCCTCCAGCTGGATGGCCAGGGTGCGGGCCTCTTCCCGGGAGAAGTTGCCGGTTATGGAGCTGCGGCCGTCTCGTATCCAGGCCAGGGAAACGGGGGCGATAAGCAGTTCATCGTCCAAGAAGACGGCGATGCGCTTGGTGTCTATCCCCACGATGCGCTGGGTCAGATCGGAGAAGAGGCCCGTGCCCCGGTCGCCGAAGGCAATGTTGACCTCCCATTCTCCGGTGTTGGGGTCGGTGGAGGCGAAGGCGCTCTCCAGGTCGTCGCCGGTAAGGCCGATCTCATCGTCGGTAAATTCGAAGCAGGTAAGGTCGGAGCAGGTACGCTCCTTGAATACCAGCTGGGCCGTCTGGCCGATGAGGGCCTTGGCCGTTTCAATGCCGCCGGTGGTCGTGAAGGAGGAGACCTCGCCCACGCTGGACGAAAGAGCGCCGCGCAGGGTGCCCTGCTGGTTTACATTGAGGGATATGGTCCGTATTTCGTACTCGGTATCCGACTGAGCATTGACGGTGAAGTCCTCGTAGCCCTGGCCGGCCACCACGCCTTCGACGGCAGCCGCATCGGTGGGTTCGGCGAACACCACCTCGGAGATGGAACCGCTGGCCCCGGGCAGCTGGACAATTACGCGATCCTCGCCAAAGAGCTGAATTATGGGCTCCTCGGTACCGAAGAGGTTGACGCGGCGGTTAATCCGGTCCAGTACGCCCTCCATCTGGTCCGGCGTGGGCGGCTGGATTTCGCTAAGGGCGAAGGAGACCGTTCCCACCGTTTCCGTGGAGAAGTCGGCCAGGTCGCCGATTTCTTCCTCCAGGGCATCCTGAAGCTCCCCCTGCTGCCCCTCGTCCAGGATTGACGTGGTTCTAATCCGGAAGAAGTTGTCCACCCCCGTCTCTTCCACCTGGTAGTCGGCCAGTCCCTGGTCCTCAACCACGTCGGAAACCGTGGGGGACTCGGGAAGTTCAAGCTCGGGGTCGAAGCTGAATTCGAGCTGGGAAAAGACTATGGACTCCTCCAGGTCAGCCTTGACGGTGTCCTCCAGCAGGTCGGTGGTGACAATGTAGGTGCGATCGTCCAGCTGGCGCATCTCGTAATCGGTTACGCCCAGACCTTCCAGGGCCCGGTCAATAACCACGCCCCGGGCGGGGTCGACAAAGCCAACCTCGATACGGGTGCCCGTATCCGCCTGGTAGACCAGGTGACCACCTCCGCTCAGGTCCAGGCCCAGTTTCAGGCCCAGGGGACCATCGCCGCCGCGAACCAGGGCGGGGAAACCGGGGACGTTTATGTTTATGTCCCGGAAGCCCAGGGCGGCCACGGAGATTGCCACTATGATGACTATCAGGATGGAAAGCTGGACGCTGCGCCTGCGCATTGATTACTCCTTTAGGTATGGTCCACGAAGGACACAAAGAAACGCGAAGGGAATGGGCCTGCTACCGGCCTTCGCCTTCGCACGCTGTAGTCTTCTTCATTTCAGGGTTGCCGCCAGGGACAGGGCTTCCTCGCGGGTGGCGATTTCGCCGGCGGCCCGGGCCTCGTCAATCTGCGCCAGCAACCGGCCTATGCGCGGGCCCGGCGGCAGATCCAGATGCTGCATCAGGTCGTGGCCGGTCAGCAGCCGCTGGGGCCCCCTGGCCGGGGCCTTTTCCCGCCCGGCCTGCAACAAATCGCCTAACATTCTAGCATGATTGGCCCACCGTTCGGCGACGACCTCCGGGCCCTTGGCCGCCAGGTAATCGGCCATGGCCAGGTAAATGGTATCCACGGCCACGTCGCCCACGTCCCGGTAGTAGCGGTGCACCGCCCGGGGTGTTGGCTGCTCGTCGCCGTGGCGAAGCTGGGATGGACGCAGGTGGTGTTCCACCATCCGGGCCACCATGGCAACGATCCTGGCGCTGAACCTTAGCTGCGTCAGCCTTTCGGTTACCATTTCCGCGCCCAGTTCCGAGTGGCCCAGGAAGCGGATGCGGCCCGTCTTGTCGGGGCCTTTGGTCTGGGGCTTGGCAATGTCGTGGAGCAGGCCGGCCAGCTTGAGGACGGTGCGGCGGGAGAACCCATCGCCCACCTCTTCGTCAAAGTAGGCTTCCACCTCGGCGTTCCAGGGGGCCAGGGAGTAGATGGCCGAGTTCTGGTGGCCGCGGGTTATGAGTTCTGCGTACTCTACTGTATGGAGGTTGTGGTCCCACACGTCCCAGTAGTGGGCGCTGGGCTGGTCCACCCCCTTCGTAAGTTCCAGTTCGGGGATGATGCGGCAGAGCAGGTCCAGGCGATCCAGGACCTCCAGCTGTGCCCTGGCGCCGTCCTGGGCCAGGATGGCCATAAATTCGCTGCGGACCCGTTCGGGAGCCACACTTTCCAGCAGGTGCGCTTGCCGGCGGATAAGGCGGGCAGACTCCGGTTCCAGCATGAACTTGAGCCTTCCGGCCAGCCGGACACCGCGAAGGAGACGGCCAGGGTCGTAGCGGAAGACCTGGTCGTTCACAACCCTGATACGCTTGCGGGACACGTCCGACCGCCCGCCAAAGGGGTCCACCAGGTCGCTGGCCCACAGGCCGGCAGGGATGGGCCACTCATCGGGGTCGGAGTCCAGCAGGCAGGGATGGTCCATAGGCAGGGCCATGGCGTTGACGGTAAAGTCGCGCCGTTCCATGTCCCTTTCGATATCACAGTCATAGCGGACCAGGTCTATCACCAGTGGCTCCGGACCGGGGCCTGCGGACTTTACGATAACCTGATACACGTCCCGGGCCAGGTTGTGGGGCTGGCAGACGCCGCCCAGATGGCGTGCCAAGTCGTGGCCCAGGCTCTCCACCGACTCCACGAAGGGAGGTACGGCTATATCCATATCGTGGGGACCGGACAAGCCGGCGAAGTCGGAAATTTCGCCGCGTAGCAGGGAGTCGCGGAGGAAGCCGCCCACCAGATAAGCGCCTTCGTCCCTGTGCGGGAAACGGGGGGAGAAGAATTGGGAGATTTCAGTAAGAATGGCCGGTTATTCCTGTGGGGGTGAAGGCTTGCTTCACCGGATTGTGGCTACCTCGGGAGTTGCTGGTGGTCATATCAACTCCCGCTCGGGAGCATGCTGGCTTGTTTGAGGGGCAAGCTATTCTGCCTTGTCCTCCATAGCATCCCCGCTACCGGAATCCTCGGCGGTCGTCTCGTCGTCCGCCGGTTCGGGCGGGTCGGATTCGTAGGTGATCTTCCAGAAAGCGTCCCGGGAGACCAGGTGGTCGATATAGAGGATGCCGTTGAGGTGATCGGTCTCGTGCTCCAGGGCCTGGGCCAGAAGTCCATCGGCCTTGATGCGGATGACCTTGCCGTTCAGGTCCAGGGCGCGGGCGCGCACCCGCTGGGAGCGCTTTACGGTGCCCCGGTAGCCGGGAATGCTGAGGCAGCCCTCCTCCACCTCGCGCTCGCCTTCGCGCCGGATAATTTCGGGATTGATCAGCACCAGGGGTTCGTCCCACTCCGGCAACTGGATTACGGCCACCTTTTGCAGGCCACCCACCTGGTTGGCGGCCAGACCCACGCCGTGCTCGGCGTGCATGGTTTCCACCATGTCGTCGGTGTACTGCTTCATGTTGGCGGGAATCTGGGTGATACGCCGCGTCTGCTGGCGCAGGATGGGGTCGGGAACGTGCCGCATGGTCAAACGGGCCAAGGTGGGATACCTCCCGGAACTCGTTAAAGGAACGCGCGGCGCTACCGGAGGCGCCGATTTCAGCCGCTAATTATACGGCAAGGCGAAGGGAAAGCGCAAAACAATCGCGGAACGTAGGGAGCGCCTGCCCCTCTTCCAAGACGGAAAGCGCAAGGGTTGGGGTGGCGCCCATTCAGCCCGCAGGAAGGTTGAACGGCGGCATAGGAGGCGGGAAGTCGATGCTTTCGTCGGCCTGGGCCACATCTTCCGGTACCAGGAGGCGGTTGATTATGCGCCGCTGCTCGGGCGTGGGTGAAAAGCCGGGACTTGCGCCCGTTTCCCTCACATCCCAAAGACTCTCGATAAGGCGGCCAACGTCGGCTACCAGTTGGCCCAAAAGAGATTCGTTCAAGCGGTCTTCGAAATAATTGTCGTGTAACTGATCTGCTACAGCTTGTAAATGCAGGATTTCGGGCTGGCCATACTCATCGGCAAGAAGGCCCGATATATCCCGCCGAAGGTTGTGAGAACCATGTCGCCAGTTCCGGTCTTCCCCGATAGCTTTAACCGCATGGGCAACCGCACCGGAGGCCTTGTCGGAGGCCTGCACCCGGTCTCCCAATGTGTGCAGTTCGTAGTTGGCCTGCGCCAACAGGCGGCGGCTGAGATCTGCGTGGCGATTGGCTTTGGCAATAGACATACAGAAGAACACCCGTCATTTGGAGTTTTCGTGAATTACGCCGGAGTCAGTCTAATCATCCCTGCATCGCCAGTCTATACCTAGCGTAGTGATGCTACCGGTCTCCAAAACGGCCATGCGATTCATCCCGAACCATTACAGCAACTCCACCGGGTCCACGTCTATGGTCACGTCCCGAGTGGGCAGGTCCAGGCCCTCCAGGAAGCGGTGGAGGTTGCGGCCCCGCAGCAGCAGGTTCCAGCGGTAGCGGCCGCGAATCCGGGGGGGGATGCCAGGGGCCGGGCCGATTATGCTGACGTTGGTCAGGCCCTGGGAAGCGATGCGCTCCCGCATCAGCCTGGCGGCGGTGATAGCCTGGCGCTGGCAGCCGGTGGGGTTGGTGTCCTGGTAGAGCAGGCGCACCAGGCGGTTGAAGGGAGGATTGCCCTGGCGGTTACGGGTGATGATCTCCGTCTGGAACAGGGCGTGGTAGTCCTGGTCAGCGGCGGCGGCCACGGCGTAGTGGTCGGGGTTGTAGGTCTGGATGATTACCCGGCCTCCATCGGGCCCCCGGCCGGCCCGCCCGGCCACCTGGCATAAGAGGCCGAAAGCCCGCTCACCGGCCCGAAAGTCTGGACGGTAAATGCCCACGTCGGCCAGCACCACACCCACCAGGGTAACGTTGGGCAGGTCGAGGCCCTTGGCCACCACCTGGGTGCCCACCAGCACCTGGATGTCGCCGGAGGCCAGGCGCCGCATGGTCTCCTCGGCGTCCAGGCCCGTGCGGGCAGCGTCGGAGTCCCAGCGTTCGGCGGATACGCCAGGGAACATGGACTTTACCTCGTCCAGCACCCGCTGGGTGCCGATGCCCAACTGCCGGATGTGGCGGCTTTGACACCGGCGGCAGATGCCGGGCGGCCTACTGCGGCGGTTGCAACGATGGCAGCGCAGGCGAGACTCGGAGGAGTGGTAGGTAAGGGTGGTGGAGCAACCGCTGCAGGTTACCACGTAGCCGCAGTCGCGGCACTGGACGATGGGGGCGCTGCCTCGCTGGTTGAGGAAGAGGATTGCCTGCCTTCCGCTTTCGATACAATCGGTCAGCCCCTGGGCCAAAGCCCGGCTGAAGATACTCCGGTTGCCCTGGCGGAGTTCCTGGCGCATATCGGCTATTTCAACGCTGGCCATTGGCCCGGCGGCGGCGCTTGAATCGTCGGTGGCAGCCCCGTTACCGCTATCCGCGGCAAAGCTGGCAGGCGCCTGGTCGGGCCGGTTTTCGTAGGGAATGCGGTGGGGCAACTCCAGCAGGCGGTAGCGGCCCTGCCTGGCCAGGTAGTAGGTCTCCACGTCGGGGGTGGCGCTGCCCATTACCACGACGGCCCCGGTCATACGGGCCAGTTCCAGCGCGGCGGTACGGGCGTGGTAGAAGGGATGGGCGTCTGCCTGCTTGTAGGTCCACTCGTGCTCCTCGTCGATAACAATCAGGCCGAGTTTGGGCAGGGGCGAGAACAGGGCGGAACGGGGGCCAATGACCACGTCGTAGTCGCCGTCGCGAATTTGCCACCACTGGTCGAACCGTTGCCGGTCGGTCAGGCCGCTGTGGGTTACCGCCACCCGGCCGGGGAAGCGGTCGTTGACCCGCTGCACCGTCTGGGGAGTAAGGGCAATCTCCGGCACCAGGAACAGGGCCTTGCGACCCTGGGCTACCGCCCGGGAAATGGCCCGCAGGTACACTTCGGTCTTGCCGCTGCCGGTAACGCCGTGCAGCAGGAAGGCGCGGGGCTGCTGCGCCGGGTTTTCCAGCGCAGCCAAAATGGGGTCCAGGGCATCGGTCTGCGCGGCGGTAAGCTGCAGTGGGATTTCCCGCCCCCACGTCGCAGCCTGGTCCGGGCCCGCCAAGGTCGGGGCATCTACCACCCTGCTTTCCTGGCGCACCCACTCCAGGGCCAGAAGACCCTTTTCCACCAGGGCGTCCCCCACACCCGCGCCGAAATCCCTGTTGGCCCGGGTGGTGGAGTAGCCGTCCTGTTGCTCACGCACTGCCTGCAGCAGCCTTTCCTGCCTGGAGGGGACGGGACCCGCCGGTAGAGGCCAGTTGCCCTGGGCATCGGGACCGCCGGTGGGGATCAAGAGAGAGTCGTAACGGAAAGTGCGCGGGCGGGGCAGGCCCACCCTCCGGTGGACGAACCCCCCGTCCACCAGGCGGTTAACCTCGCGTATTCCAGACCTGCCCAGCAGTTTCGCGAAATCGGCCTCGCTCATCCGGCGCCGCCCGGCCAGGGCGGCCAGGGCCTCCCGTGAAGCCGGTTTCAGTTGTTCCTTGTCTGCAGCGTCAACAGGAAGGGGAAGAATTTGAGACCTTACCTGGCCCTTGAACCCGGGAGGAAGGAACAGGGCAAGAGCGTCGAACAGGGAGGAAAAATAGTAGCGGCTGACCCAGCGGGCCAGGGTGAGGGCACGGTCATCCAGCAGGGGCCCCGGCTCCACGGGCTGGAGAATGTCGCGCGTGGCGTCCACCTGCGGGGCGGCGGCAAGTTCCATAACCACGCCCTGGAGAATGCGGCGCCCAAATGGCACCCAGACCAACTGGCCGGGCTCAACGCGGAACCGCTGGGGGATGCTGTAGGAAAAGGTACGGGAGTGGCCGGCCGGGGCGTCCACCGCTACTTCTGCGAATCTGGTCATAGGCGCCGACCGGACAAGGAAAAGATGGATAAAGTATTGAGGGCGAGACCGTCGTAACCCGGCCGCCCTCATATCGCCATTTGTTCCCGTACCTGTTACTGAAGCCGGTGAGTTTACCGGAGATTAACCGGGGCTGCGCTGAAAGAGAGCATCCCTGATTACGTCCAACTGGCCCTCCAGACGGGACTGGCCCCGCTCCACGTTGCCGATGCGATCGTTAACGTCTTTTATCTGCTGGCCCAGTTCCTCGAACTTCTCGTTCTGGCGGGCTTCCAGCTCGTTAATTTGCTGGGTGAGACGGGTATCACGGTCGTTCAACTCCTGGGTGAACCGGGCCCCTTGTTCCTGCAACTGCAGGATGAACCGGGCTTCCAATTCGTTCAACTCCTGGGTGAACCGGGCCCCTTGTTCCTGCAACTGCTGGGTGAATCGGGCCTCTTGCTCCTGCAACTGGCGCGTAAAGCGGGCTTCCTGCTCCTGAAATTGCCGCGTGAACCGGGCTTCCTGCTCCTGAAATTGCTGGGTAATTCTGGCATCAAGTTCGCGGATGTCTCTGGAAAATCTGTCCTCCGCACGATCCAACCGCCGTTCCTGGCGACGGTCTTGCCAGTAGAATATGCCCAGCATCAAGCCGGCAAAGGCTATGAAGAGGGAGATGACGGATATGAACTCGGTTGACATCAGCCTCTACCCAACTAACCGCTACTGCGCCGCGGCCTCGCCCCGGGGACGACGAGGTACTGTCTTTTCCTTGATGCGGGCGGCGCGGCCCTGCAGTCCGCGAAGGTAGTAGAGCTTGGCCCGTCGCACGGCGCCGCGACGGGTAACCTCCAGGGAGTCGATCAACGGAGAGTACAACGGGAAAATACGCTCGACGCCAATGCCCCCGCCGGCCATGCGGCGCACGGTGAAGTTGGCCGAAGGTCCGCTGCCGTTCTGGCGACGGATGACCACGCCCTGGAAGGCCTGAATACGCTCCCGTTCACCCTCGCGGATGCGGAAGTTGACGCGAACGGTATCGCCGGGGCCAAAGTCGGGAATACTGGGGTTGCTTTCCGGTTGAAGAATCTGGGCGGCTTCCATTTCTAAAACTACTGCCTTTCTGTTCTAATCTGTTCAATGCTCAGGTTTATGGTTTGATCGGTACGAACTCCACTGCAGCGAATGCGGGAAACGCTGGCTGTTAAGCATATCACATTGATTGGGAGAATGGCAGGGCCTGCTGTCGGCCGGTCATTCGATTACCGACGGTCAAGCCAGAAACCGTTCGTGGCGAGCTTGTCTAGCCATCCCCGTCGGCTCTGCAACAGGCTCAGGACGGACGGAAGAAAGGACTCCGACCACCAGGAATCGACAGACCCTGCTGTTGTCTGCGGGTAGTGTTCGACACAGGTGGTGTTGTCTTTTAGGGAGGTCCAAGAGGCCGCCAGGGCGGGTTTGAAACCCGCCCCTGCCCCTGCGCTGAACCGCTTTGTTGCTTTTCCGGATGCCTTGACACCCCAAATTGCCTGCCATAGAATGAACGCCCGAGGTTTTATAGCAGTATGGATTACGCAATTTTCAAGACCGGGGGCAAGCAGTACCGGGTGAAGCCGGGAGATGTCCTCGATGTGGAACTTCTGCCCCTGCAGGTGGGTGATTCGGCGGAATTCGACGAGGTGCTGGCCGTATCCGACGGCGGCGAGGTCAGTTTCGGGTCGCCCCACGTGGCCGGAGCCAAGGTGGTAGCCCAGGTGCAGTCGCACTACAAGGACCGGAAGCTGATGGTCTTCAAGTACAAGGCCAAGACCCGCTACCGGCGCAAGCGCGGCCACCGGCAGAACTACACGCGCCTGGTCATCCAGGACATCCAGACAGGAGGCTGACCCCTAATGGCACACAAGAAGGCGGGCGGAAGCAGCAACAACGGCCGCGACAGTAACGGCAAGCGACTGGGCGTGAAGCGATACGGTGGTCAGCAGGTTACTTCCGGCTCCATCATCGTCAGGCAGCGGGGCACCCGCATCAAGCCGGGAAACAACGTGGGCCTGGGCAGGGACTACACCATTTACGCCAAGGTTGACGGGAAGGTAACCTTCGAGTGGGCCTCCAAGGGCCGCCGCCAGGTCAGCGTTTACCCGGTGGAAGCCGCCGCCGAATCCATGGCCATGGCCAGCTAACCGACACTGATTACACCCGCGCCTGCTGCCATGCCGATTGGGGCAAGCGCAAGGATATTCGTCAAATGAAGCCAGAGATACATCCCGAGTTCTTCAATGCCACGGTTACCTGTTCCTGCGGCAACGTGTTCCATACCGGGGCCACCAAGCCTGCCCTGCGTGTGGAGGTCTGCAGCAAGTGCCACCCCTTTTACACCGGCGAGCAGCGTATCGTGGATACTCAGGGGCGCATTGAGCGGTTGCGGAGACGGTACAACTTACAGTAGTCTGCACCATCCAATCGCATTTCATCAACGGAATCGAGGGCTAAATAATATCCCTCGATTTGTTTTTTGTGATCGCCCTCGGCTTGCCAGGATCTGTTGGCATGGGCCAGCGCTTCCCCAGGGGCGTCGAAAGGTAACAGGCATTGGCGGAACAACCAAGAACTACTTATGGCGGGCAGGCAGTCATCGAAGGCGTAATGATTCGCGGACGCGAATACTACAGTCTGGCTGTGCGCCGCCCCGACGGGAACATATTTCACTACCATGAAAGGCTGAACACCGCCTTCACCGGCCCGGTTCGGCGCATCCCCTTCCTAAGGGGAGTACTGGTCCTGGCCGAGACCCTCATCCTGGGAATCAAGGCCCTGAACCGGTCCGCCGCCCTGGCCTCCACCGACGAACAGGGCAACGGGGAAGAGATACCCAACTGGCTGCTGTTCGCCACCCTGTCCATCTCTCTCATCCTGGGCGTGGGGATTTTCTTCATATTGCCCCTGCTGGCCGTGCGCCTGGTGGACCCCTTCATCGGATCGGACTTGGTCAGCAACCTGATCGAGGGGGCTATCCGCCTGATTATCCTTGTGGGCTACGTGGGCGGCATCGGGTTGATGAAGGATATTCAACGGGTGTTCGCCTACCACGGCGCGGAACACATGGCGGTGCACACCCACGAGGCGGGTCTCCCCCTGACGGTGCAAAACGTCCGCAAGTTCGACACTCCCCATCCCAGGTGCGGCACGGCCTTCCTCCTTACCGTTGTTCTTGTTTCCGTGGTGGTATTCGCCTTCCTGGGCCGGCCGGACATGGAGTGGCGGGTCATTTCCCGGGTGCTGCTCATCCCGGTAGTGGCATCCATCAGCTACGAGTTCATTCGCTTCTACGGCCTGCACCCCACCTGGCCCATCGCCAGGCTTATGTCCCTCCCCGGCCTGTGGATGCAGCGGTTGACCACCCGCCAGCCCGAGGACGACCAGATAGAGGTGGCCATTACGGCCATGGGCGCGGCCCTGGCCGCCGACGCGGGCCAGAGCTACATAGGCCCCTTTGCGGCATTCCCGGACACGGTTGAAGAGGCGGAACCGCAGGCTGCCGAAGGGGAGGACTCGGGGATGGTAGAGGGTTGAGCGCCGACGATGACCGGTCAGGGAAATGGCATGGGCGTACGACTGTGCGCCCCTGCGTCGTCAGGCGCCCGGTAACATTGGTGCTTGTTCGTGTGGATTTGCGGACAGGGACCAGAGTTGGCGTGGGGTTACGTGGCGGCGGGTGAAGCCTCCGCCTCCCTGGGCAGGGATTCCTCCCAGTCGGGGATCAACACCCGCGAGGTGGGTTCCAGCAGGGCGATGAACAGCACCCCGGCCAGGCTGGCGACGATGGAAACGACCCAGGCCAGGTCGTAGGAACCGCCGCCCAGGGTGAAGAGGCCAAACAATTCCACGGGCGCGCCCTCGTTCAACCGGAAGTCGTAAATCAGGCCCCCGACCAAGCCGCCGGCCCCCATGCCCAGGCCCGCTCCCAGGTGCTGGAACCCGAATATGGAGCGCACCGGTCCCATGCCGTAGTACTGACGGTTGGCGATGAGGAAGGCGGACATCTCACCACCAAACCCTATCCCGAAGATGGCCGCAAACAGGTAGAACTGCCACGGGCTCTGCGCCCAGAAGAGAAGCAGCACCGAAACTCCCTGCAGGAAATAGGGCACCACCATAGCCGTCTTGGCTCCCCACCGGTCGGCCAGGATGGGTATGAACAGGCGGCTGGTAACACTGGTCATGGTGTAGATGGAGACAATCCAGGCCGCCGCAGCCAGAGAAAGTCCCTGGGTAGTGGCGAAGAAGACCACGTGCCAGATAACTATGGAGTGGCCCACGCAGCCGAGGAAGTGGATGAAGGGCAGGTTCCAGAAAGCCTTTGTACGGCGGGCGTGCTGAAGGAACACCTTGCTGCGCAGCTTGGCGGTGGCCCAGTCGGCGGGAACGGGGTCGGGGTCGTTCTCGTCTGCGCCATAGGGCCGCATTCCCCGGTCGGACGGTTCGCTGTGAAAAAAGGCCAGCAGGGAGAAGATTATGACGCCGCCCACGGCGGGGATTATCCAGAAGGCCACCTGCCAGCCCGTCTGGGAGACCAGGTAGGCCAGAGCCGGCGCGGTAACGGAGGCGCCCATGCCCCCGATGGACTGCTGGATTCCCACGGCCAGGCCCAGCTTCCGCTTGAACCAGGCGGCCACGGTGGTGGGAATGTTGACGGCAAACAGGGCCTGGGCCAGGCCAAGCAGAATGCTGTAGTAGAGGTAAAGCTGCCAAAGCTGGTCCATGGTGCTGAGGAGCAGCATGCCGCCGACGTACAGGATGGCGGCCACCAGCAGAGTCCGGCGCGCCCCGTACCGGTCGCCAACCCAGCCGGCCACGGGAGACAGCAGGGCGTTGCATACGCTGCGCAGCACCTGGGCCACGATGATGGTAGTTACCCCCCAGGCGAAGTCCTGCTGCAGCACCACCAGAATTACCGCGAAGGCCTGGCTTACGAAATTGGCAGTAACCCGCAGCACCGTCCCCATGCCCACCACCATCCAGGCATAGTGGTACTGGGCGCGCAGCGAGTCCATGCGGTTTGACCAGTCGAGGTTCAAGAGCTACAGCCCCCGCCGTTTATGGAATGCACTTGTTTGTGGGGAGGAAACCGGAAGAATTCGAAGAGCCATGTAAATGTGATGACGGGCATTCACCATTTGGACATTGTAGCTACCGGCAGGCGTGCTGGCAAATGAAGCGGGAAGCATGGCAAAGGGTCTGTTCCTGGTCAAAGTCCGCCCCGGATATTGGGGAATCTGAGCGGCAGGTGAAGAGCCACGGAAGAGTGTTTAAGAGCCTCACACGAGGACTTAGTATCAATAACGGAGTCCAGTTTATATTGGGAATTTCATGAAATTGAGACTTTTGGCCTTGACTTTTGATTTTCCGCAGTGTTTCAATAGTAGTACATGGCATTGCCAGGGCCCCTGGAGCCACGGCAATGCGAGAGACCCAAATAATCCACCCGCAGAGCCGATACAAGGAGGTATCCAATGCAGCAGCACGATATCCACGAGTGCGACACCCACGAGCACCACGGCGACGAACCTGGCCACGTCCACGACGTCCACGAGTGCGACACCCACGAGCACCACGCGGAGCTTCACGACCACGACGTCCACGAGTGCGACACCCACGAGCACCACGGCGACGAACCCGGCCACGTGCATGATCCCCACGAGTGCGACGGGCACGAACACCACGTCCACGACCACGCCGGCCACGTTCACTAAGCCAACCGTACTCTACGAATTTAACCCCGCTGCATCTCCGGCAGCGGGGTTGTTTCGTCTACGGCAGGCTCAATGGTCGAATTATTGGGACGGGGCATAAACTCCAGCGTTCTTGCCTGGAATTAACTGTCGAAATGCAGACGGGGCGGGTTTGAAACCCGCCCCTACGCTCTGTGTACCAACTGTGTACCAATTTCCCTGGAAAGCTGACGGCGCCAGAGAATGTCTGCTACGTCGTCAAGTGCGGGCGCTGGCGAAGAGGTGGCCGACGTGGTGGTCCTCGGTGCAGCCCTCGGTGGTATTCTCCAGCTGTATTGTTACGTGACCGATGCCGTAGCTGTTGTGCAGCAGGTCCTTCATCCTGGTTACGATGTCATCCCAGTCCCCTTCGTAATTGCGGTCCATAAGGATGTGGGCGGTAAAGGCCTCGTTGCCCTGGGTGATGGTCCAGACGTGAACGTCGTGGATCAGGGTTACCCCCTCGAACTCCTCCAGGTCGTGACAGAGAGCGTAGACGTCGATATGTTCGGGCGACCCTTCCAGCAGCACGTTCATTATTCTGAGGATCAACCGGCGGGTGTTGTAGACGATCAGGAGGGCGATGATCACGCTGAGGATGGGGTCGGCAATCTGCCAGTTGAAGGCCATGATCAGGATGGCGGAAGCGATGACGCCCACGGAACCCAGCAGGTCGGCCAGCACGTGCTGGAAGGCTCCCTCCACGTTCATGCTTTCGCCCGAAGAGCGGTGCAGAATCCAGGCGGCCGCCACGTTGACGATGAAGCCGCCAATACCCACCAGCAGCACCGGCAAGCCGACCACTTCACTTTCGGGGAAGCGAATGCGGTGGTAAGCCTCGAACAGAATCCAGCCCGCTATCAGCCATAAGGCAAAAGTATTGGCCAGAGCCGCCAGTATTTCGGTGCGGTGGTAACCAAAAGTGCGCTCGACCGACGCCTCGCGCTGGCCGATCCAGATGGCCACCAGGGCCATGACGATGGCCGCGGCGTCGGTGAGCATGTGACCGGCGTCGGCCAGCAGGGCCAGGCTGCCGGAGATCAGGCCCCCGATTACCTCGGCAATCATGTACGTCGAAATGAGGACCAGGGCCAGCCACAGGCTCTTCTTGCTGGCGCTGCGGAAGTCGTGGGCGTGGTCGTGGTGGTCGTGCCCAGCGTGGGCATCGTGGTCATGCCCAGCGTGGGCATCGTGGTCATGCCCGGCGTGGGCATCGTGGTCATGCCCAGCGTGGGCATCGTGGTCGTGAACTTCTACCGAACCGTGCACATGGCCCGCATGATCGTGGACGTCGGCTTCGGCGTGCTCGTGGGCGTCGTGATCGTGGGCCTCGCCCTCCGCATCCCCATGAGCAGAATGATCGTGAGCCTCTTCTTCACCGTGCTGGTGGGCCGAATGGTCGTGGCCGGCGTGATCTTCGTGGTCTCTCATGTGGACACCCCCAGTTGCTGACATACATTGTACAACAAGTTTATGCCAAACCCGCTATACATAATCGATCGGGATACTCCGGCTTCCCAGGGCCGGGCCAATTCAAGCAGGGCGGGGCGGCCGCAAGGGCAGCCCATACAGTGGTCACACGGAGCCTTTCGCTCGGTCCTTATCTGCACTCTCTCCGGAGGAAGGGAACTCAGGGACAGGCAATCAGGCGCGGGGCAGTGCCGCCCCCGGCGGGAAGTATTCGGCCACGGGGATTTCCACCACGCTGGGGGCGTCCTGGGCCAGGGCCTCGCGCACAGTGTCGGCCACGTCCTCGGGCCGTTCCACGTAGTAGCCCTTGGCCCCGTACACCTCGGCCAGCTTGTCGAAGCGGGGATTCTCCAGGTCCACGCCGATATACTTCTGGTCGTAGAAGCGCTGCTGCTGGGCCTTCTCCGCGCCGTGGCAGCCGTTGTTCAGGACGATGCTGACCAGGGGGATGTTCTTGCGGACGGCGGTGTTCAGTTCCTGGGATGTGTAAAGGAAGCCGCCGTCGCCCTGCAGGCTGATGGCGGGACGGTCTGGCCGGCCCAGTTTGGTGCCCAGGCCGACGCCCAGGCCCATACCCAGCCCGCCCTGGCCGGCGTAGTTGAACATGGTGCGGGGCAGCTCGTAGCTGATACGGTCGTAGGACAGGCCCGGGGCGATACCGGCATCAATGGTTACCATGCAATCCCGGGGCAGCACCTTGTTCAGCTCGCTGAAGACCCGCTGGGGCATCATGGGGTCGCCGCCCAGCTGGGCCTCGGCCTCCAGGCGGGCGCGGCGGCGGTTCTTCAACTCCGTAATCTCGGCGGTCCACTCCGGGTTGGCGCGGCCCTCGGGGAACTGCTGTCCCAGGGCATCGGAAAGCTGCTGGGCCACCGCCCCCGCGTCGCCCACTATGCCCACTGCCAGGGGATAGTTGCGGCCAATTTCAAAGGGGTCGATATCCACCTGGATGATCTTCGTATCGGGGTTGATGACGCTGTAGTCCCAGCCCGTGCTGCCCTGGTTGATGCGGGTGCCCAGGGCCAGGATGACGTCGGCCCGGTTCATGGCCTGCAAGGCCTCGGTGGCGCCCCGGCCGCCCGGCGGGCCCACGTAGAGCCGGTGGCTGTTGGGGAAGGCGTCGTTGTGGCCGTAAGAGGGCACCGCCGCCATGTCCAGCCGCTCGGCCAGCGCCACGGCGAAGTCGGTAGCCTCGGAGTCAACAATGCCGCCACCGGCCAGGATCAGGGGACGTTGTGCCCCCGCCAGCAGAGCCGCCGCCTGGGCGATGGCCTGGGCGTCGCCGGCGGTGCGGTCGGCCACGGTCCGGTAGGTGGAGGGGGACTCCACCTCCCAGTCAATGGTCCTGTCGTCGATCAGGTCGCGGGGAATGTCCAGCAGCACGGGGCCTTTCTTGCCGTACATGGCGGTGCGGAAGGCGTAGTGCAGCATCTCGGGGATGCGCTCGGCCTGGTTCACCTGCAGGGACAGCTGGGTGATGGCCTTGAAGGTGTTGACCAGGTCGAACTCCTGGGCGCCGTCGCGGTAGGTGTACTCCTGGGCGGTGTTGCCGGCGATGGCGATGACCGGCGCGCGGCCCTTGTAGGCCAGGGAGATGCCGGTGGCCAGGTTGATGGTGCCGGGGCCGGAGGTAGTGACGCAGGCGGAGGGTTTGCCCGAGGCCTTGGAGTAGCCGTAGGCCATGAAGGCGGCGCCCTCCTCGTGGCGGGTGTCAATGAAGGTAATGTCGTCTCGGCCGTAGAGCTCGGTGACGATGCTGTTGGTGGTGGTGCCCACCAGTCCGAAGATATGGTCCACGCCCTCGGCTTTCAAAGCCTCAACGATGGCGCGTCCCGCTGCCATTTCTGCCATGGGGGTTGCTCCTTTTGGGTAGGATTAGGTGGGGAGAGTGTAGCACATGGGGGGTTGCAGTCCTTGATGTTCTAGAGACTCATCGAGACAGGGCTATTGCATGGATGGATTAGCGAACTGGAGGAGCATGGTAGTCAGGA
>JAPPLU010000009.1 GCA_028874075.1 Chloroflexota bacterium
CCTACCAGATGGCCGCTTTCGGTACAGACCTGAAAGACGCCACCGGAATGGTGGACGAGGCCCTGGAAATCATCCCGCGGGCATGGACCGAGGGGGAGTTCACCTACCAGGGCAACCACTACAAGATTCCCCTGCACGAGGTCCACCCCAAGCCGGTCCAGCAGCCCCACCCGCCCATCGGGCTCGGCTGCAGCCAGGAAGACACCTTCAGGAAAGCGGGACTCATGGGCCTGGGCTGCCTGGCAATGGCCGGCGGCGGGGCTACAGGACTGGCTCCTCTGGTGGAAGCCTACCGGGGCGGCATCCGGAACGCCAGTCCGACCACCGGGGTTGTCCATAACCGCGTCTCCGTAAGCACCGTAGCTATTTGCGGGGAGTCACGCAAGAAGGTGCAGGAACGCTCCGCCGAATTGATCGACTGGTACCGCCATCAGCAGGCCCTCCGGGACGTCCGCGTTTGGAGCGAACAGGACCCGTCTCGCGTTCCCGAAGACTACCAGTGGCACTACACCCGCTCCACCGCCACCGACTCTCCAAAGCGCGAGGAAACGTCGTCCCTCGACCAGATAAGGAGTGGACGCTACTGCATCGGTGACCCCGACGACTGCATCCGCTACCTGGAAGCCTATGCCAAAGCGGGCGTGGACGAGGTCATGCCCCTGTTCCAGGTGGGCGGCATTTCCCATGAGGAAGTAATGAATACGCTGCGTCTCTTCGGCGAGCACGTCATCCCCCACTTCAATGCGAAGGCGCCTTAGTCCTCTCTCCCGCGGCGGGGCCCATGGATTCACAGGGAAGCGGGGGCACGCCTGCAATACCAACACATGCTGTGAATACCGGATCCCCCAGCCAAATCTTAAGAACGGTTCCTCCTACTGTTAGAATAACCCCACCACTCCCCGGTTCCGGGCACCATTTCCCGCCATATTTTCTTATTGCGTTGCTCCCCGTCATGGTTCCCGCGCGTGCTGGAGCCGCGAGGCTGGGAAAGACCGCGCCATTACTTGATTCCGGCTCTTGGAGGAAGAGCTGTCTATCCCACACCCTTGATGCAGAGCGCCGCCGGTTTCGAGATTCAGCACACGGTCCCAAAGTCATCTCCTTGAAATACGCCGCCGGCCCGCTGTCGCTGCCTGATGTAGCAGATGATATTCTCCACGTTATCCGAATCCAGGCCGGCGATGGGGGCCATGTTCCCATAGGGCCAGTGGTGCTGCATAACACCCTGGGCAACGGCGTTGCGGATACTGAAGTCCGGGTGGTGACCCGGGTGGTAGATGCGGTGGACAAGGGGCGGACCCAGGTCAGTGCCGGTGGCGCCCACGCCGTGGCAGGCAGAGCAGTTGGCGTTGAACAGTTCCTCACCCTGGCGTGCCGATTCGGCAATTTCACTGTCTGCGCCGTCGTCCGCGGAGCCGCTGCAACCCACTGTCGCCAGCAGTACCAGCACAAGGAACAGGAAGAACAGGCTGCCTGCCCCGTTTATGCCTTTATTCAAACCGTCGATTCCTTCCTGTTGACTTCTAACAGACCAAAAAGCAACCAAGCCATATAGTTTACCAGGGAGCAATGCGTCCCGCTGCGGGTATTGAAATGCCTGCCGGGCCCGGCATCATTCCAGCAGGAAGCCTTCGTAGCCATTGGCCGCCACGTCTGTACGCTTGGCCCGCATTATGGGCGCGGTGTCGGGGCTGGTGAGCAGGGCTCGGGCCTTGCCGGGGATGTTGGCCCCCACGTACCAGGAGTTGGCCTGGGAGCGGAGAATCTTGGAGCCTTCTTCGTTAACGTGGTTAACCCACTCGTCCTCAGCCTCAAGGGTTGGCGAAATGCGGACATATTCGTTGTCGCGTACGTAGCGGATGCACTCGGTTACCCATTCCACCAGGGGTTCAGCGGCCCGCACAAAGTTGCCCACCGAAGCCGAGTTGATGGTGAACATGTTGGGGAATCCGCTGCTCTGGATGCCCAGGTAGGTACGAGGCCCGTTGGCGTACTTGTCCGTCAACAGCTGGCCGCCGATTCCCCGGACTTTGATGCGGTTCAGGGAGCCGGTTACGGCGTCGTAGCCGGTGGCGAAGATAATGACGTCAAGCTCGTATTCAGCATCGGCGGTTTGAAGGCCGGTGGGGGTGATGCGCTGGATGGGGGCTTTCCGGACGTCCACCAGCAGGACGTTGTCCCGATTATAGACCTCGTAGTAGCCGCTCTCGCAGGGCAGGCGCTTGGAACCAAACATATGGTCCTTGGGCACCAGCATTTCCGCTACCTTGGGGTCGTGGACGCGCTCCCGTATTTTGTTGCGGACGAATTCGGCGTAGTCCTCGTTGGCCTCACCCGGCAGCATCACGTCGTAGAAGTTGGAGAGCCACTTGGCGAAGCCCGGCTCCTGCCAGAGACGCTCGTACTGCTCCTGCCGTTCTTCCTCCGAGACATCCATTGCGGAACGGGGGTCGAAAAGGTGCATGAATGAACCTGCGGTTTCATGGCAGCGCCGGAAAATCTCAGGGTAGTTGTCCCTGATCTCCCGCATCATCTCGTCAGTGATAGGGCGGTTGCGCAGGGGCGCGCAAAAGTTGGGCGTCCTCTGGAACACGGTGAGGTGCCCCACCTCCCTGGCTATCTCGGTAATCAACTGGACCGCGGTGGCGCCGGTACCGATGACACCGACCCGCCGGCCGGCCAGGTCCATACCCTCCTTCGGCCAGCGACCGGTGTGGCACCAACTACCCTGGTAGTCTTCAAGACCTTCAAAGTCTGGTATGTAATGGGCCGACAGCAGGCCCACGGCCGTAATCAGGAACGGGGCTCGGGCCTGGTGGCCGTCGGCTATGGTTACCAGCCAGGAATTGCGTTCCTCCTCGAAGGTGCAGTCCAGCACGCGGGAGTTGAACCGGATGTGGCGTTTCAGGTCGAACTTGTCTGCCACGTAATTCAGGTAGCGTTCGTTTTCCGGTTGACCGGAATAGAGTTCCTTCCAGTCCCACTCACGCAAAAGTTCCTGGGAGAAGGAGTAGCCGTAGGTGTAGCTCTCGGAGTCGAAGCGGGCGCCGGGGTAGCGGTTCCAGTACCAGGTGCCACCAACGCCGTCGCCGTCTTCAAATACACGCACGGACATTCCGATGTTCCGCAGGCAATAGGTCTGGTACAGACCGGTAACGCCGGCGCCGATGACTATGGCATCGAACCGTTCAACCTCGTCGCCAGGGACCTGGCCCTCGATTGCTGTTCGTTGTTTAGCTTCTACCATCTGTTTGCCTCCCGTGTGGAGTTGTTTGAAATATACCAAATTTCGGGGTGGAAAACAGTCCGCTCCCCAAGGCGGTAGAGTCTCAATTCCGATGATGTCGTGGCCGAAACCCTGAGGCGCACACCGGCCTGCCCTCCCCAAGCGTTGGTCATTTACGACCTGAAGTGGAAGGCTCTTACCTAGCTCCTCTTATTCTACGTTTACTTGTCGTTCGATATAATGTCCCAATTCCAGGGCTTCTTTCCCTTACCCCCCAGCCCCATGCCGAGGTGTTAACCATTGGATGCAACCGAAATAAATAGAAATGTACGCTACGAGCCGAACGAGAGCCCGCCGCCGCTGATTGCCGCCGGGGCCGCCGCCCAGGCCACCATCCTGATGGTGACTCCCATTGTGTTGACCGTGGTCATCGTGATGCGGATTGCGGACCAGCCGGAAAGCCTGATTGTATGGGGGGCATTCGGCGCGCTCCTGGTCAGCGGCCTCACTACGATACTCCAGGCGGCCGGGCTGGGACGGTTCGGGTCGGGGCACGTACTGCTGATGGGAACATCGGGGGCCTTCATCGCCGTGTGCATTGCGGCCCTGACGACGGCTGGTCCGGCTACCATGGCGAGCCTGATCGTGGTGTCGTCCCTGTTCCAGTTCCTGCTGGCGCACCGCCTGTCGGTGCTGCGAAGGATCTTCACGCCGGTGGTTACGGGCACGGTGATCATGTTAATCTCCGCCACCGTATTTCCGGTGGTTTTCGGCTCGCTGACCGACGTGCCTGAAGGTACGCATAGCGCGGCGGCTCCTCTGGCCGCGGGAGTAACCCTGGCGATTGTGGCGGGGCTGGTACTGCGGGGCGCACCAAGGCTGCGGCTGTGGTCACCCGTGATTGGCATTGTCGCCGGCTGCGCCGTAGGCGTCCCCTTCGGCATTTATGATGTCAAGCCCATCCTGGACGCTCAATGGTTCGGGGTGCCCTTCAGCTCATGGCCCGGCCTGGACGTAACGCCGGACCACAAGTTCTGGGCGCTGCTGCCTGCCTTCATAATTGTGACCCTGGTGGGAGCCATCGAGACCATCGGCGACGGCGTAGCCATCCAGCGGGTCTCTCAGCGGCGGCAACGGGCCACGGATTTTCGGGTGGTGCAGGGGGCGCTCAACGCAGATGGAACGGGCAATCTGCTGTCCGGCCTGTTGGCGACGCTGCCCAACACGACCTACTCCACGAGCATTTCACTGGCGGAGGTTACGGGCATAGGATCGCGGCGGGTGGGCATTTACATTGGCGTTCTGATTGCCGCCGTCGCCTTCTTTCCCAAGGTAGCCGCCGTGGTAATCGCCATACCGACACCGGTGGCGGCGGCCTACATTACGGTGCTGCTGGGTCTGCTCTTCGTGCAGGGCATGAAGATAGTCATCCAGGACGGCGTGGACCACCGCAAGGCGACGGTGGCCGGCGTGGCTTTCTGGATCGGCACCGGCTTCCAGAACCAGTGGATTTACGGCGACTTGCTGGGCGACGGTTTCCTGGGCGTACTGCTGGGCAACGGGATGACTTCCGGGGCGATAGCGGCGGTGATCATGATGGTATTCCTGGAGTTGACAGCGCCCCGTCGCCGGAAGCTGGAAATGCCTCTAAACGAGGACTCCCTGGCCCTGCTGACCGACTTCCTGACCCAGTTCGCCACCAGAATCGGCTGGAGCCAGGAATCCACCAACCGGTTAGTGCTGGTAGGCGAGGAGACGTTGAATAGCCTGGCCACCGAGGAGCCGGAGGAGATAGCCAACAGGAAACGCCGCCTGATGGTCAGGGCTCTCGCAGCCGGCTCTGCGGTGGAACTGGAATTTGTGTCGGGGTCGGAGGGCATAAACCTGGAGGACCAGCTCACTTACCTGGAGGAACCGACCGACGTTCCGGATGTGAGAGAAATTTCTTTCCGGCTGCTGCGTCACTACGCTTCGTCGGTGCGCCACCAGAAGTACCACGGGATCGACGTGGTTTCCGTGGAAGTGGCGCGGGAGGTTTAGAGGGGAAGTTGGAAACGGGGATATGGAGTTTTAGCTGTCGCCCAAACCATCGACGGGTATTGCAGGTCTGGACCTCAAAGGTGGAGCTACCGACCCCTATCCTGACCTTCCCCCGTCAATGGTGAAGGACTTTTGGGAGCTCCTAAACGAAAGCCAAGGTGAAAAGCGCAGATACCTGGGGTAGAGTAGAACGCA
>JAPPLU010000060.1:0-56852 GCA_028874075.1 Chloroflexota bacterium
CGGTGGCCTAATGTCTGTGAATACGCCGGCCTAAAGACCCTGAATAATGACACCCAGCAGCCCGTTCCTCGTCAGGGTGTCGGCGGAAGACACCAGGATGGGCAGCGTCATCAGGTTCATCCTGGAAGCCGTCCTCGCGTAGGTCTCCTCCACCTCCTCGTTGGCCACCACGAACAGGGTCACGGGAAAGGGGGTCATGTCCGTCTCGGGAGCGTTGGAGTGGTAGTAGTCGGTGTAGGGCCGCAGCCGGGCCAGCACTCCCTTGGGATGGCGGGCGCGCAGTTCGTGCTCCAGGTAGAAGGGGATATGCAGGCCGTCGGCGACGAGGTGGCCCACGGCGTCCGGGGCGATGGCCGCCTCCCCCCAGTTGAAGGCCCGGTCGGTCTTGGCCGTGGGGACGGACCAGGTCAGCTGGGAGTCCGCCGTCGCCCGCGCCTCCGCCGCCAGCTCCGACAGGAACCAGGTCACCCCGTCGGCGTGCCTGGTCTGCCTGGCCCAGGTCTCGATGCGGTGGCCCAGATGCCGCCGCCTCCCGTGTTTGTCGGTGGTAAGCTCCGCGCTCCATATTCCCCGGGTGGTCGGCAGCTGCGCCCGGTCCCGGTGGGTGACGTAGCGGATGCCCTCCTCCGTCAGGGTGTAGCGGATGTCGCCCTGCTTGCCGTGGCCTTCGACAAGACCCCAGGTGCGCACCAGATTGCGCAGCATCTGGCTGACCCGGCCCTCGGTAATGCCCAGCCAGCGTTCCAGATGCTCCCGGGGTATCATCGGGTGGTCGGTGATCAGGTCCAGCGTCCGCTTCTCCGATGAAGTCAGGCCGAAGGTGGGCGCGGCCTGCACCATCCGCTGCGCGTCGGGCAGCGAGGCCCGCTTGCGCTCCGGCGGCTCGGGGAAGGGTCCCCGGTTGGGGCTGCCGCGGGTGCGGATGAACTCCAATGAATAGGGCAGGCTGCCGAAGAGCCACGAGGCATAGCGCCAGGCGTTGCTGTTCCAGTCCTCCAGGGAATCCCTGGACTCCACGGCCACGTAGCAGTCGTCGATGTTCAGCCGCTCGCAGAACCTGGTCGCAAACCGCTGTTCCCAGACGCTGGGGGCCAGCACCAGGACCGTGCCGGGGCGGCGCCGGTACCCGTACTCCGCGATGGCCCGCAGCCGGTCGTAGAGGGAGCGGCGCCGTAGCGCCGGACCCTGGCGCACCACCCCGAAGCTGCGGCCACTGTGGAGGGTGATCACCGCGTCGAACCGGCCCCGGCGGTGAAAGTCCACCTGGGAACAGCGCCCGTCCGTTCCAGGAGAGAGGGACGCCGCCAGGCGGTATACCGTGGCCACCGCGTCCATGCGGCGGACCAGCAGGGCGAGCCACTCCCGGGACACCGGGTAGGCACGCACGTAGTCCGAGGGCGTATCGAAGCCCAGTACTCCGGCGGCTTCGCCGACGCCCTTCCTCGTCAGGTAGTATCGCCTGCTCGTCGGCAGGTGAGCGGTGCCGTGGCCGACGCGCTCCACGATGCCGTCGGCCATCATGCCGGCCAGGCCCCGGTGGATGGCGACGTGGGCCTCCCCGGTGATCATCGCCAGTTCCGCCGTGTCGGTGAAGGGCATGAGGCTGAGATGGTGCAGCAATTCCCGGTCGGAGACGCTCATGTGTCGAGCGTATCAGACCGGGAGCGTGGCGGTCATCAGGCAAGTGTCATTACCAGCCTGGGGAGTGGCGATTCCGTTTGTCCGCAGATCGCCCGGCGGTGTAGAATGACAGCCACGGAAGCAGGCCAGCACGGGGGTGATGACAGTGAACGCGCCAACTCGCCCAACAGCGGAGATCGCCCGCCTGGGCAAGGAGATTTACGAGCGGGACATTCGCTGGCAGGTTGAAGCTGCTCATCACGGGCAGATGGTCGCCATTGACGTGGCCAGTGGCGACTACGCCGTCGCCGGAGCGGCCCTTGCCGCAGCAGACGCCCTGCGGGAGCGGCGTCCTGCCCCTGACGTTTGGGTGGTCCGAGTGGGGTATCCGACGCTGCGCACCTTCGGGGGCACCGCCTCGCGGAGGACCGGGTGATCGAGGGCTTCGTGAATGCCAATCACGAAGCTGTCGTGTCCCTGGTCCTTCGCGGACCGGAGGGACAGACCCGGGAAGTGAATGCGGTGATCGACACTGGCTACAGCGGCTTCCTGACCCTGCCGGCGGCGCTGGTCGCGGACTTGGGGTTGCCCTACGTGTTCAGCAGCAGCGCGACCCTGGCCGACGACACCGAGGTAGGCTTCTCCGTACACCGTGCGATGGTACTTTGGGACGGCAGTCCGCGAAACGTGGAGGCCGACGCGGTGGGCAGCACGCCGCTGGTGGGGATGCTGCTTCTGGACGGGCACGACCTGAGCGTCCAGGTTCGGGACGGCGGGCGCGTCATCATCCAGGCCGGAGAGTAGCCGGGCTACCCTCTACCGGAACCCGCCGGGACCGGTTCCAACAGTCTGTTGGCTTGTTCCTCACGGTTCAGCTTACCCCGGGGTTGCCCATGCCCCCGCTCCTGCTGTTGTGCCTCCGCGCGGGTGTGAGTGCTGCCGTGGGCGGTTGTACCTCGATGGTGCAGGTCAGCGTCTCCGCAGTGACGCTCGCTTCTGTGCGGCCTTCTTGCGTTTCTGGCCGGGGAGACAACAGCCACGGGAAGCTCTGGGCGGTTACCTGTCCACCTCCTGGATGAAGAACAGGAGGTGAAAGTCCGCAACGCCCAGGACCTCCTGCAAGCACCGCCGAACCCTCGGCGACGGACTCCGCTCCTCCCGCATCACCTGGGACATGTAACCCCGGGGAATCCCGCAGCGGCGGGCCAATTCGTTCTGGGATATGTCCAGCTTGTCCAGCAACTCCCACGCCGCGGTGGTTCTGAGGAGGGCTCGCGACGGAGGCCGCCGGCGTTGCATGGCGAAGGTCTCCCGTAACGGGTTCTGACTTGGTCGCTACGGGTCCGTTGCCGTAACGGCAGGCCGGTGGCCGAAGCCGGGTCCCATTGCAAACCCACCACGAGCTTCCGCTGGGCTAACCCAGCTCAGGTCTGGCTGTTCCGGCCGCCTTCTCCAGAGCCTGCCTCGGACCTACCCACCAACTCCGGAAGCCGGTTGTAGTACAGGGACGCCACTATCAGAACGGCACCCAACGCCACGACCACTGCTGCCATTGGCAGGAAACCTCCGGTGGCCTGCTGGGTGAGAGACTCCGCCAGGTCTCCCGCCAGGCTGACCGCCGGGGCCGGCACCACCGCCGATGAAGGAACGACGGAGGCAACGGCGCTCCTCGCCATCCCCGGCGCGACGGAATTCAGCACCAACCCTGCAACCAGGCAGATGCCGCCGCCCACCAGAAGTGTGATTCCCGGCCAGCGCAGCATTGCGGACGGGTTGGGAAGATGGACCAACGCCATCAGCAGGATGCCCAGCACCACCATCACAAGCGCGGCCCTCTTCATCGGACCGTTGACCGCGCTCAACGCTTCGCGCAAAGACTCAGCCTGCTGTTCAATATCCTCCCTGCCCGGCCCTCCGGGCTGGCTGGTCAGCCACCCCAGCAGGTCGATCCTGCCGTCGGGAGGTAGTTGCCGGCGAACGTCAGCCGCCGCATTTTCGACCACCGGTTCCACCAGCGGACCGGCGGCGGCCTTGATGAACCCCCTGGTGTCGCCCTCGACGAAGCTCCGGCGCAGGTCCTCAACTTCGCTGCCAAGAATGTCGGCCGCCTGCTCGCCCATACCGGGGTCGTCCAGCACATACCCGAACCACCGGTCGAACTCCCGTTCCCGGCAGCCCTGGGACAGGATACTCAGCGAAGGAGCGGACTTCGGCAGCTTGCCCTGGGACAGTTCCGCGAAAGGGTTGGCGGACGCTTCAGCCAGCCGTTGCAGGGCTTCCGGGGAGCAGTCCGACGTCTCCGGCTCCGCTATGTCCAACCCGTCCACGTACCCGTGCACCCTGCCCAGCATTGCCGTCTCCATGCGCTCCAGTGGCTCCTCCAGGATGACGTAGATTTCCAGTTGGTCCACGTCGTAGCGCAGGTAGGCGGTGAACCGGTCGATGTTGGCTTCGACCTGCTCGCGGAGGTATTCGGGGGGCATGACCTCCCGCAGCACGTCCACCACCTCATCGTGGGCCGCTATCTCCATGTTTCCCAGCAGTCCGCCGGTCCGCTCCTTCAGGGCTTCGTCCACCAGAACCTCGTCGTAGATGCGGGCGTAGGCCCCGGTTTCGCTGAAGGCGCCCGCGTAGAGCTCGGAATCATCCAGCCGCTGGGTGAAGTTGAGGCCGACGAGGAGCGCCAGCAGTCCGGCGAAGACCACCAGACCCAGCAAGATGATGGCCGCCGCCCGGAGGAAAGTTCCCATGCGTATCAGCTTCTCTCAACTCCAGCCCCAATGGGCAAGCTCGAAGTTGACCGGGTAGGGGCGGGAGGAAATGGGCCTGATTCCGGAGTGGCCGACGCCGCGCTCCCACCACTGCTCATCCCGTTCAGCGCACGATTCAGTCGAGCGTCCTCCACGTTCAGGCCCAAGGGGCTGGCAGTGGCCATCGAGGATGGTTCCCACGTCGAGCGCAAAGCCCGGAGCCAGTTTCCCTTTCGGTGCCAATCCGAGATGGCGAACCTGCTGCGTTAAACGGCTCGTGACAATCTCCATTGTCGGACCGTCAACCCGCCAGGGTGGCCCACCTTTTCCTACGGCCTATCCTGACAGGTGTCAGTGGAGAACGATCTTCGCGAGATATACGGCAGGCAGCCCGTCAACTGGTTGCCATCCAAATTCAATCTCTCCAGAGCCGGCATATCTGCGAAGAACGCAGGTACGGCCCCGCTCAACTGGTTGTCGCCGAGGTACAGCTGCTCCAAGTTCTTCAAGTTTCCGAATTCCGGAGGAATCGGGCCGGTCAGTTGGTTGTCAGCGAGATTCAAGTACACCAGGCTGGTCAGGTTGCCCAACTCAGCAGGCAGCGGACCAGTCAATCCGGCGTCAATAAACTGGAGGAGTTCCAGGCTGGACAGATTTCCGATCTCGGGCGGCAGAGGGCTGCCAAACTGGTTTTCACCCAACGCCAGAGATTTCAGGCTGGTCAGCTTCCCGAGCTCGGGTGGAAGGGGACCAGTCAGATTTGTAGAACTTATGCTCAGGGACTCAAGCTTGGTGAGGTTTCCAATCTCCGCAGGAATCTGCCCAGAGAATTGATAAAGGATATTCAAGCTCTTCAGTTCCGTGAATTGGCCCACCTCTTTCGGAATCGACACGTTTACATTGGCTGGCGGCTCGACAGCCAACTGCAATTCCACGATGCGGCCTCCCTCATTGAAAGTGACGCCGGGCCATTCGGCGACCGGTAGATCCTGCATTGCGATTCGAAGGCCGCCGGGTATGGAGTTGTGGATGGCCAGCAGCAACGCGGCATCATCACCCACCGCCAGAGTTGTTTCGGCACACCTCTCGTAGCGCGCCACTCCGTGCAGGGGCAAGTCTCCGGGCAGGCAGCCGGTCAGCTGGGTATCGCCAATAGACAGCGTTGACAAGTTGGTCAGGCTGGCGAACTCGGACGGTATCTGTCCACTAATGGGATTGCCGCCCAGCATCAAGGACTTGAGGCTCACCAGTTGGCCCATCTCCGGCGGCAGCGGCCCGGACAACTGGTTGCGGCTCAAATGCAGGAACTCAATGCTGCTCAGGTTGCCAATTTCCGGCGGCAGTGACCCTGACAGTTGGTTGTCGGACAGGTCCAAGATTCTCAGGTTGACCAGGTTGCCAATTTCCGGCGGCAGTGACCCTGACAGTTGGTTGCCGGACAGGTCCAAGTTTCTCAGGTTGACCAGGTTGCCTATCTCCGCCGGCAGCGGCCCGGACAGGTTCGCATTCTCGAGGGAAAGATCCCGCAGGCCGGTCAGGTTGCCAATCTCCGGCGGTAGAGACCCCTGCACACCTTCCACCCCGTAGAGGTGGAACTCACTCACCCTTCCGAAGCCGTCCACCTTGACTCCGTACCAGGATTCCAACGGGTTGTCCGGATGCCATTGATTTATGGGGTTGGTCGATGGGATTTCCCAGTTGGGCCCGCCCGCGGCGTGATAAACAGCCAGCAACGCTGCCTGGTCGCCGCCGGTGTCGCCAAGCAGCGGGACGGCGTCTCCACAGGCAGGCAGGCCCAGCGCGGTGAACTCATGCTGGCTCAGCAGGGGCACCAGGCCGCCGGGGACGCAGCCGGTGAACTGGTTTCCGGCTAGGCTGAAAATCTGCAGCCGGGTAAGATTGGCCAGCTCACCCGGTATTACTCCGGTGAGGGCGTTGTTCCCCAAGGACAGATCCCGCAAGCGGGTCAGATTCCCCAGCTCCGCCGGCACCGGACCGGATAGCTGGTTGCCTGACAGCTCCAGGGATTCCAGGCTCGGCAAGTTCCCCAACTCCGGCGGAATCGGGCCTGTTATCCGGTTATCGTTCAGATTCAATCTGACCAGATTCCTGAGGTTGCCCAGTTGCGGCGGCAGCGGACCGGAGAGATGGTTGGAGGAAATGAAGACCCCCTCCAGGTTTTCGAGCCTGCCCATTTCCGGCGGCAGAGGCCCGGCCAACTGGTTTTGAAACATAGTAATGTGCTTCAAGCCTGCGAGATTGCCCATTTCCGGCGGCAATTGCCCAACCATCCCGTTGGCTAACAGCACCAAGTGGGTGACGGCGCCGCTGCGGTCCTCGCCCTTCCATCCCTGCACTTGTGTGGGCGTAGCGCCATCTTCGGTACTGACCCCGTGCCAGAGGCCGATAGGGGCTTCGCCCAGCCAGAAGCGCTGCCGTTCCCACCCGGGACCTCCGGCAGCGTTGTAAAGGGCAACCAGCGCTCCCCGTTCCCCGGTGGCGGGCGGAGGCTGGTGCACATAACCCAACGGCCGGCCATGATACTGGGCGTACAGTTCATTGAATTCCGCCTCCCGTCCCGCTGGTACGTGGGACAGCATCACATTGTAAATGACCTCCTCACGGGCGTAGAGGTCGCGGGGAAAGTCGGTGCGCAGCATCAATTCCCTTAGGGAACCCTGAACCATTTCGTGGCCCAAGTTAACGTCAAGAGCCAGCAGGAACCTTTCTCCCAATGTATAGTCGCAACCGCGAATCTCCAGCCACATGGACCTTGGCATCCAGCCGGTGGACAGGTTTCGATCGTGGATGTTGGCTGCCCCGTCGCAATCAGCACCCATCCACTGGTTGATCTCTTCCAGCCGTCCTGCCAGATCGCGGGCCTGAATGTGACGAGTCAGAAACTCTGCTCCTCCTTCAACCAGCCATTTTGGTCCCTTGTGAGAGAATCCGTGGGCCAACTCGTGGTAGAGGGGCCGAAAGCTGGCAATCATAACGTAGGAGCCGGCGTAGAAGCCGGCAGAATCCGATATGTACTGGTAATCGGGTTCCACGTAAATAGTATAGTCCGTGCCGCCCCAGGCCTGGTCCATGTAATCTTCCAGAACAGACATGGCCCGGAGACTACCCTCGAAAATTTCCTCGGCCTCGGCGCCCAAGGGATTGCGGCTGACCACGTGCAGGTTTAGTTCTCCGAAGGGCAGTGGGAGTGTTCTGCTCTGCACCTGAGGATTCTGAATGAGCTGCCGGGCAAAACTCTCGGGAAAGAAGGCCTTGTCAATAGCGCTATTCGTTCGCATCACCCGCAACACCGCAGCCTCAGCTCCGGTTATGGAGTCCTGGAACCAGGGCTGGTCAACCAGCAAGTCCGCCAACTCCCGTAACTCTGGTATGTACAACAGCCGAAGGACCCGGTCTACTGCCACCAGTTCGTTGATGGTCAACTGACCGTCGCCCATCCAGGGCAGGTCGGCAATCCCTCTTGCCAGGGAGATATCCCTCCTCGCAATGGCTCCCATTGTTTGCAATGCGTGGGATTCTTCCCTGGTTATTCCATCTGCCACCCAGGACCAGTTGGCAACCCTTTCGCCCAGCGCCTCGTCCAATCTTGAGATATTCGCAATACTGGAAAGCCCCCACCGTGCGTCCCGCGTCAACCCATCATCCAGCAAGGGCGATGCCAGCATATTCGGGCCTCTCCCCCCACCTGTCCGGCTGGCGCTGCCCGAAATCCACGAATAGCCTTTGACTATCTCTGCCACGGCCGGACTTTCCCGCTCGATGCGCTCCAGGTAGTAGTTGTCGCTGCCGGTGAAGGCCGCCAGTTCCGCTCCGCTGATGCCGTCGGCCAAGTCCGGGGACTCCGCCATCCGCTGCGCCAGGACCAGGTCCTCCTCCGCAATGTCCTTCAAAATGGCCAGGGTGAATTGGTCCTGCTCGCCTATCCCGTCCCGCAACCACTCAGTCTCCAGGACCGCCGCCAGCGCCTCAGGCCCCACCGCCGCCAGGTCGCCCATGGCTGCCAGGGCCAGTACCTCCTCATCCTCCAGTTCGTCGGCCAGCCACGGCAGACCCGCCACCTCCCCGGCTAGGCCCGGCGCAACTTCGGCCAGTCCCTGGAATACCGTGATGGCCAAGGCATCGTCCAGCGTCATCTCGTCGGCCAGCCATTCCACGTCTATCAGTGTCCACGCCGCCCTCGGCGCGGCGCTTTCAATGGCTGCCAGGGATTCGGCCACACTTGCCTCCAGGTCCGTCAGGTCGTCCTCCTGCCAGGGCAGCGTTGGCAGGGCCTCCTGTTCCAGTAGTTGCTGGGGCAACTGCTCGGACCCTAGTCCGAGGGTTCCGCTGGCCCGAATGGGAGTTCCGGTGGGGGATTCAGTGGCAGACGATGTGGCATCCTGTCCCCGGGCGGTCTCCGACGAGCCCGATGACGTCGTTGCCGTTTCTGATGGACCGTCGTCGCCCGCCAGCAACAAGAAGCCCACAACAGCGGCCACGCCAACCAGAGAGACTGCGACACCTATCGCTATTAGTAGAGGTTTCATTCCGCTACTCCTCTCATCTGAGACAGCCAATCGTCACGAACGAAGTTCCGGCCGAGGTTAAACTTCGGCGCAACAACCGTGGCAACAGTTTCCTGGCCTAATGTTCCTGATTATTGACACGCCCGCCACTCCTGCAATCGCCGTTGCAGGGTGCGCAGCTGGGAGGCGTCGAATCGGCCGGGATGGCGCTCCTCCAGCCATTCGATAATCGTCGTCGCCTTCAGCTGCAGAAACAGCTTCGCCCAATTTCCCGATTCCCATTGGACTTGACGGTTGCGACTGGGGCCATTGCCACCTCGCCTTCACCGATGGTACATATAACGAGATCCTACCGGCAGGCAATGTGTCAAAAGCTGCTGCCTGACCTGTGTCGACAAAGCTGACGCCTATGCCATCTAGTGACGGGACATTACCCACTCTCGGCAAAGAAGACTCGGTGCTCTCAGGGTATGTCAATTCCCGTGCGCTGATATTAGCCGCAGGATCGTAACAGTCCTTTATATGTGTTGTAGAATACCGTATCGCCCCAGTATCTATCTCTATACTCAACTCGACGTTCCAAAATGGTGGGAACACATCCGGTTAACTGATTGCCCTCCAGATACAGCTGTGTCAGGTTGACCAAGTTGCCCACAGCCCCGCCCTGTCGCCGGCGTTGTCGGGTACGGTGGGCGCGGGCTGGGCCGTGCCGGAGCCGCCTGTCGTTCCGGTCCCGGAGCCGCTGCTGCCCAACCCGGTGCCCGCGCCAGAACTGCTGTCGGAGCCCGTCACCCTAGCAGACTCGTCCCCGACGGACTCAGTGCTTTTTTAGTTCTCCTGACAGCGATCCAATCCCTGGAATACGATATTGCCGTGCCGTCGGCTAACCGTATTCCTGTCGGCCTTGAAGTGCTCCCACAGGCGTGCCGGCACACAACCGGTTAGCCGATTGTTGTGTAGGTGCAGTCCTCCCCTCCCAATAGGATTGTTAGGGTACACTATCAAATTGACTAGGTTGCCGAATTCACTTGGTATTTGACCGGTCAACTCGTTGTCATTGAGGGTCAGGCGTTGTAAATTGATCAGACTCCCCAACTCGGGCGGTATCGCCCCACTTAGCACATTATGGCTCAAGGTGAGTGTTGTTAGTCTTCCGAGACTTCCCAGTTCCGGTGGTATCGGCCCGCTGAGGCCATTCCTGTAGAGTGCCAACGTCTGCAAGTTGACTAATTTGCCCAGTTCCGCTGGTATCGGGCCGTTAAGACCGGTTTCGTACAGCCACAGTGCCTGCAGGTTTACCATGTTGCCCAACTCGGGCGGTATATTTCCTGTCAGCGGGTTGCCACCAAGTGAAAAACTTACCAAATTCTTGAGGTTGACCAACTCGAGTGGAATCTCCCCGCCCAGGCTGTTACCCCGTAGCCATAGCTTTTTAAGGCTGGTGAGGTTAGACAATTCAGGCGGGATCTTGCCGCTTAGGCCATTTTCACGTAGAACCACTTCGGTCACGCTGCCATCCCCCGCAGTCTTGACACCGTGCCACTCGCCCACTGGGTGGAAACTGAGCCAGTTGGAATTGTCGCTCCAATTTTCTCCGGAGGTGGCTTCGTACAGGGCCACCAGAGCCACCCGGTCGGCTACGGTACCAGGGGCATAGGAGTTCGCCCAAGTGAAGTCGTTACCCCAGAAGTGAATCCTCTGCAATGCCGGCAGTTCGGCCAGATACGCCGGGAAAACCCCGCTCAACTGGTTGTCGTTGAGGGCCAGCGATTCCAGGTTGTGTAGGTTGACCAGCTCGGCCGGTATGTTTCCGCTCAATTGGTTGCCCCAGAGTCCCAGGTACTCCAAGTTGGCCAGATTACCCAGTTCCGGGGGTATTGCGCCCGTCAGCCGGTTGGAGGACAGGCCCAGGGTCTCCAGTTCAGCCAGTTTTCCCAGCTCAGCGGGTATCCTCCCATCCAACTGGTTTCTGAAAAAGTTGATGGCCGTCAGTTTGGACAGGGCGCCCAGCTGGGGCGGCACTTTCCCGCTCAGCCCGTTTTCTTGCAGGTTCAACTCCGTTACCAAGCCCCCTGCGCCCGTGGTGACTCCGTGCCATTCGTCTACGGGAGCACGGGAGAGCCAGTTGGAGTTGTTCCTCCAGTGGTCGCCCTCCGTGGACTGGTAAAGTGCCACCAAGCCCACCATGTCGGCCAGCCGGCCCGGGGCATAGCTGTCCGCCCACTCCAGATGATTGCCCCAAAGGGACAGGCCTTCCAGGCTGCCAAGGTTGGCAAGTTCAACCGGCAATTCACCGATGAACTGGTTGTCGTGCAGCAACAAAACGGTCAGTTCGCCCAGGATACCCAACTCCGCAGGCACCGGCCCGCTCAGCCGATTGGTGTGCAGGTGCAATTCCTCCAGGTCCGTCATTCCGCCCAGGCCCGCGGTCAGGTTGCCGCTCAACTGGTTGGTGTGCAGGTGTAGTTGGGTCAGCCCAGTCAGGTTGCCAAGCTCGGCGGGAAGATCGCCGCTGAACTGGTTGGTGTCGAGGTAAAGCTCGGTCAGTCCGGTCAGGTTGCCGATGGTGGATGGTATCTCGCCCTCCAATTGGTTGCCGCTCAGGTTCAGCTCAGTCAGGCGCGCCACGCTGCCCAAGGACAGCGGCAGTTCGCCGCTCAGCCCGTTCTCGCTGAGGTCCAGGGCCGAGACGAGACCGTCTCTGCCGATGGAAACGCCGTTCCAGGCGGCCACCGAGGGATCGGACAGCCAGCCCGACCTCTCCCGCCAGTTCTCGCCGCCGGCGGACTCGTACAGCGCCACCAGCCCCACCATGTCGCCCAGGAGGCCTGGGGCGTAGCTGTCGGCCCAGGTGAAGCCGTTGTCCCAAATGGTGAGGCTCTCCAGCTCAGTGAGTCCGGCCAGCGCGGCCGGGAACTCCGAACTGAACTGGTTGGAGTGCAGATGGAGATCGGCCAACTCGGCCAGCGAGGCCAATTCAGCCGGCAGCGCGCCGCTGAACTGGTTGCCATCCAGGTACAGCTCTTCCAGCCTGAATAGGGTTCCAATTTCCGCGGGGAGGGAGCCGGTCAAGGAGTTGTCGCTGACGTCGAGCACGGTTAGCTCGGTCAGGTGCCCGATTTCCTCGGGTAGTTCCCCTCCCAGCCCGTTGCCGGCCAGGTCCAGGCCAGTCACGCGTCCATCGGCATCGATGGTAACGCCGTGCCACTGCCCGAGGTCTTCGACAAAAAGCCAACTGTCGCTGTTACTCCAGATCTCTCCGTCGGTGGCGTCGAAAAGGGCCGTGAGCGCGGCGCCGTCGGATAGGGGCGGAAAGTCGATTCGGGGTCTGGGCGTCGCCGTGGGTCCAAGTGGGGAATCCTGGGGGGAAGCGGTCTCTAAGGATTCCGACGGCCCCGATGAGCGCACTATGGCGCCTTCTTCGCTCCGCTCAATGGTGATGGTCCCATCCTCGCAGGCCGCCATGGCTCCCAGCAGGGGCAGAACTAGCAGCATAAAGATGACGATCCCAGGGAAAAGTCGGGGGGGGGGCTGAAAGGGGTAGGTATCGGGAACAATTGGCCCGTCGGTCTTTGGAGTTGGTCAGAGATTTCCTTTCCATCATTGAATCCTTACCTCCGTGGTGACCGCAGCCAAGATATCTGGAGTAGAAAAGCATCATCCTGTCGTGCTCTAGCCGGGTCATTTCTTGTCATTGTTGACGGAATGATATTATAAAGGCGTCAGCGCGACAAGATGGCAAGACAGGTCGGTGCTTCACCAGGGCCCGTGCAACATCGCGCCCCTTCTGGCCCATGGTATTTCGCGAGTTCCTTCAGGTTCTGCGCTGTAGCCGAGGTAGGAACTTTGGACACGACCACCGGCGACTGGTTATCTCCGAGCTAGATCGCCAACCTGAACCTGATGTGAAAGGTTCTTGATTTTATCCAGCTTGGTGGGCCCGGCTGGGTTCGAACCAGCGACCTACCGGTTATGAGCCGGTTGCTCTTCCACTGAGCTACAGGCCCTCCATCTATCCAGCTTAAAGAGGGCTGGTTGAGGTGTCAAGAAAGTGAGATCCCCCGAATCCCTGCAACTTGGGCATCCAATCCCAGCCTACACCAGCCCCAGCTTCTGCAGGTAGTCCGGGTCGTAATCCCCCAAGAGTCCCAGTTCCACGGCCCTTTTTGGTTCCATCTGGGGCGACGGTTCTCCGCTGGTGGGCGTGGTGGTGATGATCGTCTCGTCCAGCAGTGCCTGGTAAGTGGTTTCGTCCAGGGCCAGCAGTTCCTTCAACATTTCCTCGTTGTTCTGCCCAAACTTGGGGCCCGGGCCCTTTATGGACATCGGCGTGTTGCTGTACTTGTAGGGCCGCCCCATCAGGAACCTGCTGCCAACTCCCCGTTCTTCCGGAAAGTCCACCCGCTCCAGGAAGCCCCGGTGCTTGTAGTGAGGGTCAAAGTGGATGTCCCGTCCCGTCATTACCGGCCCCGATGGAATGCCCGCTCCCTGGATCAGGTGCATCAGATCGAACTTGTCCGTGGTGGCGGTCCACTCGGCAATGATTTCATCCAGTTCGTCGTGATTGCGGCGTCGGGACAGTATATCGGCGAACTGTTTGTCCGTTGCCAATTCCTCCCTGCCCATCAGTCCGCACAGCGCCTGCCATTCCTCGTCGCTGCCAACGGACAACGTAATCCACTGGTCCTTGCCCAGGGCGGGGTAACAGCCCTGGGGCGCGCGGTAGGGATGGCGGTTGCCCATGCGGCCGCCCTCCCGGCCGTTTATGGAGGCGTCCATCAGGTACTCCGACAGGAACATCACCCCGGCCTGGTACATGGCAATGTCGATCCACTGTCCTTTGCCGGTCCGGTTGCGGTAGCGCAGGGCGGCGCCCAGGGCGAAAATCGCGCTCCAGGTGGACAGGAAGTCCACAAAGGAGGCTCCGGCCTTGGCCGGCCCGTCGTCCAGGTACCCCGTCACCCAGCAGTGGCCGTGGGTCGCTTCCTGGGTGGTGGCCTGGGCCGGGTAACCCGAGTAGGGCCCGTCCCCGTGGCCGTAGCCGGTGTTCGAGACCAGTATGATATCGGGCTTGATCTTCCGCAGGTTGGGATAGTCCAGCTCCCACCGGCGCATTACCCGGGGGGTGAAATTCTCCATCACCACGTCGCTGACCGCCACCATTTCCCGAAATAGGTCCCTCCCCCGTTCATCGCCCATGTCCAGCACCAACGACTTCTTGCCCCGGTTCAGAAGGTTGTAGGTGGAGGGCTTGTTCCACCATTCTTCGCCAGCCTGGTTTTCCGGAAAGGACCCGGCATACCCGCCGGTGCGCGTAACATCCGGCCGTCCCGGCCCCTCAATCTTGATAACTTCAGCCCCCAGGTCGGCCAGGTGGCCTCCGGCATAGGGCAAAGCAAAAACGTAGGTAGAGTCCAGGATACGGATGCCTTCCAGGGGAAGTCTGGGCATTATGGGGGTTACCTCTTATTTGCTTGTCTAAGAGTTTCCTTAACAGATGGAATCTGAACGAGACAGGGAATGACTGGGCATCATCAAATCACGTTCAACTGCCTTAGCCGCGTGTATTGCTGCTCGTCAAACTCCAGCCCATCCACGTAAATTTCCCGGTTGTCCTGGCCCAGGGTTGGGGCAGACCGTTCCAGCCTGTAGGGTGTTTCGCTCAGCTTGAAAAGCTCGGCCGGCACCTTCACCTTGCCCATTACCGGATGCTCAATTTCCCGGAAAAAGTTTCGCGACTCCAGCTGGGGGCAGTCCACCAGCTCTGACGGCGTCTGTACCAGCCCGAAAAGCATGCGGTACTCCGCTGCCTTGGGGAAAAGCTCCCACTTGCTCCGTTCCTTGATGGACTCGATGACAATGCGGTCCAGTTCCTCGCCGTTCACTGCTCGCTGGGCCCGGTCGGCAAAACGTTCCTCCAGCATTTCGGGGCACTGGAAGAACTCGGCCAGGTCTTCCCATGAAGCGCCGCCGCCGGTCTGCACGATGATCCACCCGTCCTCGCAGGGCATGGGGTGGCCGAACATGCTGCCGCTGGCCCGCCGCCGCACCTGCGTGCCGCCCGTGAAGGGATACATGGTCTGCGTGGCCATCATCGTCGACGCAATGCACTCGGTAATGGAAACGTCGATGTGCTCGCCCTGGCCGGTAAACTCGCTTCCGAACAGGGCCATTGACGTGGCGGCGGCGGCGAACAGGCCTCCCTCATATTGGGCCTGGAAGCCACCGTGCTTTAGCGGTTCCCGTCCCTGCACCCCGCTGATGCTCATTATCATGCCCATGGCGTAGTTGACTATCTCTTCGCCCCGGTACTGGCTGTAGGGCCCTTCCTGTCCAAAGGGGGTGATGGATGTCATCGTCAACGCGGGATTCAACGCTGCCAGTTCTTCGTATCCGAGGCCCAAAGATGCCAGGTACCCGGGCCGGTAGCTCTCAACGATAACGTCGATGTGCGGCGCCAACCGCTTGAGTATGTTCTGGCCAGTAACCGTTTCCAGGTTCAGCGTCGCGCCCTTCTTGTTCAGGTTCAGAACCAGATAGAAGAGGCTCTTATCGGGGTGTGGGTCGTCGTGAAAGAAGGGGCCCATTCGTCGCAGGGCTGCGCCGGCTGGGGGTTCCACTTTCAGCACGTCGGCCCCATAGTCGGCCAGCAGGCGTGCGCAAAAGGACCCCGCGATGTCCTCGCTAAGATCCAGGACTTTCACTCCTTCCAGCGCGCCGTGCAACATATTCGTTCAGGTCTCCAGATTGGGCGTGTAAGTGAATCGGATTTTAGCCCAACCGCCGGGCTTAATCAAACGTATTGTCGTATTGTGTGGAACGTGGCGCCGGTGTTGCGCGGTAGCCGGTCGTGGTGAATAATGGGCCGGAATAAATTTCAGCAAGGAGTTTTCCATGCGTGAGAATCGGGTAAAGCGGGTAATGCGCGAGGGTGGCCTTGCCCTGGGCACCTATGTAACCTTTGCCGACCCCCAGATTGTGGAGATTATCGGCCTGGCCGGCTACGACGCTGCCTTTATCGACATGGAACATACCGACTTTGACCTTCGCCTGGTGGGGGAAATGATCCGCGCCGCCGATTTGGCGGGGGTAACTTCCATAGTTCGGGTGCCTGACAACGACGAGAAGCTGATCCTGCGCATTCTCGACGCCGGGGCCGAGGGAATTATCGTACCCCACGTTGATGGCCTGGAGGGCGCCAAAAGGGCGGTCGACGCGGTGCGGTACGCTCCCCTGGGACACCGGGGCGGCGCCGGCGGCACCCGGGCCGCAGGCTACGGTACGATCGCATGGGACGATCATTGCCGCCAGTCCAATGAGCAGATCCTGTTGTCGGTTATGACTGAGGACGATCGCGGCGTCAACGATATCGAAGCCATCGCCGCACTGGAAGGTATCGACCTCGTCTCCATCGGCCCCACCGACTTTTCCGAGTACATGGGCATCCGGGACCCGCAGAGCCCCGCATTACGGGCCAAGCTGGAGGAACTGGCCGGCCGGATAAAGAATATTGGCAAGGCCAAAATGCAGTTCCCCATGAACCACGCCGCCATGCCCCTGGGCCCGAAGGAATTGCAGGAACTGGGCGTCGGCTACACCCACGTGGCCCCCGCGCCCCCGTCTGTGCTGCTGCGCTCACTACGGGAACGGCTGCAAACCATTAGAGAGGAGATAGGGTAGGTCTTTCGTAGTCACTACCTCGTGCGGGCTGGCGCTGGGTTAGCCTGGCGCGCCCGGACGATGTAGCATTGGCATCCAGATAGTATGCGTTTTCCATTCATTGCACTCGCCGGGTTCCTGTTGCTAATGGCCACCGCCTGCACCACAAGCGGCCTCGCCGAACCCATAAGCCTTCCCGCGCCGTTGCCCACCGTCACTTCCATTCCCACGGCAAGCCCACTGCCGACGGCCACCGAGTTACCCGTTGTTGCCGAGCTTTCACCCGTAACGGAACTTCCCACTGCAACTATGGAGACGCCGGCAACGCCTCTCCCGACTGCTACCCCCTTGGCGACGGCTGTTCCCCCGCCGGCCGCCACTGAGTTGCCCACTGCCCAGGCCGCGCCGCCTGCCCCCGTTTTGCCCGTGGCCTCGCCCACGCCTGACGGGTCCCTTCCCACGGTAACCATCGGCGCTACTACCTGGCCCGTAGAGCTGGCCATAACCCCTGTAGAGCGAAGCCAGGGCCTTTCCGGACGAGAAGTACTGCCCAAGGGAACAGGTATGCTCTTCATATTTGAGGGAGACCAGCACCTTGCCTTCTGGATGCCCGATATGAACTTCCCCCTGGACATGGTCTGGATCGATTCCGGTTGCCAGGTTGTTGACGCAACTTTAAACGCCCCTGTGCCGGAACCTGGACAGGGTCTGGCTGACCTGCCCCGATTTTCTCCGCAGGCGCCGGCAAGGTTCGTGCTGGAGATTAACGCGGGCGAGTTCGAGGCTGCGGGGCTGACTCCGGGAGAGCAGGCAGCGTTTGGTAATTCCATAGCTGGGGAATACGGCTGTTGACGGTAGTCTTCCACGAAATGTCCGCCGTTGCGCCTGTCAGCTTATTCGGTTAGAGTGAACCGGTTTGCAAGAAAGTCCACACTACGCCCCGGCGCATCAAGAGGAAAGTAACAATATGGAAATACTGGTTTCCGGTTCCCTGGCCTATGACCGAATAATGGACTTCCCCGGGCGCTTTTCCGACCACATCATGCCCGACAAGGTCCACATGATTAACGTCAGTTTTACCGTCAACGGCCTTAAGGAAAACTTCGGTGGGACCGCAGGCAACATCGCCTACAGCCTTTCGCTCCTGGGAGAAAAGCCCCGCATCGTCGCCACCATTGGCTATGACTACCATCGTTATTTCGAGTGGTTCCAGGAGTGCGGTCTGTCCACCGACAACATCCGTGTAGTTGATGAGGAGGCCACCGCCTCCGCCTACATAACAACCGACCTTTCTGACAACCAGATAACCGGCTTCAATCCGGGCGCTATGAAGCAGCAGGCGGGCTTCGACTTTGGCGACCTCAATCCCCGCGAGTGCTTGGCCATCGTGGCCCCGGGCAATTTGCAGGATATGGCCGAGTTCACCGAGACCCACCACCGAATGGGCATTTACACCATCTTCGACCCAGGCCAGTCTCTACCCGCCTGGGCCGGCGACGACCTGGCAAACTGTATTTCCCAGTCTAACCTGCTGGTATCCAACGACTACGAACTGGCCCTGATTCGGGACAGGACGGGAAAGTCAACTGAGGAACTGGTGGAAATCGCGGGAACCATCGTAACCACCAAGGGCGAAAATGGTACCGAGATTCTGACTCGGTTGGGGGCCATTCCCGTGCCGGTAGTGCCCACGACTGACGTGATAGACCCCACCGGCGCAGGAGACGCCTTCCGGGGAGGCCTGATCAAGGGATTGATTGAAGGTGTCCCTCTTGAACGGGCGGTCATGATGGGCACTGTCTGCTCCCACTACGCCATCAGAAAGCTGGGCACCCAGGAACACTCGTTCACCCGGGAGGAATACCAGGCGAAACTGGTGGAACACTTTGGCGAATGACGAGATTGACGAAGTAGTTAGGAGCCGGATTTCGGGCGGAGGCGTTCCAGGTTCGGTGGTGTGGTTCTGCGACCTCGCACGGGCGAACCCCGTGTCCGACATCTCCAGACCGAGGGTCGGCTCAAGCCAAAAAGCTGCCGGTCAGGACATATCTACGATAGCCGTCGTGGATAAGGCGGGACTTGAACCCCGCCTTTTTTCTTCCGCCTATGGAACCTGAACCGCCGGCGGGGTGATCGTATGCGGGTTGTTCACCACTTCCGAATTAAGGGTCTGCACCGATGTGTGTCCGCAATGCCCGAGAACCAGGTCCACCTCGTGACGCAGAATTTCCAGCATTAACCGCACACCATCCGCGCCGTTCCAGGCCAATCCCCAGAACAGGGGGCGTCCCACCAGTACGGCCCGCGCACCCAGGGACAGCGCCTTGATCACGTCGCTCCCCCTGCGGATGCCCGAATCCATGTAAATCTCCGCCCGGTCCTTAACCGCTTCCACAATTTCGGGCAGCATTTCAATAGTGCTCAGGGTGCCGTCCAACTGCCGTGCCCCGTGGTTGGAAACCCAGATGCCTTCCACTCCGTTTTCTACCGCCTGGTAGGCATCCTCGGCAGTCCGTACTCCCTTCAGCACGATGGGCAGCGAGGTCTTCTGCCGCAGCCACCCCAGTTCCCCCCAGGTCAGGGGAACATTCCAGGGCCTCTGGTGGTACAGGGCCTCCAGCGTGTCGGGAACCAGGCCCAGGCCCGCTTCCTCGCCCACGAAATTGCCGGGGTTGAATCCCCGCGGCCGCTCCGAGCCGTGTCGTATGCTGCGCTCGATGGGGCTGTTGATGGGAGTATCTATGGTCAGGGCGATGGCCTTGTAACCGGCCCGCTCCGCCCGCTTCACCAGCATGGCGCTGGTCTCGTGGTCCTGGTGGTAAAGCTGGAACCACAGGGGCCCGCTGGCCGTCTCCGCCACCTGTTCCATGCTGAAATGGGAACCCGTGGCCAGGGTCATCAGCGTGCCCGCCGCGCCGGCGCCCCGGGCCGTGGCCAGTTCCCCGTCCGGGTGGGCCATCTGGTGCCCGCCCGCTGGCGCCACCATTACGGGGAAGCTGATTTTCTCCCCCAGCACGGTGGTGGACAGGTCTCGGTTTGACACGTACTGCATAAAACGGGGCCGCAGGGTTATCGCCTCCAGCGCCGCCCGGTTCCGTCTTGCCGTAACTTCATCCTGCGCCCCGCCGTCGATGAAAGCCCACGCGTGGGGACTGATGAACCTGGAAGCGTGTTCCTCCAGTTCGTACAGGTTCAGTGGTTCCAGTCGCATCGAAAATGCCTCCAAAACTTTTGCCGGGCGTGGAGCAAACCCGCCCTTGGGTTTGTCCCAGCCCGGCAATTATACACCTGGCAGCCGGGCCCGCCCTGGGAGGTGGTAGGAATGAGGCTGGCCCGCTGCTTCAACCGTATGGGGCTTTCGATAGTTTCTGGTTGGTTGCTTGCCTTCAGGATGCCCGGTAGTCGACGGAAACGTTCGAGGCTTGGTCCACTTCCTCGGGAGTCAGCAGGGCGGTTGTGCTCCAGCTGATCACCCCCGCTGCCGCAATCTTCATCCCCAGGCCGGTCGCCAAGGTACGTTCCGGTACGTCAAACAAAACGTACAGATCGTCCTCGCCGAAGGCGAAGTATAGCGACTCCACCGTCCCGCCAACCGAACTGATGGCAGCGGTGATGGCGTCCCTTCGCGCGCTGCCGCCCTCATCAATTAGTACCTGCAAACCCTCTCTGGAATACGATGCTTTCGCCAAGTACTTGGGCATTGTCCACCTCCTTTTTATCTGTTCCTGTCTTGCCGGTCCCATGCCTGCGAGCCGGGCGCCGGCAGCTACCCCGTTCTACACCAGGTGCGAACCCGCGTCCACCTGTATTGTCTCTCCCGTAACGTGTTCCGCACCCTCCATCAGCCATACCACCGTCTCTGCCACAATGTCCGGGTGGCCGGCCGCCTTTAGTGGAGTTCGTTCGGCATACCTCTCGATGAACCCGGTATAGTTCTCCTCGCCAAGCCCTTCCCGCCACCACCGGGTCTGCATCACCCCCGGGCAGACGGCGTTGACCCGTATTTCCGGCGCCAGCGCCCTCGCCAGGGAAAGGGTCATCGTATTCAGCGCTCCCTTGGAAGCGGCGTAGGCTATGGAACTGCCCGACCCGGTGAACCCGGAACCCGAGGAAATGTTGACGATCGCTCCCAAGCCCTGCTCTTTCATGGCCGGCGTCACTGCCCGCGCCATCTGGTAAGCGCCGGTAACATTGACCGCGAAAATCTGCTCGAAATCCTCGGCGGTAAGCCCTTCCAGATCAGCGTGGGCCACGATTTTCGACCGGGCGGCATTATTTACCAGCCCGTCTATCCTGCCCCATCGGTCCAGGGCCCCCCGGGCCATGCGCCGGCAGTCCTCGTCCACTGAAACGTCGGCCCGGCAGAGAATTGCCTCGCCCCCCAATTCCGCACATGCCGCCGCCGTCTCCTCCGCTTCCGCCATGCTGCGGGTGTAATTGATAACTACTCGCCCGCCCTTGCCGGCCAATCGCCGCGCCACCGAGGCCCCCAGCCCCGTTGCAGAACCGGTTACTATAAAGACGGCGCCCTTAATCTCCATGGTCTCTCCCTCGGCTGGCGATGCTGGTCCTTGCCAGCATTGTATCGCAAATTCAGGGAGAATCATCGCTTCACATGGACCTGATACCGTGAATCCGGTATCCCCACTTCGCCATTGACTAACCCCACACCCTGCGTTAGCCTAATCCCGTCAAGTCCCCCTCAATCTGGGGTAGCTTTGCGAGGAAACAAAATATGACACAGGAAACCCAGTCGGCTCTCACCCCCGAAGTCCGCGCCATGATCGGGGTGTCCGGCGATGTGGTGGAGGCTTGGGGTGTGGTGGACGCCGAGTACCTGCGCCGTTTTACCCAGGCGGTGATGGACCCGGACCCCAGGTATTGGGACCAGGATTTCGCGGAGTCCACCCATTATGGCGAGATAATCACGCCTCCCATTATGGTCAGCTACCTGGCCTCCCGCATCCGTCCCGACCAGGACGACCCGGTTACCCGGGCCTTCGAGGAAAACCCCGAGTCGGACGGCATAGGTTCCGTTGAGCGTCCCGGCGAACTGCCGCCCGTGCCTACGAACCTGATGCGGGTACTCAACGCCGGCAACGAACTGGAAATCTACAAGTACCCCAGCATCGGGGACACGGTATTTTTCCAGAACCGCTACTCCGATATTCGCGAACGGGTGGGCCGCGATGGCCGCGCTTTTCTGATCATCACCCGGGAGACCACCTACAGGAACCAAAACGACGACTTGCTTTGTATAACCCGGGCCTCAACCATTCGCCGCTGATGGCGTATTGAGCCCCTGTTCAACGATTAACCGGCGAGGTAGAGAAAATGAGCCTGCCATTGGAAGAACTGCTAAGGCTGGAGCCCGAAGATATTCTGGCCCACAACGAACGCCCCAAGGCCGATGACCTCCGCGACAAGCAGCAGATTTTCTACGAGGACGTGGAAGAGGGCATGGAACTGCCCAAGTACATCTACAGCCCCACGCCCACCCACCTGTTCCGCTGGAGCGCGGCTATAGAGAATTTCCACCGGATTCATTACGATCTGGACTTTGGCCTGAACCACGACAAGAACCCCAGCATCCTGGTGCATGGGTCCTGGAAGCAGAGCGTGGTTCCCCAGTTCCTCAAGGACTGGACCCTGCCAAAAGGCTGGCCCTGGAAGGCCCAGTTCGAGCACCGTGCCATGCTGGTTCCCGGCGACATACTTATCATGTGGGGCAAGGTTACTAGCAAGTACGAGAAGGGCCAGATGGGCTTCATTGAACTGGAAATCGGTATGATGACCCAGGATGGTATAGAGAGCATGCCCGGTACTGCCACCGTTGTGCTTCCCCTGCGCGATGGACCGGACATTCCCTACCCCTTCGTCCCGCCGGCGGACTAGCGATTAGCGGGATAATAGCCAGTTCTTCACTCCTGCGGGAATCGGAGTCTTGGGAGGTTAGGACAAGTCCCAACCCTCTTGACGGAAGAAGGTTGGGACGAGTCTCCTCTCCTTTGACGAGGCAAAGACAGACCTTGCTCTGGTCTTGCGGAAGGAATGAGGGTGGAGACCGGGCCCCTACCAAAGAAATTCAGAGAGGTTTAGCTATCAATGGCCAGATTTATCGCCATCCATAACGTCCCCGGAATTACCGAGGACGACTTCCGGGACAAACTTAACGCCGTCCGCAAGTGGCGCCCCGACCGTCGCACCACCATCCTAAAGGTATATGGGGACCTGGAAAATGGCCGGCTGGTTTCCGAGTGCGAGGCCGTGGAACAGTCGCATTTTGAAGACTGGATCAACCTGGTTGGCTGGCCCGCAGAATCAATCCACAGGGTTGACATGGTGTGCCAGGTGGGAAACTTCTGGAAACTTTAGCCACTGCAGGATAGCGCTGCTTCGGGGAGCGGCGACAGGCTTGCCCCTGTTGGGGTTCAAAATATGAAAGGGCGGGACACGATTCCTGCCCTTTGTCGTTTTGCCCCATTGTTGCCCACTCTGTGGAGTCCCGCTAATCCCCCAGGTCGATGGGATGGTTGATGTCGTTAGCCCAACCCCATCCGCGCATTCGATTCACACGTTCTTCCGGATGGTACGCCTGCTGGTAGTTGGAGCATATTTCCGCTCCCAGCGTCAGTATCAAGGCCGAGAGAAAAGCCCACAGCAAGAAAATAATGGTGGAAGCTATGGAACCGTAGAGAATGTCGTACTGGCCATAATGGTGGAGGTACTCGGTAAAAATCTCCTTGCCAACCTCGAATAGTATTGACGCTATCAGGGTCCCGACCCACACGTTATGCCATTCCACTTTGCAGTTCGGCAAGTATCGGTACACCAACAGAAACCCCACCGCGGTAACGAACCAGGAACTAAGCCTGACCAGCAGGTTCAGAAACCCGGATTCGTGAATCACTTCCTGGAACGCGGCGCCCAGGTCAATGTTGAGTAGAATCTGGGTAGTGGAGGTTACCGCCAGCCAGAACAGAAAGTAAAGTGCGAAACTAAACAGGAAAAGGATGTGTTCTACCCGGTGAACGTGGAAGGGTTGCCCCTGGTAGATGCCCCAGGCGCGGTTGACCAGCCTGCTTACGGCTCCGAATACGGAACTGGACGACCAGAGAATGCCCACTACGGCAATGAGGATCAGCTCAGTCCTGTGGGAGTCGATGAAGATAATGTTGCTGGCAATCAGCCGGTCCGAGCCCGGCAGGTTGCCCATCACAAATTCCAGCAGCTTGGCCTGGACGACTTCCGCCTCCAGGAAAAGGCTGGAGATAACCATCATGCCCAGCAGGAACGGGAAGAGCCCAAAGATGGCGTAATAGGCTACGCCCGCGGCCAGGTGGTTGGCGTCCCGTGTGACCATGTCGGTGGCCACGTGCACCAGGATCTTGACCGGGCGGTATTGCATCAAAGGGTGATGCCACCACCACCGCTTGAATCGATCCCGGGTATGTTTCAGTATGATTACAGGACTGGCCATGAGTTCTGCGCCTGCCTGGAGGCCGGAGAACCTCCGGCAGGCAGACCCCTTCCAAGCACTAACTTATATGGATGTTTTGCAGTCCCTGATCCTACCTGAACAACGCTGGCGGGAAATACCTGAACCAGACCTGTCCGACGATCAGCTTGAGGGGAACCGGGCCAAACACTCGGCTGTCCTCACTGTCCCCCCGGTTATCGCCCAAAACGAAAACCTCGTCGGCGTCGTTGAACCACTGGTTCGCTCCCATTGAAAGTGTTTTCACATTGTCCCTCAGGTAGGGCTCCTCTATCGTCCTCCCGTCAACCTCCACCTTTCCGTCTGCTAACTCAACGTGTTCGTTGGGCAGTCCTACTACTCTCTTAAGGTAAATTGCCTGTCTGCGTAACGGGTGCCGGAGGAGTACTATCAATCCTCGATTTCTGGTGTGGTCGGCTTCCGGGAATGTGAGGGGGCGCATCTGCACAATTTGGCCGCTCAGCAGGGTAGGAGCCATACTGTTGCCCTTAACCCGCAGCAGCTTCCAGTTTAGCCACAATGGTGAATCCCGTCTCTTCCCAAGGTCTGACCCCAAACGGTTGTCACGACAGTTGGAGACCCGGCTTGCCTGGCATCACGTTGCAATAGGACTGCACAACGATTAGATGGTAACTTGGAAGTTTTGACAAACGCAAGTCGCTGGAGTCCCCGCCGGTCTTCGCCCATGCTGTCCTTCAAGGGCGCATCCCGCCAATTCCTTGCATCGGGCGAACCGGGTTACCCAAGATGACAATGCCCGGAGCCTGCCCTATAATCGGTGCCGACGACAGCTACTACGTTTCTTAATTGCAGGAGGTTTTCCGTGGCTAACGATTCCGTAAGATTGGGACTGATTGGCGCGGGCCGAAACACCCGTGATCGCCACATTCCCGGATTTCTCGACGTTGATGGTGTGGAGCTTGCCGCCGTGGCCAACCGCAGCCGCGAATCGGGTCAGCGGGTTGCTGATTCCTTCAACATTCCCACCGTCTACGACAACTGGCGCGATCTGCTGGACGATCCCTCCATTGATGCCGTGTGTATCGGCACCTGGCCTTACATGCACCGGAACCTGACCATCGCCGCCCTGGAAAAGGGCAAGCACGTTCTCACCGAGGCCCGCATGGCCGCCAACGCCCAGGAGGCCCGCGAAATGCTGGAGGCCTCCAGGAACCACCCCCACCTGGTTACCCAGATCGTGCCCGGTCCCTCCACCTTCAAAGTGGACAACCTGGTGCAGCAAAAGATATCGGAGGGTTACCTGGGGGACCTGCTGGCCGTGGAAGCTCAGGTCGTAACCTCCGCCTTTCTGGACAAGGGGGCGCCCTTGCATTGGCGGCACAATCGCACCTTCAGTGGCTACAACATCATGAACATGGGCATCTGGTACGAATGCCTGATCCGCTGGACCGGCCCTGCCACCCGGGTCATGGCAATGTCTCGCGTGAATGTGCCCGCCCGCATGGACGAGGACGGCTCAATGCAGGCCGTTACCATCCCCGACCACGTTGACATCCTGATGGAATTTTCCAACGGGGCACAGGGCCACATGCGCGTCAGCGTGGTGACGGGCCTGGCCCGGGGCACTGAGGCCTGGCTGCACGGGAGCGAAGGCACCTTGCACATCGATCCGCAGCTCAACGTCTATGGCGGGCGGCGTGGCGACAGCCAGCTATCCGAGATTCCCAACCCGCCCGAAATGCAGTACGGCTGGCGGGTGGAGGAAGAATTTATCAGCGCCATCCGTGGCCTGGAACCAGTAACTCACACTCCCTTCGACATCGGCCTCCATTACATGGAGTTCACCGAGGCCGTAACCCGCAGTTCCCAGACCGGCCAGGCCATTGCCCTGCCCCTCTAGGGTATGTCCGATGGAATTCCTTCCCCCTCGACGGGGGAAGGTCAGGATGGGGGTGAAGAGAAGCATGAACGTACCCGAAAAAGTCGAACCCAGTGGCCTGGCCGATTACCTGGAGATCATGAGCAAGTCCGTCTTCCAGTCGGGTATATCCTGGCGCGTCGTGGAGTCCAAATGGCCGGGCGTCAGAGAAGCCATGCGCGGCTTTGACCCGGCCACCATCGCCGGACTCAGCGACCAGGAGCTGGACGAATTGGCCCACGACTCTCGCATGATCCGGCACCGCCGCAAGCTCACCGCCATCACCGCCAACGCCCAGCGCATGCTGGAACTTGAGGCGGAACACGGAGGCTTTCAGGCTTACCTCCGTTCCCACGGCAGCTTCGAAGGCGCCCTGCAGGCCATCCGCAAAGACTTCAAGTACATGGGCGATTCAGGCACCTACCACTTCCTCTGGACCGTAGGCGAAGAAGTGCCGCCTTACGAGGAATGGTGCGCCACCCACGAACGAAAGCGGGGGTAGGGCGACAAGCTCGCTAGTGGCAGCCGATCGGGGTTTTGGAGTTCAATTGGGCACGTCAATAACCGATTAACGATGATCCAAAAAATTCGGTGCAGTGATTGACCAACATTTAACGATGCTTGAGTCTACCAGGCGGGACCCGATGTTGTTCCATTCCCTTTCAAGTACGTCTATGTTATCAACCGAAGTTATAACGGTTGGAAGGCGAAGGTCGTAGCGATAGGCGAATATTTGAAACAATTTCTCGTCCGCCCACGGCGTACTTGCCTGGGTTCCAAAGTCATCCAGAATCAGCAAATCGACGGTTTTCACTCGCTCGAAGAGTTCATCGTAATTAACTGGACTGTCGGGAGTGAACGTACTTCTCAAATGGTCCAATAGATCCGGTACAAAGGCCCGAAATACCGAAAACCCTTGATTCCCTAGTTCAGACGCAATTGCTATGGCCAAATGTGTCTTGCCGCATCCCCTTTTCCCGCTGAACAGCATCCACCCATCGGGATTGGCCGCAAACATTCTGGCTCCTTGCCAAGCTTTCAGGAGGGATTCCTTGCCTGAAACGTCAGTGTTAGGGTGACCATACACATTAAAATTCTGGAAGGTCATCCGCAGCTTCATGTCTTCAGGTACTGTACCTATGCGGGTTGCAGCCCGAGATGAATGCTCCCCCAGCCTGTAGACCTTCGCAAACCCGCTCTGTGACTCCATCCTGGTTCGCAGCCCCTCATCCAGCCGTTCCAGCGGCCCCCTCACCGTGATAATCGTAGGCAGCGACTCATTGAACCGGTGGCTGATTATCTGGAATAGCTTTTCCTGGGCCCACGGCGTAGTGAACTGCGCCGATAGGTCATCCAGCACCAGTATAGGAGCGTTTCTTACCTGCTCGAATAGCTCGTCGTAAGAGACTTCGCTGTCCGGTGCGTAGGTGGCCCGCAGGTGGTCCAGCAGGTCGGCGGCAACGATGAAATAAGTGGGGAAACCCCGGTCGATGCACCGGTTTGCGGCGGCAACCGCCAGGTGGGTCTTGCCGCTGCCGCTGGGTCCGGTGAATACCAGCCAGCCCTGGGGATCCTCGGCAAAAGCCTCGGCAGCGGTCAATGCGTCTCTGAAAAGTTGGCGGCCGTTGGCGTCGGGCAGCAGACCATTGGCGTTGGTGGTCTCGAAGGTAGTCCGGCGCAGCGCGCCCAGGTTGCTGTACCTGCTCAGCGCGTCCGATCGCTGCTCTGGGTCCCTTTGCTGCTGACAGCGGCAGGGGAAAGCCTCTCCAAAGTCCGGGTGACCCACCGGCACTCGCCTGCTGACCCAGCCCGCGCCATTGCAGATGGAGCACCGGTCATCTTCGGGTTCTTCGACCGGAATGTTTCGCAGGCCTGGCCTATCGCCGTTGACGGCTCCGAGGCTGTCGCGGACTGTCATCCTTTTCAGAATATCTCCCAGGCTCTCCATGCTGCCTCCCATCCTCTACCCAGAGGGTTGCTCCGGCCTTGACACCAACTCCCGGTAGTTCACTTGGGGCCTCATCCCTACTTTGTGCCTGGTGGCCCCTGCCTTCCGCGGCCCACCGCCGCAATATGGCCGCAATATAGCTCCACGATCGCTTGTTTTCGTTCACCGCCAGCTTGAAGGCTTCTTCAATCCAGTTGGGTGGATAGCGGTCTTCCGCCTCTGCCAGTTGCTGGGCCATAATTGGCCCAAAGGTCCCTATATTGTTCTCGTAGAGGTCGTAGATGTTGATTTCGGCCGCCCCGCTCCGGCTGCGGTCAGCGTCCCGCGATGTGGCCGGTTCGCCTGGCTCAAAACCGGCAGGTCGAAAATCTTCCGTGCCGTTGCTCAGCCGCCGGCGGTTCTCTTCCGTATTGAGCAGATAATATCGTCCTTCCGGGGACTCGCTGGACGAATGCCTGAGCAATGTTCCACGGGTCACCGCCAGGGCCAGCCCGTGCCTGATCTGCTCCGGTGAATCGCCGCCGTGGTTTCCCAGTGAACGCAGCAGTGTCCCGTCCGACAGCAGTTCCGGTTCGGACACGTACCTGACCTGCCCGCGCTTCTGGCCCAGCAGCCATATAAGCCGCAGCGTTACCCTCCACTCGGCCAGGTCGTCTATCTCCTCCAGCAGCGAGTTGAAGAAGGGATCTGGCACGGAGGTGGCCCGTACATTCCTCGGGAACCCGTCAAAAGGCATGGCTAATAGTCTTCTTCACGGCCCAGCGCATCGAACCGCACCCAGTTGTTGCGGAAGCGGAGCTTCACGCCTCCGGTGGGCCCGTGGCGGTGCTTGGCCACGATAATTTCTGCTATCCCGCGTGGGTAGGGCCGGTCCGGGAAGTGCTGGTCCCACTCCTCTTCCGTGTAGTACACATCATCCCGGTAGATGAACATAACAATGTCGGCATCCTGCTCGATGCTGCCGCTGTCCCTGAGGTCGGAAAGCATGGGCCGGTGGCCTGGCCTGCCCTCCACCACCCGGCTCAACTGGGAGCAGGTGATTATGGGGACTCGCAGGTCCCTTGCAATGCCTTTCAGGTTCCGGGAGATTTCGCTGATTTCCTGGACCCGGTTTTCTCCGCCCCGCATTCGGCCCTGGCCCTGGATCAGTTGCAGATAGTCCACGATGAGCAGGTCCAGACCCCCGGGGCCCAGCGACAGCCGGCGTGCCTTGCTGCGCATCTCGGGAATGCCCTGGAAAGGCGTGTCGTCGATGAACACGGGAAGGTCGGACAGGTTACCAATGGAGTCAATAATCCTCTGCTCTTCCGCCTCGGTGTACAAGCCCAGGCGCAGCCGGTGGGCGTCCACTTCGGCGTCCCCCGACAAAATCCGCAGGGCCAGTTGCTCCCGGCTCATCTCCAGGCTGAAAATGCCCACCCGGGAGCCTTGCTTGGCAGCGTGCATGGAAACGTTCACCGCCAGGGCGCTCTTGCCCAGCCCCGGCCGGGCGCCCAGGATCAACATATCTGAACGCTGCATCCCGCCCAGCAACTCGTCCAGGTCGTTGTAGCCTGTCAATATTGGCGCGGTATCCGTAATCGGATCGGTGAAGGACGCCCGCTCCTCCAGGAATTGGTCATAGATCTGCCGCAGCGGCACAAAGCCTCGTTCCTGCCGGCGGGTGCGGACGCCAAAGAGCAGGTCCTCGGCCTCTCGCAACGTAGTCTCGACGTCGGCCGTGTCCCTATAGCCAATGGCGGAAATGCCGGATCCGGCTTCGATGAGCCGCCGCATCGTGGAGGTGTTGTACACCACCTGGGCGTAAAATCCTGCGTGAGAGGAAATGGGCGTGGTGGTTACCAGGTGGCTCAGGTAGGCCATCCCCCCGGCGTTTTCCAGGTTGTCGGTGCGGTCCAGTTCCCTGGCCACCGTAATCTGGTCGATGGCCTCGCCCCGGCGGAACAGTTCCGCGCAGGCCGCAAAGCACAGTCGGTTCCGGTCCCGGTAAAAATCGTCAGGCGAAATCAGGTGGGAGATATCGAGAAAAGAGTCGCTGTTAATCAACAGCGACCCGATCACCGCCTCCTCCGCCTCAATGTTGTGGGGAAGGAGTTGCTCCGTTAGCATTTGTTACTCTTCGATTTCAGCCACGATGTTTATAGTAGCGGTAATATCCGCCGACAGCCGAAGTACGGCCTCGTACTCGCCAGGCTCCCGAATGGGATCGATGGTTGAAACCAGCCGCCGGTCAATTTCCCGGTCCAGTGTCTCCGACAGGCACTCCGCGATGCGAGTGTCGTTAATTGCCCCATAGTACCGGCCGGTGGGCGTTACCCGGGCGGCAACATTGACGGTGGTGTTGTCCAGAATCTGGGCCAACTCTTCCATAACCTGAGTTTCCCTGGCCCGCTGCTGATCGCCGGCAACCTTGATCTTGTGAGCCCGCTTGAGGATTTCGGGAGTAGCCACCTCGGCCAGCCCCTTAGGGATAAGGTAGTTCCGGGCGTACCCGTCAGCTACCCGCTTAATGTCACCGGCATGTGCCTGATTAGACACGTCCTGAAGGAAAATAACCTGCATATTGCTTCCCTTTTCCACGGTGGGGTTAAATTTAGTCCGACCATTATAACGGAAAAAACCCGTGCCCAAAACCACTGAATGTCGTGGTCAGGTTCCAGGCCCAGGTTGTTTGGAGACCGCATGGGAAGGGACAGAACCATGTGGCTGCCCTGGTCTCACACACAAAACCGCCTGCGCAGGAACCTCGTTACGGTTCCGTCATGTTTGACCACCCATAACCACGCCAGCTATCATTCCGCCAGTTCGCTAATAACTGTCTCGGCCCGAACCCTCATGCGGAGCTGCCGAATGTCCTTCGCCGCCGACATCGAACTCAAGGCCTTGCCCATTCGCCAGGCCATCCTTAAACACCCCTTTGTTGTGGGAGTAGGCGATGGGACCCTCGACGTTGCCAAATTCAAGCACTATGTCCTCCAGGACTACGTCTACCTGATCGAGTACAGCAGGGTGCTGGCCATGGCTGCCGCCCGGGCCCGAGATCTGGACACCATGGGTTGGTTCGCCCGGTTGCTGGACGAGACTCTGAACGTGGAGATGGATCTGCACCGCAGTTACTGCGCCGAGTTTGGCATCACCACCGTGGAACTGGAGACCACCACGCCGGCCCCCACCACTGTGGCGTACACCTCATACCTGCTGAACGTGGCCCACCAGGGCAGCTTCCCGGAGCTGGTGGCGTCCCTTGTCCCCTGCCAGTGGGGCTACTGGGAGATCGGCGAGCACCTGGCCAGCAATGGTGAGCCTGTGGACGCTCCCCTCTACAGCCAGTGGATCCAAATGTACACTTCCCCGGAATTTGCCGAACTGGCCGATGCTATCCGAAATATGGTAGACCGCCTGGGCGAACGGGCCGGTCCCGATGAACTTGAAGCCATGTCTCGCGCCTACATGACCAGCCTGCGGTACGAGTACCTCTTCTGGGACATGGCCTACCACCTCGAGACCTGGCCCGTTTAGGAAAGCGCCCCACGAATCCCTTCTCATTTAGCGGAGATAGGCCAGGATGGGGGCTGAAGTTCTGGCAGTCAGGCCCGTCGATTCTGTCTCTTTCGAAGAGAAGCGTGGAACCACCTAGAGACCCCGGAGCGCAGCCAGCGTCGCTTGTGGATTACCTCGCAACCTTATATACTCTCTTTATGACTGAGCCTCGCCAAATACCCCCAGATGACCTGACGGAAATTCCCCTGTTTCCGCTCAATCTGGTGCTGTTCCCCGGCATGCGTCTTCCGCTCCATATATTTGAGGAACGTTACAAGGCCATGATTGGCGACTGCATTGAGCGGGAAGCTCCCTTTGGCGTGGTATTGATTAGGGAAGGACCGGAGGTTGGGGGCCCGGCGCAACCCTTCCACGTCGGGACCACTGCGCGCATAACCCAGGTGCAACGACTGGAAGAAGGCAGGATGAACCTGCTGGCCCTGGGAGAGAAGCGCTTCGATCTTGTAGAAATAGTTCAGGAAGAACCCCACATGGTGGGCCGCGTCGCCTTTCGGGAGGAGACCGTTGGGGAGCCCGATTCCCAAGTCGTCAGCGATGTTGGTCAGGAATATGGGGTGTTCCTTGGGCACATTGCCACCCTGGCCGGGGCCTGGAATGCACCCGTAGAAGTTCCAGAGGACCTTCTTACCCTCTCCTTTGAGGCGGTTTCTACCTTGACCGGCAGCATCGAACTGCCGCAGGGAATGCGCCAGGACCTGTTGGAGGTGGAAACGGCCGGCGAGCGCCTTGACCGCCTGCTCCCTCTGCTCAAGAGGGCCAACGAACTGATATTAGAGCAGGTGGAAAAGAACAACCCATACCGCGGACCCCGCCTCAATTGATTCGCCAGGTACGACTATTTCCCCCCACCCGTCACTCGGTGTGACCTACTGCAGTCCCATGTCAGATCCCGGCAAACCCAGTCGTTTCCGCACTAGAATGCCCGCGCTTAATCGCCATGCCGGTGAAAGTTGGAATCCGGAAGGTTGCGGGTCAGGTATGGGATTGGACCCCAAATTGCACCTGGCCGGCCCTTCTGCCGAGCTAAAAAGAGGTCTCTGCTCCGGCGGCAACCTCGACCCTGTCGCAGTTGTGCTCAATCAATCCAAAGGCAGGGAGCACCCCGAATGATTCTGACCCCATGCTTTGAACGCCAGTTGGTTGGCGCCTCCAGGGATGCTGGCGTCGACCGTCTCGTTGTTGGCGCCGTCGTGGTGCGGAAAGGTAGAGTCCTTCTGCTCAGGAGGAAATACGGCGACTTCATGGGCGGCCTCTACGAACTTCCCAGCGGCCTGGTAGAACCTGATGAGACCTTGGAGGAAGCCCTCAACCGGGAGGTGATTGAGGAGACCGGGCTACAGTTAGTTCAAGTGGAAGGTTACCTGGGATACTTTAACTACGTCAGCGGGGGAGGGCAAAATACGCGACAGTTCAACTTCATGATAACTGTTGGCGAATTCTCTTACATATCCCTGAAGGAACACGACGCCTTTATCTGGGCCCAAACGTCAGACCTGGATCGCCTGCGCATATCCCAGGCTGTACGAGATGTGCTAATGAAGGTCTGAACAAGTCCCCAGACCCTTGATTGGGTAAGGTTGGGACCTGAGGCAAGTTCCTGCGATCGGGGCTCCCCGGCTTTTCTTTTTCCGATGGGGAATCGAGCAACAAACGAAAGCCCTGAGGTTATAACAGGGATCCCTCTCTAAGAAACATTCGGTCCGACGGAATTTCCACAATCCGGTTGACATAAACCCCAGGGACGTGGATGTCGTCGGGGTCCAGTTCGCCCGCCGCCACTACCGGGTTCTCCACTTCTACAATCGTAACCCCGGCCGCCATAGCCATAATGGCGTTGAAGTTGCGCTGGGCCAGCCTGAACCTCAGGTTGCCCGCAGTATCCGCCTGCCAGGCCCGTATCAGCGCAAAGTCGGCCTTCAGGGGGTACTCCAGCAAGTACCTGCGACCGCCAATGTTTCGACACTCCTTGCCGGCGGCAATTTCCGTCCCTGCCCCAGTTGGAGTAAAGAATGCGCCGATACCTGCCCCCCCGGCCCGGATTCGTTCCGCCAGGGTCCCCTGCGGCGCCAGTTCCGCGTCAATCTCCCCGGCGTTGTACCTTTGGACGAATGGCGTTACCCGGGAAGGATGTGTAGCTGCCGTTATTGAGCAGATAATCTTTTTCACTCGCCCCGCTTCGATCAGTGTGCCCACATCCACCCGGCCATCGGTTCCGCCATGCTCATTGGATATGACCGTCAGTTCACCAATACCCAGCCGGTAAAGGGCTCCAATTAGGTTCTGAGGCGCCCCGATGCCGCCAAAATCCCCCAGCATCAAGGTGGCCCCGCCGGGAATGTCCCGAACGGCTGCATCAAAATCAGGGAAAACCTTCTCTTTCATTACCGGTGTTCGTCGTCAGGAATCTTAGTGATGTAGTGCCAGGCCAGGAGAGATCCGCTGAAGGCCAGCAGTGGCAGGGTAAGAAGATATGACTCAGAAGCGCCAGGCAATGCCATTTCCACCGCAATTGCCAGGGGAGCGGCCAGGCTGCCCAAGCAGTCTCTGAGCAGCGCAGGCCAACGCCACACCAGCAGCCAGTCGGGAACGCTGGGGCGCCAGCCAACCTGCAGTCCGCAGTAGCTGCAATTCTCAGTTCCCCGGCGGTTTGCGGTGCCGCAGCGATGGCAAATGAACTCGCGACGCATTTCGCATACCTGCCCAATGCAGTCGGAAACCGGTGTAATCCGTACCTTTGCGGTATGCCGTAGGCTACCACAGCCCCCCGAAACTGGCTAGGTTCGCTGCCCACCGCCAGCTTACCGGACCTGTCGGTTGCCTTTGCGGCCCCTGGGCGCGGCTTGCTTCTTGCTGCCTTGATACCCCATTCCGAACCCAGGCGAATTGCCGCACCGGTACTTCCTGTTATTGTTTGCGCCCTTTGCCTGTCATCCCTACAATTGCTTTCACGGAAACTGAAAAATCAACAAAGGAAAATCAATGACTCAGGAACAAAGGAATGAATCCCCGGTGGACTCCACAGCCACCTCCGCGCAGCGGATGTTCGGCTCTCAGGCCTCAATGTATGCCACCAGCCAGGTCCACATCTACGACAATCGGTTGACCACCCTTCAGCGCATGATTGCCGATACTCCGGCGCCCCGCCGGGCCATTGACCTGGGAACCGGCGCCGGTTTCACCGCCTTTGCCGCGGCCGAGTACGCCGGGCTTGTGGTTGCCAGCGACCTGACCCTGGAAATGCTCCACGAAACCCGCCGCATCGCCGCCGACCGCGCCCTGCCCAACGTCGCCCTTTGCCAGAACCGGGCCGAGGAACTGCCCTTCGCCTCCGATTCCATTGACCTCGTGACCTGCCGCGCCGCCGGCCACCACTTCACCGACCTCGGCGCCGCCTTCGATGAGATCCACCGCATCCTCAAGCCCGGCGGCTCCCTGGTCATGGCCGACTCCGTTTCCCCCGAGGACGACGCCCTGGCTCTCTGGTACAACGACGTGGAGCTTCGCCGCGACTTCAGCCACGTAGAAAACCGGAAGGTATCAGTCCTGCTCCAAATGCTGGAAGACCGGGGCCTGAAGGTTGTCGAACAACACGCCGAACGTACCTACATGACCTTCAACGATTGGGTCCAACGCACCGCCACCCCGGCGGAAGAGGTCACATCCCTCCGCCACGACTTCCACAACGCCACCCCACAAGCAAAGAAAACCTTCCTGATTGAAGAAAGGGAAGGGGACTTTGCCTTCGCCTGGCCTAGCCTGGTCTTCCGGGCCCTAAAATCATAAAGGCAGAGCCTTGGGGTTTGTCGTCAAACAGTTCCGTCATTCCGGCGAAAGCCGGAATCAAGCGCCAGCCATTAGCGTTTAACCCTCGCTGCAGAACCACCGGATTCCGGCTCTGGGGCCGGAACGACGAAACTGTTTGACGACACTCGCTAAAACACTGCCCTCCCTGCCACGCTGACTTCAATGCTGTACAACCCCGTCCGGGCGGTAACGAAAACCGTCCTGTAATCCGGTCCCCCGAAGCACAGGTTGGCCGGCAGCTGGGGAAACTCGATGGTGCCCAGGTGCTCCCCCTCGGGCGTCGCTACCCAGAGCCCGCCTGGCCCGGTAACGTAAAGGTTGCCGTCGCTGTCCAGTTTCATACCGTCCGGCCCGCCCGAGGCCTCCGCGTTCATGTCCAGAATTACCCAATGCTCACCGACTCCCAGGTCCGCATTCAAAGGGTAGGCCAGCACGTGACGATTCCGGGTATCGTCCACATACAGGATTGATTCATCCAGCGACAGGGCCAGTCCGTTGGGCCGGTCCATGTTCTGGTTCAGCAGTTCAACGGTCCCGTCGGTATCCAGCCGGTACACCCCGTTAAACCCCTGTTCTCCCGGGTCCGGGTCGATCCCATAGGGTGGGTCGGTAAAGAAAATCGCTCCGCTGGAATGCACCACTATGTCATTCGGACTGTTCAACCGCTTCCCGTCAAACCGGTCCGCCAACGTCTCCATGCTGCCGTCCCCGGCCCTTCGTGAGACCCGCCGGCCCCCATGTTCGCAGGCAACCAGCCGTCCCTGCCTGTCGAACGTAAGCCCGTTGGAGTTTCCGCTGGGCGTCAGGTAAGGTTCGGGGTCAATTCCAGGAGCATACCGGTAGATCGTGTTGGCCGGTATGTCGCTGAACAGGAGATACCCATCAGGATGCCAGACCGGCCCCTCCGTAAACTGGAACCCCTCCGCAATGGTAGTGATATTCTGGTCCGGTATCAGGTCCTTCAATTCTGTTGCCATGTTGCCACCTCGCGAATATAAGCCTCAGTTGGGCTGGGCCGGCGGTCCCTCGGCCTTCGGAACCGCTTCGATTCTCCGGGTTCCCAGGCTGCTGTAAACGATATCGCCGCCAATTTTCATACCTGTTTGCAATCTTGACCGGAATCATAGCAGAAGTAGGGGTATTGACTTCATGCATTTTTCAAGACATTTACATAATTCTCCCCTTGCCCCCTACCTCATCCTGTATATAATTGGGGGCACTTTGGGGAGCCGGTAACGTAGACGCATTATCAAGAGCTTCCGGTACCCCGCCCTATTCACTCAAAAGGAGGTCTGCCTTATGGGCGCCACAGAAACCATTGCCAGCTGGATAGTAAATACCAGCTACGAGGACATCCCCCCCGAAGCAATTCGGGTAGCCAACGAGTCCTGCTTCGACCTGCTCGGCGTAATCCTGGCCGGCTCGACGCAACCTGTCGGAGAAATCATCCAGCAATACGTGGACGACAGCGGCGGTTCAAGCCAGGCTACCGTGCTGGCATCCGGGCTGCAGACTTCCCTGGCCAACGCCGCCCTGGCCAACGGTACTATGGGCCACGCACTGGACTACGACGACTTCGGCGGCTTCGGTCACCCCACTGTGGCCATATTCCCGGCGCTGCTGGCGCTGGGCGAAAACCTGAATTCCACCGGCCGCGATCTGCTGGAAGCCTACGTCATCGGCTGCGAACTGGGCCTGGCCCTCCAGCACACCACCAAGTACTCCCAGATGGAACGCGGCTTCCACAGTACCGCCGTGATTGGACGCATGGCCGCCACCGCTGCCTGCGCCAAGTTGGTGGGCCTGGACCATGAGCAGACCGTCATCGCCCTGGGCATCGCCGGCTCCATGGCCAGTGGCGTAATCCACAACTTTGGCACAATGGTCAAGCCCCTCCACGCCGGCCTTACCTGCCGGGACGCAGTGATGGCGGTTCAGTTTGCCCAGCGCGGCTTCACCGCCGGCCACCAGATTTTCGAACATCCCCTGGGTTTCACTACTCCGGTCTTGGGCGAAGGCATTTACGACCTGAACAGCATGGCCGAGAACCTGGGTAACCCCTTCCGGGTGCAAGACGCCCTTATCATCAAGAAGTACCCGTGCTGTGGCGGCAACCACGCCATGCTGGACAGTCTGTTCAGCCTGATGCGCGAGCACAACTTCACCTGGGAAGACGTGGCCAGCGCCGAGGTGGACCAGTCCTACCTCTCCATCGTTATGCTTTATCCCGAGCCCGATGATCCCCTCAAGGGCAAGTTCAGCGCCAAGTACAACGTGGCGGCTGCCCTGGTAGACGGCGAAGTCAGCATAGATACTTTTAGCGACGAGAAGATCGCCGACCCGGAAATAGCAGAGGCCATGGACAAAGTTACTACCCGCGTAATGTCCAAGTGGGAAGAAAGCGGCGGGGAAGTTTTCAAGGGTTTGCCCGTCCGGATAACCCTCAAGGATGGCCGCACCTTCGAGCACGTAACCGACCGGGACATGATCCTTGGCGGCGCCAAGAATCCCTGGGGCTTCGAGAACATAAAGGGCAAGTTCGAGGTCAACGCCGGACTGGTCCTTCCCGAAGACCGGGTCGCCGAAACGGTGCAAACCTGGTCTGACATCGGAGAGGTTACCGACTTGACGGATACCATCCGCAGCACCCTTGTAGGTGCATAAAACCTGTCTAAAGGGTCCCGCCCCCGTTGATGGGGAAGGTAAGGAAAGGATAGACAGAATTACCTCCTCTTCACGGGGGTAGGGCAAGAGAGAGGTGAAGGAGTTTGTATTGCAGTGTCCCCAAACTGCCTCAGAATGCAATACTACCTAGGTGCAGTCGCCTAACATAAGGCCGGAGTCTCCGACCGCCCCATTGCGACGTACCCGCGAAAGTGGGAACGTCGATTGGTTTGAGTCAAAATTCCTGCCGCCACAGTAAACACAGGGCGCATTTGACGACACTCCTATGCAGTCCATCGCTGCTGGTTGATGGATTTAGGATTAACCGCCATTCCGGAAAAAGCGGGAACCCGGGAACAGTCTTGGGTTGAGCCCTTTCCCATTCAATTGCGGATACCGACTTCCGTTGGTATGCGGGATGGCTGGATCAGCCATCATTGCTAAGCGGTAGCCTATTAGCAAGAACGACATAATTTGGTCAGAAGTTTGTTATTCTGCTCTGAATGCCGGCCCAACCCAAGCCACTAGGAGCATCAAGGAAAAGGTGCTGACATCAGGTTCAACTACAGTCTAAACCAGTTAAGAGGAGATTTGTTCGGAGGCGTCACAGCCACCATCGTGGCGCTTCCGGTAGCGTTAGCATTTGGCGTTGCTTCCGGCCTGGGCCCAGAAGCGGGGATTTACGGCGCCATTGCCGTGGGTTTCTTCGCCGCCGTCTTCGGCGGCACTCCGTCCCAGATATCCGGACCCACCGGCCCCATGACCGTGGCCATGGCGGTGGTGGTAACTCAGTACACCCAGGGCGACCCCGTCGAGGCCTTCACGGTGGTAATTCTGGGCGGCCTATTCCAGATAGCGCTGGGCCTGATGCGCATCGGTCGGTTCGTTTCCTACACTCCCTATTCCGTCATTTCCGGGTTTATGACGGGTATCGGGATGATCATCATCATTATCCAGGTGCTGCCCTTCCTGGGTATCGAACCTGTCCCCGGTGGACCCGTATCCGTAATCTCGGCCTGGCCCGAACTGCTGGGTAGCTTTAACACCGACGCGGTTATAGTTGCGGCGATAGCCCTGGTAATCGGGTTTGCCTGGCGCGGCTTCCCCGCCAGGTACGTGCCGGGCCCCCTGGTGGCCCTGGCGGCAGGCAGCGTGGCTGGCCTGTTGTGGTTCGGTGGCGCTCCCACCATCGGGGATATTCCCAGGGGTCTTCCCGCATTCCAAATACCGGTGATTTCTCCTGACTTCCTTCTGCGGGTGATTCAGCCGGCCCTCATTCTGGCCCTGTTAGGTTCTATTGACAGCCTGCTGACCTCCCTGATTGCCGACTCCATTACTCGCACCCGCCACAAGCCCAACAAGGAACTGGTTGGACAGGGCATAGGCAACATGGCCTCCGGATTTATCGGCGGCCTGCCCGGCGCAGGCGCTACCCTGGGAACCGTGGTAAGCATCCGGGCCGGCGGTCGGACTCCCGTGGCCGGTGTCCTGAGGTCCCTGGTGCTGGTCGCCCTGATCATGGGCTTGGGCTGGATCGTGGAGCCCATTCCCCTGGCCGTGCTGGCCGCGGTTTTGATGAAAGTTGGATACGACATAATTGACTGGAAGTTTGTTACCCGCATTCACCACGTCAGGAGAGACCATCTGCTGGTAATGCTCCTGACTTTTGCTTTGACCGTCTTCCTGGACCTGGTTACTGCCGTTGCCATTGGCCTGATTGCCGCCGGGTTCGCCCATGCTCGGCGCCTCGAGTTGCTGGAAGTGGACAACGTGGTTTCCGCCCCGCTGCTGGACATGGATTTCCTGGAACTGGCGCCCCCCGATGATGACGACGCAGAGTTCGATCCATTCAGCGCGCGGGTGGGCCTGGTGTCCTTCCGGGGCGCTTTCTCGGTGGCCTCTTCCAACCGCTTGGTGCAGGCCATTGGCCCCGACGTCCGGGACCACGAAATCGTTATCCTGGACTTTACGCCCACCACCTACGTGGACGACAGCGCCGCGCTGCTAATGGAGCAGGTGATCTCCACCGCAGAAGAAGAGGGGACTACCTGCATTGTCCTAGGCCTGGCGGAACCGGTCTCCAGCACTCTTCACTCATTGAACGTTTTCCGACGGGTCCCGGAAACCCACTTCGTAAGAAACATGAGCGAAGCGCGCGACCTTTCCAAAGAGTTGTTGGGCCTGCCAACCGCCCAGCCTGCGGACTAGGGATGCAAACAAGAGAGCCGCTCCCGAAATCGAGAGCGGCTCCTGAATCCTCTTGCTCAAACACCCTGCGACGCATGCCACTGGCCCAAAGCGCCAGCCTACGGCTCTATGCGAATCGAGTCTCCCACCTTTATCGACCCGCCGCTGATGACGATAGCCAGCATTCCCCGCCGGTGGTCAAGCTCCTCCCGCAGCCCCATGCGAATGGCGTCCATCTTGCCGCAGGGCTCGCATTCACCCACAATCTCCATGGTAACTTCGTCCCCCATGAAGAAAACCTGTCCCGCCTTGGCCCCGGAAAGGTCCAGGCCTTCCGTGGTAATGTTCTCCTTGATCTGGCCCGGTACCAGTTCAAAATGGTCCAGGGTTTCCTTGTCCATCACCAGCACCTGGCGGGCATTCCTCACGTTGCAACTGCGGTCGCCCTCCAGGCCGTGCGCCGAAATGGCGGTGGCCTCTTCCACCGGGTCCGACGGGGTGCCTTTCACCCTTGCAATGTGCAGATTAACTATGGTTCCTTGCTGCATGGCCGTCCCTCCACGTCTCTGGCCCGGTCATACGGTCGTTTCAACCGGGTCGCGGATATCCTGTTGCCGCCGATTATAGAGTCCACCGGGTCAAATTACCAACCCTTGTGTTAAGGTAATCACCTGCCGGCCCAAAGCATGGGCAGCCTCCCGGCACAACTAATACCGGTTGGTGACCATCTCAAGAAACCTTCCCCTTTGACGGGAGAAGGTTAGCATTTGGGTGAAAGGGCAGTATGGCAGTCCCGTGGTTTAGCAAATCAACAGGTTTGTGACAGTTTCTTAATCAATGGAGCAGATATGTCTGACGAGTTTGTTAAGGTCGAAAATGATGAAGGCGTCATGGTGCTCACTCTGCATGATCCGGCCACCCGGAACGCCATTAATCCGGATATGGCCCAGGAGTTTTTCGAGGCCCTCGACCGTTTCGAGGATGACTCTGAACTGCGGGTTCTGCTCCTCACCGGGTCAGAACCCTCCTTCTGCTCCGGCGCCAACGTGCGCGGTTTCAGCAGCAGCATCCAGGCCAGGGAGGAAAGGGGCGAATCCGTGTCCGCAAGGCCCTGGGGAAGCATGGAGGCCCGTTATTCGCGCAGGTTCGATCCGGAGTCTTCCCACGCGCCGGAAATGGTGCTCAGGCTCCAGGAACAACAGAAACCCACCATCGCCGCGGTCAACGGACATGCCATCGGCGCCGGCATGGGCCTGGCCCTGGCCTGCGACGTAAGGCTTGCCTCTGAAAAGGCCATCTTCTCCGAGGCCTTTGTGCGAATGGGCCTGATTCCCGCCGACGGAAGCTGCTGGAATTTACCTCGCCTGATCGGGGTCAGCAATACCCTTCTACTCCAGTACACCGGCGACCGGGTAGAAGGTCCGGAAGCTCTGCGCCTGGGACTCGTCAGCCAATTGGTTCCCGACGACCGGTTGATGGAATCGGCGTTGGGATTGGCTCACCGCATCGCCCAGGGCGCCACCCGTTCCCAGTCCCTGATCAAATACCTGGTACGGCGCGCCGCCGACCAGAGCTTCCGGGAGCACCTGGACCTGGCCCATGTGGCCCAGGACCAGGCCCGGTCCACGGAAGACCATCGTGAAGCGGTCCAGGCCTTCCTCGACAAGCGCCCCCCGCAGTTCCGGGGCCGCTAGGAAAGACGCTCTATGCTCATCCGATGGAGAGAATTCGGCGGGAGGCCTGGCGACAGGCTTTTCGAGAGGCTAAACAGCAGTCTGGAGCGATACCGGGAAGGCAGTCAGGCCATGAGCATTGGGCTGACCACCGACCCCATGCGTACCTGGAGTGAACAAAGGTGGGAGGGCTGGAGTGAAATGGTGGTTATCTACAGCACCTCTTCCCGGAACTTCACCAGGGCCGTTGAAGGTGGTCTGGTTGCCCTGGGCTGGAACAAGCGCTTCACCACCTGGAACTACGACCCCATAGGCAAGGGATTGCCCGGCAGCTACACCCGCTATTATGTCTATGTCCTGTTGGAGTAGCGAGGCCCTGATTCCCGAATCCTGCACCCAATTCTCGGAATTCCTACATACACCCCTTGACGACCCCTAAAACCCTCTCTATAATCCTTGCTTACAGAAAAGGCGGTGAACGCAGGAAGGTATGAGAATTACCTGAAAGCATAGCAAAAGTTGGGAGAACCCGAACGGCGGTTTGGGGTAACCCAACCGCCCTTTTCTTTGCACCTTAAAAACCGAATAAGGAACCTTGAAAAATTGTCCTGAAAACTCAAACTGTAAAAAGTTTGGAGTTCTTAGCGTGGGTCAAATTATTAAGGGCTTACGGTGGATGCCTTGGGACCAAGGGCCGATGAAGGGCGTGGTAAGGCTGCGATAAGCCTCGATGAGCCGTCTAACAGGCATAGTCGGGGATTCCCGAATGGGGTAACCTGTTCCGGTGTTGAGCCGGTTCATCCGCTTCGGCGGAGGGTAAGCGGGGGAACTGAAACATCTAAGTACCCTGAGGAAAAGAAATCAACCGAGATTCCCTAAGTAGTGGCGAACGAACGGGGAATAGCCTAAACCGGTATGACCAAACGGCGTGAGGGCCTATGTCATACCGGGGTTATAGGGAACACCTTGGGTCGCCTCACCAGACCCGATGAAGTTACCAATCTTGTTTCTAGCCGAAGGCTCCTGGGAAGGGCCGTCATAGAGGGTGATAGCCCCGTAGGCGAAAGGGACGAGACTTCCGGTGTTTACCTGAGTACCACGGGGCACGGGAAACCTTGTGGGAAGTTGGGGGGACCACCCTCCAAGGCTAAATACCCTTGGTCACCGATAGCGCACCAGTACCGTGAGGGAAAGGTGAAAAGAACCCCTAGCGGGGAGTGAAATAGACCTGAAACCGTAAGCCTACAGAAGGTCGCAGCCTCGATTCAGTTCGGGGTGACGGCGTGCCTATTGAAGAATGATCCGGGGACTTACTGTATGGAGCAAGGTTAAGGAACTGGAGTTCCGGAGCCGTAGCGAAAGCGAGTCTGAATAGGGCGCTCAGTTCCATGTAGTAGACTCGAAACCGGGTGAGCTACCCATGGCCAGATTGAAGGTTCGTTAACGCGGACTGAAGGATCGAACTCGTGGCTAGTACAAAAGCTTGGGATGAGCTGTGGGTAGAGGTGAAATGCCAATCGAACCCGGAAATAGCTAGTTCTCCCCGAAATGCATTTAGGTGCAGCCTCGGGAATTAGGAGGACGGAGGTAGGGCACTGAATGGGCTAGGGGGCGTGAGCTTACCAAACTCAATCAAACCACCAATGCCGTTCTGCCGATACCCGGGAGTGAGACAGTCACAGATAAGTGCGATTGTCAAAAGGGAAACAGCCCAGACCACCGGCTAAGGCCCCCAAGCGCAGGCTAAGTGGGAAAGGAGGTGGGGTTCCCAAAACAACCAGGAGGTTGGCTTAGAAGCAGCCATTCCTTTAAAGAGTGCGTAATAGCTCACTGGTCGAGGGGTCCTGCGCCGAAAATGTAACGGGGCTTAAGCCTGCCGCCGAAGCCGTGGATGTTCAGGTTCAAGAATCTAATTCCAGCCTTGGGGTTCTGCCCTAAAGCTGGAGTGAAGGTTCTTGGTTCCGCCTGGGCGTGGTAGGGGAGCGTTCCTCGGGCGATGAAGGTGAGTCGTGAGGCTTGCTGGAGCGCGGGGAAGTGAGAATCCCGGAATGAGTAGCGTAAATCAGGGTGAGAATCCCTGACACCGAAAGCCCAAGGTTTCCTACGCAACGTTGTTCGGCGTAGGGTTAGTCGGTCCTAAGCCGTAGGCAAGCGCCGAAGGCGATGGACAGCAGGTTAATATTCCTGCACCGCCGTTGTTTTGTTGATACTCGGAGGGGTGCGGAAGGGTAGGTCGGGCGTCTTATTGGATTGGCGTCCTCCTCCGTAGGCGAGCCAGGGCAGGCAAATCCACTCTGGCGTTAAGCTGAGGGTTGAGGGAATCGTAGCCTAAGGGCTAACGAAATCCGGCTGAACCCAAACCGACAAGAAAAGCTTCGTTTGGAGAAGCAGCGGCGACCGTACCGCAAACCGCCACTGGTGGGCTGGGATAAAAGTCCCTAGGTGTTCGAGCTAACCTCCGCTAAGGAACTAGACAAAAGAGCCCTGTAACTTTGGGAGAAAGGGCCCCCCGGGGGGTGAAGCCGCGAGCCGGTGGAGCGCTCTGGGGGCGCAGAGAAGAAGGCCGGGCGACTGTTTAACAAAAACACAGGTCTGTGCTAAGGGGAAACCCTACGTATACAGGCTGACGCCTGCCCAGTGCCGGAAGGTTAAGGGGAGGGGTGCAAGCTCCGAACTGAAGCCCCGGTGAACGGCGGCCGTAACTCTAACGGTCCTAAGGTAGCGAAGTCCCTTGTCGGGTAAGTTCCGACCCGCATGAATGGTTGAACGACTTGGCCATTGTCTCGGCGGAGGGCTCGGTGAAATTGCGGTGCCCGTGAAGACGCGGGCGACCCGCGGCAGGACAAAAAGACCCCGTGGAGCTTTACTGTAGCCTGGCATTGGGCTGGGAGCTGTCATGTGTAGGATAGGTGGGAGACTTTGAAGCCCCTACGCCAGTAGGGGTGGAGTCGCCGTTGAAATACCACCCTTGGCTGTTTTTGGTTCTAACCTCAGCAAAACTGGGGAACAGTGCTTGGTGGGCAGTTTAACTGGGGCGGTTGCCTCCTAAAAAGTAACGGAGGCGCCCAAAGGTCCTCTCAGGACGGATGGAAATCGTCCACAGAACGCATTGGCATAAGAGGGCTTGACTGCGAGACCTACAAGTCGAGCAGGGACGAAAGTCGGGCAAAGTGATCCTACGGCACCGTGTGGAAGGGCCGTGGCTTATCGGATAAAAGCTACCCCGGGGATAACAGGCTTATCTCGCCCAAGAGTTCACATCGACGGCGAGGTTTGGCACCTCGATGTCGGCTCGTCCCATCCTGGGGCTGAAGGCGGTCCCAAGGGTCCGGCTGTTCGCCGGTTAAAGGGGTACGTGAGTTGGGTTCAGAACGTCGTGAGACAGTTCGGTCTCTATCCGCCGTGGGCGCAGGAGGCTTGAGGGAACCTCTCCCTAGTACGAGAGGACCGGGAGGGACAGACCTATGGTGTTCCAGTTGTTCCGCCAGGAGCAGCGCTGGGTAGCCATGTCTGGCAGCGATAAGCGCTGAAGGCATCTAAGCGCGAAGCATCCCCCAAGATGAGGCCTCCCTTCCCGATTAACTTCGGGAGTAAGACTGCAGAGAGACTATCTGCTTGATAGGTCGGATGTGTAAGGCTGGCAACAGTTTCAGCATACCGATACTAACCGGTCGAGCGATTTGACCCACGTTATGGACTCCAGACACAGTGATAAGCTTTCAGGGCAATTATTCAGGGTTTCTTGTTCCGGTATTCCCTATTAACATTTTAACATTTCCCCTCAGCGCGGGGTGGAGCAGTGGCAGCTCGTCGGGCTCATAACCCGAAGGTCGTAGGTTCGAATCCTACCCCCGCTACCAACAACAAAATGGCTAAAAAACGCAGCCCCCGGCAAACGCCGGGGGCTTGTGTTATACAATAAGACCACCAGGAATGCCGAGGTTTGTATGGTCAATCGGATTCGCGACGACGCAGCCCAATATTTAGCAAGCAAGGTTTGTCAAGGGCGATTCATGCCCTTTGACTTGCGGGACGTTTATGTTGAAGCTTTGGTTTGCTGTGCGCTGCGCGATGCCTTTCCCGATGCCGGTTGGAAACCCGCTGAGAATGGCGCTCCCTGGGACTTGGAAGATGACAACTATACCTACCTTCAGGTCAAGCAGGCGTCAGCTTTGTCCCAGATCCCCGGTTCTGAATGTTCAGAGCGAGCGCGGCCTCTGTTCTTTGACATTCATCCCGGAAAACTGGGGCGGCAGACCCATTTGTATGTGTTCGCCTGGCACCCCGAAGGTAACCCCGATATTGCAGACCACCGTGATGCCGGCCAGTGGCGATTTTGCGTAATGCCCGAGGACGAACTACCGGAACCGGCGGTGCAACAAAAAACTCAAAGGATATCTCTTGGGCGTTTGCAGGTCTTGGCAAAAAGGTTGGGCTTGCAACCGACCATTCCTTACCGGGAACTGGCGATTACCATCAATCATTTCGCCTCGGTCATCTTGGAAGCAGACTTGAAAGACGCCCGGCAGGCAGAAGAAGCATTGGAAAGGATTCAACGGGGAGAAGAGCGCACTTATTCCTCCCAGGAGGTTATGGCTAAACTTGGCTTGGGCAGTTGACTACAACCCGACAGCAAGCCGTCAATTACAGCGACTCCACAGGCAAACTTCCCGCCAAATTACCGCATACATGGACCAGGTTGGTGAACTTGAAAACCCCCGCCAAAAGGGAGGCCGTTGACTGGACCATTTGCAGGGCGTTGGAGGTACCGGGTTGGAGACTACCGGGTTATTTGTGAAATATCTGATGAAACCTCGGTAGTCCTCGTAGTCGACATCGACCACCGCAGCCAAGTGTACCGTCGGTAGGTTGTATATGCGCTTTATGGACCGGTAACAGCCCCCTTGCTGAAAGTAGCGGTAGCTAGATTAGGAAGACAAGACTTGGCTGAACGATGCCAACTCTTGAGTCGGGAGCTTAGGAAGCTGATCGAACTCCCGCCGTCAAGCAGCTAGAGAACTTCTCCAAAACCCCTTGGGTTTGTCATACCGGCGAAGGCCGGAATCCGCAGAGGCCAGTCAAGAATGTGGCTGCCTGACCAATACCTGCTCCACCCCATTAGTGCCCCTTCGTCCACCCCGGCGGATTCGCGGATAAACGTTCCCCCCACCCCTATGGTACAATGCCCCCACCAAGTCCAACTCCCTTAAAATTCCTTGATTGAGAGGGTTACCCATGTCCAACATCGTTCTGTCCAACACCGATTACAGCGTCGTCGGGACCCGCCCCGTGCGCCACGACGGTACCGACAAGGTTACCGGTCGGGCGAAGTACGGCGGAGACTTCCAGATGTCTGGCTTGCTGCACGGCAAAGTGCTGCGAAGTCCTCACGCCCATGCTCGCATCAAGTCCATCGACACCAGCAAGGCCGAAGCGTACCCCGGCGTCAAGGCCGTCATTACCGGCAAAGACCTGCCCGTGGCCAGCATGGAAAATCCCGGCCGTGGTGTCCGCTTCTCCAGCGAGAACATCCTGGCTCAGGACAAGGCTCTGTACCGGGGCCACGCCGTAGCCGCTGTCGCCGCCTCCAATCCCCACGTGGCCGAAATCGCCATCGGCCTCATCGAGGTAGAGTATGAAGTCCTTCCTCCCGTAATCAACGTTACCCAGGCTATGGAGGACGACGCGCCGCTGGTTATTGAAGACTTGACTACAACAGAACTGGGCGAGAGGACCGATAAGCTCAGCAATATCGCCACCCACTTCCGGTACGAGATGGGAGACCTGGAAAAGGGATTTGGCGAGGCCGATGTCATCGTCGAGAGGGCCTTCCGGACCAGCACCGTGCACCAGGGCTACATCGAACCCCAGAACGCCGCCGCCCTGTGGAATGCCGACGGTAAACTGACCGTCTGGACCAGTACCCAGGGCGCCTTCGCTGTGCGTGACTCTATGGCCCAGATCCTTGATATGCCGGTTTCAGAGATTAAGGTGGTCCCCATGGAAATCGGTGGCGGTTTCGGCGGAAAGATTCCGGTCTACCTGGAACCCATGGCCGCCATCCTGTCCAAAAAGACTGGCCAGCCTGTCAAGATGTTGATGTCCCGCACCGACGTCTTTGAAAGCACGGGGCCCACCTCCGGCTCCACGGTCTGGGTCAAGGTCGGCGCTACCCGCGACGGCAAGATAACGGCTGCCGATGCCTCGCTGGCTCTGGAGGCTGGCGCTTTCCCCGGTTCGCCGGTAACCATGGGCGCCCAGTGCATGTTTGCGCCCTACGATATAGAAAACGTGCGCGCCGAAGGCTATGACGTGGTGGTCAACAAACCGAAAGTTGCCCCCTACCGGGCCCCGGGCGCTCCCATCGGCGCCTTTGGCGGCGAACAGGTCATGGACGAAATTGCCCGGGAAATCGGCATGGACCCCATTGAGTTCCGACTCCGCAACGCTTCCAAGGAAGGCACCCGGCGCGTAGACGGCCCCGAATTCCCGGTAATCGGCAACATTGAGTGCGTGGAGGCCGCCAAGGCCACCGATCACTACAACACTCCCCTCACCGGTCCCAACCAGGGCCGCGGCATCGCTTCCGGGTTCTGGTTCAACATTGGCATGCAGTCCAGCTGCAGCATCGGCGTCGCCGCTGACGGCACCATCAGCCTGGTGGAGGGATCCACCGACATTGGCGGCACCAGGGCATCCATCGCCATGCAGGCCGCCGAGGTCCTGGGCATCCCTGCCGAGGACGTCCGCCCCAGCGTGGCCGACACCGACTCCGTTGGCTACACGTTCCTCACCGGCGGCAGCCGCACCACCTTCGCCAGCGGTTGGGCCGCCTACGAATGCGCCCAGGATATCAAGAACCAGATGATCGAGCGCGCCGCCACCATTTGGGAAGTCTCCGCCGAGGACGTGGAGCTGGTAGCCGGCACTTTCCAGCACAAGTCCGACTCCGACCTCAAGATGACCTTTAAGGAACTGGCCTCCCAGCTGAACGGCAGCGGCGGTCCCATTTCCAGCCAGGTCAGCGTTGACCCCCGGGGCGCCGGCGGGGCATTCTCCACCCACATTGTTGACGTGGAAGTCGACCCCGATACCGGCAAGGTGGATATCCTCCGCTACACCACAGTGCAGGATGCCGGCAAGGCCATCCACCCCAGCTATGTTGAGGGCCAGATGCAGGGCGGAGTCGTCCAGGGCATCGGCTGGGCTCTCAATGAAGAGTATTACTTCAGCCAGGACGGCCAAATGGTCAATTCCAGCTTCCTTGACTATCGCATGCCCATTAGCCTGGACCTGCCAATGATCGACACGGTCATCGTCGAAGTCGCCAACCCCGGCCATCCCTACGGCGTCCGGGGCGTCGGTGAGGTGCCCATCGTGCCTCCCATGGCCGCGATTGCCAACGCCATTCACGACGCCATTGGTGTCCGCATGGAAAGGTTGCCCATGTCTCCCGGTGCAATCCTTGAAGCCCTGTGGGAGAAAAACGGGGAGAACGTGCAGCAGGCCACGGATTAGGCTCGGGCCTTGGCATTAAGAGAACTTGAACAGCGCTTTGGCATCCCCAGCGTGCGCGGGGGAGCGTTACGCTGGTTCTACCTGTTCTTCGGTGCCGGTACCTTGTATCTGACGATTGCGAATACTTTGGGCCAGCTTTCTAGATCCGGCGCCGGGGACTGGCTGTATATTCAGTCTATAATCACGGAACAGTTAGTACGCGCCGCCGGCGCATCCCTTATTCTTTCCTACATCATCACCGACGGGGGAGACATGGTAATCTCAGCAATACTCCGAGAACGCAACCGCAAAAAAGACCTGGAGGAGGGCCGCCGGGAAGGACTCAAAGAAGGACTCAAAGAAGGCAGGCAGGAAGGCCGCTCCGAGGTTCAGTCCCAGTGGGAGTCCTGGAATCAACGCCGACAAGAAGCAGAAAAACGCGGCGAGCCTTTCAACGAGCCTCCCCCCAATATGAACAACCAGAACGGCGCCCCGACGGAACTTTAAGCCAATAAGGAGAAAACCATGGCCCGAGTACCCTTCGCCACCAGGGAAAACATGGACGCCGCCGGGCAGGCGGTGTGGGACGACATCCAGACCAGCCGTGGTGGAGTGCAGCGCAACTATGCTGCCTTACTGAATAACCCACAGGCGGCCGGGGCCTTCGCCGGCCTTGGCGGATATGTACGGTTTGAAACGCCCCTGGACCCGCGGGTAAAAGCCGTCGCCATCTTGACCGCCGCCCGTGAAGCCGGCGGCCACTACGTCTGGACCGTCAATCAGCGTGGCGCAAAGGAAGCCAATCTCAGCGATGAACTGATCGCCGCCATCCGCGAGTTTCGCGCCCCGGCCGGCTTGGACGGGAATGACGCCACCGTTGCCCAGTTCGTACTGGAACTGTTGCGCCAGCATCGCATATCCGACGCAACTTTCGAAGGCATGCGGGCCATTGTGGGCGATGCCGGTATCGTTGACGTGCTGGTAGTGGTGGCCTACTATCACGGCCTGGCCCACAGCCTCCAGGCCCTTGAAGTGGAACTTCCAGACGGTGTGGAGACTGATCTTACCTATTAGGCCCGGGTTCGGCTGGCAAGGGTTTTAGGTCCGCGCCTGTCACCGCAGGCAGGACTCTTCGTATCGCTGCCAGCCAGGACATTGGCGGCAAAAGAAGGAGCGACCGGGAGTCGCTGGAGGAGCGGCTCACTATCGGTCGCTGAACTGTAATTCTATTCCCGGTGGATATTGGCGTCAATGCCATTGTTGGTTTGTTTTGCCGACTCTTTCAAGGAGAACAGAGAATGGCGGACTACATTTACGTCGTCCAGATGGATATACCCGTAGAGCTGGAGGCGGACTTCAACCGCATATACGACACCCAGCACATTCCCAACATCGTCAAAGCCCCCGGCGTGCACAGTTGTACTCGTTACAAGCTGGAATCAACAGACGTGGAAGGGACCGCCCGGTACGCTGCCGTCTATGAAATTGATTCCCCCGAAGTGCCCTTCACCGATGCCTGGGTGGCTGCCTCCGATACCGGCGACTGGGCCCCCATGATTCGCCCCCACACCAGCAACCGTTCTCACATTGTCTACAGGAAGCTCTAGCGAACTCTGAATTTGTCCCCTTCCCCTTGGCGGGTCCAGGTTAGAGCCTGCCGAAAGGCTGAGGGTGATGGCGCTTGCGAAGGGTCTGCGCCAGCACTCTCAAAAAGCCTTGAACCGCATCTCTCTAGCTGGGAATACAGGCCGTTGTCGTAATTTCTACCAGGTTGTCCGGCTGGCCGAACTGCACAATGATCGTAGTCCGCGCCGGATAGTCACTGGGGAAAAATTCAGCGTAGGTTTCGTTGAAGCCCGGCAGGTCCTCCCGCGTCGTCACATAACAGGTATTGGTCAGCACGTTATCCAGCGAAGACCCCGCGTGTTCCAAAATCATCTTTATCCGCTCCAGGGCGAACCGGGTCTGCTGCCGGATGTCGGAACCGTTCTCTCCGGTAGTAGGGTGTCTCCCCGTACAGCCCTGAACGAACACCATGTCGCCAAATCTGGTGGCCTGGGACAGTGGATTGCTCCCCTGGGCAATTTGTGGGTGAGTAATAATTTCTTTCTGAGGCATTTTCCCCTTCCTGCTTTGCAATTTGGCATGGGCCATGCTGGGATACTAATTAACTTTCCGTCGTGCTGTCAATTGACACCTACTTGCCTGCGTAGTAACCTGCCAACAACATCGGATACGCCTTGCGACGGCATCCGGTAAGTTCAGAATGGGAACACAAACATTATTCTGGAGGTATAGGCATGCCTTACGAAGGACTGATTGCCGAAACAGTTAACATCCACGGCCATAACGGCGACCTTATCGACGCTTACCTGGCGCGTCCCCTGGGCCCTGGCCCTCACCCTGGCGTAGTAATGATTCATCACATGCCCGGCTGGGACGAGGCCACCAAGGAGATGGCCCGCAAGCTGGCCCATAATGGCTTTGTTTGCATTTCACCCAACCTGCACTTCCGCGAAGGCAAGGGAGACCCCACCGCCAACAGCACCAGCGTCCGTGAGGCCGGCGGCATGCCCGATGACCGCACTCTGGGCGACGTGTCCGGCGCTCGCGATTATCTGCGCACCCTGGCCTACCACAACGGGAAGGTTGGCGTCATCGGCTTCTGCTCCGGCGGCCGCCAGACATACCTGGTCGCCTGCCGCCTGGACGGCATCGACGCCGCGGTTAACTGCTGGGGTGGCGGCGTAACCACTGTCCCCGAAGGCGAACTGGAGCGCTCCCGCCAGCCTGTGGCCCCCGTGGACTACACCTCCGGCCTGAACTGCCCCCTGCTGGGCCTCTTCGGCAACGAGGACGCCCGACCGTCTCCCCAGGACGTCAACGACCTGGAAGATGCTTTGAAGGCTGCCGGCAAGGACTACGAGTTCTTCCGCTACGACAACGCAGGCCACGGCTTCTTCGCCGTCGACCGCCCCAGCTACCGCCAGGAAGCTGCGGTGGACGGTTGGCAGCAGGTCCTCCGCTTCTACAACGCCAACCTCCGCACCGGCTCCCGCTAAATGGCCGGCGTAGCCGACGACGACTAGGCGCCCCGCACGGTATCATTTCGGTTCAGCAAAAGACACCCCCGGCCAGTTGGCCGGGGGTGTTCTCCTTTGTTAGAGCGTTTGAGAAAGTAGGGCTGTCCCACATTAGTCTTGGGCCTGACCCGTCGTTCCAGCGCAGCCGGGAACTTCGAACTTGGCTGGAGCGCTCTTTCGGGCATGCATTCCTGTAGTGCGGCGCCCCCCTTGACACCCTCCGGTTCCACCTCCTAAACTAAAACAAATGTTCGCAAAAGGTCAGCCCGCTCTAACCGAGTCAGTGGAAGCACACCTCGACTCACCCCTGTCCCTCTCGGACATCGTCCGGGAGGAGACTGACAACGGCCGGCTCATTATCCGCTTCCTTATCGACCTTATGCAGGGCAGCCTGGAAAGTGCCAAACCTTGCCATCGTCTCGACGCTGCCCGCCAACTCCTCAATATTGGATTTACTCCGGCCCATGCCTTCATCGCCGCCAATACGACGGCATCCCAGCCGGCCCGGCGTAGTCCCTCTGAGCCTTCGACTCACTCGACTGATCCCGACTCTCTCCACAAGGATCTCGCCGCCCTGATCTGCGAAGAGACTGACAACGGCCGCTCCGCCGTCCGATTTCTGGTGGACGTGATGCAGGGCAACCTCCAGGCCTTCAAGCCCCACCACCGCCTGTCCGCCGCAAGGGAACTCCTGCATCGCGGCTTCGACGCCCCAACCCTTGCTCGTGGGTCTGCTGCTGCTGGATCTGACGATGACCCTCGCCGGCTTGACCCGGACGGCATTTACTACCGGGACCGCAACGGCAATTGGCAGCGCGACAATGCCCGCTCCCCGGCCCCGTCTCCCGACCACCTTGGCCCCCGGAAGGAGGAATCGGCCCAGCAGCCCACATTCCCTTCCAAGGTCGGCAACCGTTACCAGCAGGAACCCGGCCCCTTCAATTTCGAAACTTATGATGAAGCCGACTACCGGCGCGACTGCTATGGCGAGTATGCCCTGCGGCACGTCCTTGGCAGCGAACAGGCGGTTAAGGCTGCCACTCTTGCGGTCCTCGACTATCGCCGCCGGATTGGTTGGTTCGACAAACAACCGGGGCAGTCCATCGAACCCTTTGTTGAGTCGTGGGCAGTCCCCGACGATGCCCCTCTCACTGAGGACATCTATGGCTACCCCGTACTGCTGCGTATCTACGGCTCCGAGTGTGCCGCCAGGGTAGCCGCCCACGCCGCATACCTGTATCACCGTGAGCTTCGGGCCATCAATTTCGCCACTTCCGGCCGGTCCGGTTCCGCTCCCCTGTCTCCGGACCGGCTTATACGCCAGGACCCTTGCCCTGGCTCGCCTGAAGCCCTCCCCCCGGAGCGCCCTCCCCCGTCGGAGTCGGAGCCCAGGCCGGCTGGAATGAGCCTGGATAACCGGGCCACAGATAGCGTTACCTACTACCAGTATCAATATGGCGACGGCCTCTGCCGCTCACCCTGAACCGGTTGACGGAGGTTGCATTGCCTGTGGGAGCAGACCTGGGTGTATGTCTCCTCACCCAGGCCTGTCTTCACCATAAGTGCACCGGGAACTCGCAGATATGTAGGACTCTCTGCGAAACTCTGCGTTCTCTGCGTCTTTGCGGTTAAGAAATCCCGAAGAGAGGTTGCCCTGAGCCTACTCCATGCCACCTTGACAACCCCTTTCACCCTGTGCTAACTTTCACAACCTAAAGGCTATGATGGAGACGAGTACCCAGGGCCCGGCGCTCAGCGAGCCTGGTACGGTGTGAGCAGGTACGCCAACCCTGTCGAAAATCCCTCCGGAGCTGCCAGCAGAACCGCGACATAGTTGCTTGATCGTCGCCCAGTAAGCCAGGCCGAGGTTCGTCGCTCGTTATCCGTGACGGGGCATGTTGGTGCCTGCTAAGAGAGGTCCGGTTCGCCGGATAAATAGGGTGGTACCGCGGGAATATTATTATCCCGTCCCTATGTGGGACGGGCTTTTTTATTGCCCTCAGGGCGACCTTCCCGAAGCCTTTCTCGGCGGCAGTAAGCAATAGTATTGGAGGCTGCTGTGAAACTCAAAGGTTCGGAAATCATCTGCGAAAGCCTGCTCCAGGAAGGGGTCGACGTAATTTTCGGCCATCCTGGCGGGGCCATCCTTCCCTTTTACGACGCCCTCTGGGGCTACCCTCAGTTGCGCCACATCCTGGTCCGCCACGAACAGTCGGCTTCCCATGCTGCCGACGGCTATTCCCGCGTATCGGGCAAAGTCGGTGTATGCGTGGCCACCTCCGGCCCCGGCGCTACCAACCTGATTACCGGCCTGATGGGCGCCAAGGCAGACTCCGTCCCCATCGTGGCCATCACCGGCCAGGTTGCCCGTACGGCCCTGGGTTCAGAAGCCTTCCAGGAGTGCGACATCTGCTCCATCGCCTCAGTCTGCACCAAGCGCACTTACCTGGTCATGTCCGCCGCTGACTTGAGCCACACCATCCGAGAAGCTTTCCAGGTCGCCCAGGAGGGCCGCCCTGGTCCCGTGCTGATTGACGTCCCTCGGGACGTTCAGTTGGAGTTGGCCGAGTTTGAATATCCCGATATTCCCGAGACGACTCGGGAACCCCTTTCCGACGAGACCAGGGCCGATGTGGAACGGGCGGCCCGCCTGATTAACGAGGCGGAACGTCCGGTACTCATTGCCGGTCATGGGGTTCTGGCCTCCCACGCTTGGGAAGAGTTGATTGAATTGGCTGAGGCCACCGGCATACCCGTAATCAATACTCTTCTGGGCCTCAGCAGCTTCCCTCGCAATCACCCCCTCAGCCTTGGCATGCTGGGAATGCACGGCATGTACTGGTCTAACATAGTGGTGGATCAGGCCGACCTGGTGGTGGGGCTGGGTATGCGCTTCGACGACCGGGTCACCGGACGGGCGTCCACTTTTGCCCCCCATGCCAGGATTATTCATCTCGACATTGAACCCAGCCAGGTGGGGCGCAACGTGCCCGTGGAAGTTCCCTTGGTCGGGGATGCCAAGGTAGTGCTGAAGGCGTTGGTTCCCCTGGTAGAGAAGGTGGACCGGCCCGACTGGATGGACTACATTGAACGCCTGAAGGCGGAACACCCTTCCCTGGCCATTCCCAAGACCGATTCCTTGCTGGCCCAGCACGTAATGTCCGAAATGAACGAATTGCTCCAGGAAAACCCGGATACCGTGGTGGTAACCGGCGTAGGCCAGCACCAGATGTGGGCCGCCCAATTTCTGTTCTTCAACGGCTACAACACTTTCGTCTCCTCCGGCGGTTTGGGAGCTATGGGTTTCGAGCTACCGGCAGCCATGGGCGCTCAGGTGGGCAAGCCGGGGACGCCGGTGTGGAGCATCGCCGGGGACGGCGGCATTCAGATGACCTCCCAGGAACTGGCCACCATCGCCCAGGAGAGGCTGCCGGTCAAGATTGCCCTGATCAACAACGGATACCTGGGCATGGTGCGTCAGTGGCAGGAAATGTTCTTTGAGAACCACCTTAAAGAGGTTCCCATTCCCGGGCCCGAGTTTGTGGAGCTTGCCGGCGCTTACAGCATCCCCGCCATGCGGGTGGCCCACCAGGAGGATGTTATGCCGGCTCTGCGCAAGGCTCAAGCCCACGATGGCCCTTACCTGATTGAGTTCGTGGTGGATCCGTCGGTAAACCTGTATCCCATGGTGCCACCCGGCGGTTCCCTGGGTGAAACAATGGAAGACCCCTTGACCGCTGGCGTGAAGGCAGGCTAGGGTAAGAATCGGGTAAGTAGGGTCCTTTCCTCTTGATAGGGGACGGTTAGGATGGGGGTGCTGGCGCTCAGCTTCACTCGGATTGACATCAATCCTCACTACTAGGGGGCAGCGTTGGAAGAAGTTACCATTCAGGAAGCGTCGCGCAGGTTGAACGTATCTCAGGACGTCATCCGTCGCTATATTCGTGAGGGACGCATGAACGCTCGCCGCCAAACGGGCGAAGAGGGGAGATCATGGGTAGTGGAGCTTCCCGACGACGGGTGGCAGGACGACCACAAAGACCACATCAACGGCCTGGCCAGGCAGCTTACTCCCTGGTGGTGGCCCAATCCCCAGCAACGAGGAGAGGTTCACTACGTGGACAGCCTGGGCATCGAAGAGGTCGCACCCGTCTACCTTTGCGGTCTCACTTCCGAGGACTTCTGGCCGGCAGTGGGCCATGCGGTGGAGCAGCGTTGTCCCATCTGCGTTGACGAGGTACGGCACCGCGGGTTACCCATGGAAACGCGGGAGTGATGGAGTAACTCAAGAATCCCATTCCATTGATGGGGAAAGCAGAGATAGACTGGATCCTTCCTACACTGGACACCTTGGTTGGCGCCAGTTCCGGCGATCAAATCAAGAGGTAACTGGCAACAAAAGGGCCGCCGCCCCAACCCGGTGGTGGGGGGGGGGGGGGGGGGGCCCCCCGTGGTATTTTGGGGGGGTGGGGGGGGTGGGGGAAGTGGTAAAACCAAAACGGG
>JAPPLU010000060.1:56862-97582 GCA_028874075.1 Chloroflexota bacterium
CCGTTTTCTAAAAAAAAATAAACTTAAATCACAAAAACCCCCGCCCCCCCCCCCGCGGGGTGGGGGCGGCTGCCGCCCGGCGGCCCAGACTTTCTATATGTGGGGCTTCAGCTGGCTAGCTCACTTGGAAAACCCATACCTGGTGCATTACTTCCGGCTCCCCCTTGGGTAGTGGGTGGTATGCGTCCGAGACTTCAACCAGCTTCCACAGGCCCGCGGATTCCAGGGAATCCATCTTGTCCTTGAATCCGTTTTCCAAATAAGTGTCGGTTCTCAAACTGAAAACGATGTGTCCGCCGCTCTTTACTACCCTCACCAATTCGTCTATGGAACTTGCCGGGGCGTGGCCCTGGGTGAACACCCCGACGATCACCGAAGCATCGAACTGGTCTGTCGAGTAGTCCAGTGTCTCGCCCATGGTCATCTGGTCCAGGGCTTCGTAGATGCTCTTGCGTCGGGCCACCTCCAGCATGCCGAGGGAAAGATCCATGGCCGTCATGTTGCGAAATCCCATTTCGTGGAGGCACTCACCGACCAAACCGGTACCAGCGCCGGCATCCAGCACGGATCCTTCCTTTGCTACGTGCTTCGCCACGTATTCCGACGTACGCTGCGGCGAGATCCATCCGAAGTCGGATTCAAGGTCGGTGTCATATTCCTCGGCCCATTGGTCGTAACGCTCTTCCAGTTCCTGTTCGTTCTGGGAAGAGTAGACCCAGCGGACCCGATCATTTTGCGTCATAGCGCACCTCTAGACTTGTCTGCCCAGTAATACCCTGTCCTGGATGAAGAACCGGTTACTTGCGGCAAACGAACATAGCCCAGCCGAGCTCCTTGTGGTCCACGGCGGCCGCGGTTTCACCGTAGGCCTCGGCCAGGTAGGCAAACCTTTCCCGGTGCTCTTCGTTGCCTTTGGACGCGGCGTCGCTCAGCATCAGGTAGCTGGTCTTCAGGTGCCGGGAGATATCCTCGGCCTCCAGCACCTCGAATCCGGCGGCTTTCAATGCAACCTGGTAGGACTCGAAGCTGAAGTCAGTGTCGAAGAGCAGCCGTTCGTAAACAAACTTCACGGCCTTTTCGCTAATGTTGGGCTGGGGCTTGATCAGGTCGTCAAACACGAAGATGCCGCCGGGCTTCAGTACCCGGTAGACCTCTTCCAGCACCTTAACTTTGTCGGGCACGTGGTAAATGGTAGCCTGGCTCCACGCCCGGTCAAAAGACGCTTCAGCGATAGGCAGGTCTGTGGCAGAACCCTTTTTGAAGGTAACCCTTTCCCTTACCGCCTCGGGCTGGTCTTCCAGCGAGTCAATAGCATTGGCAATGCGCACGCCGCTCAGATCCACGCCGGTCACCTGGCAGCCAATCGACTTGCACAGGGCGATGGCGGTGGTGCCGCTGCCGCATCCCACGTCGATTACGACGGAATCGGCCTGAAGTTGACCACGCTGGGCCATAACCTTGTTCAGGTTGGCGCCGGCTTCCAGGAAGGTCATGTTGGCGCCGTCTTCAAACAAGCCCCAGTGGACGCTGCCGTCTTTGTCCCAAAGGGCCCGGTATACGGCGTCCTCGTGGTCGTAATATTGTTCAGTTTCGGATTCGCTAAACTGCAACTGCATTTTCGATCTCCGTCAGATAATAATCGAATTCGTTATCCTCGGTGACCAGGATTGCCTTGGGCCGGACCGGTACGTCCGTTACCTCAAAAGCCATGATGATGACCTTGTGCCCGGGGTTGGTCAGCTTGGCCGCTGCTCCCTGGACCGAAATAATTCCGCTCCCCCGTTCGCCGGAGATAGCGTAGGTCTCGAAGCGCGCCCCGTTATCCACGTCGCAGATCAGGACTTTTTCGTACTCCCAGATGTCAGACTTGTCCATCAAGTTCTGGTCAATCACGATGCTGCCGATGTAGTCCTCGTCGCAGTTGGTAACGGTGGCCCGGTGAATCTTCGACCTCATGAGTTGTCGCATGTAAATCTCCTCCTTGAATGTTCCGGTTTCTTAAAGGCTTAAGGGGTTTACGTCAAAAAAGCGCGCAAGTTTCTTCTGCCTGGGCTCAAAGAGCTACCTGGTAGAGTCGTGCCACACCTATGTGAATACGTTGCGCTGTTGTTCTAGCGACTTAGTATCATCCCCACCTACCCAACAAAGACTCTATAATGCTGGCGGCAGGGGCAGCTAAGGTTCGCAGGGGAGTTGGCGGCTGGGGAGAGAAGCGGTATTTCCGAAGTAACTGAAAAAGCGCCGGGAGCCAATGTCCGACCGGAAGCCGGTACAGAAGTTGTTACGCCCCTCGGGCTCCGTAGAGTAAGGTATGTCGATACACTGCCGTGCTAAACTTACACGCATCCTTGGATACCCCCTTTTGGTTAGGGTGCGATGTCCGGGCATAATACTTTCATCTAATCCTATTGTCAAATAATTATTCCATCATAACCTGCGGCAAATGTAATAATGCGTTCGGTTCCAGGCGATAATAATCACTTTATTTATTGTTTTCGTCTGGTCTGGAAGTGAAAGTTACGAATGATGGCGATATCGCCAACAACTTGTGGAGAAGAATACTGATGTTTGATCTACTAATCGACCGGGGACGCATTATCGACGGTACCGGGCAGACCTGGTTCCGGGGTAGTGTGGGCATTGATGGCGACACGGTCACTGTTGTACGGGGAGATACATCGGCAGTGGCCGCCGACCGGGTTATCGACGCCAATGACCGTGTAATCTGCCCGGGCTTCATCGACATGCACTCCCACTCGGACCTGATGTTGCTGTCGGATCCCGCCAACGAAGCCAAATTGCGCCAGGGCGTAACTACGGATGCCCTGGGAATGGACGGGCTCTCCTATGCACCGACGTCACCGGCGCACCTTGAAGAGTTGCTCACTTACTTGGCGGCCGTCAACGGTACTCCGCCCGCCGACGTCCGCTGGGGCCGGGTCAGCGAGTTCCTGGACCTGCTGGACGGCCGCATCGCCTGCAACGTGGTCTACTTCGTTCCCCATGCGGCTATCCGCGTGGAAGCTATGGGTTGGGCGGACCGTCTTCCCACCGATTCCGAAGTAACTCGAATGCAGGAATTGGCTCGCCAGGGAATGCGGGACGGCGCCTTTGGCTTTGCCACAGGCCTCACCTATCCTCCGGGAGCCTACAGCGATACTGCCGAGCTGGTGGCTGTCTGCGAGGCCATAAAGGATTATGGCGGGTTCTACATGACCCACGCCCGGTACAGCCTGGGCGACCGACTCCTGGACCCCTTCCGGGAGGCCATCAACATCGGCCAAAACAGCGGTGTACCCGTGCACATTTCCCACTACCATAGTCCCGTGGAGGGGCTGGGGCGGAGGATGGTTGCCCTGGTGGACGAGGGCCGCAGCGCGGGCATCGATGTTACTTTCGATCAGTATCCCTACCCAGCGGCCAGCACAGTCCTCCACTCCCTGCTCCCATACTGGGTCCATGCCGGCGGCCCGGCCTTGCTGTACCGCCGCATTCATGAGCAGAGCATTCGAGATGAGATCGGCGATACCGTGGAACCTCAGTGGGGTCTAAGCCTGGATCATTACATCTTCAGCCACATTGGCTCGGAAAAGAACAAGGAATGGGAGGGCCGTTCACTGGTCGACCTGGCTGAACACCAGGGCAAGCGTATGGTAGACGCCATCTGCGATCTGTTGATCGAGGAGAACCTGGAAGTGGCTTTCGTGGCCCGTACGGGTAACCCGGAAAACATTCGTACCATTGCTCGCCACCCGGCCCAGATGGTAGGCTCCGATGGCCTGCTGACGGGCAACCACCCTAATCCCCGTACCTACGGCACTTTTCCTTACGTTCTGGGCCAGTTCTGCCGTGAGGAAGGTTTGTTCCCCCTTGAGGAAGGCGTCCGCAAGATGACCTCCTATCCGGCCCAGAGACTCGGCCTGAAGGATCGGGGCGTTTTGCGCAACGGAATGAAGGCCGATATCGTCGTCTTCGACCCGGATAAGGTAGAAGCCAGGGCCACCTTCGAGCAGCCGATGCAATATCCCGAAGGAATAGATTACGTCATAGTTAACGGACGGGTTGTGATCGACAATGGCAGTCACACCGGCGCCCTTCCCGGCAAAGCTCTCCGTTCCCAGTAGTTGATCTATCGGCAACAAAAGAGGCGTGAAGGACTCCTGCCCCTCACGCCTATCCAGTAAGCTGGTTCTGATTGAGCGGCTACCGTCCCTGCCAGACCGGTGCCCGCTTTTCGGCAAAGGCCCGCACACCCTCCTTGGCGTCTTCCGTCTCCAGGACTTCATCCCGCTTCTTCTGGGCCAGCGCCACCCGTTCTTCCATCCCCATTTCCGAACCCTTGATAGATACTTCCTTGATGGCGGCCAGGGACAGGGGAGCATTGGCGGTGATCATGCGAGCCATCTCCTCGGCCCTGGGCATGACTTCCTCCGGCTGGACCACATAGTTAACCAGCATCAGGTCCAATGCCCGCTGGGCGTCCACAAACTCGCCGGTAAACAGAAACTCGAAGGCAATGTTCCGGGGCACCACCTGGGACAGCAGCGCCGGTCCACTTACCGACGAAATGCCCCGCTTGGCCTGGGGCCACCCAAAGCGCGCCTCCGTGGATGCAATTCGGATGTCGCTCCCCAGGGCAATTCCACACCCCTGGGCCAGGCAGATACCGTTGATGGCGGAAATTATCGGCTTGTAAATCTTGGACTGCTCCACGTACAGATCGCCGGTGGTGACGCCCTCATTGGCCTGGTCATTGGCCATGGCCACCAGGTCGTGCCCGGTGGAGAAGGCTCGTCCCCGCCCGGTCACGATGGCACACCGGACTTCCGGGTTGACCTTTACGTCCTGGAATGCCTCCCAAAGTAGCTGCCTCATGTTCGGGTCAATGGCGTTCAGCTTCTCTGGGCGGTTCATCGTGATGTACGCGATGCCGTCCTTGATTTCGTACAGTGCTTCCGGTTCAGTCTGGGTGGTCAAGGTGGTTCCTCCTTAAGTACTGGGCGCGCCTGCGGTTATTGTCTGATTGCCGATTTACTGTCGCCCAAATTTCGCCAGTTACTGTGGTCTGCTAAATTATCCGAGACCCGGTCGGCTTCGTCCCAATCACCCCGCCGTCCTCCAGGCCGTCTATTTCATCTCCGGTCAGGCCCAGCAGTTCACCATAAATCTGCCGGTTGTGCTGGCCCAGGGTTGGCGCCGGCCAGTGTATCTGCCCCGGCGTCTTCGACATCCTCCACGCAAATCCCTGGTACCACTTGGGTCCCACCCGTGGGTGGTCGACATAGTTGAAGGTGCCACGGTCAAGGTAGTGTTCGTTCTCCAGCAAGTCCGGACCCCTTAGCACCGGCCCAGCGGGAACTTTCGCTTCCTGCAGCAGCCGGGTCACCTCCCAAATGTCCTTGCCAGCCACCCAGGGGCTAATGATCTGGTCCAGTTCCCGCCTGTGCAGCATCCGGCCTTCATTAGTAAGGAAGCGGTGGTCGTCGACCAGTTCCGGCATTCCCATAGCCGCGGCCAGCCCGCGCCACTGCTTGTCGTTTGTGATTGCGATGGTAACCCACCGGTCCTCTCCGGCGCAGGGATAGGCATTGTGCGGCGCGAACCAGGGAGAATGGTTTCCCATTCGTTCCGGCTCCTGCCCGCTTATCTGGTAACCCAGTACCTCTCCCCCGATCAGGGCCACCGCCGATTCCTGCTGCGAGACATCCACGAACATTCCCTTGCCGGTGCGCCTGCGGTACCGCAGGGCCACCAGCAGAACCCCGGCTGCGTGGGAACCCGTTATCGGGTCGCCGTGGTTGATTCCCGACTTCATCGGCCCGTCGTTGACATAACCCGTCATGTGAGCCATCCCGGACAGCTGTTCCTGCCCGATTCCGTACGCCACGTATTTTTGCCAGGGCCCGCTATTGCCAAAGGCTGGCATGGATGCGTATATCAAGTCGGGCCGGATTTGACGCAATGTCTCGTAGTCGTATCCCAATCGTTCCAGGCTGCCCTGCCGGAAGTTCTCCACCAACACGTCGCTGATGGACACCAGCTCTTCGAAGACCCGGCGCCCCTCTTCTTCCGTCAATTCCAGGGTGATGCCGTACTTGCTCATGTGCAGGCAGTTGAACCACCCGTTGCGGTTCCACGCCTCATCGCCGGGGTCAGAATCCGGATAGGCGGCGATTCCCGGCGCCGGGCTCACCGGCCCACGGTGGGAATCGTACACCCGCATGGACTCCATCTTGATGACTTCGGCGCCCATATCCGCCAGGAGCTTGGTGCAATAGGGACCGGCCCAAATGCGAGACAGGTCCAGTATTCGAAAGTTCTTCAATGGCTGTGCCGCGCTCAACTAGATCACTCCTTCGGCAAAGAGACGTTCCACGCCCTTGCTGTCATAACCCATATCCCCCAACACTTCCAGGTTATGCTCGGCCAGCAGCGGTGCCCGGCGGTACACCCATGGCTCCACCACAGTGCGATCGGGGCTGATCGGTGGCCCCGGGTAGCGCAGGGTCCCCGCAATGGGGTGTTCCAGGTCCACGAAGTAGTCCCGCGCCACCAGCTGCTCCATTTCGAGGATATCCTGCATTCCGGCCACGAAAGAGAAGCCTAGGCCGTGGTCCTGCCCGGCCTTGAAGATATCTACCTTGTCGTGCTCCAGCAGCCACGGAAGCATCAGGGCGTCCACTTCGTCGGCGTTCAGCAGGCGTCCCTGGCGCGAGGCGAATCTGGGGTCTGCCAGTTCTTCAGACTGCATTATCGTGGACACTTCCGGCCAGTTCTGGTCCGGTCCGGCGATTATACCTACGAACCCGTCCTGGCAGGGATAGATGCCCCATGCAGCCCTGCCGTAGCCCCGATTACCCACCCGGGTGAATTCCACGCCTGAGTAGCTGTATTGCATCAGGGCGTTTTCCAGCACATTAGTGGCGTATTCGGCAATGGCCAGGTCAATTTGCTGCCCCTCACCCGTTTCTTCAGCCTGGAAAAGAGCGGTCATTGTGGCCACAAAAGCGTTCTGGCCCGCCCCCAGCTGGGCCAGGGGAGCCCCTTCCTTCAGTGGCGGCTGCTCCGGCTCGCCAGTAATGTTCATAAGGCCCCCGGTGGCGTAGAGGTTTATCTCCGACGCCTTCCAGTCCCGGTAGGGCCCTGTCTGCCCGTAATTGGAGATGGACGTCATTACCACGGCCGGATTGACACTACTAAGGGTGTCATAACCCAGTCCCAGCCGCTCCATAACGCCGGGGGCGAAGTTCTCAACGACTATGTCGGCCCCTTCAATCAGCTTCAGGACTATTTCCCGCCCCTTTTCTGATTTCAGGTCCAGTGAAACGCTCTTCTTGGAAGTGTTAAGGTAGAGGAACCAGGCCCCGCTTTCCCCGGGAAGCCTCTGGCTTGAAAAGGGCGGGATGCTGCGAATCGGGTCCCCGCTTCCGGGCCGTTCAATCTTGATGACTTCTGCGCCCAGCGTGGCCAGCAGCTTGGTGCAATAGGGGCCAGCGAAATAGTGGGTAAAGTCAACTACCTTTACGCCTTCAAGCAGTCCTGGCATGGAAATAGTCTCCCAATTCGCCTTTTGGCTGGCGAAAATCAGTCTGCATTGTGGCATTGGGCTACTGGAATTGCAAGGGCGGCATACTGAGACCAACAGGGTAACAGGATGTGTGACTTGGGCTCACCCTGCTGTTCCCAGGGAGCCGGGAACCACAGCATTTGTCCAGCCCATTTCCATTCCAGGCTTACCAGATAGCCTTGCTACAGGATCAACCCTGACAGCTACGCTATGGACAATCCCCTTGCCAACCCGCATAACACATCTGCACCATGGGACCACGATCCAGTCACAGCGTTTACATAGCACAGGCTCCCCCATGTACAACGCCCTCTACGTGGGGGCGGCCCGTGTGGTCACCCTCCGCCCGGGGTGTCTACGATTGGCAGGGCCAAATGCGGGGATCTACCCCGTTCAACGGAGAATGACCAGAATTGGGCCAAAATGAGACAAAATGGGACGAATTTAGGAATTTTCTCCTTTCGGTCTCTTTGAGTACCTTCGTGGACAGAGGAGACTAGAAAGTACCGTTCAGCTGTCTCGACCATGCGCAGGCTACTGCAGACCCCGCCTTTATGCTATTCTGCCTGTGAAATTCGAAAAAAGTAAGGAAAGCTACGATGGAGCGCCCCATTTTTCAACCTGTTGGAACTCCGGTGGAGGAACTGGACACTCCTGCCCTGGTCGTGGACATCGATGTACTGGAGCAGAACATTGATACTGTGCACGGAGTCTTTCGCCAGGTGAGATCCGACGGCGTTACGCCCGAAGTCGATTCTCTGGTCCGCCCCCACGTTTCCTGCCATGGTTGCCCGCAGATAGCCCAGTTGCAGGTGTCCGCTGACCCGGCTTTCTCGGAGGAACCCCCCAGCTGTTCCGGCGCCATCGCCGTGAACACGGTAAGTGAGGCCGAGGCTTTTGCCGCTGCCGGCTTCGATGACATCCTGATTTCGGGTCGAGTGGTGACTCTGCCCAAGATCAGGCGGGCCATTACCCTGGCCCGTCACATCTGGGTGTTCCAGGCCGTGGACAACCATCGTAACGTCCAGGACCTTTCCCTGGCTGCTGAGGCCGAGGACGTAGTATTGGGTGTGGTTGTGGACATCGACTCTGGATATGGCCATGGTGGCGTGGCCCCCGGGGACGAGGCGGTGAGGCTGGCCCAGGCGGTGGAGGATGCGCCGGGCCTGGCCCTCATGGGTGTTACCACCTATGAAGGTCCACTGCCATTCCCCGACCTTACTGAACTTCGAACGGAGACGCGCAACCGAATCCGCCCGGTGCTGGAGACGGTGCAGCAAATGGAGCGGGCCGGGCTGGAAGTGCCGGTTGTAAGCGCCGGAAGTACTCACAATTATGACGCTGCCGCCCGAATGACCGGCGTCAGCGAGGTGCTGGCCGGGACTTATGCCCTGATGGACGCCCAGACCCTTCCAATACGACCCGAACTGCAACCCGCTGCCAGGGTACTTTCCACGGTCATCAGTCATCCCGTACCGGAGAGGGCGGTTGTGGACGCTGGGCACAAGACCACGGGCCCTGATTTTGGTGTCGCAGTCCTGGACGGGGTTCCTGGAGCCACCGCCACTCGCTTCAGCGCCGAGCACGGCATCCTGGAGCTTGAAGGGGAAGCCACCGGCCGGTTGAACCCCAACGAAAAGGTATGGCTGGTGCCCTATAACCTGGCCCTGTGCGTCAACCAGTTCGACTACTTTCGCGCCGTGCAGGACGGCAAACTGATGGGATACTGGCCCATCGCCGGTCGGGGTCGTCTGGACTGACCCGCGACTGGCTACCATGTGTACATCGCTCGATCAGGATTACCTGGAGGCCCAATAATGCGAGACCTTTATCGTCCCCAGCCCGGCACTCCCGTTGAGGAGCTGGACACGCCCTGTTTGATCCTGGACATGGATGCCCTGGACCACAACATGGACGTGATGGCCGACTACTACGAGGGCCGCCACAGCAAGCTGCGTGGCCACAGCAAGAACCACAAAACCCCGGCTATTGCCCTGCGCCAAATCCGCCGGGGCGGTACCGTGGGGGGTGTGTGTGCCGCCAAGGTGTCCGAAGCTGAAGTGATGGTGCACGGCGGCGTACCCAGCGTATTTGTTACCAGCGAGGTCGTGGACCCCGCGAAGATTGAACGCCTATGCACACTCGCCCGCGAAGCGGAAATCCTGGTGGCCTGCGATACCCAGGAAAACGCCCGCGACCTGTCCCGCGCCGCGAACTCGCTGGGCGTTGACGTTGGCGTGGTCATAGAGCAGGAGACCGGTCTGGTGCGGTGCGGCGTGCAGGAAACGGATGCCGGCGTGGCTCTGGCCAAGCTTATTGACAGTCTGCCTGGACTGTCTTTCAAGGGAGTAATGAGCCACCAGATGATGGCCGAACCCTCTTCCGACCGCGAGGATCGGGTTACTGAAGCCCATCGCCTGATACAGCCGGTGCTGGACTTGCGGGAAGCGGTTATTGCCGCCGGGCTGCCGGTGGAGATCATTTCCACGGGCGAAACCTGGAGTTACGACGTGGCCGGCGACATGCCTGAGGTCACCGAAATCCAGGGCGGTTCCTACCTGGTCATGGAAACGGGCTACGAGTATATGCCAGACTTCCATTTTGCCGGCAAGGTCATTAGCACTGTCATAAGCACCCCCGGGCCCGGGGTGGCTGTAGCCGACGCCGGCGCCAAAGCCCTCGGCGGCTTGAAAGGACTGCCCAGGGTGGAGGGCCGCTCCGGTGTCGAGTCGGTGGACATGGATACCGACCGCACCGTATTCCAGGTTGCCGATGGGGTAACTCTGGAGGTGGGAGATCAGTTAACCCTGATCCCCGGCCAGCAGGACGCCATGGTCAGTCGCTGGGACCGCTTCATCGGGGTAAGGAACGGTGCAGTGGAAGTTGTGTGGGACATCCAGGCCCGCGGATGTCATAACTGATTGCAGCATAACAGAAACTTAAGCAAAAGGGTCCCGGCATGCACTGCACAGCCGGGACCCTTGGTATTGACTAATCGTTCAAGCCTGGCCAAACCGGGACGGACAACAATTCCTTCAGCTTGTTGGCGCTGCTGTGGGGGCCGGACAGGACGGGCACGGGACAAACTGCCTGCAGCCGCTTCAGGGCTGTGGCCATGGAGAACTGCCCCAATAGTACTGCGTCCACCCTTTCCGACAGGGCCATGACCAGTTCTTCCAGGCGGTCGTTGAAGGCCTCCTCGCCCCGGGTCCGGTAAAGATGAATCAGTTCTTCAGCGAAGCATAGTTCGGTCTCGATCTCCCGTCCCTGCTCTTCGGCGGTGCGGTAAAGGTAATACTCCGAATCCCGCAGGGTGGCGTCAACGGAAGCAATAATACCGATCCTGCGGCCGGCCCGAACCGCCTCTTCCATAACCGGGCTGTAGGATGAGACCAATGGTACGTCCACCAGGTCCTTGGCCGACTCCACCACCGGCGCGTAAACCGAGCAGGCCAGGCCGATGGCATCGGCCCCATACTCCTCGCAATAGCAGATCAACTGGCTCATCCGCCGCCGAAGCTGGGGAGTAATCTGTCCCTTGAAGTCGATAAACAGGGCCTCATCCAATAGGTTTATCACTTCGGCTTCCGGGAAAACCTCGCCAAAAGCTACCTTGACGGGGGGCACCGACTCCGCTAATGCGTGAATCATGACAATGCGCATTTAACTTCCTTCCCCGTTGCTTGCGGGGTGAACCAATAGAACTTGCTCTCTAGGTTTCAATTCTAGCACCCGGGTGACGAAAATAATATGCAATGGTGCGAAATAGCATTATTATTTTGCCGATCATTCCTGATTGTTACAGCCGCCCAGGATTTTGTACATCTGTAAGCTGTCCTAGTTCATGAAGGTGCCCTAGAACAGTGGCGGTTGATAGAATTTGCCATCTTCCGTTGCATTGTGCTTCGGGTTGTGGCCTTGGCCCAATCCCTTCTCATTCCTTGTTGGCCGAGGACTGTTCCCCTATACCTCCCTTCTCCTCCAGCAACACCCTCAGTTCCTCTTTGGCCTTTCGTATCTCTGCTACCTTGGCGGAAATGGCGTCGAAAAGGGGTTCGCGGGATTTGATGCCTTCAGAAATCAGGAATGCGGCGGCCTCGGATCGGCTGCCGGCCAGTTCCGCTTCCACCAGTTCGTCCATCCTTTCCAGGCTGTCGGCGTCCACCCGAACCATCACCACGTTATCCCTGGTGGCGCGGTCCCCCGAGGTCCTGTTCCGGATTGTCTCCTTGATGTTTCCGGCTACCGATACGGCCTCGTCGGTGCCCTTGACTACCGCGTCGGTCACTGTGCGGCTAACGTCTCTGATTACCCGTTCGTGGCGGCTCGTGTCGTTTTCCTGCATAATCTTGTCCTCCTGTCAGATTAAGGACTTACTAATTACGTGTAAGTCTATATGTGCAATTACTTATTGTCAAGCTTTCAACGTATCATCCTTCAGCACCGCGCAAAGAAGGACCCCGGCACCAAGAAGCGCCGGGGTATGAAGTCCCTGTCCTTGGAACTGCTGTAGTACTTTAGAGACCGATAACTTCACCTTCGGGCGACACGTCCATCTCCAATGCCAGGGGACGGGAAGGCAATCCCGGCAGCGTTTCAATGCGGCCGGCCAAGGCGTACAGGAAGCCTGCGCCCACCGATGCCCGAATATCGGCAATGGGAAATGCATACCCCGACGGGCTGCCTCGCAATGTGGGGTCGTGGGAGGTAGACAGGTGCGTCTTCGCCATGCAGATGGGCAGGTTGCCCCAGCCCTGTGCCTCGAACCGGCGCAGGTTGCGGCGGGCCTCGGCGCTCCACGTTACACTGTCTGCGTGGTATACCTGCCGGGCCAGCGCCAGCACCTTTTCCTCTACCGGCGCCTCCAGCGGGTAAGCATAAGTGACGTCAGGCTGCCCTTCGGCCGCGCTCACCACCGCATCGGCCAGGTCGGTCATGCCGTCACCTCCCCGGGCAAATCCGTCGGCCTCTACCGCGGCGTCTGCCCCTGCCTCTATTGCAATGGCTCGAACCGCTTCCAGTTCCTCGACGCTGTCTGTGCCGAACCGGTTGATGGCTACAACACAGGGTAGTCCAAAGCCCTTTATGATACTGACGTGGTGGGCCAGATTCGACCCGCCGGCGGTAACCGCTTCGGGATTGGGAGTGGCCAGGTCACGGCGGTTAACCCCCCCGTGCCACTTCAAGGCTCGTACCGATGCCACCAGCACCGCTGCATTGGGCCTCAGGCCGCTTTGCCGGGTCTTAATGTGCATGAATTTTTCGAAACCCAGGTCCGAGCCGAAACCCGCTTCAGTAATCACGTAGTCAGAATAGGCCAGCGCCACTTTGTCGCCAATGATGGAACTGCAGCCGTGGGCAATATTGCCAAAGGGACCGGCGTGGATGAGTGAGGGTTGTCCCTCCAGGGTCTGCACCATGTTTGGCATGGTTGTGTGCCGCAGCAGGGTCATCAGGGCGCCAACGACGCCCAAGTCTTCTACAGATACCGGTTCACCCGAATCTCTAAACCCAACGACCAGGCGTGCCAACCGACTTCGCAAATCATCAGGGTCGGAGGCCAGCGCGAGAATGGCCATAATTTCGGAGGCGGATACTATGTCGAACCGGGTTTCCCGCATAGGCGCGTTGTTGCTGCCCCCAATTCCGGCGACGATGTTGCGCAAGGACCGGTCTGACGCGTCAGTAACCCGCGACCACTGGATACCTGTAGGATGGAAGCCGGGTACCTGGCCCCGGAACACCGCATTGTCCACCAGGGCAGCCAGCAGGTTGTGGGCCGATGCCACGGCGTGGGCGTCCCCGGTGAAGTGGATGTTTATTTCATCCTCGGGAACCACCCGGGCCATTCCGCCGCCCGTTCCGCCACCCTTGATTCCAAAAATGGGACCTAGGGTGGGTTCCCTCAACGTTACTACGGCCTTGTGTCCCAGCTTGCCCAGCCCCTGGGTCAGCCCTACCGACGTCGTAGTCTTGCCCTCTCCTGCAGGCGTAGGAGTAATGCCGGTAACCACCACCAATTTGCCTTGCCGCTCCTCGCGGCCTTTCAAGGCATCCAGGGAAATCTTGGCCTTGTATTGACCAAAGGGAATGAGGTGATCGCTAGCTATTCCCAATTGTTCGGCGACTTGGGTTATGGGAAGCATAAAGTCTCTCCCGTTATTCGGTTCATGGTAAAAGGTAATAATAGCAAACTCTGGGCCTGGTCAGCGTGGCAGTTGAGTAAGTACGGGCGAAAAAGCAATTTCTAAAAGGGAATTGCAATTCATAGACTGTATGTGTATGCTTTGTTATTAACATACACATACGGAGGTTGTTCAATGCGGTTGGGAATAAATGTACCTGACGGCTTGATCCAGCGGGTAAAGGAGGCGGAGCCGGACGTGAATATATCCCAAGTTTGTAGAGAGGCGTTGGAAGGACTGGTTGCAAGACAGCAACTGGCAAAGAGACGAGTCCATAATGACGGAGTGACCGAACGGATCTTGGAACTTAGTCATTCACAAGATAACCCATTGGTGGAACCCGATTGGGCGGGTTACGCTTTTGACGATGCAAAGGAATGGGTTAGCAAGGTGTCCCTGGACGAGTGGGATGATTTCTGCGAATCCTACGACTATGACGAATCTTCTGGGAGAAATTTTGACTCAGTCGTGATGTGCTTTGGTAATTTCTTTAAGTGGGAACATGAAAACGATACGTGGTTCCGGCAAAGGTACAGGCAGCTTCGCGGGATCGGTGGCTACGGCGAAATACTTGATTCAGCCAAAAAGAAATACAACGAGGCATGGCTTTCGTATGTCATGGAAGTCCGCAAGAAGCAATCGGAATTCTTTGAAGCTGAGTACAAAAAGTTTATGGAAGAAGTTGGGAAGCGAAACCAATCCCGTCCTGCCCCGGAAGTACCCCCACACCTATTGGAGAAAAAAGAGGCCGGTTAGTCACCGGCCTCCAATCTCCCCCTCCAACCTCTCTATGTCCTGCTCACTAAGGTTGAAGTACTTCGCCTCCGGGTGGTGGAAGACCACGGCGGACACCGAACCCTCGGGGTCCATCATGGAACCCTCGGTAAGCTCTACGCCGATGTTAGCCTTCACATCCAGCAACCGGAACAGTTGCTCCTGGTCCTCCAGACGCGGGCAGGCCGGGTAGCCAAAGGAAAAGCGCCTACCCCGGTACTGGGTTCGGAAGAGGTCCTGGAAGGTGAGTCCTGACGGGTCCCCGATGCCCCACATCTGGCGAATTTGTTTGTGCAGCAATTCGGCAAAGGCCTCCGCTGACTCCAGGGCAAGCACCTGAAGAATGTGGGAGTTTAGAAACTCACCTCGTTCCCGCATTTCATCGGCCAGCGCGCGAACGCCCGGCCCGACGGTTGTAGTGAACATGGCAACGTAGTCAGGCTGGCCTGAACCCACCGGGCGGGCGTAATCGGCCAGGCACAAGCCCTCCCGCTGGGACTGGCGACCAAAGTAGAACCTTTCCAGCACCGTTTCTCCATCCGGAGCGTATATCAACAACGTCTGTCCGTCAGAGTGGCACGGGAAAAACTTGAAAACGGCGTTTGCCTGGATGTCAGGGCGGGCCAGCATGATGTCTTCCACTCTGCGCACCTGGTCACGAAGCTCCAGAGCGTTCGACTCTTCCTGTTCCAGGGCCTCAGCGAACCGTCCCTTGTAACCCAGGTGCCGAACATAAAGCATCTGGGGATTAATGTAAGGGAATATATCCGCCAGATCGTAATCATGAACGACGTGCAGCCGCAGGTCCGGCGGGTTGGGCACATCCAAATCATGGCTGACCTGGGCCGGGGTCACTGCGGCCGGACCGCCGCTTCCTGCCGCGGCATCCCGAGCCTGGGCGGAGTTCAGCAGTTCGTCGGTCTCCGCTTCTATTCCGGCCGCCAGCTTTTGCCGCTCGTCGGCGTCCTGGATAGTGTTGGCCAGAGCCAGTCCGCTCATGGCGTCCTGGGCGTAGGCCACCAGGCCATTGTATTCAGGTGCGATTCGCAGGCGGGTGAAGCGATTGGAAAGGGCAGCGCCGCCTACCAGGATGGGCGGCTCCACCCCTGCCTGCCGGAAATCCCGCACCGTTTCAACCATCATCTGGGCGGACTTCACCAGCAGGCCCGACAGCCCCACGATATCAGGGTGATGCTCGTTGCACGCCTCTATCAGGTCCTGTGGAGGCACCTTGATGCCCAGGTTGATTACGTGGTAACCGTTGTTGGACAGGATGATGTCTACCAGGTTCTTGCCGATATCGTGCACATCGCCCTTCACTGTAGCCAGGATGACCTTGCCCTTGGTGGCCGAGTCGGCCCGCTCCATGTGGGGCTCCAGGTGGGCTACGGCAAACTTCATCGCCTCCGCAGACTGCAATACTTCTGCCACTATCAACTGGTTGGCGTTGAACTGGCGCCCCACTTCATCCATTCCGGCCATCAGCGGGCCATTGATCACTTCCAGGGGCGCTCGCCCCAGCAGGGCCTCGTCCAGGTCGTCGGCCAGCCCCTCCTTGGAACCTTCAATGATAGCCAGGGCCAGTCGCTCGTCCAGCGGGAGGTTGCTACGCTCCTCGGTTGTGGACTTGGGCGCCTTGTCCCGGAAATGGGCGGCGAATGCGGCCACCGGGTCATCGCCCCGGTTCCAGATCAGGTCCTCAGAAAGTTTGCGTTCCTCCTCGGGAATGGACGTGTACCGCTGCATCATTTCCGAGTTGACGATGGCCATGTCCAGGCCTGCCTGGACGCAATGGTACAGGAAAACCGAGTTGAACACCTCGCGCCCCGCAGGCGGCAGACCGAAGGAGACGTTGGATATTCCCAGCACGGTCTTGGTGTTGGGCAGCGCCTCCTTGATAAGACGGACCCCTTCAATTGTCTCTGCCGCGGAACCAACGTAATTTTCATCGCCTGTGCCGGCCGGGAAAACCAGCGGGTCGAATATCAGATCTTCTTCCGGTATGCCGTACTTTTCAGTCAGCAACTTGTGAGAACGCTGGGCTATTTCCAGCTTGCGTTCTCTCGTGATGGCCTGGGCCTGGTCCTTGTCGTCGTCGATGCAGCCTACTACCAGTGCGGCGCCGTAGGCCCGGGCCAACGGAGTTACGGCCTGGAAACGGGCCTCCCCGTCCTCCAGGTTAACCGAGTTGATGATGGACTTACCCTGCAGCCGCTTCAGGGATTCTTCAATAACGGCGGCGTCAGTGGAGTCAACCATTATGGGACTCTTCACCTTTTTGGTTACCAAGTCAAGGAATTCTATAATGTCCGACATCTCGTCCCGGTCCGGGTCCTGCAGACAAACGTCCAGTACGTGAGCGCCGTTACGCACCTGCCGGCGGCCGACTTCAGCGGCTTCTTCAAAGGAACCGCGACCGATCAGGCGGCGGAATCGGCGGCTGCCCAGTACATTTGTACGTTCACCCACGATAGCCGGCCGAGTGTCTTCATCAACCACCAGGGCCTCAATGCCCGAAACGCGGGACTCCTTGGACTGCACTGGTGTTCTTGGTACAGCGCCAGTGGCCCGCTTTGCCAGCAGTTGTATGTGTTCCGGCCCCGTCCCGCAGCAACCGCCAATGACGTTCAGCCAACCGTTCTCTATGAACCGGCCAATGGCGGCGGACAACATTTCGGGCGTCTCGTTGTATTTGCCATCCTCGTCAGGCAGGCCGGCATTGGGAAGGCAGGCGACGGGGAAACGGGATAGCCCCGCCAAGGTACGAATGTGGTCCGTCATAAAGTCCGGGCCTGTGGCGCAGTTGAATCCGATCCACAGCAAGTCGCGGTGCGACAGCGACGTGTAAAATGCCTCGGCGTCTTGGCCTGCCAGCAGAGTCCCCATGGGCTCGATAGTCCCCTGTATGGCCACGGGAATTTCGTAACCTAGTTCGGCAAATGCCTTGTCAATGCCGATTAGCCCCGCCTTGACATTGATGGTGTCCTGGGTAGTTTCCAGCAACAACACGTCGACGCCGCCCTCCACCAGGCCCATGGCCTGTTCCCGGTAAGCGTCGGCAAGCTCGTCGAAAGTGATTCCCCCGGTTACGGATATGGTCTTGGTGGTAGGCCCCATGGAGCCAGCCACGAAACGGGGTTTTTCCGCTGTGGTGACTACGTCGGCTACGCTACGGGCCAGTTCGGCGGCAACCAGGTTGATGCGGTGGGCCTCGTGGGCTAGGTCATACTCCGCCAAGACGACGGAAGTGGCGCCAAAGGTGTTGGTCTCCAGGATATCGGCCCCGGCGTCCAGGTAGGCGCGATGGATGTCGGAGATGACGTCGGGCCTGGTCAGGTTAAGGTATTCGTTGCAGCCCTCGTAGTCGGCGCCGCCAAAGTCGTCGGGCCCCAAATCCTTGCCCTGGATGGACGTGCCCATGGCGCCATCAACGACCAGAATTCGTTGACTGAACAGCGATTTCAGTTGATCTATTCGGTCATAATTATGCATAGTTTCACAATGGTTTATCCTAGTGGGTTCGCCCAAGCCTATATTCCGGGGCGCGGGACTGTCAAATTGCCCATTGAATCGGATAGTAGAACAACAACAGTTGCACGCTTCTGCGCTTTAGCCCTGCACGAAAAGTGGACAATGTTTGCCAGTGCACTTACTCTCCATTAGCCGCGCTGGTCACGAGGTTTACGCTGATGACTCCCCCTTTCCTGATTAATGAAGCTCCAAACATCATACGCCTGCTGTCCAACCCAGCTGGGATGGCTGACGTAGTCGGGGACCGGGCAAAGGGAACGATTCTGGGACTGGCAGCGGGCAACTTACTCGGCTTGCCGGTGGAAGGCTGGTCCGCCGCTCACATTTTCCGAAATTTCCCGAATGGCGTGACGCAAATTGACCCCCTTGAACGTGTCCGCCCCATGGATGACGATCTGGCCCAGACGGTGGACCTGGCCGAATCGCTGGTGGCCGGAGGAAACTTTGTACCCGACTTTGGCAGCCGCCTGGTCAGGTGGCGCCGGGAGAATGGTAGAGGCATCGGCATCACAACATCTGCAGTGATTGATCTGCTTGAAAAGGGCTTCCCGCCGGCTGAAGCCGCCAGTATTGTCTACGAAGAAAGGGATCACATTGCTCCCAATGGGGGTTTGATGCGTTGCGCCCCTGTGGCCCTTGCGCGGCACTCCGACCCGGAAGGGCTGGTCAAGGATAGCGCAGCAACCTGCACTGTGACCCACTATGCGCCGGCCTGCCAGTGGTCATGCGTGATCATGAATGCTGCGATCTATTTACTCCTGAAAGGCAGGTACCCTTCAATTGAAGACCTGGTCATGGCGGCGGCAACCGACGGCGCCCAGGCCGATGTTGTTGAATGGGCGATGCGGACTGGGGAGGATCTGGGCGACCTGGAATTCGACCGGGGTCATATCGGGCATACATTGCTGTGCATGCAGGCCGGCCTTTGGGCGCTAAAGACACCGCTGGACCTGGAGAACGCCCTGGTGAAGATTGTCAGCGCGGGCGGCGATACCGATACCAACGGGGCCGTGGCCGGGGCAGTGCTCGGCGCCCGGTATGGCGCAGCTGCGATTCCAGATCGCTGGATCGAGTGCATACCGGAGAGGGAACGATTGGAAGACCTGGCGTTGAAACTTCTGAACGCCGCCCCATAGAGGCGGCGTTCACAGTTGAGCCTCGTTTCTGATTGCCTGTGAATCAGGCAAACCTCTCGGCCAGCGCGTCCCGATTCAATTCCAACCAGCGGGAGTTAAGCTTGACCCGCTCCAGAGCCTGGCGAATGGTGCGATCGGCAGCGGGAGCCGGGTGCTCCTGGAAGAATGCTTGCACCTCATCAATCTTGGCCGCGTCTGTAAAATTGCCACAGACGGAAACTAGGCGCATGATCCCGAAGCCGCCGGAACCGTATCGGCGGTCAAACTCAGCCCAATTGTCTTGAACAAACTGCCAGGCAAGGTGCCGCCCCTTCAGGTTGGCCGCCACGGCAGTTACTACGGAAATTGTGTCCTGGGAGCGAACGTCGTCGGTCAGCGTCCTGCGCAGAGTTTCGTCCAGCAATTCCGATTGAGTGAATCTGGCAACGGACAACAAGAGCCTTATCTTTTCTTCCTGAAGCTCTGCTTTGCGTTCCAGGTCCCAAAGCTGTTCGTATGTTTGTTCATTGCCCGCTTGGGCGGCCAGGCTGAAGACCACTCCTCGCAAGTCCGGTGGCAAGGTGGAGGCGTCCTCCAGGTAGCCTTGGAACCGCTCCGTGGCCTGGCTAAGCAGATCCGCATCTCCGTAGCCCCCTGCCTGGCTCAGCACCGTTGAACGAAGTAGGGCGTCCAGGTGTCCCTCACCTTCCCGAGCGTCCCAACCGATGCGGCGGGCTGCCGGGCCGAAGAGGTTTCGGGCAAAGGAGCGGAAGTTCTCATGGCAAGGCTCCTCCGCCACCAGTAGTTCGAAGTCCCGCAGGTTGCTTGCCAGATCGCTCCACACGGAAGCGTCAGTCTCGTTCTCGTAAGCTGCCGCTATATCCAAGAACTGGGTAATAGGCAGCAACCCGGCTTTGGACAGTGCGTATGCGTCGTTCTGGATGCCCAACCGGTCGGTGGCTGGCAGGGTAAGCGCGCTGATGGCGGGAATAAGCCTTTGCCAATCCTCCGATGAATTGTTGACGCGGAAGAAGCCCGTCTGAGACGGATTTACCTTGAACCAGGAGTCGCTGCCAGAGGACCGGGGAAGCTGCACCCTGGCCTGGGATTCGTTCATGACCAGTGATTCTCCGCCGCCGCTGTGCGAAATCCCTACAGGTACCTGCCATACCAGGTTTTCCGGTTCAGACTCCCCCAGCAAGTTGTCGTAGACAAAGCGCTCCTGGGTCAGGGCCAGTTCGAGGTTGTCGCCCGATTCCCGGGTTTCCACATTGAGCACCGGGTAGCCCATTTGCCCCGTCCAGGTATTCATGATGGCAGTAACCGGTAACTGGGACGCATCCTCCAGGGCAGCCCATAGGTCTTGGGTGCGGGCGTTGGCGTACTGGTTGGCGGTCAGGTACTGGTGCAGTCCTTGCCGGAAAACCTCCGGCGTCAGGAACTGTTCCAGCATTCGGATTACCGAGGCGCCTTTGCTGTAGCTGATCGCGTCGAAAAGCTGGCTGATTTCAGCCGGGTCCTTCACCTCCTGCTCGATAGGATGGGAGTTCTTCAAGCCGTCCAGGCTCAGGGCCCGGTTGGTGTCCATGTTGACGAACTGGGTCCACATATCCCACTCGGGGAAGGCCCAATCGGTGGCCTTGGTGCCCATCCAGGAGGCAAAACTTTCGTTGAGCCACAGGTCGTCCCACCATTCCATCGTAACCAGGTCGCCGAACCACATGTGGGCCATTTCGTGGGCCACCACTTCCGCCACCCGCTGACGGGTGCCCGCGGAGGAGTTTTCCGGGTCCACCAGCAGCGCCGTCTCTCGGTAGGTTATGCACCCCCAGTTCTCCATGGCTCCGGCTGCGAAGTCGGGAATGGCTAGATGGTCCAACTTTTCCAAGGGATAGGGTATTCCGAAGTATTCGTTGAAAAACTCCAGCATCCGGGCCGAGGTTTCCAGGGCGAACCTGCCCTGTTCTTCCTTCCCCCTTGTGGTCCAGACGCCGACCGTGGTGTTATTGACCGCTTCCTGCTCGATATAGCTCAGGTCGCCCACCACAAAGGCCATCAGGTAAGTCGACATTATCGGCGTGCGGTGGAACATTACGGACTTGAACCCGGCGTCCAGCCCCGCCTGCTCGAGAATGGGGGTATTGGACACGGCTACCATGTCTGCCGGTATGTTCAGGGTAAGCTGGAAGGTGGCTTTGCAGGCCGGTTCATCCCAGCAGGGGAAAGCCCGGCGGGCGTCGGTAGCTTCGAACTGGGTAGTCGCCAGGTAGCTGACTTCCCCCTCCGGATTAACGTACTGGCTGCGATAGAAACCCCTCAATTTGTCGTTAAGCTCACCAACAAATCGGAGGTCAAGTTGGGCCGGACCCGCCTCAATAGTCTCAGGAAAGGCGATTGTAACGGTTTCGGTTTCTTTGTCCTGGGTTATGGCTGATGCCCGAATCCATTGCCCGTCCTTGATCACCATCCCCGCAGAAACTCTCACTTCGGCGGCGTTCAGGACGATTTCAGAAGTGGCCTCTCTGACGTCAATGTCAATTACTTCCAGTCCGTCGAATGTGAACTTGTCCATGTAGGGCTGCAGGGTGATCTGGTAGTGCACGGGGCGAACATTTTCGGGCAATACTACGGCGTCGGCGCTGGGCATTTTGTTGCTCCTGTAAATCTCTTGAGTGAAACTTCAAGAGAGTCCTGTCTTGATTTCTTCATGGTGGCAGTGTTTCGACCAAAGCAATGATAAGGGCAGAGAAGTAGCGGTTCAACCGGACGTGTCTCCGCCTCCGATTTCGCCATTCCCTGGTCCCTCGAGGCCATCCGTTTCAACGGTCTCTGACGGTTCCTCCACGTCTGCCGACTCTGCCAGTTCCCTGTACACCTTGATGGCGGCAGCCCTGGTGATGGCAAAGTGGGTAATTGGCCCAAGGAACACGGCCTGAACCACACTCGTTAGAATTGGGCCCCACGATAGCAATCGCATGCGAGGGGAAGGCGTCAAGTCTTCCGGCAGTGTTCCCAAATGGGGCAGGAGTTCCAGAAAGACCAGACCCATCCTGAACGCGAAAATCCCAAGGAACCAAAGAATGGCTAACAGAGCCATGGAGAGGAAGTCACTCGCGTCCAGACCCAGCTCAATGTAGTAACCCCCTAACCGCATCCCCGCCTCGCAATTTTGCTCTTCGAAATGGCGCACGTATTACTGATGGATCATCGACTGGACTATCTGGCAAAAGCTCTTGGCTGTCAACCGTAAGGCAGAATGTTATAATGGCCCGAACGTTGCGACCACCCCCATTCTCATAGTTAAATCCAAGTCCGACAAGATATTCGGGGAGAGAAACTACCTATGCCGCCAAGGACGATGTTCGAGAAGATTTGGAATTCCCACGTAGTTCACGAGGAGCCCGGGCAGCCCTCGGTTTTGTATATAGACCTTCATTTGATTCATGAGGTTACCACCCCCCAGGCCTTTGAGGGGTTGCGTATGGCAGGCCGAAGTGTGCGGCGCCCCGATCTCACGGTGGCGACTGTGGATCACAATACGCCCACTTGGGATCTGTCTCTGCCCATTACCGACGAAATTTCCAAGGGTCAGCTGGATGCCATGGTGGAGAACACGCGCGAGTTTGGCATTCCCTTGTATGACCGGTTCAGCCCCTACCAGGGCATTGTTCACGTCATCGGGCCCGATCTTGGGTACACCCTCCCCGGCAAGACAGTGGTGTGCGGCGATAGCCACACCTCGACCCATGGCGCGCTGGGTTGTTTCGCCCTGGGCATTGGCACCTCCGAGGTGGAGCACGTACTGGCCACCCAGACCTTGCGCCAGTTCAAGCCCCAGACCATGGAAGTGCGGGTCAACGGGCAGCTTCCCACGGGGGTGGTGGCCAAGGATGTCATTCTAGGCATCATAGGCCACATCGGTATCGGTGGCGGTGTGGGGCACGTTATCGAATATACCGGTGAAGCAATTCGCTCGTTGTCTATGGATGGCCGCATGACCGTATGCAATATGAGCATTGAGGGTGGAGCCCGGGCGGGAATGATCGCTCCTGACGAAACGACGTTTGAGTATGTCTCGGGCCGCCAGTATGCCCCCAAGGGCAAGGACCTTGATCGAGCAATTGACGATTGGCGTCAGCTGCCAACCGATGCAGGCGCTACCTTCGACAAACTTGTTGAAATTGATGCCGCTACCCTGGAACCCTTCGTAACCTGGGGTACCAATCCCGGCATGGTTGCTAAAGTAACCGACCGTGTGCCTGACCCTGCTTCCTTCGATGATCCTGGGCAACAGGAGGCCGCCGGAAGGGCTCTTACCTATATGGGTCTGGAACCCGATACCCCAATTTCCGACATTAAGCTGGACCGGGTCTTTATTGGGGCATGCACCAACTCCCGGCTTGAGGACTTGCGTGCCGCCGCCGAAGTAATTAAGGGCCGCAAGGTGCACCCCGACGTTTACGCCATGGTGGTGCCCGGTTCTGCCCTGGTTAAGGTGCAGGCAGAAACCGAGGGCCTGGACCGCATTTTCATGGACGCAGGTTTTGACTGGCGGGTGGCCGGCTGCTCAATGTGCCTGGGAATGAACCCTGACATACTGTCTCCGGGCCAGCGGTGCGCATCCACCTCCAACCGGAACTTCGAGGGAAGGCAGGGTAAGGGCGGCCGCACCCATTTGGTAAGCCCGCCCATGGCCGCAGCCGCCGCCATCGCCGGCCACTTTGTCGATATCAGGGAATGGTAGGAGAAGAGCGAAATGGAGCCTTTTGTGAGGATCAATGGGGTGGCCGCACCCCTGGACCGGGTGAATGTCGATACCGATGCAATCATTCCGGCCATTCACCTCAAGAGCATCCGCCGCACCGGCTACGGGCAGTTCCTGTTCGAGCGGTGGCGGTTCAATGAGGACGGCAGCGCCAGGCCCGAGTTTGTGCTGAATCAGCCCAGCTATGCAAACGCGAACATTCTTATCGCCGGCAATAACTTCGGTTGCGGGTCGTCGCGCGAACACGCCCCCTGGGCGTTGGGGGAATACGGAATCCGCTGCGTCATCGCGCCCAGCTTTGCGGACATTTTCTTCAACAACTGTTTCCAGAACGGCCTGCTGCCTATAGTCCTGCCGGAGGAAACAGTTCGCCAGTTTATGGACCTGGCCTTGGAGAACCCGGGGATAGAGTTGCATGTTGACCTGGAGGGTCAGCGTGTTTGGGACGAGAACGAGGAAATAGTCGCCGAGTTTGACGTTGACTCCTTCCGCCGTTATTGCCTGCTCAACGGGCTCGACGATATCGGCCTGACTTTGCAGCAGGAGGACAAAATAGCCGCATTTGAGGCGGCCGGAGGCTAGTTGCCGTCCTTTCGCCTGCTGGGTTGCCCCACAAATCAATGGAAGAGGGTGAGCAATTGAATACTATTGAAGCCATATCCGAAATTCTCAAACGGGAAGGCGTGGAATATCTCAGTTGCTTTCCCACCACGCCGGTAATCGAGGCCGCTGCCGCCGCGGGCATACGCCCCATTGTCTGCCGCCAGGAACGGGTGGGTGTGGGCATTGCCGATGGATTCAGTCGTGTTACCGACGGCGAGGTACCCGGCGTGTTCGCCATGCAATACGGCCCTGGCGCGGAAAATGCCTACCCGGGTGTAGCGACTGCCTATTCCGATTCCACTCCCATTCTCTTGCTGCCCCTGGGCGAACCCCGCGAACGGCAGGGAATCAGTCCCCACTTCAACTCAGTACCCAACTACGCCGGTGTAACCAAGTACGTCGAGCAGATCAATGCTCCATCCCGGACTACCCAGATCATGCGGCGGGCGTTCGCCAGCTTGCACCAGGGCAGGGTGGGCCCAGTAATGGTGGAAATCCCATCCGATATAGCCCTGGAAGAAGTCGATGAGTCGGCCTTCTTCTGGAGTGGGCGGGTCCGCCCACTGGCCTCGCAAGGGAACCCATCCGACGTAGAGGCAGCGGCCCGGGCACTGTGCGGCGCCCGCTATCCGGTAATTCACGCAGGACAGGGCGTTCTCTACGCCAAGGCCTACGATGATCTAATCGAATTGGCGGAACTGCTGCAGGTTCCGGTTATGACCACCCTGCTGGGCAAAAGCGCCTTTCCCGAGACCCACCCCCTGGCCCTTGGCAGCGGTTCCGGTGTAATGTCGGGCCCTGTCCACCACTTTGTGCGCCGTTCCGACGTGATATTTGGAATTGGGTGCAGCTTTACCAAGCACGGTATGTCCATGAACATCCCGCCGGGCAAGAGCATCATCCATGCTACGAATGATCCCAGAGATATCAACAAGGACTATGACGTTGACTACCCCATAGTGGGTGATGCCAGGCTGGTACTGCGTCAGATGATTGAAGCCTGTCGGGATAAAGTCGGGGACAGCAGAAAGAATGAGTCCAGCACAGCAAATGAAATCCGGTCCGAAAGGGATGCCTGGCTAAACGACTGGGTACACAAGCTCAACGATTCGAGTCCTCCCATCAATCCCTACCGCATCATCAAGGACTTCATGCAGACCGTCCCGCCCAGCGAAGCCATAATCACCCACGATTCGGGCAGCCCGCGGGACCAAATTATGCCCTTCTACCGCACCGAGGGTCCCCGCAGCTACCTTGGCTGGGGCAAGTCTCACGGGTTGGGTACGGGCCTGGGCCTGGTTATGGGGGCCAAGCTGGCCAAGCCGGAGAAGGTTTGCGTCAATTTCATGGGCGACGCCGCCTTTGGAATGACCGGTTTGGACTTCGAGACTGCTGCCCGCTGTGGAATACCCATAATAACTGTGGTTCTGAACAACTCCACGATGGCGGTGGAGACCAACGCCATGGCTACTTCCCACGCCCTTTACGGTACCCGAGACCTCGGCGGCAACTATGCGGACATGGGTAGAGCCATGGGTGGTTATGCCGAGCGCATCGAAGATCCTTCAGACGTGGTTGGAGCCTTTCAGCGCGCTCGCCAACAGACGGAGGAAGGGCGAGCGGTGCTGCTGGAGTTCATCACCGCCGCAGAAACTGAAACGTCCCACAGGCGGGCCTTTTAGACGATGTGCCGTCAAGCCAGTCACTGAATCTGGGAAACTTGTGGTCTACACAGGGCGGGCACTAAACCCGCCCTGATATTTTTTGCGGAGGAAGAGAAAATGCCCCCACGCTCACGATACCTGTTTATTGCCAGCATGGATGTTCAGCCCGAAAGGGAGGCGCGGTTCAACGAAGTCTACAACACCGAGCACTGCCCGCTCTTGTCCGAGGTCCCCGGCGTCATATCCGTCGCCCGGTTCGAGACCCAGGAGTTGGTTATGGTGATGGGCGGCGAGACTCGCCGCATAGTCATTGAGGGCGAGCCAAAGCATCACGCCATGTACGAACTTGAGTCACCCGAAGTACTCACCGGCCCTGGCTGGAGTGAGGCGGTGGATGCTGGCAGCTGGCCCGAAGATGTGCGTCCCTTTACGTTGAACCGCAGGCACACCCTGCTAAAACTCACTTACCCGGAAAGCTAGAGGCGGGCCGATCTGGCCCGCCTCCGTAGAGTTGGCAGAATGGAAGGGCTGCCGGTTAGCCTTGGTTTGCCAAGGGAATAGTAGCCGTAACGCAGGGCGCATCGCCGTAGGTGGCGGTGGTGTGCCCCTGGCCGGTGGTGTCGGCTACCAGGCGGGCGTCTCCGGGACCGAATACGTGCTTGGAGCCGTCGCCCAGGCCAATTTCCAATTGCCCGGATAGGATAATTACGTATTGGGCCCGGGGCGCCGGGTGCCAGTCCTGGAAGCGGCCCGCCGGGGCTTCGCGAAAAGTTATCGTGGTGGCGTCCTGGGGATTGGTCCAGTCAGGGGTGTTGTCCAGGTCAATGGTCTCAATGTGGGTCTGTCCGTCGTCGCCGGTGTACATTCGATAGGTTCCCATGTCAGTCCTCCTAAATTGAAATCCCGTTTAAATGGTCATCACGACCTTTACTATGCCGTCTTCCTGGTTCTCGTACATCTCGAAGGCGCGTTGCACCTCTTCGAAGGGCAGGCGATGGGTGAGCATCTCGCCTGGGTTGCACCAGCCCCGATGCTTCAGGTCCACCATGGTTCGTATCGGCGCCATGGGCTCCCGCAGCCGGCCGCCCGTGGTGGGGATCAGTTCCGGCTGCCGCTCCATCAGCAGGTTGTGCTCCACGGGGATAAACTCGTCCCCCTGGATTCCAAAGACCATCACCTTGCCGAACTGGGCCACCAATCGCAAGGCGGTATTGAAGCTGTCCGGGTAGCCGGCCGCCTCCACCACCACGTCCGCGCCGCGCCCGCCGGTCAGCTCTTCCACCGCCTCAATCACGTTGACCTGGTCGGGGTTGAAGGCGTGGGTGGCCCCCATCTTTTTCGACCAGTCCAACCGGTAATCTATGGGGTCGATGCCAATCAGCCGGCTGGCGCCCAACTTGGCGCAAAGCATGGTGAAGGATAGTCCAATGACACCCTGCCCCACAACGACCACATCCTTGCCCAGGAGGCTTCCCATCTGTTGAACTGAGTACAGGACGGTACCGGATGGCTGGCATAGCACCCATTCTGCCAGATCGCCGTCGTCCGGCAGGGCGCACATCCATTCCGGACCGGAGGCGATGTATTCCACCAGGCCGCCGGAGTTGACGCCCCGGCCGGGGTATATGATAACCCTTTGTCCCTCCCTGTAATCCTGGCAGCGGCTTTCCACCACCACACCAGCGCACTCATGCCCTGGGACACCGATGCGGCCGGGGTAATGGTCTTCCGGGAACAAATGGCTGTACTCGTGGCGGATGTCGCTGCCGCAAACCGAAATCTTTTCCAGCTTGATCAGGCATTGCCCATCTGCCGCAGTGGGCATTTCCGCATCGATTATCTCAAACTGCCTTGGGCCGACCAGCCTGGCTGCCTTCATTTGGGGCTTGCCTCCGAAAAGAATTCCTGAATTATTGGGAATCGTTATCGCGAGACCAGGAATCTGGCAATATGCTCTACGCCTTCGTTAGAATCTTCAGAAGTGGTCAGCCGAGCTACTCTCCCGTAGCTATTTTCGTGACCACTCAGTGCCATCAACGGGACGGGGTTTCCAGATAAAGTGCCCTAGTCGATATAGTTTTCCTTCGGGCCAAGAACCAGGTTTTCGGGAACAGGCTGGTTCAATTCCCTCTCAATTCGAAGGGCCCAGGGCTTCAGGATGCCGTAAAGGGTGTCGTTGATGGGAGTGGGGACGCCGTACTCCCGTCCCATTCGTATGGCGGTGCCTGTCAACCCGTCCAGTTCCACCGGCCTGCCCTCCAAAAAGTCCTTGCCCAGGGACGACATACCGGTGGCCGGGAAATTGTCCAGGGAAGTCAGGCACCATTCCAGGGAGTCCTCCATTATGGGTGCGCCGGAAGCCCGACCCACCTCCAGAATCTCCTCGATGGCCCCCTCGATGACGGCGCGGGTTTCGGGGATGGTACGCATTTCTCCGAACAGGGTGCGAGTGGCGGCGCCCACCGCAGCCGAGCCTGCCAAATAGGAGAATTTTTTCCACAGCATCCCCGGCATGTTCTCCTCCAGGTCCACCCGCCAGTTGGCCTCCTGGAAGACCGCCAGCAGTTTCTTGCAGCGCTGGGTGATGCCCGGCTCCAGTTCTCCAAAGGAGGCCCGGCCCGGGCCGCCCTGGGTTACCAACCCCGGTTCCTTGATCCGCCCTTCCATGTAGCAGGAACCGATAAGTACCCGTTCCCGGCCAAGGGCTTCCACCAGTTGCTGCCCGTTGTCTATGCCGTTTTGCAGGGTCAGCACCATGGAGTCCGGGCCCAGCATGGGCTTAACCGCGTTGATAGCCTCCGAGTTGTGGTACATCTTTACTGTGAAGAGTACCAGTTCCTGGTGGCCGGCCTGCGAAGTGTCTTCCACCGCGTTTCCCTGAGCGGTAAAGTTGCCGTCGTTGGCGCTTTCCACTCTTAGCCCGTTGGCCCTGATCGCCTTCAGGTGGGGTCCCCGGGCTACGAAGGTAACGTCGTTGCCGGCCTGGGCCAGTAGCCCACCAAAATAGCCGCCGACTCCGCCGGTTCCCATTACTGCGATTTTCATTCTTGTATTCCTCGCTTTAAGGAGTCCTCTCCCATCCTGCTGAGGACTATGGAGATGGCCTTACTATTCGATAGGATAGCCGTAATCTTCCCGCAGGTCTCGCTTCATCACCTTGCCCATTACATTGCGCGGCAACTGTTCAACAAAAACCACCGACCGGGGTCGCTTGAAACTGGCCAGGTGCTGCGAGCAGTGGTCAATCAGGGTGGGCTCGTCCACGGTCTCCGACCGCCGTACAACCAGCGCCCGCACTTCTTCGCCCCACTCCAGGTCGGGTATGCCGATGATGGCCGCCTCTTCCACCTGTGGATGGGACATCAGCACCTGCTCCACTTCTTCGGGTGAAATCATTTCACCGCCGCGCTTTATGAAGTCCCTGGCACGGCCGGCCAGGTAAATGTACTCGTCCTCGTCCTGGTAGGCCAGATCGCCGGTGTAGACCCAGCCTCCCTTGATGGTATCCACCGTGGCGTCCTGCTGCTGCCAGTAGCCCTTCATCATCCTGGAGCCCCGGGCCACAATCTCGCCCACATCACCGGCGGCGACAGGCTTCCCCTCCTCGTCCACAATCATTACCTCCACGTCGTCCAGGGGCTTGCCAATGGACGAGAGCCGGCGGAGTTTAACCTCCACTTCCGCAGGGGTTCCCTCCAGCACATGGTCCTCCGGCGGCAGCATGGTGATGGTGGATGCGGTCTCCGTCTGTCCGAAAGCGTTGATGAACCGGACTCCGGGGAATTCCTCTATGGCCTGGCGAATCACTGGCACCGGCATGGGCGCGGCGCCGTAGGTGATAACTTTCAGGGAAGACAGGTCATACTCCTTGAACCCCGGGAAGTCCATCAGGCGCTTCAACATAGTGGGCACCAGCATGGCCCGGTTGACTTGGCAGTTCTGGGCCAGTTTCAGCCATTCCCTTGGCTCGAACTGCCGCATGATGGCAAGGGTGCGGCCCCCATAGATAGCGGCCAACGCCCCCTGTAAGCCTGCTATGTGGTACAAAGGGACAGTGAGCAGGTTGGTTTCAACTACGTCCGGGTCCGCCGGTTCCACTGTGGCCAGCAGGTAGGACCCGAAACTGTCGTGGGTCAACTGCACACCCTTGGGCACGCTGGTAGTCCCGGAGGTAAACATAATGACGGTGGTATCGTCGTCATCGCCCTCCGGGAAGTGAAGCTCATCGGGTGGGCCCTGGAGCAGTTCCTCGTACGAATGCTGGCCGACGCCGGGCGGACAGTCCAGGGTGACTACCTGTTCCGGGGACAACCATTCGAGCCCTTCGATCAGGGGCAGGTACCTTTCTCCGATGAACAGCACTCTGGGGCTGGCGATTTCCAGCATCTGGGCCAGTTCTTCCTCCTTGGCCCGAAAGTTCATGGGGACGTATATCGCGTCCAGCATGGCGGCAGCGAAGTAGAGCTCAATGTTCTGGTGAGTGTTCACCTGCATGGTGGCTATCCGGTCACCCGGTTCCACGCCCAGGTCCGCCAGGCCGTTTGCCAGCCGGTTGACCCGCTCCTGCATCTGGCTGTAGGTGAAGGACTGCCCCTCGAACAGGAGCGCGGGACGGTCGGGCACAATGGCGCCGGCTATCATTAGAAATTCTGAAGTGTTCATAGGGTCACCAAATAAGGTATGTCAGCATAATGGCTCGTGGTTGCGCCATGCGGGCTGCTAGCCTTGGCCAGCCAACCGGGCCAGCCGCCATTCAAGTTCCAGGCCCTCATTCAGATTAAGGTCTTGTCCTTCTCGAATTGCCTGCTTCATGTATTTCATATCCGGGACCGGAAACTGGGATACGCTGACTGCCAGATTCCATGCAGTGTCTAGCAGTTCATCCCGGGGCACTATTCGGGTTACCTGGCCCAAACCCAGCGCTTCCTGAGCAACGATTCTTCTACCCGTCAACAGCAGGTCCAGGGCTGCCGATTCACCGCTGTTCCGCGGCAGGGTCTGGCTACCGCCGGCAGCGGGAATCATTCCCAGGTGCACCTCCGGCATTCCGAAAACTGTGTCTTTTGCGGCTATACGGATGTCGCACAGCAGCATTATCTCTACGCCCGAACCGATGCAATAGCCATGAACCGCCGCTATGGTGGGAACCGTCAACTCATTTAGTTGCCCCCACACGTCACGCTGCCAGCGCACCCGGCGGGCCACCGCTTGTGACGGCGCAGTGCCAAACTCATTCAGGTCCGCGCCGGCGCAAAATGCCCGGCCCTGGCCCGATATTATAAGGGCTTTGACCTCGTCGTCGCACCGGACTGCGGTCAAAGCCTCTGAGAAATCATCCCGCATCTGGATGTTGTAGGCGTTCCGGTAGTCGGGGCGGTTCAGTGATATGTGGGCAATTGATTCCTGTTTGTCGTAGAGAATGGTCTCATATCCGGTCATGGCAATCAGCCTTGCCACTTTTCGCGCGGCATAGCGCGCCGGTACAGTTCGTCCAACTCCACCTCGGTGTATCGGATGCCTACGTTTTCCAGAACATGGGCGTCACTGACTTCCATGGTCATCAGGGAATGGGCGTCTGCCACTTCCTGCACCAACGGTTTCCGAATGTGCCAGTTGTGGATATAGTTGTCGATCTCGATGGCGTGGACATCTTCCTCAATAATTATATTGGGCGAATAGTACCCCGGGTGGCAGTAGATGCGGAAAACGCCGCCCTCCGGCAGCAATAGTTCGGCGACCTGGTATTCATCAAAGGGATTCTGCGGCGGACGAATTTCGATCTCCCAGCCGGGGATAATCATCACCTCGCCGGGGAAGTGCTCTTCCACCAGGTCTCGCAATTCCGCTCCCCACTTCCAGTTGTGGTGGTCGGTAATGCCGATGCCGTCAATGCCGCTTTCCTTTATCTGGGAAATAACTTTTTCGGCTATGGAAAGTGAAGGGGGCTGGAAGTTGAAGGCTTCCCAGATATGTGTGTGCAGGTCCAGCTTAAGTTTCAAATGTAGCTCCCTTTTTCTCTCGGCTTACATGCCGGTGAATCTGGGCTGTCTCCGTTCCTTGAACGACGCTAACCCCTCGGACCGGTCGTCCGTGCTAAGGAGAATTACGCTGAGGTCAGCTTCCAGCCGCAACCCCTGGTCCAGGGAAAGGTCCATTCCCTTTTTCACCGCTTCCTTGGCGTAACGGGCTGCGATTGGCGCTGCGGCCAACACTTGTTCGGCCAAATCCCTGGCTGCCGTCTCTAGTTCACTGGTGGAAAATACCCGATTTACCAGGCCAATCCGCAGGGCCTCTGTTCCGTTCAAATTCCGTCCTGTCAGAGCCATATCAAGCGCCCAGGCTGTCCCCACCAGGCGGGGTAGGCGCTGGGTGCCGCCGTCCCACAATACGGCAGATTGTCCAGGTTCCCAAAGGGCCAAGTGTGCGGCTTCTGAACAAATTCGCAGGTCTCCCGCCAGCGCGAGCTCCAGCCCGTGTCCCAGGGCGTCACCATTCAGCACAATCAGTACCGGCATCAGCAGGCTGGCCAGCGAGTCCGCAACCTTGAGGCGCTCCATACGCTCGGCCGGGCTGCCTTCCCCACCATCCACCCGCGTTCGGCCTGCAGAAAAGAAATCGCCCGTCCCCGTAACCGTCACAAGCCGGCACTCCTCATCCTCGTTAAGGCGTCGGCAAGCCTCCCGAATTTCTTCGGCCATGGTCTCGTCGATGCAGTTCCTGGAATCGGGCCTGGTCAGGCTGATGGTTGCTGCCTTCCAGTCGCCAATGCTCTCGTACCACAGCGAAATACGGCTGTAACCGGTTGCGAATTCCTTCATGACATCGCCCAAATGGAGTGGCTAAATACTAAGTGGCGGACAATATCTTGACAAGTGGTTGGTGCTTTATTACGATGGTTTAGCAGTCTCGCCCAGAGACTGCTAAACGAGTGTAAACGCACAGTCAAAATGAAAAGGAGGACAGTGTACGCACCATGGCTAATTTTGCTCCGCTAGGGGAGCGGATAATAATCAAGCCCATCGAGCAAGAGCAGACCACCCGCGGCGGGATATTCCTGCCGGATACCGCCAAGGAAAAGCCCCAAGAAGGCGAAGTTATCGCCGTAGGCCCCGGCCGGGCTACTGATGAAGGCAGCCGCATTCCCATGGAACTGAGTGTGGGCGACCGGGTCATCTACTCCAAGTTTGCCGGCACCGAGTATAAGGACGGCGACGACGAGTACCTGATTATGCGCGAAAGCGACGTTCTCGCCAAGGTTTCCTAGGAGAGCAACGAAACGTGCTGCCTGTCCGGTCTCTTGACCTGGCAGAGCCGGTTATTCTGAAAAACATAGAAAGGTAGTTTCATCGCAGGAGGATTAGGATGCCCGCAAAGAAGATGGCTTACTCGGAGGAGGCTCGCAAGACCCTTCGAGTAGGTATTGACACTCTGGCCGAGTCTGTCAAGGTTACTTTGGGCCCCAAGGGCCGCAACGTGGTCCTGGACAAGAAATTCGGCCCACCCCTGGTTTGCAGCGATGGCGTAACCATCGCCAAGGAAATTGAGCTTCCCGACGCTTTTGAAAACATGGGCGCCCAGTTGCTCAAGGAAGCCGCTACCAAAACCAACGACGCCGCCGGCGACGGCACCACCACTTCCATCGTGCTGGCCCAGAGCCTGATCAACGAAGGTTTCAAGAACGTAACTGCCGGCGCCAACCCCATGGCCATCAAGCGTGGTATCGAGCAGGCCGTCGCCTCCGTCGTGGAGGAACTCCGCGGTATGTCCCAGACCGTCGAGACCCGCGACCGAATCGGCCAGGTTGCCAGCCTTTCCGCCCACGAAGATGCCATCGGTGAGACGATCGCCGAAGCTATGGAAAAGGTCGGCAAAGACGGTGTAATCACCGTTGAAGAGTCCAAGGGTCTGTCCGACGAGATCGAGTACGTGGAAGGCATGCAGATCGACCGCGGCTACATCTCTCCCTACTTCATTACTAACTCCGACCGCATGGAAGCCGTCATTGAAGACGCTGCCCTGATCATCACCGACAAGAAGGTTTCCGCTGTTGCCGACTTGCTCCCCGCCCTGGAAAAGCTGCTTCAGGTTGGCCGCAAGAACGTGGTGGTCATCAGTGAGGACGTGGATGGGGAAGCCCTGGCCACGCTGGTGGTCAACAAGCTGCGCGGTACCCTGAACATCCTGGCAGTCAAGGCTCCCGGTTTTGGCGACCGGCGCAAGGCCATGCTCGAGGACATCGCCATCCTGACCGGTGGCACCGTCGTCAGCGAAGAGACGGGCCGCAAGCTGGACTCCGCCGTTGTTGAGGACTTCGGCCAGGCCCGCCGGGTAAGCTCCACCAAGGACGAGACCACCATTGTTGAGGGTCGGGGTTCCGAGGAAGCTATCCAGGCCCGTATAAACCAGATCAAGACCCAGATCGAGGAAACCACTTCCGAGTTCGATCGTGAGAAGCTGCAGGAGCGCATGGCCAAGCTGTCCGGCGGCGTAGCCGTCATCAAGGTTGGCGCTGCCACTGAGATCGAGCTCAAGGAGCGCAAGGCCCGGGTGGAGGATGCCCTGTCTGCCACCCGCTCCGCCGTCGAAGAGGGTATTGTCCCCGGTGGCGGCGTTGCCCTGGTTCGTGCCCAGCGAGCGCTGGACAGCCTGAGCGGTCTTTCCGATGACGAAGAGGTCGGCGTCAACATCATTCGCCGCTCCCTGGAACAGCCCCTCAAGCTCATTGTTGAGAACGCCGGTTCCGAGGGCGCCGTCGTCCTTAACCAGGTCAAGCAGCAGGCTGATGACTACGGTTACGACGCCGACATCGGCGAGTTTGGTCCCATGATGGAGCGCGGGATCGTCGACCCGGTCAAGGTCACCCGCTACGCCCTGCAGAATGCTGCCAGCGTGGCCGCCATGGTCCTGACCACCGAGTCCATGATCACCGAGATTCCTGAGCCCACCCCCGCCGCTCCGGCCATGCCCCCGATGGACTACTAAGCCAGTCGGTACGGCAAACGGAGAACCCAGTAAAGTGTTCGACCGCCCCGGGCAACCGGGGCGGTTTTCTATTGCCGTGAGTACAAACCTTCACCCTGAAAGGGTTTACTGGTAGAATTGGCCCAAAATTTCGGGAGAACAAAGTTGCTCCAGGGTAAGTTATACGGCTCCCCCCAGGCCGCTGTGGCAGACATTCAAGACGGTTCAACGATCCTGGTAGCGGGATTCGCCGGATACGGAGTTGCTGAAAGGCTACTGTCCGCGTTGCTCGAAGTCGGCAGCAAAGATCTGACTTTAATCTACCGGGACGGTCCTTACTCAGAGATAGGTTCTGGGCCGTTGCCTTCCATCGAAAACCTCGTCTCCAACGGTCAGGTCTCGAAATTGATCTCCCCCATTCCGTATTCGCCAGGTGGTGGGGGCACTATTGAAGAGTGCTGGCAGGCCGGTCAGCTGGAAATCGAGATAGTACCCCAGGGTATCCTGGTGGAGCGACTGAGGGCCGGAGGCGCCGGCATTGGGGGAGTCTTCTTGCCCACCGCAGTTGGAACCAGGTTTGAGTCGGGGAGAGAGCGGCGTACTTTTCCCCAGGGTGAAGCTGTCCTGGAACTGCCCCTGAAAGCCGACTACGCACTCATCAAGGTTGCAGTGGCTGACACCTTGGGCAACTCCATCTATGACGGTTCCAGCCGCAATTGGGCTCCGGTTATGGCCATGGCGGCCAGAATAACGGTCGCCGAAGCAGAGCGAATTGTTGAGCCGGGTGAGTTGGATCCGGAAGCGATCATATCCCCGGGAATCTTCGTTAACAGGATCGTGGCGGCTGCGTGACCTCCGGATCCCGCCGCAACAAGGACCAATATGCCCCCTAGATTGGATGAACTCACCATGGCGCGCCGGGCCGCGTCGGAACTACAGCCGGGACAGGTGGTAGCCCTTGGATCCGGGCTACCTGCCAGGGTGGCCGAGATAGTGCCTTCTGGGGCCCCTGTCCAGTTGTTGTCCGACGGAGGCGCCCTGGGCTACAAACTTCCCGATAATGGCGAAGGTGCCAGCGGCCCATCCCTTTGCGGTCCCAATGGCGTGTCAGTCGCACTGGGAAAGGATGGCTCTGTCGTGGGTACGGCAGACTGGGCTGCCATGCTGCGAGGCGGCCACGTGGACATTGCGATTGTGCAGCCTGCGCGGGTGTCTGCAGCTGGAGACCTGCTGGGGTGGACCACTGCGGCGACCCCCGGGCTTTTTGCTCCGGGCAGGACGGTTGACCTGGCCGCAGGAGGTCGCAAGTTAATTGCCATGCTCCCACATACCAGCAGCGACAATAGCCCCAATATTGTTACCGAGTCTTTCCCGGTGGCCGATGGCCGCGGCTGCGTAGACATAATCATTACGGACATCGCCGTAATGCGGGTAGAAGACGGCGCCCTTGTCCTGGCAGAAGTTGCTCCGGGCTGGAGTTACGACGACGTAGTCTCCCTGACCGGTGCTCCCCTTGCTCCTCCTGGTGATCTGAAAGAGATTGCTCCGAGCTTGGAATCCCTGAACATTGAGCGGCCCGGTAAGGTTTTTCCCGACGGCCCTTCCGCCATTACAGACTTGCATGATGGCGCTACCGTTATGATTGATGGGTTTGGTGGTCCTGGCGGAATGGCACACCACTTGCTCGTATCCCTCCGTGACCGGGGAACCAGGGGACTAACTATCATCAGCAATACGATTGGAATCGCCCGGATTGTTAACTTCGGCACTCCCGCTGGCAAGCTGGCTATAGACCATTCCATACTGGTCGAAAACGGGCAGGTGGCCAAGGCAATAGCTACTTATCCGGTATCTCCCTCGGCATCGCGCCCCAGCACATTTGAACTGGCTTACCGCCGTGGTGAGGTGGAATTGGAACTGGTGCCGCAGGGAACCCTGGCGGAACGCCTCAGGGCCGGCGGTGCGGGCATCTACGCCTTTTATACACCCACCGGCGCCGGTACCCTGATCGGCGAGGGCAAGGAATCGCGAGTCATAGACGGAAAGGATTACATCCTGGAGCAAGCGTTGACCGCTGATTTTTGCCTTATTCGCGGCCACAAAGCGGATACTTTGGGCAACATCGTGTACAAGGGGACTTCCCGGAACTTCAATGCTGTGATGGCTCCATCCGCCCGAGTTACTATAGTCGAGGTGGATGAGGTTGTAGGGGCCGGGGAACTGGACCCGGAATTGATTGTGACGCCTGGCATGTACGTGGACCGGCTTGTAGTCCGTCCAGAGGGATTCTCACCGTACGAATAAGCTCCGGTCAGGCCTAACAGGCGAGGCAAAATCATGGTTGAAGAAAAGGAACGGTTGCCCCGGGAAGTGGTAGCCATGCGGGTAGCCAAGGAACTTCCCGACGGCGGCTTCGTGAATCTGGGCATTGGCATTCCTACCCTGGTATCCAACTTCATCCCCGACGGCAGCGTGGTTTTCTACCACAGCGAGAGCGGTGTCCTGAACTGTGGTCCCCTGGCCGAAGAGGATGAGCAGGACATTGACCTCATCAACGCCGGAGGCCAGTTTCTCCAGATGGTGCCGGGAATGGCCTTCTTCAGTACCGTTGACGGGTTCGCCATGATCCGCGGGGGCCACGTGGATGTCACCGTACTTGGGGCCCACCAGGTTTCCGCTACCGGCGATCTCGCCAACTGGATGCTGCCGGAACGGGGCGTAGGGAACATCGGCGGCGCCATGGACCTGGCTGCCGGTGCAAAGCAGGTTATCGTCGCTATGGAACACACCGACCGCAGCGATGGACCCAAGGTAGTCGAGGAATGCTCGTATCCCATCACCGGAAAGGGTTGCGTGTCTCTCATAGTTACGGACCTGGCGGTAATGCAGCCCACCCCAGAAGGGCTGGTTTTGAAGGAAGTGGCCCCGGGTTGGACCGTGGAGGAAGTACAAGGCTTAACCGGTGCCAAACTGATCATCTCCCCTGACATCAAGGAGTACGAACTATAGCCACTTCATTTGGCAACCCGCCTGAGCCCTACCTTAACGCGTGTCGTATCTGCCGTCGCATAAGCTAACATCCTGGAGGATAACTTCGCCGGGAAACCAGTTCTCCTGACGGATCAAACAGTCCGGCGGTGTCCGGTTCCGTGTTATGCCATATCGACCGCCCGAATCCGAAGGAGAATCCTCCCCATTCAGAGTGAACCTGGTTCGTATATACCCGCACCCGCTGCCCTTCATTCAAAGTGTAAGACTCCTCAAACTCAAACTCCTGCCGACGATCACCCAGATCAGACAATCTCCAACCCATTAGCTCCACTAGACCGGGACCTTGGTTGAGCAACTGGACATATTCGTCCGCTTCAGATCTGGGTACCTCTCCATCGTAGAAGATGCACTCGATCACCAGGTTCCCGCCCGTGGCTGCCGGCGCCGGCGTATGCATCGGTGTGGCGGTGGGTAACGGAGTGGCGGTAGGAATGGGAGTTGGTGTGGGAGTTGGTACGCTCGTCGGTGTGGAAGTCGGAGTAAGTGTGGGTATGAGAGGTGTGGGTATTACTGTTGCCGTTGCCGTGGGAATAGGTGTTGCCGTGGCTGTCAATGCGGCTGTGGGCGTAGGTGTGGGAGCCAAGGTGGCTGTCGCCGTCGGCTGCAACGTAGGTGTGGCTGTTGTTGTGGCCGTTGGGAGAGTCATGCGGTTAGGCGTTGGCGCAGAGTCCAAAACAACCTTCGCTGTAGGTTCCGGCGTCTCCACGCCAGAGGCTGACTCGATTGCTCCCTCGCTTTGTGTGGGCCCTTGACCGCCCGACGAAACAGAGTCAAGGGTTGCAGGTTCGCTAGGTGTAGGTGAGACTGCCAAAAGTGTAGGGAAGGCGTCGAAAGTGGGCTCCATTGCGTTGGTTGGAACCGTGGTGGGGTGCGGCGCTGAGTTGGAGGCAAGTTCCGGAGCGGACCTGAACACCGGAGTTGGTGGAGACGCTTTTGAATTGCCCATTACCGGCAACAAAGCAGGCGTTGGGATCGGAGACGGATTCAAGGGCATTGGCTTCGGCCTATTCGGGTGAAGCTGGGAACCGACCCCATCTCCGGCGAGCACCGGCGCGAAACTTGTCGAGGAACCTGTTCCACCATCGGCGGTGTCCGTCGCCCGCCACACCAGGAAAGACAGGAAAATTTCCAGCGTTAGCAGGATGCAGAGCAACCCGATCATTGACCACTTGCGCACAGTCATGAGCGGCAATGTAATGTCCAAACAGCCGCAACGCAATGCCTAGTTATCGGAGGTTGATCCAAACCAGCCCTAGCATTATTGTCCTTGCCTGCGCAGAATTCAATTTGCCAAATGTTCCGCCCGTGCTATAATCGTGGATACCAAGAGAGCGAGCCTAGGTGGTCGGCAATTGGGGTGATCAGCCCAAGGGTGAATCGCCGCAAAGCTGACAACGGATGAAGTGAGGATGGTGAGGCGGCCCGCAAGGTTCGACCCAGATGTTCGGGTCGATGGATATCCGGCGAACCCCAACATCAGGACACTTCAATATTTTTCAGGAGGAGTACCGTGGACAAAGGAAGTGAAATCTTCAACGCTGGCGCAGTAGACATTACCCTGGAATACCGGGAACTTATGCCCGACCAGGGCCTGTGTGTGCAGGTCTTTGGCGAGGTTGACGGCAATGACGTAGAGATTCTGCGCTTTGACTGTTTCGACCAGCTGCCTCACTACCATTATGGCCCCGCCAACCATAACATCCGGTTGAACATGGACAAGACCACCGTTGGCACTCCCTTCGGCTGGACCATGGGACACCTGCGCACCAAGCTCCCTGCCATGATTCGTCGCTCCGGCTATGACGCCCTCGCCGATGCCGTGGAAGCCAACCCCGTGTCCGCTGAGGTTCTGGACACCATAGAGGCTAGGGGCCGCGAAATGTCTGTGAGCAAGCGCCGGACCGTCGCCCATAAGTTCGAGCGAATGCTGGAAGACGACGTTTTCACCGTCGGCAACGTGCGCATTGGGCTTGAATACCGTTATGCCGGCAATTCCGAGGGCCTCGCCATTCACGTTCTTTCCGACGTGGCCGACCAGAATGTCGAGCTGCTGGCCTTCGACTGTTTCCTGGAAGGCCCTCACTACCACTATGGCCCGCGCAACCAGGACGTCCGTATTTACTGGGACACCACCACCTCCGGCGAAACCCTGCGCTGGACGCTGGACCAGTTCTATGCCGGCAACCTGAAGAAGATGATCGACCGGGCCGGATACCCCACCATCGCCAACGACGTTGACGAGAACCTGCTCCAGGCCACGATGCCAGCCATAGAAAAGCGGGCCTTTGAGTTGGTAGAGGAGAACCGGGGAGGTGGCGACGACCCCAAGGCCGCCCTGCTCAAGGAGATCGAGACCCTCCGCGAGCGCGTCGCCGCCCTGTAGATCTCGCAGCAGGCTTCCTCGCAAATCGAAGCGGGGGGGGGGCCCCCCCGCCCGCCGGGGGGTTGTTTTTAAAGGATAAAATAGTTTTTTTTTAAGGGCCACACAGAGCGGGCGGGGGGAT